>NZ_JAKKRM010000001.1:0-720643 GCF_025654295.1 Shewanella sp. SM23
TCGGTCCACCCCAATCAACTGAGTTTTCGAGATGCGGCGAGTTATATCATCTTCAAGTTGACACAACTGTCATCACAAACACCGGGGAATGTCCCGAGAGACGTATTGGATATAGAACGAAATGCACGGCAATTTAAGCTGGATGGTAAACGGGAAAGGGCATATCCACGAGTTCTTAAAATGAGCAAAAACAAGTTCCCGGTTAGACCAAAGAAAAATGCCGTTCACTCTTAAGTGAACGGCATTACGGCGCATGCACGTCTTTGCCCTGAAAATAGCGAAATTGAATGCCAACATTGGTTTTATAGGGCGTTTTATCTTTGCTAAAACGGCTGTCTCGCTGGGGACGCATCAAGCTGCCGCCGACTTTTTTTGGTACGGCAGTCAGCCGAGGTGAGAGGGCGAGAATACTGGGCTGCATTTGCTCGATAAACTGCAGCGCTGGCGTTCGCACTGTTTCTTCGTATTCCGCCTGATGGGCTTTAAACCAGTCGCGGGAGTTGTTTTGTGCCAGTTGATTTAAAAATTGCAGGCTCGCAGCGCTGAACGTTGCACCAGTCGCAATAGGGATTTTAGTTGTTAGAGTGGCCATTATCAGGGAACCTTATTAATGCAGATAAACCGAGCACAAGCAGTATTAATGCCGATTGAGGAGCAAGGTGAGTTGCTGACATATCCTTCCGTATCGCCTGCCCGTTCTTACTCACGATAGTTAAAACACGATAGTTAAGACTGTCAAGTTGGGTGCCAATACTGCCATCCTTCGGCAAGATCTTCACTTAAATTTTTGCATTGTGCCGCTTCTACCTTGTTTTCAATAAGTCGGTTATTTACACGTAAAGCTAAGTGAGAACTATTCTTATCTTGTTCGTTAGTGCCTATAATGCCGCCCTATTTTTAGATTGGTTTGTTAATAGGATGACGTTGAATGGGTTGCCTGCCTAAGTGTGATAAGTGGAAAGCGAATAGAAATCTGTCGCTTATGGGATTATGTATATTGCCCTCAATGCCGTTGTACGCCGCTGAGGTATTGGGCGAGCCTAAGGTTGAGCCGATTGAGATCCTGCAGGTTCATGGGCAGCAATATCGCAGGGCCATCACAGTCGCTAAACCCGGTGAAGCGATTATTTCTATGGAACAAATCGAGGAGATGCAGGCGACAACTTTCGCCGAAGTGATCGATGATATGGCGGGGGCGCATATCGATGGCGGTACCCGCAGTGGCGGTGAGCGGATTAATATCTGGGGCTTTGGCGAGACTGAAGATTTTAACGTTTATGTGGATAATGCTCCGGTGGGATTTGAGCAGTATCGCTACGGCTCATTTTTCCTCGATCCTGACCTCATCAAACGAGTGGAAGTGATCAAAGGCGCCCATGACGTGCGCTCGGGCAATGGCGGTTTTGGTGGTGCCATGTATGTGGTCACTAAATCGGCTGATGATTTTCTTAAATATGATCAATCCCTTGGCGCGCGAGCCAAAACCAGCTACGCCAGCAATAATGACGCTATGGGTTATACGGGGACAGTTTATGGCCGCGTGAATTCACATCTATCTGGCTTGCTGCATCTTACGCGTCGCGATGCGGGGGATGTCACTTTAGCCAATGGTGAAGAGTTTGAATATTCAGGTTATGAGCAAGATAACTACCTAGGTAAGATGGATTATGCGCAGGGCGATCACCAATTAGCCTTGAGCGTGACCCATTATCTTGATGAGGGCCGCAAACCTTGGGCTAATCGCCGTGGCCCTATGCCTGCCATCTCAGACTACAACATCAAAAAGTACGGTTCCTACGAGCAGGCTCTGTATGCCACAACCGCCTACAACACCTATGAAGATAACACTTGGTCGGCTAATTATCGCTATTCGCCGAGTAATCCCCTGATCGATACCCAAGTGGTGATTTCCCATTCGGCGAATGCACGCCACTGGGTAAGACCCGATATCGCGTGGGAGAAAATGACGGTTTCCGTAGGCAACTTCGGTCACGAATCTTGGCTAGACTATAAACGTGACTACATTGATATCAACAACTTGAGCTTGATTGGCGATCATGAGATCACCACAGGATTACAGTACCGTAGTCTTGACCGCACTTCGTTAGTGTTTAACAAAAGTTATGAAACAAATCCCGAGAAAAACTTTGGCTGGTACACACCTTACTACCAACCTGAAGGCCGTCAAGATACCTATGCTGCCTATATTCGCGATGCAATTCATCTTACTAATGACTTAACTGTGACTCCCTCGCTGCGATATGACTTTATCTACAGCATAGGTCGACCAAATATTGCACCAGATTACAATGATATTGCTGCGGGCCATGATTATAGCTCAACCCATCATTCGGGGTTCTCACCAAGATTAGGCATAGATTATCAACTGACAAATCACGCTCGGTTAAACTTTGATTACGCTTATAGCTTGCAAGCCCCTGTGGTGGATGAGATTTATGCCGTGCAATACGCTAAAGCCAGCATTACCGGCACGAGTCGCGATATTGATGTCGAACGCTTACATGCCTTCAAATTAGGCCTAATGACGCAGCACCAGCATCTGCTTGCCAACGATGATGCGCTGACGACGCAGCTTACTCTGTTTGCCAACCTAGGCCGCGATGATATTGCCCAGCGCCGCGGAGCTAAGTCTGATAAAACCCAGCTAATTCAAAGTGGTTACACAAATCTTGATGGTTACCATATTTACGGTGCCGATTTTGAAGCCCAATATCGCTATCAAGATGTGTTCAGTGATCTTGCGGTTTCATGGCTGCAAGGACAGCACAATGGGTCACTCAGAGACAGCCAAGATGACGATGAATATTTAGCTAACATAGCCCCGCTCGATATTCGTCTGCGTTTAGGCATGTATATCACAGATGACATTTCTATCGCTTGGCAGGGTGCTTGGTATGATGCGCAAACCAATGTTCCCCACGGTGATATCTTTAATGCCGAGTCACCCAGCGAGAATTATTTCCTACAGAATGTGTATCTCGCCTATGAACCTCAAGCCATCTTAAAGGGATTAAGTGTGCGTTTGATGGTAAAAAATCTTACGGATCTGCAAGTGGTGCCGTTTCTCTCCGATGGGATCCCCGCAGCTGGGCGTGATGTTCGTTTGAGTTTAGCCTATGAATTTTAAAGACTAATCACTAAGGCTGTGTGGACTAGGCATATATAGCTCATAAAAAATAGGGTTATATTGCCTCAGCCCCCTGCCGAAAAATGCCAGTTTATGGCATAATCCGCGTTTTACTAGGCATATAGAACAGAAAAATGACTGAAAATGAATTGCTAAGTCGCTGTGGCGGCAAGTGTGAACTGTGTGGCAGCGAGCTTGAACTCTCTATTTATGATCTGCCAGCCTCCGATGGCCGTGACAATGAGATCATGATTTGTGAAACCTGCAGTGGCCAAATTGCGGCACCGGATACCATGGACATGAACCACTGGCGTTGTCTGAACGACAGCATGTGGAGTCCTGTACCGGCAGTTCAAGTGATGTCATATCGTATGCTTAAGCGCTTAAATGGCGAAAGCTGGGCGCAAGATTTGCTGGATATGCTTTATCTTGAAGACGATTTAAAAGCGTGGGGTGATGCCGAAGTTGCCGCAGCAGGTGACGATGCGACGCCAACGTTAGACAGTAATGGTGCAGTGCTCAATGCGGGCGATACTGTGGTCATCATCAAAGACTTAAACGTGAAAGGCACTAGCTTTGTGGCTAAGCGTGGCACAGCTGTGCGTAACATTGCTTTGACCAACAACCCAGAGCATATCGAAGGCCGCGTTAACGGTACTCGTATTGTGATTCTGACATGCTTCGTTAAAAAGTCTTAAGTTTCGCTTAGTGTGAGCGCGATTTATTTAGCTCAACACAATAAAAACCGCCATGATCGTTAGCCGACATGGCGGTTTTTTTATGTTGAGTTAGGTAGTTAAGATACGCAGCGGGTGATTTGATATTGGCGTGCATAGCCCTGCGGATTAAATTGCCAAGATAATATCCACGCGATCACACTTAAGCCACCGAGTAATAACCAAGCACTGTTAAAGCTGTTGAAGTTATCGCGAATTAATCCGGCAATCCAAGGCGAGATAGCCGCTATGGTATATCCCACACCCTGCACGAAGGCGGTTAATTTACCTGCTAACATAGGATTCTGTTGATGATCCATAGTGACAATCAGCCCGAGTGGAAAAATCCCGCCAATACCTAATCCTGCAAGTCCCGCCCATAAAAATAGCGATACTTGAGGGGCGAGTGCCAGTCCCATAAAGCCAATGAGTTGTAGCAAGCAGAGTAGGGCTATGATGGCGCGTCTATCCGTCGACTTGCTGGCAAGCCAAGGAAACACTAAGCCCGCGATCACTTCCATGCTGGTTAAAAAACCTAACACTAATCCAGATTGAGTTTGGCTATAACCTAGCTCGACCGCGTAGGGTGCTAACCATGCAAGTACGCAGACATAACAACTTGTGCCTAATGCAAAAAATATCGCCAATAGCCAACTGCGACGAAAACGCCAAAAGTTAAGTTGCAAAGCTTGCTCTTTTGCTTGGCTCGGTAATGCGGCTTTATGTTTAATCAGGAGCCACAGCACGAGTGCGAATATGCCTAGCCAAGTCCAATGACCTAGACCCGCGCGCCAACCTAAGTTCATCTCGATAAAAGGCGCGCTACTCGCCGCTAATGCGGCGCCGCCCATAATGGCGGTGACGTAAAGCCCCATCATTAAGGGCACCCGTTTACCGAAATTAAGCTTAATCATGGCGGGCATTATGGTTTGAATGAGGGCGATTGCGACCCCTGCCAGTAATGCCGAGCAGATAAGCCAATTGGCATCTATCGTCCAGAATCGCATTGCAGTAGCGGCGATCAGCAGTAGCAATGATCCTGTCATTACGGTATTGAATCCTAAACGTTTGGCGATACTAAAGCCTGCAAAACAGCCCAGTCCCATGGCGAGCACGGGCAGCAATGTCAGCATAGATGCTAAGGTAAAACTTAAGCTGATATCCTTTTGTATGCTGGGCAGTAAAGGCCCAACGGAGGCGAGAATGGGTCGTAGATTTAGACCAATAAGGATGAACGCGAGTCCGAGCAGCAATAAATTCGCTTTCTCTGTCAGGGGGGATCGCATGGATTGTCTCCAAAAATAAGCTGAGTTTGATTTGCTGAAAAAGTGATTTGTAGCAGCATTTAGCATACTCATGATGATTTCCCTTCAACAACAGTAGGTTGAAACCACATCACTACAATTCAAAAAGAATCTCTTTCAGATGTATCTTGATATAAAGATATTTTAATTCTGCGAGAAAATGACTAAGATGTAAAGAATGATGTAAAGAATCTTTATATTGAGATAAACCTATGACAGCTAAAATGACGCTAACTAATGCCAGTCCTGCGGATACTAACGCGAGTTCTACGGATAAAAAGAAAGCGGATTCGAATACTAAAGAAGATGGCCTCGATAGAATTGTTGAACAGTGGCAACAGCAAGGGGTTACTGAGGATTTGATCCCTATGGCTGTGCTCGGGCGAATCGCTCGTTTAACGAAATATATCGAAGTGGTACTGCTGCAATGCCACGCCGAATTTGGCTTAGGTCAGGGGGAGTTCGATGTGCTCGCGACGTTAAGGCGCTCGGGAGAGCCGTTCACACTCTCGCCTTCGCAACTTTATCAGAGCATGATGCTAAGTTCTGGCGCTATGACCAGTCGTTTAGACAGACTCGAAAATAAGGGGCTGATTGAGCGGGAGCACAGTAAGGAAGATCGCCGCGCCGTCCATGTCTCGTTAACTGCTGAGGGTAAGTCGCTCATTGATAAGGCATTACCTCAGCATATTCAATGTCAAAGTGCGTTGTTCGCGGGCGTGAGTGCTGAAGATAGGCCTGTGTTACTGCAGATTTTAAAATCTTGGCTGAACCAATTTGAGCCGCAATAATTCGTTTAAAATCCCACTTTAGTCTTTAGAGTAGGCTGATATGCAATAGCGGATCATTTTGGCAAAAATGCGGTAAACATGAGCCAACCGCGCGGGATAACATTTGATAGAACAAGGGAGTTGCCATGGTAAAAAGACGTGAAGCATTTGAATTAGCGGGAAAACGAGTCACAGCTGGGACGCAATTAGGGATCAAGCTGCCAGCCGCTAAGTTGTATACCGATACGCAACTCGATATTCATGTGGAAGTGTTTCACGGAGCCAAACCTGGCCCGACTTTACTGGTTTGTGCCGCTATTCATGGGGATGAACTCAATGGTATCGAAATTTGTCGGCGTTTATTAGCCAGAGTGAATCCAAAGAATCTGACGGGCACGTTAATTGTGGTGCCAATAGTGAATGTGTTTGGTTTTATTCAGCAATCCCGTTATTTACCCGATCGTCGTGATTTAAATCGTTGCTTTCCTGGTTCTAGCAAAGGGGCCCTCGCAAGCCGTTTAGCTAATCTGTTTGCCACTCAGTTATTAGTTCATGCAACCCATGTGATTGATTTACATACTGGGGCCGTCCATAGGGATAATTTGCCGCAAATTCGCTGTGATACTAATGATGAGACTATGCTCGCCATGGCGAATGCCTTTGGTGCACCGCTTATTATGCATTCTAAAGCGCGCAGTGTTTCTATGCGAGGTTATGCTAATCAACAGGGCATTCCTTGCATTTTATATGAGGCTGGAGAGGCGTTACGTTTTAGCGAGTTGTCGATAAAATCTGGCCTCAAAGGTGTGCTCAATGTGATGCGCAGTTTAGACATGCTTAAAGGGCGAGTGAGTAACAAAGGCGCGAGTGTCAGTGCTATTCGCAGTTATTGGGTTCGCAGTGAATCCGATGGTTTAGTGAATATGAAGCTTAAACTTGGCCAGCGGGTGACTAAGGGTTATATCATTGCCCATATCGTCAGCCCCCACGGCGGTGACAGTGTGGCCATTCGCGCGCCAACCGACGGTATTATCATAGGAATAAGTAATATCCCTGTGACTAACGAAGGTGAGGGCATGTTTCATATCGCCCAGTTCGAAGGTGACGAGATTGAAATTGCCAACGAACAGCTCGATGAATTCCTGATGGAATATGCCTAGAATCTAGGTCCCATCACCTCTACAGTTTAAACCGCTCCACTGAGCTGGTGAGTGAATGGGCAAGCAGAGTGACTTCGTTGCTGCGTTTGGCCATGTCCATAGCTTCATTGGCATTTTGGTCTGCAGATTGTGCCGCCTCACTCATGCTCGACTCAATCCGCTGGCTGTAATTTAACTGCTCGTGGGCGGCGTGGGTGATCTCTAGACTCATTTTATTGAGGGTATGTAAGGTGCTTTCTATGTGAGCGATAGCATCCTGCAGGGTTTGGCTTTGTCCGACACACTCATTTGCTTGATTTTGCCCCGTAGTAATCGCATCGGCTGCCGTGGACGTTTCTTTTTGCAGGGCCGTGATCATGGTTTGAATTTCGGCGGTGGCGGCTTGGGTGCGTGAGGCAAGTGATCGCACTTCATCGGCCACGACGGCAAAACCACGACCATGTTCCCCCGCTCTGGCGGCTTCAATGGCGGCATTCAGTGCCAGCAAATTGGTTTGTTCGGCAATGCTGCTAATGGTGGTTAAAATGCTGCCAATATTATCGCTTTGAATGCTCAAGCGAGACATGACTTCAACTGAGCTACTTAAACGGGCGCTCAGTTCGGCAATTTTATTGCGATTATCATCGGCAATTTGCTTCACTTGATTACCGTATTTCGAAGCTTGACTGATTTGTCTCGCCGACTCACTGGCCTGTTCTGTCACTAGATTTGAGCTAGTAAACATCTGTTCTGCCAAGGCTTTCGTTTCATCGACTCGACTGATTTGCGCCGTTGCGGCATTGGCGATGCGCTGGCCTTGCTCATTGGTTTGGGTGGCAGAGCTGTCCAATGAATGGGCATTTTGGCTGATATTGGTTAACAGCTTGGCAAGATCGTCACTCAAGGTATTCATGTTATCGATTAGGGCACCAAATTCATCGTTATGACGTTTATGAATGCGTTTAGATAAATCCCCTCGGGCGATACTGGCGAGTGCGCCGTTCACTAAGGCCAAGGGATTGAGCATGGCCTTGGAGGTGAAGAAAGAGATAAAGCTCACCATGATGATAAATACCAGTGCTAGTACAATCGCTAAGGTTTGACCCTGTTGAATATCGTTACTGGCAATGGTTTGCAGGCTGGTAAATCGGCGGTCGGCTAAGTTGATTAACTTATCTAAGGCGAGATTATTCGCATTAAACTCTTTATCGGCATCGAGGTAATGTTGCTCTGCTTGTCGTTGTGCCTCAACTACGGCTTGTTGCACTTTATAAAGTTCGGCAGGCGCTGCGAGTAAGGTATTGATAATCGCATATTCTTGCTCGAATATTTGCAGTAATCCTAAGGTATCAAGCCCATCAGTTTGTTGTTTTAAAAAGGTAAAGTTAGTGGTGAGGTTCCCCAGTAAAATACCGACATCCTGTTGGTGCGATTGAATAATATCCAAACTTTGAGTGTGGATCAGTTCCCCCATAGTGTTGGCTAGCGTATAGAGCATGTCGTCAATGCGAGTACCTGTGCCGACAATTTCTTCGAGTAAAGTGGGATTATCGGGGATGGAAAGAGTTTCGAGATCAATCATCGCATTACTGGCGTTGGTCTTGGCATGGTTAAAGCGCTCAAAGAGTTGCAGGTACTGCCGTTTTGCTTGTTCATTGGCGAGTTTAGCGCTAAACATGGCTTGGCTTTGCTGCAAATAGGCTTGGTATCTTGCCTGCGCTTCGTTTAGGGATGTTTGCATCTTAGGTTGATCTGCAACTCGCTCAATTAACTCATTTTCGATACTTTGATATTTCTTCTGCAGCGCGGTAAATGCTTGCTGACTTTTGGTTAAGGCGGCAGTGTCTTGCTGACTATGGGCTAGGGTGGCAAGGCGTGACATTTTTAATAGCACTAGTTGTAAGCTATTACTCTGCTTTTGCACGGGTACGGCTAAGGTTTCAATATTTTGATAGGCGGTTTGCACTTGGGAGAGTGAATAGTAGAAAAAGCTACTACCAGCGATGAGCAGCGCGCCAATTGCACTAAAACTAAAGATGATTTTTTGTTTTATGGTAAGCGTTAACATAGTGCGAAAACCTCTTCTATGACTGTCCATGTAAAATGGGTTTATTAATGGTTAGATCGCTGTTTTCGTTGAAATATTGATTTAAGTGTAGCAGAGTTCGTCATAAGTACAGTGATTAGTTCAATTGAACGTTTAGATTTAATTTAGGTTAACTAATTGGTTTTATTATTTAAAATAATCTCAACCCTATCTTGAAAAGGATTAAAGATGAAATCAGTCGTGTTAGGTGAAAACCTTATCGTACCGACAAAAATTCTCTGCATTGGGCGTAACTATGTTGAGCATATCCATGAATTAGGTAACGAAATTCCCGAGGATATGGTGGTATTTTTAAAGCCCAATTCGGCCATTTCGACTGTGCTTTATTCTGAGCATCAAGGGGAAACCTTGCATTATGAAACCGAGCTGTGTTTTATGTTTCAAAATGGCCGTTTCAGTAGCGTCGCCGTCGGTTTAGATCTCACAAAACGTGATTTGCAAACTAAGTTAAAAGCTAAGGGATTGCCTTGGGAGCGAGCAAAAGCCTTTGATGGTGCTGCGTTATTCAGTCCGTTTGTGGCGATTGATGATGCAGAGGCACAGCTGCATTTCACATTGAGTATCAACGATAACTTGGTGCAAGAGGGGCATATCGATTTAATGATCTACAAACCTCAGACTATATTATCTGAGCTGCAAGCCTTTATCAGTCTAGATGAGGGCGATATTGTAATGACAGGCACGCCTAAAGGCGTGGGAAGCATTCCCGCTAAAAGTGTATTTAACGTCACGCTGAGCCGTGGCCTGCAAGCGAGTGCTGAACCTTTGCTCGAATGGCAATGGTTAAGTGTTTAGTGATAAATCGCTGAGTTGCTCGCATGATTGAACCTGATGATTTAAAAAAGATTGCTGTATTACAAGTGTCAACTTGCCAGCCACTGCAACAATATTTGATTGCGTTAGGGGCGAGTCAAGCTGCTGTTGAACGTTACTTACCACAGTTTAAAGCGTTGAACGTGCCGGCGGGAGAGGTGCTTCTTGGCCAAGGAAATGAGCAGTCACAAGCATATTTTGTTGTGGATGGTATCGTGCGCGCTTGCCATTATACTCAGGAGGGCATAGAGCGCTGTAAAGAGTTTTATTTCGAGGGTGAACTGTGTTTTTTGTATGTCAGTTGGCTTAAGCAAATTCCCGCTCGTTACCAATTAGAAGCCTTAAGCGCCTGTAAACTTATCCAAATGCCGTTATCTGTGTTGGATGATACTTCGCTGCAGTCAGTGCAACTTGGGTTACTTAAACAGCAATTATTGTATAAAGAACAAAAGGAAGCCTTTTTACTGCTGCACACACCTGAGCAACGTTATCTGTATTTACGCGAACATTCACCACTTTGGCTTGAGCGGTTAAGCCAAGGTCAGCTAGCTAATTATATTGGCATTACGGCAATCAGTTTGTCGCGTATGCGTAGACGACTTCAAGACTCTCTTTAATGGTTTTTGCTCCCAGTTAACTTAAGTTAATGCGCTAAAGCGCGATTCCCATGATGCTGCGCCTTAAGTTGCGCGCTCAAGTCTATAAGGCTTTCAATCGGAGTGCGCATTATTGCTTAAAGCGAAGGAGCTTAATAAGTTGACTGCGTTTACTTTGTCTCAAATTTTGGTGGCGATAGCCATTATCTTCGATCTGATTTCGTTTCAATTTAAAGCGCGGGAGCGGATAGTCGCCTGCCTTTTTGTGTCTGGCATCTTGATTTCAATTCATTTTTGTTTGCTGGAGCAATGGACTGCCGCAGGCTTAATGGGCATAGCCACAGTGCGTTATCTCACCAGTATTTTTACCACCTCAAAAGTAGCCCTATGGTGTTTCTCTATTGCTGCACTTGTGATGAGCATTGTGACCTTTAATGGGGTAACGACTGTGATCAGTTGTATAGGCATCTTGTTTCAAACCCGCGCCGCATTCTGTCAAAGGGATAAAGATCTCAGGCTGCTTATGATAGTCGGAACCAGTTTTTGGCTCGTTCACAATGCCTTAGTGGGATCGCCTGTGGCAGTGTTAATGGAGGTACTCTTTATTGGCAGTAATTTGGTGGGCTATTATCGACACTATTTTCGTGGGCAGCTTAAGCAATTACCGTGATCAGTTTAAATAATCTCATTGATAATTAGAGAGATATTATATTTTATAACGGCTAATCACAGGGGACTGTTGTAATCGTCGCTTGGCCGTCGATGTGAAGCTAATGCCAGTGTGGGTTGGCTCTGGAATGATTAGAGTCCCGCGACGGCTTCCATATCGAGTTCGATATCTGTGCAGCCTTTAGCACAGTAAATTCCTGCGGCTTGTTCTGCCTTTGCCTGCTCAGGCAATATGACTTTAAGTGTCTGTTTACAGCTAGGACATTGCACTGGCTTACCTTTAAATACCCGTTTAATCAGATTTTTCTGTTCATTAAACGAGGTTGCTGTGGTTTGGTTTAACACGGCAAAGGGGCTAGTAGAAGCAGTTGTCATCGGTTGGCAGATCCTTAGGCTTGATAAAGTGTTATCACGAGAGTGTCATCGCGAATAGCGAGATTATAGCCTGAGTTGCGCTGTTATTGAAAAGCCTCAATGTAAGCTTATGCTTAACCCATCGACCAGTGGTATTAATAGTCAATTAACGTATCGGCCATCACATGTGATGGCCGACATTGTGCGATGAACGATTAGAGGGAGCTTTGCCAAGTCGATGGGCGAGAGTAACGTGCGCCATCTTTGACTCTGGCGCGGATGTGTTTGACATCATTAAGCTTGAAAGCTTGGCGGTAGCTTAGCCAAGGTCCTGAGTCGAGTTGGTATTCCAACTCGGCATTGGGATATAAGTTATTGAGCACTAACTGCTGATTTTCAACACGTATCCCAGGCGGTGATATGCGATAGAAAATTCCCGCTTTAGCTAACTTAGGTTGTACCTTATTGGCATAAACCGCGGTGAAAATTTGCCAATCCTGTTTGAGGACTTGCTCGGCTTGGCCCTTGAGTTGGCGGGCGAAATGTTGAGTTTGCTGACTATAGATTTTACCTTGATAATCATAGGCTAATTCCCATGGCGCCTTATGCCATGCCCGTTCGGCGAGGGCGACCATGCGCGGGAATAACATGTATTCTGCTTGCTCGTCCGATTGCACCATTTCGCTCCAAAGATGCCCCTGCAAGCCGTAAAAACTGTGTCCCGGTTTGAGCTGGCTGTGGCTATCGTCCGACACAAATGGCTGATTTAAGCTATTGTGCCAGCGCTCGGCATGGGCGGGCAGGTTGTCGGGCATAAAGCTAAACACCTTAAAACTGTCTATTGCCCTCGAGGCCCAATGATTGCCGCGCTCATCTGGATGGCTAGCGTAGGGGAAATCGAAATAGATGACTTCTGGCGTTGAGATAACGACCTTCCAGCCAAGATTTGCTTGCTTATGGGCGATTTGATGGCCGTTGTTTGAAATCTGCGACCAAGCGTTAGATTGCACTTGGGCTGGCATGTTTTCGGGGCGCACTTCACCCATGCCATCATTCCAACCAGCGGCAATAATCCCTTTCTCCGCCAGCATGTTAGCAACGCGCTCAATAAAGTAACCATTGAGCGAATGCAGTCCGGCTAACTCATCGGCTTTTTGTTGCTTCATTGCGATACATGCAGGGGATTCTACCCAAGCGCCCGCAGTTTCATCGGCGCCTATGTGGTAATGCACTAAAGGAATGCCTACGGCTTGGTGCATTTTTTTGACTTCATCAATCACAGTATCGATAAAGTGATAGGTGCTCGGCAGACACACATTGAGTGTGTTGTCGTGGTAATACTGAATCGACGAATATTGGGTTTTATCTGCAAATTCAGTCAGTAAAAACTCCTCCGCCTTAGCTTTGTCTCCCTTGGCGAGGTAATGGTGATAACGCGCCTCCATGGATTTTATTGCGGCGCGTGAATGCCCCGGCATGTCCAGTGAAGGGATCACTTCGATATGGTGAGCATCAGCCAGTTGTAATATTGCTTGGTATTGCGCCACGGTTAAGTAGCCATCGACGGGGTTTACGTCCGCTATGCCACTGCCCAGTTGTGGCAATAAACAGGTTTGCTCGGTTAAATCGAAACAGCGTTTTGCACCCACATCGGTCAGTTCAGGTAAGCCGGGGATGGCTAAACGCCAGCCTTCATCGTCGGCTAAGTGCAAGTGCAGCTTATTGATTTTATAGGCGGCGAGCTGTGGGATAATGCGTTTAATAAAATCGAGCGAGTGAAAGTTACGAGCTAAATCGATATGCAGGCCGCGAAAGACGTAACGAGGCTGGTCTTGAATATCGATGGCGACCAGTTGATCGTCACTTAAACTGATCAACCCAGCTAGGCTCTGTAGGCCATAAAAGAGTCCCGCTTCACTGCTCGCTCGAATACTGATTTGCTCAGTCGTTATGGTTAACCGATAGGCTTCGCTGCTTTTAATTTCACTATCATGGGCTTCAGTGCTTGCGACTTTAGGAGTTTGAGTATCGAGTTGCAATAATAGCGGCGTGCCTTTGTCCTTGGCCGAAAAGCCTAAAGAATCGAGGTAATCAAATGCCGCTTGCCGCCCCTTAAAATCGACAGTTGCAGCCGTGAGTCGATAACCTTTAGCAAGGGATAAAGGCGCCGAGTTTAGGCTTTGGCTATGAAGTGGCGTGGGGATAAGTTTGCCGCTAATGTCAGGTGCTTTGTCTGCGGCTAAGGCTTGATATTGCTCTGCTAAATACTGGCCATCGGCAAAGGGGGTTGCATCGTTTTTTGCCAGTAAGAATTGTTTCTCTGCATTAAAGGGCGCCAGGTAGTCTTGCTCGGCTAAACCTGTTTCTTTATCGCGCCTTGTTTGAGTGCTCTTTATGATCTGCGCCTTATCGCCCATAGCGACAAAGAAGTTTGGCATAAACTCGGAACGGGTGATTTGGCTACCTTTGCTATAAAACTCAATACGATAAACTTGATTGGCGACGAAGCCCTTAAAGCTGGCTTTAGGAGTGATTTTATGTAAATCGCCATTGATATGCTCAATGCTAAAGTCACCCGCATCGACGAAATAAACGGGCGATAATTGGCTGAAATAAATTTGCCAGTCGCCATGATTTAACTCTTCGCTGGATAACTTGTCGTTGGATAACTGAGTGGGCAGGGTTAGCTCAATGGCGGAGCGATAGCATTGGGCTTCTTTAGCGGGACAGGTTTCAAGATAACTAGCGGTTAGCTGATAATTTAATTGGAGCTTATCGGCCAATTGATTCAGCGCGACATGATTTGCCTCCTGCACAGCATTGGCGGCCTGTACTGATGGCATCGCAAGTATTGAAAGCACCGACGCCACGGGAAGCACTGCCATCACGCCGCTGACTAAGGCCGTCTTAATCCTCTGCCACTTTATTATCCCTTTCTGTGTTATTTGTCCTTTCACTTAGCTGAGTCCTTTTGTTGTAAAAACCACTGCGCGGCACCTATGAGGGCTGCATTGTGATGTTGGCTGGCTGAAATCGTCAAGTCTGTCAGTTGCGGGCCATAGACTAAGCTTTGCAATTTCTGTTTAAGCGCTTCAATAAAAAAGGGAAAGCTTTGGCTGACTGAGCCGCCAAGGATGATATCTTTGGGATCGTATACCAGTAAGGTTTGGGCGATCATGTGCGCCAAGTGTTCACCAAAATGGGCGAAGGCTTGTAGCGCTTGGCTGTCACCTTCACAGGCTTTTTGGTACAAATGCTCGCCACTCATGTGATGATGAGTGGTGAAGTATTGCCCCGAGCAGTAGTGCTCAATAATGCCATCACGATAACTCAAACTACCTATTTCACCTGCGGCGCAATGTTTACCCGAATACAGCTGACCATTAAAAATCACCCCAGCGCCTACGCCAGTGCCTAAGGTAATCCCGAGCATGTCTTGATTGTGATTGAGTACAGCTTCGCCAAGGGCAAAGAGGTTAGCGTCATTATTCACAACAACATCCATTTCAAAGGTATTTTGCAGTTGCTGGGCTAACCGCGTTGCCGTTAGTGCTGGGATGTTGAGCACTTCGAGTAAAGTGCCGCTGTGCATATCCACCATACCGGGCACCCCGATGGAAACTCCATTGGTTTCAGGCGTGAGGTGGCTGTGGATACAGGTCACGAGGAAATCGAATAACTGTTCGAAATTGCCATCGGCGGGAACAGGATACCGCCAAGTGTCGAGTAAGGTTTTACCTTCCACCTGTGCCAACATCAGTTTAGTTCCCCCAAGATCTAAACATAGGACGCTCATAATAGCTTGTTGCCTCTCGTGTTGTTTGTTGCCATAGGAACGGCATCCTTTGATGCCGCTTTCGCTGAGAACAGGGTAGTGTTTTTAATCAAGGGACGAGCCGTTAGGGCCACATAACCTATGTAAGCCATAGGGATTAACAGCACTAACATCCCGAGCCGTAACTCGCCGGATAGCTCGCTGATAACACCAATGATCGGCGAGATAAACGCGCCGCCGATAATGCCAGTACAGAGAATGCCGGCGAATGACCCATGATCTTGAGTGCGCGAATTGAGCGCCAACGAGAAGATCACCGACCACATGATAGAAATGAAAAAGCCAACCAATGGGAAACAAATTAATGTTAGTTGGCTCGGTCCCCAAATCGCCACCAGAAAACAAACCAGTGAACTAAGGGAAAAACTGAGCAGCAAGATCTGACTGTCGATAAGTTTAAGTAGCAGTAAACCGAGTAGGCAGCCGAGCGTCATGTAAAACCAAAAATCGCTAACCACATTGGCGCCGACACTTAAGGTATCAAGGCCATGATATTGCGACAAAAAGACTGAGATACTGTTAGCAAGCCCTTGCTCAAGTGCGACGTAGGCGGCGATAGCGAAGAAGAATTTCAAAACGGTTTTATCTTTGAAAAGGCGTAAATGGGTCTCGAGGGCACCTGCCGACTCATCTGCCAGTTTATTCACTTTGGGCATCTTCACTAGGCTGGCAAAGAGTACCATGGTGAGCGCGACCACGGCGAATAACCAATACATGGCGAGCCAACTCATGTTCTCTGGCAATAGCTGTTGCACATAGTTGGCGGATGCTGCATTGGCTTGATCTAAGGCGACAAAATGCTGATACACCAGCGGCGCTAAGGTCGCTGCGCCGCCAAAGGCAAGTTGGGCCAGTACGGAGAAAAAGGCAAAATGCTCTGGCCCCGCAGCTTGTCGCAATAAGGGATTCACTGCCACCTGCAATAAGCTCATGCCAGTGCCAATACAAAACAGGCTAAACATAGCGATGCTAAAGGTAGGGAAACACACAAAAGTGACAGCGCCGATAAACGCCAGGCTAAAGGCTAAAATGATCACCCGCTTTTCACCGTACTTGTCTACTAAAATCCCCGCAGGAATCGATGTCACTCCGTAGGCGATAAAAAACGCAAAGGGAAATAACCCCGCCAGCGTCAGGCCGATAGCATAACTATCAATTAACGCAGGGAAAATCGGCCCCATGCTGTTGGTCATCAAGGAAATCACAAAGAAAGTGCAGAGGACAAACAGAATGATGAGTTTGTGTTTCATGTGCTTAGCCAATTGAATTAAGTGAAATTCATTGTGGCTTGACGCTCGCCTTGGTGGTGATACGAATGGCACCTCTGTCAATACTATTCTCACATAGTCAAATTGTGTTCGCGCTGATTGGGCTGAATTACATCAGGTGATGTAAATACTTGCTGTAGATAGTGGGCAGCAGATAGCTGCTGCGGATGGGCATAGGTAAAACCGTGTTTTAGCCTCTGCTGATAAAGTGTTTACTTGTAAAATAGTTACCTTTAATTAACATTGGATAGAATAGTATCGGAGTAGCATAGTTGAGTATCACTGTGAGGCTGGCTTGCTATAGACAATAGTGCGCGTGGCACTGCTCTTTCTCGGCTCAAATAGGCCATAGCTGGCATTAAAAATAAGGTCTAAGTAATTGAATAATTTAACAGGATGGCATAACGGCTAGCTTGAGTGAATGGCGTTGAACTATAAGAGCTGATTGAAGCTTAGGTAAAGGAATGAGCAATTGGAGTTTAATGGATGAAACCTCTGTGTGAAAAAGTGATCCCCGATGAAAACAGTTCTTGGCGTTACTTTCGTTATGAATGGGAGCACATGGATCTCAACTGGCATTATCACCCCGAGTACGAAATCTGCTTAACCCTCAACAGTTATGGTATGCGTTATGTGGGCGATCATATTGCCCGTTATGGCGATTATGATTTAGTGATCATAGGCCCAGATATGCCCCACGGCTGGCAATCCGAGGCGAACCTTGGTGTTTCAACTGACGAGATATCAAATGGCAACGCGCTAAAAGACGGCACTTCGAATGCGAGGGTGCAGGAAGTCGTTTATGTGGCACAAATTCCAGCGGTCTGGCTACACCAAATTGTGAATGAGCAACGTGAGTTAGCGTCTTTGCATTCACTTTTGACCCATGCCAAACGAGGTGTGTTGTTTAGTGAGGAAACGGCGCGTAAGGCCCATAGTGTGTTTATCGCGATGGAGACGGCCAATCCTTTTAGACGCTATATTTTGTTATTGGAATTATTAGCGTTATTACAACAGGATAGTCAGCAAGAGCTCTTGTCGAGCACCTTGTTTACCCACGGTAGTAAACTCGACTTTACCGTGAAAAAACTCGATAAAGTGATCGAGCATATCTATGACAATTACACTCAGGCCTTGTCGGCACAGGATTTGGCAAAGTTAGCGCACATGAGCACCAATCATTTCCATCGATTCTTTAAAAAACGCACCGAGAAAACCTTAACTGAGTTTATCAATCAACTCAGGATAGCTAAGGCGTGCAAGTTACTGCTGTCAAATCAAAGTCCGATATCAACCATCAGCGATCAGTGTGGTTTCAACAACTTATCCAATTTTAATCGGCGTTTTATTCAATTTAAAGGTGTCACGCCGAGTCGCTTTCGTCAGTGCTTTAGCAGTAAACAAAGGGCAATTTAACCATTCTTATCACGGATGCTTAGGCTGAAAATACTGCTCCACTAAGGTTTGGCTGTAGCGTATCGCTTGCGCCGTGATCTCCGTTGAAATCGGCTCAAATGGGCGCTTCAGTTTTGGGTCGCGGTAATCCATTCCCGCTAACAGCGCATACCAAGAAGGGCGAAAGTAGGCGAGTTGCTGATCGTATTGGTAAAGCAGTAAATCAAAGTCTTCCCCTTGATACCAAGCTTGCAATAGTTGCGTCAGCCTTTGGGAAATGGTGACTTTTCTCGCCGCCAACCAATAGGGTTCGCTGCGCTGGCTGGTGACATAATGTGCCTGAATATAATCCTTTATGCCGAGCACTAACTGCATGACTGCCTGATTGAGTGTTTGCCGACTTAAGGTCTCTGCCTGCTTATTCAATTGATAGCGCTCGAATAACGACATAAATTTTTCAAGGGTGAATTGGGTCATCATGATCGACGTGGCTTCGAGTGGTTCGATAAAACTTTGCGCAAGTCCTATCGCCAGCACATTGTTGTGCCAAGCCTTGTCACTGACACCGACCCGCATCTTGAGAAACCGAACTTGGGTTGATTCAGGCAGATTAACACTGTGCAATAATTCCTTGGCTGCGGCATTGGCACTGAGGTGGCGACTGCTATAAACATAGCCATTGCCAAGCCTGTGGGTGAGGGGGATTTGCCATAGCCAGCCCGCACTGAGCGCCGTGGCGCGGGTATGGAACTTGGCTTGCTGTGTTTGAGTGGAGTCCATTAATGCAGGAACAGGAACAGTGACGGCGCTGTCGTTGAGCAGTTCATTGGCGAAGGATTGAAAGGGTACGCCTAGGGTTTTATGAATTAACTTAGCGCTAAAGCCGCTGGCATCGATAAAAAAGTCGGCGTTAAGTCGTTCGCCATTCGCCAGCATTAAGGCGTCTATATGTTGGTTTTGGGTTGTTGAAACTTCAATGACATCGCCGATGAGGTGTTTTACGCCGCGTTGGCAAGCGTATTCTTTTAAGTAGTTGGCAAGTTCAGTGGCATCGAAGTGATAGCCGTATTCGTTAGCGTAGGGCAATGCTTTATTCGGCCTTGGGCTGAGATTGCGTTTCGCCAATACACCACTCGAGAAAAACGCATCGGGTTTAACGGCACTGCCATGACCGCGGCGTCTTGCATTGGCGTTGATAAAGAAAACTTCAGCGGGTTTCACATCCATTTGACAATAGAAGGGGTGAAAATATTGCTGCCCATCCCCATTCCAGTTGATGAAATCGATGCCAGTTTTATAGCTGGCGTGGCATTGTTCCATCCAATCTTTTTCGCTAATGCCTAAGTTGTCCATAAAGCGTTTCAAGTGTGGCGTTGAACCTTCACCAACGCCTATGGTGCCTATGTTGTCCGATTCCACTAAACAGAGCTCAATGGCGGCAAATACGGGGTTATTCGCGAGGGCAGCCGCTGCCATCCAACCTGCGGTGCCGCCACCTAAGATAATGATTTTTCTGATTGCTTGCTTCACTTTCATGGTTTATACCTCTGCATTATCAACGCAAAAAGCCGACCCTAAGGTCGGCTATGGTGTGACTCAAGTTTAAAATTTGTAGCTAGCACCGACGAAATAGCGTGAACCAAATTCGATGGTGTTTTGGGTTAATCCGTATTTAACATCATAGGATTGCACCACTTCATTGGTTAAGTTAACCCCTTCGAGTGAGATATCTAAGTTCTCCATTGCATGCCAAATAATCGAGGCATCCACTTGTTGATAGCTGTCGTTTAACACGTTTTGAATATTACCTACGCCTAAGTATTCTGAACGCCAGTTATAGGCGATACGGGCGCTGAACAGATCATCTTCGTAGAAGAGTGAGCCGTTGAAGGAGTTTTCTGATACGCCTTCAATCATCTGCTCGGTGCCATCGGGGCGAGTGCTCTTACTGTCCACATAGGTGTAGTTGGTTAAGAAGCCAAAACCGCTTTCAAAGTTATGTTGTAGCTGGATTTCAAGCCCAGTCACTGAGCCGCTACCGCCGTTGGCTGGGGCTGTGACACGGCATTTATCCCACTCGGATTCTGACGCGCCGCAACCTTCAATGTACTGAGTCGACTCAGTGACAAACACTACGTTATCAATATCTTTGTAGAACAAGGCCGCCGACAGCATAGAAGATTCAGTGAAGTACCATTCGATGCCAAGATCGGCTTGATTCGCCTTATAGGGTTTTAAATTTGGATTACCGCCGGTCGCAGTACCAAAGTTTTTCGCTATCGCTAACCCAGGTTTAAGATCGCTGTAGTTGTTACGTGCCATCACAGCAGAGGCCGAGGCGCGTAGGATTAAATCTTCTTGCAGATCGAAGGCGACGTTGATACTCGGTAACCAATTATCGTAATTAACGGATTCATTGTAGGGTTTGCCATCGGCAAAACCGGTTGAAGTTTGGTCAGTGTTAACGTAGCGCACGCCAAAGTTACCACGGTAGAATTCGCCGCTGAAATCCGCTTGGGCGTACAGGGCCAACATATCCTCTTCGACAGTGAAGGTGTTACCGAGATCGGCGACTTCCACTAACTCGCCATTGGCGTATTTCTCGCTGATAAACGCCCACCATTTGTCTTCATCTAACTTGGCATAGGAGTCGAGCACATTGCCGCCGCTCTGGGAATGCAGGCCAGACAGTACGCCATCGCTCCAGTTGGCTAGGTTGCCATTGGGCACAAAACCTAAGATTTCTGCGGGGTTACGGTTGAAGGCATTACGCTCGAAATCACTGGTGTTGTACTTAATCCCGACCGCAATTTTATTAATAAAATCATGATCGAGTTGATATTCGAAGTCAGACTGTGCGTAGGTGACTTTATGATCTTGCACTGTGGTTTCGTAGTTGGCTTCCTGCGCATGCTTGAACTGGCTAGCATCGTTGGCATCTAGGCTCGTGAGCACCACTTGATAGGGACCTGTGGCATCGTAACTAAAGCCACCATCGACACTGCCTTGACCATTAGGGAAGGCGGGATCGCCAATTTTGCCGCCTTGGTCCGTCGCAGGGATCCACCAAGAAGATGAGCCGCCTTGGGTGCCGCCATCTGAGGTCGATTGGCCAATGACGCCGCTAAGGGTGAAACTGTCCCCGACATATTTTCCGGTTAAGTTGAGTACGTCAGACTTCATATTAACCGCGTGGCGTACCACAGGGTTATAAATAATCGACGCATACGCTGGCAGAATCGTTGCCGATGCCGTGCCGCCTTGGGCGTTATTTACTACGTTGGTGGAGCCCGAACCGCGGGCGCCAACGGTTAAGAAGTTATGGTTTACGTGGGGGATATCGAGTTCAAAATTAAAGTAATCTAAGGTGAACTCTGTTTTTTCAGTCGGTGCAAATTGCAGTGTAACTTGGGCACTGGTCCTTTCACGTTCGGCTCTAAATGCTTGTGAGCCAATCCCCCACGCCCCTACAGTTGATTCTTGGTTTTGTGCAGGATCAGCGGAAAAGTACTCATAGTAACCGCTGAGCGATTCTAATACATGCCGACCACTGGTGAGTTTTTCTACTGAGTAAGCGCCTAAAATACCAAATTTTTCATCGTCATTTTTCCAACTTCCGACGAAAGATCCACTTGGATCTGTTTCATCGTACAGGCTGCTTTGGCTCAACTCACCCGCCACTTGATAAGTGTGAGCATCGAGATCTAAGGGCTTACGGGTTTTGAGATCGACAGTGCCGCCTAGCGCACCTTCTTCAAGGCTAGCGGTTGGCGTTTTGTGGACTTCAACCGCACTGACTTGCTCGGCTGACAATAATTCCATGTTGAAGGTACGAGTGGCAGGACCAAGATCATACCAAGAGGTACTCGCAACGGTTTGACCGTTCAGCAAAATACGACTCTGTTCTGGCGCTGTACCGCGAATGGTGACTCCGCTCACTTCACCGTATTGTCTATCGACCGTCACCCCAGAAATTCGCTGCAGCGCATCACCAATGTTTTTATCGGGAAACTTACCGATATCTTCCGAGGTGATGGCATCGACCGTGGAGTCGGCGAAGCGTTTGGTATTCATAGAGGCTTCAATCGAGCGACGTATGCCGCGTACTTGGATTACCTCAATATTTTCTGCAGTTGCCTCTTGTTGCTCCGCCGCGACTGCGGTTGAGCTCATCCCGAACAAGGCGTTAGCGATACATAATGCGAGCAAAGAGCTCTTAAATAGTTGACCTTCTGACATGTTATTGCATCCCTGTAGTGCTTTTATGTTGTTTTTTTCTCCAGTTAACTTACCTGTTATCGAATTGTTGATGCGGTACTTTTCACACTAGGATTGGTATTTTTCTATTGTCTTTGAAGGGGATGGTTAACTGGGTGCAAAGGCAGGATTTATCGACTTAGCGTAGAAAAGTATGGCTTGTTGCTAGGATGGTATAACTAATGCCGGCGGGATTACTCACTATAGATAAGCTAAACGGATGAGTGAACTCGCTGTCTACAGGTTATGAATTAACCAGTGCGTAAAGAGAACTAACTTATTCATCTTTAAACATTATTTATAGGATGAAATCATGAAACTGAAATCGATAGCCGTTGCAGTTGGGCTTTGTGTTGCGAGCTTGAGTACTGGCTTAAGTGCGGCCTACGCCAGCGATAAAACCATTTACCTTACCTTTGATGATGGTCCAATTGACGCGACCTTAGGGCTGTTAGATGCGTTAAAGGATGCCAATATTAAGGCGACGTTCTTTATTAATGCGTTTCATATGTATGGCGAAGGAGATGAAAACGAGGCATTAGCGGCTGTCGCCCTACAACGTTTGCTAGACGATGGTCATATTCTGGCAAACCACAGTTACGATCATATGCTGCATAACTGCACTGATGGCGTGCAATCTGGGGCGGCATATTGTAATCAAGTTGGACTCTGGCCTGTAAAATCCTATCAAGATGCGGCCACCGATTTCACCTATTTTGTGACGAACACGGCCAAAGTGGTTGAACTTATTCCTAATGCCGCCAGTTATCCCAATAACAAGATGACTAAGTTGGCACGTTTGCCTTACACCAATGGTTGGCGAGTGACCAGTAAACTCAAAGGCGACGGCTTGTGTGCGACATCCGATACAGTGCCGCCTTGGGACCCCGCTTTTGCTTGTACCGCAGAAACCTCGACCAACAGTTCGCAAGTTGCGGTGCAAATTCAAAACATGCTCGCTGAGAGTGACTATAAAATATTTGGCTGGGATCTAGACTGGGGACCAGAGGATTGGGGGGTTGCTTTTCCTGCTGAATCCATGGCCGATGGGGTTGAGCTGGTGGCAAAAGTCAATCAAGTGATTAACACCTGCGCAGGAACGACGATGAATCCGCTTAACAGTCGTACGCAGAACTTAGATTGTAGTGATGGTTTACATAACGGGAAAGTGGTTATCTTGACCCACGACTTCCTGTTTGAGAATGCTCACCGCGGACAAGGTGCAACCATCAACTTGCCTAAAATTAAGCGTTTTGTTGAAGAAGCTCAACGTCAAGGGTATCGTTTTGATACGCTAGATAACTATGCCCCTGCTTGGCAGGAGCAGCATAATTATCAACTACCTGAGTTTGTGTCCTATCAAGATAAAATCTATTCCCTAGTGCAAGCACATTTCTCCCAAAGCAATTGGCAACCGAACCAAACCCCAGCCTTGTGGAAAAACGAAAAGTAGTGATGTATTGGGCTGAGTATTTACTCGGCCCATCATATTTGTCGAGTAAAAGGCATGTTGCTGAACTTAGCCTGACAAAATTCAAAATAGCGGCATTTTTTACACTTTACCCACTTCGCTTTAACTCAGTATCTGTAATACTGCTCCGACATTGATTTGAAGTTTATCGGTGTTAGAAAAGTAGCGCATAACGAGCGCGATTGGGGAGAGAAGATGAGTACGTTTGTAAAATTAACCATAGCGGCAACCTTAGTGGTATTAGCCTTACTTGCTGCGGGTATTTACCGTTTCAACATGACCAATGATGATATTTATATGGTGATGGAAGATGGACAGGTGATGCAATACGATGAAGCCATGGCGCATGAAAAAACTCAGGCTCAGGCGAATGAGATCGAAACTGTGACACCTTTTGAGGTAAAGCCTGTGGCGAATGCATCGGAAGTGATGCTCAAACTCTTTAGCTTAAATACCGCCAATCCTGTTGAAATAACGCTGCCTGAGGGCGGCAAGTCCGTTGCATTGACTCATTTTATTAAGATCAAACAAACAGAGTTTGCTATGGGCGACTACCAAGATGGTGAGGTAAAAGGTCGAGCATTACTTGATTACTTACGCATTACACCGTTAAATTTCGATCCAGCTCTAGAGCCGGACACCCAAAGTGACGCACCGATTCAAGATGATCCTAAAATGCAAACTATGCCCTTTGTGGCGCCCTTTATTGTGACGACTCAAGGTTCAGGCGTATTTTGGTATCTTGGATTGTTTAATCTGGATTTTAAACACAATAGCTTGAAACACTTAGGCAGTGTCATGCTTGGCGATCGAATCGAAGTTGATAGTATTGAACCTGTTTATCCTTTCGAAGCCCCATTCAAAATTGCTGTGACTTATCGCGATAGAGCGTCTGACCAACCCATGTCTGAAAGCCCTGAAATAGTCAAAACCATAGAGATGGTAGTGAGTGAGACCAGCATACATAAGTAGCGTGTAAATGCCATTATGGATCTACGCAGGCTTATGCTAAGTTGTTTTTCGGTCAGTGGGTGATGTTTGCTTCAATAGCAAGCGTTAGCAGGTAATAGGTCAGCATAAGATTTCGACAAGGAGAGTGTCATGCAAGTTAGCAAAATCACTGGGAAATTTGATGTTAAGCTCACTCCTGATAGCCCCTATGCTACTGGTATTGGTGGTGTGACGTTAGGACGTATGGGCTTAGATAAAACCTTTTATGGTGAGCTTGAGGGTCGCAGCAAAGGGGAAATGCTCAGTGCTATGACGTCAGTCAAGGGCTCAGCTGGCTATGTGGCCATTGAACAAGTGGTTGGTAATTTGTGCGGTAAGCAGGGCAGTTTTGTATTACAACATTTTGGCATTATGACCGATGGACAAAATCGTCTGATCTTAGAAGTGATACCCCATTCTGGGGCGGGGGAGTTGCTGGGGTTAACTGGCACTATGACCATCAATATTGAGAATGGCCAACATTTTTATGCATTCCAGTTTGGCTTTGAAGCTTAGTTTGACTTTGAAGCTTAGTTTGGCTTTGAAGCTTGAGTAACGCCTGCGTTTTAGCTCAGTTTTCTGTAACTCTTCTCCTTTATGATCATTCGAGTCATCTTAATTCACTCCTCTTAATTTAAGTGAGTAAGTCTTTTCGATTGAGTCTGAAAATGGACATAAAAAAACCAGCTGAGGCTGGTTTTTTTGATTCTTTTTTCATAAAGCACTATCGAACCTTGAGTCTAGATCGGCGTGCTGTTACTTAAAATACGTTTAATTTAAAAAATGCCGTTGTCGCGAGAGTTAAGACACTTTTTTAACAACTTTAATTTTATCAACGACCTTTTTCACATCGTCGGTATTTTCGGCAATTTTCAGTGCTAGTTGACGTTCGGCATCGCTGGCAACTTCACCTTTCAATGTCACTATGCCATTGGCAACATCCACATTAATTTGGGTGCCGGATACGTCAGTTGAAAACAGTAAACGCGTTTTGATGACAGTGGCAACTTTAGAGTCAGTTAAGGTGGCAACAACTTCACTGGTGCCTTCTTTTTCATTCATCACAGTGAGTTGGTTATCGACATCTTTCACCCCATCTAAGCTCTTGATGAGCTCTGTGGCGAGGGCTTTATCCACACTGCTTTCCACTTTACCTGTTAACGTCACTTTACCATCTTTGACATCTGTAATGATGTCGAAGGAATTGAGATTCGTGTTGAGCAGTAAAGTGGTTTCTGCTTTTCCATCGATCCACGCATCCTTGGTTCCGCCTTTCCAATCTTGGGCGGCGGCCACATTTAAACTGATTGAACCGACAAGTAAAGCCACTAGTACTGATGCTGTTGTAGTTTTCATAATCATATCCTCCGTTGTTTTCTCGAAGCTAGGTAATGCGCCAATCGTGCCAATGTTTTTAAAATTATGATTTTTAATGGTTTAATTGTTTTTTCTGGCGTTTTTATACCTTGGCATTTTCCTTTAGGTCGGTCTTTTTTACCGACAAAATGTAATTTTTTCTGGCATGCTGAGCCATTATTCGAGTATAAAAAACCGCACTCATCAGTGCGGTATTATGTCTGTAGTAAAAGTGGAGGGGAGTCGGTTAAATATGGCTCACTTAGCGACAGGGAATTAATGGTGATTGAGCGATCCCGTACCGTCGTAACTCATTTGCAGCCAAGCGGCGCCCTCTGCAAGTTGGTTTGCAAGTTGTGGCTGATGCGCTTGCCTTACTGCTTGTTTTATTTGGATTAGCACTTGCTGCTCTATGTCGACAAGGGCGGTCATAGCCTGCGAAATTTGGCACTGTTGCAGCAATTCTGTTGCTTGAGTATAAGTGACGGGCACGGTGTGACTTAGGCCATTAATTGGCTCGTCAGCCAAACGTCTCAGCTGTTCAAACCGAGTTAACATTCGTTGGTGGATGTTAGCTTTGGCGGAAAAAACACGCTTAAGATTATAGTCTTCGACATACCTCCTCGCTTGGTTGTAAAATGTGAGTCCTTCTTGATTCAGCTTGATGATTTCATCTATCAACATGATATCGGCGCGGATATCAGTCTGATGTTGCACAACATTAGACTTCATTATGGGCCTCCTAATGCCAGTGTTCGACATAGATTGTTTAACTGCTTGGGTAAACTGATTTTGTTTCGTTCAGCTACCATGCATATTCTGTTCTCGTTTTTAATGATATTTTAACAGGCTGATTTTTAGACTGATATTCTCCGTTCATCGAGATATCATCTTAGAACATCGGCAACTATTACCGTTGCTGTTGTTAAAATTTCATGGCTGACATACAGTAGTTTTTCATACAGGGAGTAGATACGCATGGCTCGACTGACACTTTTTTATCACTTGCAGGATGTTAGCGCCGAGCAAGCAATCATCGAACTTGCTGGCGCTGCTGACTTTAATAAGCTACGCAGTGTCGATGATTTGCCTTGGATAGAGCAGCTAGGGGCAAATCACGTCGATGTTGCCATTATTGAGTTATCCAGTCTTAGTCGAGAAGATTACCTTGTGCTGCTGGATAATGCGGCCATGTCAAATATTGAGTTTATTTTTCTCTCCGACGGTCAGCCAAACCCCAATCTTGATCAGTTAATGTCTCATTTTGCTGGTTACCATTTTCGCAAACCTTACGATATGCCCCTAATTAGCGAAATTTTTGCTGATTTTGCACAGTATTTAGCATCATCGCCTAATCGACTGCATCCTTTTGCTAGCGAGCTAGACCAATACGGTTTGCTTGTTGGGTCATCAGCTCCTATGCACAAGCTATATCGTACAATTCGTCGCGTCTCTGCGACAGGCAGTAATGTGCTTATTATTGGGGAAAGTGGGGTCGGGAAAGAACTGGTTGCTAATACCATACATCTTGCCAGCCCTAGGGTAAACGAGCCTTTTATTGCAATTAACTGTGGTGCATTAAGCCCTGAATTGGTCGACAGTGAGCTGTTTGGTCATGTCAAAGGCGCATTTACGGGGGCGAATCGCGATCACAAAGGCGTATTTGAACAGGCTGAAGGCGGGACCTTGTTTCTCGATGAAGTCACCGAAATGCCGATTGATCATCAAGTGAAGTTACTCAGAGTGTTGGAAAATAGCGAGTATCGTCCTGTGGGGGGTGACAAAGTGCAACGTGCAAACGTACGTATTGTGGCAGCGACTAACCGTGATCCCATAGTGGCGATAGAGGCTGGGTTATTTCGAGAAGATTTGTACTTTCGTTTGGCTCAGTTTCCCATTCGCGTTCCGCCCTTACGGGAACGTGGCGAGGATATTATTGGGCTTGCGCAGCATTTTCTTGCCTATCGTAACGTGGCCGAAAAGCAGAATAAGAGCTTAGCTGAAGACTGTATTCAGATGATTGCTAAGTACCCTTGGTCTGGTAATGTGCGCGAATTAAAACATGCTATTGAGCGAGCCTATATTCTGGCCGATCAGGATATTTTACCCAGCCATTTACAGCTACCTCAGACGAATGAAGTGGGTTTATGTGGTGGTGAACAAGTTGTTATCCCCCAAGGCATGCGCTTAGATGATTTAGAGAGAATCGCTATTTATCAAGCACTAGAAACCACTCAGGGTAATAAAACGGATACCGCCGAACAACTGGGGATCAGCGTTAAAACCCTCTACAACAAGCTCAGCAAGTACGAGCAGCAAGTCGAGACCGGTGAAACGACTGCTGAATAAACATTAATTATCAAATTAATATTGAAACAGAGCTAAACTTTATACTCTTTTTTTTGTAAATAATAACTCCTATTCTACAGCCCTTAAACAGAAAAAGCGGAGATAGAATATGAAACACTTATTAACAACAGCATTATGGCTTTCTTTGACAGCCAGTAGTTTTGTGAACGCCACCCCAGCAGTAGGAAGTCTTGAAACAGTCGCTGAATTGCCAATACGACCTGGCAATGTCAGCGTCACTGCACAAGGTCGGATTTTTGCCACAGTACATCCATTTGATACACCATCAGGTTTGCAATTGATTGAAGTTAATCGTGAGACCAACGCTTATAAAGCTTGGCCTTCAATGGATTTGCAAAAAACATCGGCAGCCAATACTGCTCAATTTGATACCTTATTAGGTATTGCTCAGGACAAGGCTGGACACCTCTGGACCGCAGATATGGGGTTAGAATTAGGCCAGACAAGGATTTGGGGATTCAACATTAAGGACGGCAGTCTATATAAACAAATCGTCCTACCACAAGCTCTCGCGCCTAAAGGCAGCTTTATGCAGGATTTGGTTGTCGACTCTCAAAAAGGCTGGATTTATTTAGCTGATATCGCCAACCCTGGCCTCTTAGCGGTGCGTATCGACGATGGTCATACAATACGTTTTTCAGGTCATAGCTCGCTGCAGGCCGAAACGGATGCAGTAATGAACATCGATAACAAAACAACATTGTTTAATGGCAAAGTCGCCAGTGTAGCGGTCAATCCAATCAGTTTATCTGCCGACGGAAGTACACTCTATTATGGTGCAATGAATGGCACTCACTGGTATCAGTTATCGACTGCAGCTTTACAAACAGGCAATAATGATAAAATTATCGCCACGGTAAAATTAGTCGGAGCCAAGCCTGTATCAGATGGCGCAGCAACGTCCAAACAAGGTAATCATTACTTTACCAATTTGAACCACAATGCCATTTCCATGCTAGATAACAAAGGCACACTAACAACAGCGGTCAGTTCTCCACTACTGGATTTTCCAGATAGTGTGCAATTTGGTGAAACAGGCTGGTTATATATTTCAGTGAATCAATTGCATAAAGCAAAAGCCTTTAATGGAAAAGCCGAAACAGCCAAACCGCCTTATCGTATCATGCGACTCTGGACCGGTGAGGATACTGCTGCGGGTCAATAACACCTTAGCTGCAACAGCAAAGTTGCAGCTTATATTTGCAGTATGAGTTATATCGCAACTGTTTATTTACGTTGATGTCAGTCTTTGGTTTAACTCGAAAGCGTCTAGAAATGAGTTAGGTGTTGATTGTGCAAACTATCAATGCCTCTTATTGTTACTGGCACAGGTCAATATTGAATGGTGAGATAATTTTTGGAACAAGGAACAAGTTCAGTGAAACTCAATCAACCTTCTAAAAATGCATTTTATATTCAAACTCTGAGTACTCAGTACCGACCTCTATTATGGCTGTTTGCTGCTGGGTTATTACTGCTTGGTTTACTCTGCGCCAGAGCAACCTATTTACAACCCGATCCGATACTGCAGCTCGTTCTCGGCTGGGTAACACTATTTCTATTGTTACCCGTGTTACCGACTGCGTTTGTTCAGCAACAGTGTTGGTTAGATGCTGAGCAACAGCAATTGTGGCTCGGTAAAGGTTTATTCAATGGGAGGTATATGGGATTGTGGTGGTGGCGTTCCTATGCTTTTTCGGACATCAAAGCAGTGCAACTTTATCAGCTGCAAATCACCCGTTGGCATCAGATCAGCCGCAATCGCCAAACGGAAGATACTGTCCAACATTATCTGGCTTATTTAGAATTGCACCAGCCCAACGGTGCTCAATTGATATTGGGTGACAGTACTGATAGAAAGGAATTACAACAAGTTCTACAGCAATGTGCGCAGGCAATAGACTGTAAATTTCAGGATTTTAGTAACACCACTCAAAAATCACTTCCCAAAGGTAGTGAATTTAATTTCATGCGGGTACTGGTTCTGCTGGTTATATTTATTTTGTTGAATATTTTATATTTTTTGTTCGTTCTATAAATGCCCAGTCATCCAGCCTAAAAAGTTAGGCTGGATGTCCTCCACAACGATCACTCATCTTGCTCTGTGGTTTCCTGATAAGGAACAAACACTTTAAGAGATGCTGGCTGGACTTCAATAGTGAGATCCGCTGGCTCAAATACTTCACCATCAATCACATATTTACACTTAGGCTGGCTGCTGATGGTGACCTTTTTAGCATGTGCATGATGGACTTTACTTGCACTCGCTTGTTGATCTCGCACATTTTTATTGCCTTCTTTCACCCATCCTGCAATCGCTAATTCAGCGAGGCTAAGCAACTGCTCTTTGGGTTCATCGCCAGCATCCAACCAAGTAATGTCGAGCAAACCGTCGGTCATGTTTGGTTCGCCATCGCCCTGCGCCAACACGCTGGTAAACGGTGCGGCATTGGCAACGATTAGGCTATGGGTCGTCAATGTTGTGGGTTTTGCATCATCTAAGCTGAGCTGGATGGTTAAAGTGATATCGGCATTCACTGCGCGCCATAAGCCATCGAGGTAGGCAAACTGGCCGAGGGCATTTTTACGCTCACGGTTTGCGGATTCAATCATTTGTTGCTCAAACCCTATGCCCACAAGCAACAACACTAACGCCTCATTACAACGCGCGGTATCAATGGCTTGGCAATGCCCTTGAATAATATTATCCAGCGCCTGAGAGATAGGAATAAGCTTACTGCCTAAACCAAAGAGGGCATGGCTGAGGGCATTAGTTGTGCCAAGAGGAATGATGCCTAAGACGATATCCGTATCAACGATTTGAGAGGCCACTTCAGTCACAGTACCATCGCCACCACAGGCGATAATGATATCAGCGCCTGCATTACGGGCTTGCTCGGCGAAGACATTTGCAGTTTCGTCTGCTGTTGTGAGTTTTAAAGTCAGGTCAAAATAGGCTTTGAGTTCATCTTGGATTTGCTCGCTGTATTCTTGCCATTTCCCGCCACCAGAGACTGGGTTGGCGATAATCCACGCCACTTTGTGGATGTTAATTTTCCCTTGACTGAGCATGCGATCGAGCGCGCGTAATTGCCATTTGTTTAAGCCAGCGGTTTTGCGAATTTGCTTTATCTGCTGCAGTACTTCGGCGAAGTGCTGTTGTTTATCTTTACAAACCAAATAAGCGGCGAGTACCAGCACTGAGCGGCCACGACCCATAGCACAGTGGATGAGTACCTGTTTATTGGCGCGCACTTGGCGGTGCAGCCAGTTAACGGCTTGATTGAGTTGGGCGCTGGTCGGTACGCTATGGTCGAGGATGGGAATATTTAAATACTCGATATGATCTTCAAATTGCGACCAATCTAAGCCATCAAATTCAGCGGTGACATCCAGAATGGCAGTGATCTTATTGGCTTTAATCTTTTCCAGATCTGCGGAAAAGAGTCTACAGCCGAGATACAGATGTTCATCAATCCTTTGCATGGGCGGTACTGAATCGTATTTTCTGGCCCAGTGGTTATAGAGTCGACTGCCTAATAAAAAGGGAATAAAACCCCAACGAATATACCAAGGAATAGTGCCATCTTGGCGTTTTCTAAAAATACTGGCGAGATTAAACCAATAGGCTGAACCGACTAAAAACAGTGACAGACTTGTCCATGCACAAATGAAAGTGAGCAGGGGAGAAGTGTCTGTTACTGCAAAATAGGCTAACAATACTGCACTTGCAGTGTACAAATATTTGATGTGGATCTTCGTTAGCATGCAAGTCCTCCAATGCCATTGTTCTTGGTTAAAATCGTTGCACTTGAATGGATAGATGTCGAGATGAGAGATGCAGAAATGAGCGAGTCTAAACCAAAAGGGTGGCAGTAGACGAGTCTATTGCCACCCTAAAGTCAGGTTTGTTTAGCACTTAGTATCTTTAGCTTTAACACCTTCTTTGACTTCTTCACAGGCATCTTCGATGGCGTTACCTGTATCAGTCATTACTTCATCGATTTTTTCGCCCGCGTCTTCGGCTTTGTTATCACTACAGGCCGTTAAACCTAGGGCGAGTAATAATGCGAATGCTGCACTTGTCATCAGGGTAAATGGTTTCATATCTATCTCCTTTTCTAAAAAAATTATAGTCGCGGTGATTTACCCTTAAGGGCATTGATCAGCAGAGAAATCACTAATAACACAATAAATATGAAGAAAATGATTTTCGCTATTCCCGCCGCTGCGCCAGCAATCCCAGCAAATCCTAACAACCCGGCAATCACGGCAACAACTAGAAATACTAATGTCCAACCTAGCATAATAACCTCCTGCCCTTGTATTAATCCTTCTCATGACCGTTTGTGTCACTTGTAAGGTAACGGCTAATGGCTCTTACTTGATTGCGATCTTAATGCCAACTTTAAAAATTTTAAGTAGTTAATTGATTTTAAATATAATTTAAATCATTTTATTTAAAATGGTGTGAGTGAATTAAAAGAGGGGTAGGCAATTTTTACCTAAGCTTCGGTAAGAGTTTCAGCCTAATACGTTGAATCAAAGACTGTGAGCTGATGTCGTTCATAAGTAAAGACAAATAAAAGCCGACACTGTGAGTTTGTGTCGGCTTGAAGATATTATGATCTTATAATACAAGATGATAGGAGCTAAATACGTTTAAAAACGATTTAATGGTTTCCAGCGCTGCAGGCTAACTGGAATACTCGTACCTTGGGATAACAGCAGGTTAATGCGGGATTGATATGCTGCGCCCACCATTAAATGTTTGGCTAAATCCACCGCATTACGGGCCTTATAGTCATCTAAATAACTGCCTTTTGCCCAAGCGTTAAATGCACCCAGTGCTGGGCCTGCCCAAATTTGGTAATCCATTTCGCGGCCGACTTCACCTGTGTTCGACCAGCGGCTCGAAAGACCCAAATACCAGCGGAAAATCAGCGCCATCTTACGTTTGGGGTTATCCAATGCGCGCTCGATTTGCTTAGGATCGCGCTCGTTAAAGTGGGCGACTGTGCCCGCCCAAATATCATCGAGTGATGAGCGGAACACTTGCTCTTCGAGCTTTTTACGCTCGTCCGCAGGGATGGCATCAATCGAATCGTAACGGGTATAGATTTCATACAGCTTATTGGCGCGCATCGGGAACAGGGTTCCGCGCTTAACCACTTGTAATTTAACGCCCATTTCGAACATATCGGCGGCAGGCGCCATAGTTACATCGGCCATTTCTGTGGTGGCGAGTAACTTACGTGTGTGTTCACTCGCGCCCGCTTCGACGCAAGCTTGGTTGATAGAACCTGTGACGATAAACGCCGCGCCCATGTTGAAGGTGGCTAATGCTGCATCGGGAGTACCTACGCCGCCGCCTGCGCCCACGCGGATAGGCGTTTTGTATTGATACTTAGCTTGGATTTCATCTTTAAGCGCCAAAATCGTCGGCAATAGCGTCACTAGCGGGCGATTGTCGGTATGGCCGCCTGAGTCGGCTTCGGCCGTGATGTCGTCCGCCATAGGCACCAGCAATGCCATCGCCATTTGGTCTTGGCTGATAAGGCCGTCACTCACTAATTGCTGGAGGATTTTGGCTGGCGCTGGCTCCATAAACTTAGTCGCGACTTCGGTACGGCTGATTTTGGCTATGACTTTGTTGCCAATGACGATGTCGCCATGTTCGTCGCGGCTCAAACCCGCCGCGCGGTAATAGACGATTTGCGGCGTTAAACCTAAAAATGCCGAGGCTTCGACCGTGCGCACTTTATGTTTTAAGAACAGCTCAACACTGCCGCGCTCTAATGCGGGCTCGCTTGGGCTGTGAATTAAGTTAAAAGCATAAGGACCATTAGGCAGCGCCGCCTGAATGCGAGTAATGGCCGCTTCAACGCGGGATGGAATTAACCCCGCCGCGCCAAACGAGCACAAAATGCCCGCTTGACCTAGCGCGATAACCAGTTCTTCCGAGGCAATACCGTTGGCCATAGCGCCAGCGTAGTAAGCGTATTTAACCCCGTGTACGCGGCGAAAATTACTGTCGCCTAAACTTTGGGTGCCAAGGGCGGGCGCAAAAGCGCTGACGGGGTGTGAGCCTAGTGGCGCTTGGCTGTCGCTTGTTGTTACTTCGGCCGTTTGCGCTATGCCTAAGCCTTTTTCACTGTGATTCACTAAGTAACAGGCTTGGCTTAAATCTTTGAGTTTTTTGCCTAATGCGTCGATATCAAAGCTCAGCGCGGCATCGTTGACTTGCCACGGCCAAGGGCTGAGTTTTTCGTTATTGCTATTGAATTGATCTAGAGTATGGCTAGTCATAGGTGTTCTCATGTTATTTGTGCCGCCTTGGTGATGTGGATAGCCAAGGCGGCGCAACTATTTGTTATTCGTTATTCGTTATTTGTTATTCGAGATTAGCGTCTTTCTAACAGCGTAAACTCGCTAGGCTTCTTCAATACAGATGGCGATATCTTTAACTTCATAAATCCGTAGGCCATCTTTACTCAAGTTGGCATCGCCCATAATGATGCGTTTGCCATTGTCGTCTGTCACGCTGGTAATGTGCACATCCAGCGACATCTGCTTGTTTAATGGGTTAATTTGGCCGCGATACTTCCATTTGATATCCGATAATATCTGGCCGAATTTTGGATTCTTAAAGCCCGCACCAAGGTCTTGGTCAATCGCATAGGTTTGCATCAGCTCGATAATGGCTTCAACCCCTAATGAGCCTGGCATTACCGGATCTTGATGGAAGTGGAATTGGAAGAACCAATCACTCGGGTCAATGGTGCGCTCGGCGTATAAATAGCCAAGGCCCGCTTTACCGCCGGTCTTCACGATGTCGGCTTTGTCGATAAAGTTAAGCTGACCGCCCGCTAAACGGTAATGCGGCTGACCTTCTGGCGCGTTAAAGCTGCGATGCTGTTTATCTAACAGATTGATTTGGCTATCGGCGGCTATACCATTTTGCACATGCCAAGGCTGAGTGATCTTGCCGTTGTCTATGCCAAGTTGGTTTTTCAGCGCATCGCCCTTGAAGTAACCAAATACCGCTTTACCTTGGTAGAAAGGCTCGCCATCGCAGCTTAACTCGAAGCTGAAATTTTGGATGATGTTGCTGCCGGCAATCACAGTCGATAACAGACGTGAGTCGTTCACTATGGTTTTGCCGCGTAAATCCACATGGCGCAGTAACTTACCGTTGCCGTCTAAGTTACGGAAGAACAGCTCTTGGCCGGGGAAGCCCAAGGTGGTGCCCATATAGCCCGAGATAAAACCGTTTGGCTGCAGTGATATTTCCATTAGCACTGAATAGGGCATCACAGCGTGATGGCTGTTTTTATCGTAATACCAAGCGTTTACTGGCACTTCGTATTCAGCGATGCAAGATGAGGGCTTTTTCAGCTCGCCGCGTTTGCCGTCAATCGCAATGACGCGGGTGGTGAGCTGCAAGTCACCGCAAGGCGTGCGCGGTGGAATTAGGCCGCGATAGATACTGAAATCGGGGCCGAAGCAGTTTTCGATATCGCCCGTGGCAAATTCGAACATGTGATACGGCGTGAACGGCAGGGTATCGGGCACGCGGTTAGCATACTTTGAACCCGCAGGCGCAATCGGCGCAGGTACATGCTTAAGCGGCACTACGCCTTTATTGGTTGGCGCAGTTAAATCTGGCAGCTGCGCCATCAGCGGCGCGGCTAACGATGCGGGTGTTGTCGAAACAAGCGGCGCAGCCGAAACAGCATTTTTAGCTACATTTCTAGTCGTATTGTTAGCTGTGCTGTTGGCATTATCCGCGAGGTAGCGGGTGCATTCGGCTTCTTCTTTGATCATCACCCCAAGGTTTTGGAAATCCACGACCACTTTGCCATTGAGCAAAATATCGATATTCGCCTTAGCATACGGGCGCGGGCTCATACCGATTTCGGTGATTTCCATGCGATAGGTGAGCAGGCCAGATTGTGGCAACACTTGACCGCGACAGCGCACTTTTTGTGATGCGTTTTCGAGCGGTTGGAAACGACCGTTTTTGACGCCACCTTCTTCTGTGCTGGCGTGCATCCCAATATGCAGCATAAAGAATTGCAGTAATTGACCACAGCCTTCGGCCATTAACGATCCCGCCATCACTTGGTCGCCCTTGAAATGACACGGGAAATACCAATGATCAGCTTCGAGCTGCTTATGACCTTGAACTGAACCTAAGCCCCACGCGCCGCCATGCACCTCAAGATTGCTGACTTGTTCAATCATCAGGAATTTTTCAGAGGCAAAACACAGTGACGGCTGCAACCCATATTGGGCTTGATGCGCCGCATGGGCGCCGCCAAAACAGCCACCGATATCGGCGCCGAGCAGTTTATGGATTTGGCTGTAATCAAATTGGCTTTGCGCGCAGTTAAGTAACGGATTAAAGCGCGGTTTATTCGGATTATTCAAGGCGAGGTTGCGCGCTTTGATTTCAGCTTCGGTGTGAATAACACCTTTGCCGTCGGCTAGCTCTTTATCGGTGAAGAAGCCGGCACAGCCGCCATCCATTTTAAGGATCAGCTTGTCGCCCACAAAACATTCGTAGGAGAAGAAGAACAACAAGGTATCGCCATTGCGGGCAAAGTGATTGATGGAAATGTCGTAGCGCAGGGTGTCGCCACCGCGCGGTAAGTCGCCAAGGAAGGTCAGGGTGCAATCGAGCAGGCGATAAACGCGCTCGCCTTTATTTTCAAAATCGATACCTAAGTAGCTGATCAGCATTAAGTCGCATTGACCCGATTCAACCGCCACGGCCCAAGGGATTTGGCCATCGACCAAATACGGCGCGTCCACAGGAATGTCGTATTCTGTGGTCATAGTGCAAGGCTGATATTGGTTCATCTGGGCGTTTAATTTCGTTACCCGAGATACCAGTAAATAGTCTGTGGTTGGCAGGCGTACACGGCGCGAATAGCTGTCGATAATGGCATAATCTGGGCCAAATACTTTAGCAATATCACCTTCGGCGTACTCGACTAAATCCGCATAATCCCAAATGCAAGGCTTGCTTATCGGTGTTGGCGGCGTGTACTCAGGCACTTTTGCATGATTGGGATAAAGCACAGGATGTGGAAGAACCGCTGTCGCAGATGCCTGAACAATGGCTTGCTGTTGTACTGGTGCAACTTGGCCATTGACGGCTAACTCGCTGGCAAGCTGGGCTTTCATCAAGGCATCGGCCAGTTTCAGTCCTTCAGCGCGACTTTGCAAAAAGGCTAAATGCGCCTCACGGACGAGTTGCTGATTGCTTAAAAATGCCGCGTCTTTTAGCTCTGCTTGAGCGGCGTTTTTATTGGGCGTGCTTAGGGCATTCATTGGCATGCTGCTTAATGTCTCTTTTTGTTGAGCCGTGGTTGGGCTGCTTGTTGCAAAGCTATTCGTGTCTTTGCTCGCTATTTGGGCCAAATGTTTGCGTTGGCTGCGCGCTGGCAGTGCTGTCATGGCTCGGGCTTTTTGTTGTATAGCATCGAGGCCTGCGAGCGGCGTATCCAGGATATGCTGATAGATATCGCGGCCACCGAGCGTTACTTGTTTTATTAAGTGTTTTTGCTCAGAAAGCGTTAAGTCTTGTTCAAGCCTTTGCTGCAAACTGTGCGCTTGCGTGGCACTTTGACTGAGCAATAACTGCGAGCATTTACCTTGGCTAAAAGTAGCAACGAGTGCGTGCTGCTGAGCTTGAGAAGAATGCTTGTTAAGTTGCGCTTGATTTTTAAGCTGCACCTGATTTTTAAGCTGAAGCAGCGCGCTCAAAATACTCGCCATACCCGCAGCGGCAAAGTTGTGGCCTAGGGTATCAGCAGCTTGGCTGCGCTGGTTCACACTCGGCAGCAGGGTATTGAGTACCAACTCTGAATCGTCAAGTTGCTCAACCGCAATACTGGTTTCAATCAAGCTAATCTGGCTGCTATTCACCTTGGCTTGGGTTAGCAAGTCATCGCAAATGCGCGCTGTGTTGCTATTACCTTGTATGTCACAAATCGCGCCAAATACTTGGCCGCTGATGTGACCATAACTGTTGCCATAGCTGCTATTGGTATTAGCATTGTCAGCGGCATTACTTGGCTGGGCTGCACTTGATTGCGCTGTTAGCACTAACGCGCCAGCACCTTCACCGACTTTCCAGCCTGCGTCAGTGGCAGTAAATGCCACTGGCGATACGGCGTTTTTAAGGATCACTTGCTCTAAACTGCCACTTAAATCGACGGCGGCGATCACTACGGCATCTAAGGATTCTTGGGACAACAGATTTTCGGCCACATCGATACAGCGGGCGACCGATTGCTCCGCCGCCGAAATGGTAAAGGCAGGGCCGTTAAAGTCCCAAAGGGATGCGATACGTGACGCCATGATGTTGCCAATAAAACTGGTGTATTGGTTCAGTTTGGCGGCATCGAGCACACTGTCCATGGCGATCTTTTCAAGGGCGAGATACTCAGCTTGTGTGAGTGTTATCCCTTGTTTTTTAAGACTGTCTGCCAGTTGGGTGTGTAGATTTACGCGGCCACGGAACTGGTGTAATTCGAGTTCAGTTTCCATCGCCACTAATACGGCCACCTTGCCACCGGGTTTTAGATTGGCATCACGGATCGCTTCATCGGCCACTTTGATCAGCAGCAGTTGCTGGGAGATCAGGCGGTCATCCTCATTGGGCGGCACTTTAAAGCGCAGGAAGTCAAAATCGAACTGGTCGATATATGCGCCTTGCGGTACAGAAGGCAAGCCAAAGTTAGCTAAGATCTCAGGATGTTTATCTAAGCCTTTCCAACGTTTAGCGGGCAGCGGGATAAAGGCATGTTGCCGAGCATGAATCGTGTTATCCAGTGCATTTATGGAGGATAAAGGCCCGAAGTGTGATGCTAAGCCAATGATATTTAATGGTGTATGTTGGTAGCTTACTTGGGCTGTACTCTGCTGATGTTTGCTACTGGTATTTGCCGGTACATAGGATTCCAGCAATAAATGCGCGTTACAGCCGCCAAAACCAAACACAGAAACACCTGCGTGGCGGCGGTCATTACCGACTTTATCGGGCCAAGCATGCAGTTCTGTTGGCAGATTTTTAGCGCTAAACAAACCCTTAGGCGAGGATATCGGCGCTGATAAGTTAATACTTGGCGGCAGTCGACCCGAGCGCATGGCAAAAATCATCTTCATGATCCCCGGCATGCCCGCGGCTGTGAGTAAATGGCCTAAGTTGGATTTTGCCGAACCGATCAGCGGCACAGCAGAGCCAGCGAGTCTGTCCTCAAAAAAGCGTTCCATCGAAGCGAGTTCGACCTTATCCCCAAGCGGCGTGCCTGTGGCATGGCATTCAATCACTTCGATATTGGCAGGCAGTGTGTTTGCGGCACTATAGGCGCGCTCGAAGGCTTGCACTTGGCCCTTGCTGTTGGGGCTTAATACAAACTGGCCTTTACCGTCGTTCGACAAACCAATGCCGCTAACGACGGCATAGATGTTATCGCCATCGCGCTCGGCATCTTCTAAGCGTTTTAAGACTAACACCCCAGCGCCTTCTCCGGCGAATAAGCCCTTGCTATTGCTATCAAAGGGCGCCGAAATACCGTGATCTGGATAGGCGTGGAAAATCGAGAATCCCATGTTGATAAAGAAGGGATCGGCGCCCGATACTGCGCCCGCAAGCATCATATCTGCCTTGCCTGTTGTTAGGTAATCGCAGGCGAGTTTGAGCGCATAAACCGAACTGGCGCAGGCGGCGTCCAGACTCAACTGAGTGCCACCCAAACCGAGCGCATCGCTGACCAGCTTTGAGGCTGTGTGGGCAACCGCGCCATTGGCGACGTTTAATGCTTGGTTATTGGCATTGAGAGCGTTAACTGAGTTGCCAAAATCAGCCAGCTGAAATGCGCTTTGGTTAAGTTTGTTTTGTAGCGCCTTTTCAACGGTTTGATGATACAGAGGCAAAAATAATTCGTTGGAGCGGGCCGTGGGGAACGACAAGGTTCCCATTACGATACCTGTGCGCGCCAGTACGGCATCGCTTGGTGCAATCCCTGCGTCTTGAAGGGCTTTACGACTGCAATCGAGTGCCCATAAAAAGCTTTCATCTAAACCGTCAAAGGCAGACTCAGGCAGTTGATAGCCCTTGGCATCAAACTGGAAGTGTTGGATATAGCCGCCTTTATCACAGTAAAAACGGTCAGATTGCCCCTGCACACCTTGGTAATCGGCGGGATTGGCATTGAGCTTCTCGCGGCTGATTTGGGTGCGTGAGTCTTTTTTATCCAGCAGATTTTGCCAGAAAGTTTGAGGATTGTCGGCGTCAGGATACTGAGTCGCAAGACCGACAATCGCAATTTTTGACGCACTTTTTGATGCGCGGTTTGACGCAATGGTAGGCACGTTAGTTTTATCAATCGTAGGGGAATGCTGAGAACTCACAGGGGTTCTCCTTTTGGTGATACAGCTGATGATAAAGGGGCTGCATTAGCACTTAATGGCTGAATAAGCGGCGCGAGCGAAAGCGGTACTCTGTGGCTTATCAGCTGAGCTAAACACTTGAGTAAGCTGGTAATCACATCAGCACCCTTGGCATTGCAGGCTATGGCTACTGTAGTTGCGTTCTTGGTGCTTTGGCCTGCATGGGCATGGCTGATTTTATCTATGAGTGTGCTGGTTTGCCTATCGGCGCCCACTTCGACAAATAGCCTTGCGCCTTGCTCTGTGGCATTTTGAATGAGCGCACTAAAGTCGAGTGGCGAACAAAAGGTATCGGCAATCGCGCGGCCAATGCTGTGACTATCCACGGTTACTGGCGCAGTTTGCGCTGCGCTAATAAAGCGAATAGGCGAGCCATGTGCTGCCGCTTCCAGCGCCTTAGGTTTCAGTGCCTCAGGTTTCACTGCTTGAGTATAGAAATCTTGTACTTGCCCATGGACTAACAGGGCTGGCGCGGTATGCATTGCCGTGACCCGATTGGCGGCAATCCCACGCTTACCTAACTTTGCAAGTAGGGCTTTACAGCTTGTTTCGCAGCCGGCAATAACGCAAGTATCACCTTGAATGATGGCTAAGTAGGCGCGAGGGAACTCTGGCAGTAATGCTTTGATTTCCTTGCTATCGGCGCGCACCACAAAGCTATTCCACACTATGGATTCATTATCCTTAAGCTGCCATGCTCGGCGCACTGCGGTTAGCTCGCCAGAAATGGCATGGTTGAAAATATCGCTATTTTCGGTGGCGTTGATCATCCCGTGGGGCGTTTGCCACACATCTAGGCTGGCCCACATGGCTGCTTCGCCCATTGAGTAACCGAGCGCCATTTTAGGCTTAATATTAAAGACTTGGGTTAAAAGCTTAGTGAATAGATAACTGGCGCCCACGCCACTAATCGCTTGTTGGCTTAAGCTCATGCCAGCTGCGGTTTTAACATCTGCCGCATAAATCTGCGATGATTGCAGCATGGCGCTTAAATCGCCTTCACGTTCTAGCTGGTGATACAGCGCGGGGAAATACTCATGCAAGTTATTGAACATATTGGCGTAAACAGTGCCAACGCCGGGATATACAAAGGTCAGCCCCGCATCCCCTAGCGGCTTCGCGGTAAAACAGCTACCCGCTGGCGTCTTAAAGTGTTGACCATGATGACGCACTGCATCATTTTCAAGCGCCGAAAGCATAGCTTTGGCTTCAAGTTTGAGGTCATCAATCGATGCTGCCATCAAGACTAATGCCAGTGGTGCGTTGGCATCATAGCGTTCAAAGCAAGGTTTGAGTTGCTCAGCGCGAAAGTCAGCGTGCAAGCCAGCGCCATTTTCCACTGTGTTAACTAGCTGCAATACTTGCGCGATGAGTGAATCAATATTGTCACCACTTATCGGCACAAATAGTCTGTTTTCATCAACAAGGGCTTTGGGTGCGGTAAGTTGTGTGCCTTGGGTCAGCACAATACTTTGGTTTAGATGTCGAGACTCATCCGTTTGATTTGACGTTTTTGCGACAAGATTTAGGCACAACACCCGCGCTTGATGTTGGTCGCTAAACCAATAGCCCGCTTGATGATTTGTGTCGTTTGCCTCTTTAATATCAGTTGCGCCATGAAGCGGCGCTTGTGCTCGCGCAGCGAGGGCGGTTACGCCTTGGCGCAGCGCAACAAAGGCCCCGTTGAGAGTGTTGGCGACGAGTTGATGCTGAACGGTTTGTGCAGGGCTGCGCTTTGCCGCTACTAACGCCGCATTTGCAACAGCCGCTGCATTTGCAACACCTGTAGTTTGATTGCCAGCGGCAAAGCCAGCAATAAACGCGTGGGCGTGAAGACGCAGTTTGGCGGCACGTAAACCATCAAGCAAATACAGGGACTGAGCCAAAGGCTGGGGCAGATTGCCATCATTGAATTTAAGTTCAACGAGCTTGCCTTGCTCAATGGCTGTTGTTGCTTGGCCTAACAAGGCAGTGAGCGAGCTTTGCTCATACACTGACGGTTCATGCACTTTTGGTTCATGAGCTGTCGGCTCTTGTGTTGTAGATGGGGCAGCATCTAAAGCGCAAATTTGAACTCTTTCACGTTCCGCAAACGTCTCTAATACTTGGGCTGAGTGAGAGTCAAGATTGACCGCGTCGCCAAGCAACACTGCAATACGCAGTGGCTTGGCAAGCTTTTCAGTCATAGCCGTGTCTGCTATCGACGTTTCAGTTTGGCCGCTATGTATAGTTACTAAAGTGTGGGCTAAATTCACTCGACTTTTGCCTCCACGCTTTCAATGGCTTTATTAGCAACTTTATTAGCTAAGAATGCACCGTTAAGGTTTTTGCTGATGGTGACTTTGGCGTTGTTCATCTCGCAGCTTAAGCGGCCATCTTGATGATACAGAGCAATATTGGCTTCAAGGGCACGGCCTGAGTGTTTTACCACCTCGAGCACTAGATACCCTTTATCGCCAAAGGCAAACGGCGCATGGGAGATAAACTCACCAATGCTTGATGGCAAACTTGCCGCGCCATATTTGAGTCTCGCCCACACCAGCATCGCCTGTAGCAACAAATCTTCCGCAAAGGCTTGTGAGCCTTTAGGCGTGAGATTAGGCACAAAATCCCCGCAGTCTGCTAACGCAACATGGGGTAGGCTCACCTTGGCGATTAAGCTCGCATCGTCAAACTTCACCACCGACTCAATACCTTGCAGTCTTGGGCCGTGGAAAAGTGTGCCGTCGCTGTAAAGGCTGCCCGCAGTTGTGATGACAGAAAGTCCCGCCAAGCTTTGCGCGTCAAAGGCGGTTGCTTTGCTGTTAGTGGCTAAGTAATCGTTAGCCGCGTCATCAACAGCATCATCAACGACTAGGATAGCTTGATATTGCGGACGACCTTCAAAGCTGATTAAGGCACTGAATTGTCTACTCATGCACTCGTCTGTGTCTTCCGTTGCTTTATCCGTTAACGCAATCGGTACAAGTTCAAGTTCCAGCGTGATGGGGGCTGCACTTTCTAACACTCCATTTTGTAACACGGCAGTGTCGAAAATAATGCCCTTCAACAGCTTGTAGCTTTGCACTTTGACTGGTTGCTTGAGCACATCAAAGGCGGCTTCACGCATCCACTGAATCGCGCACACAGTCGGTAATACGGGATTACCGTTAATGCAGTGATCTTCAATAAAGATCATTGCCTTAGGGTCCAGTGCGCGCTGCAGTGTTAGCGGTCGCGTGAAAGCGATTGCAGCAAGTGTTGATGCCAAAGCATGCGGATCCGACGCGTCAGTGGTCAGATCCGCTTCAGGCTTTTTTAGATTGCTACCTTGAGTTGCTTGCTCGTCACTTGGAACTGTGCCTTGCATATCAGTACCGACCAGCAATTGTGCGCCTGTGTTGCTCAGTAATTGGCTAGCAAATAACTCAGCGCCTGCCTTTAGCGGGATCACATAAACACCGCGATCGATAAACATCTTTTTCAGCGCAGGATTCACCATGCCGCCGTCCCACGGACCCCAATCGAAGCTCATCACTTTGGCATTTGGCAGTTGCTGCGCCAGTTGCAGTGCGGCTTTGTTGAGTATGTCGTTGGACATGGCGTAATCGCTTTGGCCAGTATTGCCGTAAAAACCCGCCGCCGAAGAGAATAGGGCAATCAGTTTTACTTTATCTAAATCCAGTGCGGCTAGCAGATTGCTAATGCCTGTGACCTTAGTGCCATAAACCCGTGCCAACTCATCTAAGGTTTTGTCTTGGATGTGTTTATCGGCGAGTACGCCCGCACCATGGATGATGCCAGTAATAGGCGACAACTCGGTGATCGGCACTATCGTGCTGGCGATCGCATCTGGATTGTTAACATCGAGACTTAAGTACTCGGCGCTCGCGCCCACAGCGGTAAAGGCTTCTAGTGCGGCTGCAATTTCTAGGCTGCTTTGAACGGGCCATACTAAGGCATCCACTTGTTTTGGCGTGGGTTTCTCACCCAAGCTTTGAATGTGGGCAATAGCTGTGGCTTTAAGTTGACTGTTATTCTTACCCTGTGCCCAAGCGGGAATGGCTTGTTGGCTGCTTCTGCCAGCAAGGATAAAGTGCGCCTTGCTGCGTTTGGCTAAACTTAGCGCACATTCAAAGGTCACGCCTTTTGCGCCACCGGTCACCAGTATTTTATCTGCACTCGTCAAGTTTGCCGCGCTGTGGCGGGTATCAGCCTTGCCAGCAACTAAGGTTACACGCTCAAGTGCTTGGGCTGCGCCTTGGCTAACACCGACTTCCAATACGTTATCGGTTGCAAAGAGCTCAGCGATCACTGCATTGGCCAGTTGCTTGGCATCAAGTGCTGGCGCGATATCTAAGGCGCGGCAATGCACGCTTGGCCACTCGTGGCTCAAGGTTTTCGTCAGACCTGCCAATGCTGCTTGGTTTAACTCGCTGCGGGCAATTTGGCTGTGGTTGAGATAACCAAAACCACCGTCGATACGACTGACGCTGATAAAACTACTACCAGTATTGGCGGTCGCTGCTGTTGTTAAAAACGGTTGTAAGTGCTTGGCGAACAAGAACGCTTGCTCGACGGATGCCTTGGCGGCACTGGACAACACTAAACCTTTCGCATCGGCTGAGTTTTTATGTTGTGGTTGCAGATGAATAAAGCCTGCAACCGTACCTAAGCTTTTGATCTCATTAATTACGGCACCAATGCTGGCATCGTCAATCGCCGCCAATGTGAAGCTGGCAATGTGGCTATTGAGCGGTGATGCACTGGCCACAAGGCTTTCAGGCGAGCGCACAACCACAACCGTTAGACCTTGAGCATGCAATTTTTCGGCAAGTACGCCAGCATTGTGGCCATCATCGCTAATGATAATGCAGGCATCTTTAGCAAAAACGCGTGGCAGGCCTTGTTGCGCTGATTGCTTTGACGATTGCTGTGGCGATAGTTGCGCTAGCTCAGCCGCCGCTGGCAACTTTTTTAGCACCACCTCACTGTGTGGCGGTAAATCGATAGTAGGTTCAGGCTGAACGACAGCGCTAACTGGCGCGGCATTCTGGCTTACCGCGTTTTGGCCTAGCTTGCTTTGCATATAGCTAACGATTTCACCTAAGGTGCGACACTCGGCCAGATCTTCAGGATTAAGTTCAGGCAAGCCCGGTAGCTCGTCTTGCACTGTGCCTAAAATTTCAACGCGCTTGATGGAGTCGATACCTAAATCGGCTTCCATATCCATGCTGAGTTCCAGCATTTCAGTGGGGTAGCCTGTCTTGTCGGCCACCACAGCCATCATGGTTTGTTGGACAAGTGCAGCACTTAAGCCATTATTTGTTGTAGTGGTAACAGTGACTTGCGCTGCTGTTGTAGCTGAAACCGAGCCAACCGCAGGTAGTTTGCTGTTCATGTAGTCAACGATTTCGCCTAGGGTACGACACTCGGCCAGATCTTCAGGATTCAGCTCAGGTAAGCCCGGCAGTTCGTCTTGCACTGTGCCTAAGATTTCAACGCGCTTGATGGAGTCGATACCTAGATCAGCTTCCATATCCATGCTCAGTTCCAGCATTTCAGTGGGGTAGCCTGTCTTGTCGGCCACCACAGCCATCATGGTTTGTTGCACTAACGCAGCGCTTAAACCGCTGGCGGCAGGCGCGGCAGTTGTCACATGAGTTGCTACGATAACTGCGCCCGCTGCAGGCAGCTTGTCATTTTGTGTAAGCTTACTTTGCATGTAGTTAACGATTTCACCCAAGGTGCGACACTCGGCCAGATCTTCAGGATTCAGCTCAGGTAAACCTGGTAGCTCATCTTGCACTGTGCCTAGGATTTCAACGCGCTTAATTGAATCGATACCGAGATCGGCTTCCATATCCATGCTGAGCTCCAGCATTTCAGTGGGGTAGCCCGTCTTGTCGGCCACCACAGCCATCATAGTGCTCTCGATTTCAGAAGCATGCACTAACGCAGCGCTTAAACCGCTGGCTGCAGGAGTTGTTGGCGTTGTTGTAGAAACTACAACTTGGCCAGCCGCTGGCAATTTGCTGTTCATGTAGTTAACGATTTCACCCAAGGTACGGCACTCAGCCAAATCTTCTGGGCTGAGCTCAGGTAAACTCGGCAGTTCGTCTTGTACTGTGCCTAAGATTTCAACGCGCTTAATGGAATCGATACCGAGATCGGCTTCCATATCCATGCCAAGTTCCAACATTTCAGTGGGGTAACCTGTCTTATCAGCCACCACTGCCATCATAGTTTGTTGTACTAACGCAGCGCTTAAACCGTTAACGGCAGGAGCTGTTGGCGCTGTTGTAGAAGCTACAACTTGGCCAGCCGCAGGCAGTTTGCTGTTCATGTAGTCAACGATTTCACCTAAGGTACGACACTCGGCCAAATCTTCTGGGCTGAGTTCAGGTAAGCCCGGCAGTTCGTCTTGCACTGTGCCTAAGATTTCAACGCGCTTAATCGAATCGATACCTAAATCGGCTTCCATATCCATGCCAAGCTCTAGCATTTCAGTGGGGTAGCCTGTTTTATCGGCCACCACAGCCATCATGGTTTGTTGTACTAACGCAGCGCTTAAACCGCTCGTTGCTGGTGCCACAGGTGTCACTTCTGGCATCACTACAGCAGGCATGACTAATGCAGGAGCGGCAGGCGCAACTTGTACAGTCACAGCAGGTGAATAAGCAACGGGAGCGGTTTGCACAACAGGCGCAACAGGTGTGCTAACCGCGGGTTTCGTCGCAACAGCTTGAGCCGCTACTGGTGCAGCATTATGTGGCATTGTCGTTGCAGCAACAGGCGCTGGAGCAACAGGTGCAGGAGCCGGCGAAGTTGCTCGTGGCTGACTTGCAACTGCTGGAGTAAAGTTAATCGGTGCATTGTTTAACATGGCTAAGGCTGCTTGGCTGCTACTGCTTTGTAGCTGCATAAATTCGGCGTGACTTTGCAGGGTTTGCGCTTGATGCTGGTGGAACATTTCCATCGAGCGTTGCAGGCTTTCAGGGATTGCAATGCCAAGGCTTGCCATCTTGGCTTGTTCTGTCATCAGTGTCGTGAAGGTATCGCCGTATTGCTGCGGGATAGCTAAAAACTGTTGATGCAACTGCGCCGCTTGAGATTGTGCGCTGAAAAATGCCGTTAATGCATCGCCGCTGACGCTTGCTGTGCTTGGGCTTAACTGCGCCGTCGCTTGCTGCTGGTGATTGCTTAAGCCTTGCACAACGCTTGGGGATGTTTGTTTCATTTCAACAGTTGCCACTTGATTCGCTTCCACTTCTATTATTTTTTCAACAACTTTTTCGACGATGACTTCTTTCTCAACGATTTTTTCGACTTCTCTTTCGACAACCGTTTCAACAATGCGATCCACATATTGCACTTGGCTAGTCACACTGCCTGTGGCGAGGGATTTGGCCATCTTAGCTTTGGTCGCAGCACTAATATGGTTAGTGGCGGTGAGTTTGATGTTCATCGCCGATGGCGCTTCACGCTCGGCAATTTCTTGTGACGTGACGGCTTGATAGGGGTCAACCTCAGTTAACGCCACACCGGCTACCGCGAGTTGTACTGCGGCTAAGCGTAATTGACTGTCACTGTCGCCCTTAGGATTCGGGTTCATGCTGACAAGGCAAAGCTCATTTAAGTGTTCACCTAAGGTATTTTCAACTAACTTTTGCAGTATGTTCTTAGGGCCAAACTCAACAAACACACGGGCGCCAGCGTCATACATGGCCTGCAGTTGTTCGCTAAAGCGAACCGATTGCAGCATGTGTTGTTTGAATTCTGCTTTAATGGCTTTGCCATCGCTTGGGTGCAATTGACCCGTACCGTTGGCATAAAGTGCGACTGAAGGCGCGCTGAATTTAGCTTTATCAATGGCTTTGGCAAATGGCTTTTGTGCGTGTCCAACCAATGGGGTATGGAACGCGCCTGAGACAGGCAGGGCAATCGCTTTAAAGCCCAGTTCACTAATGGCTTTCGCGGCCAGCTGAGTTTGCTCTGTGCCACCTGCGATGACTAATTGCGTCGGCGCGTTGTAGTTGGCAATTTTAACGCTATCAAACTGGGCTAAACAGCTATTGATCGCATCGATATCATTCTTTTGCTTAAGAATAATCGCGAACATGGTTCCTAAATCAACTTGAGTCCCAGTATCGCTCGGCACTTGCGCCATGGCATGCCCACGGGCGAAGGCCAGTTCGACGTAATCTTCATTGGAAATCACACCTGCCGCGCAAAGGGCTGACAATTCACCAAAGCTGTGACCTGCCACCATATCGGGTGCAAAACCCGCTTGCGTTAATAGCGAATATTGCGCCATTGAAACCGCGCCTATGGCGCTTTGGGCGAACAGGGTATTGGTCAGCGCCGCTTCTTGGGCTTTAACCGCATCGGCATCGAATGCCGGAATAGGGTAAAGGATGTTCGATAACGGCGTTTGGCCGTGGTGAGCAAATACCTTATCGCTGGCCATCACTTGTTGGCGCATTTCAGGGAAATGGCAGGCGAGTTCGCGGCCCATGTTCAGGTACTGTGAACCTTGACCGGCAAACAGGGCGGCTACTTTCTTTGATTCATTTTTAGCGACCAAGGCATGGGAGCGGTAGCTGATCCCAGAAGGTAATTGCCACGCCTCGCTTGCACTGGTTTCTAGGTGCCCGCTTTCTAAATGCGCAATCGATTGATTTAACTGAGCTTGCAGCTGAGCGATATCCTTAGCCACAAAACCTAAACGGGCATCTGTGCTTGCCAGTGCGCGCAGCGGATATTGCTGAGCGATAGCATTCAGGCTCGCAGCGCTGCTCTTATTCGCGTTTGCACTCGTGTTCACGCTTTGGCTCAGCGCAGCTTTTAACTCGCTAAGCAGCGCGGCTTTATTGGCTGCGGCAAATAATAGCGTCTGCGGCACACTGCGCTGACGATATTGCTCGTCACGGCTGTGCTCAGGTTTGTATTCTTCTAATACAAGATGGAAGTTCGTGCCGCCAAAACCAAAGGAGCTTACACCTGCACGGCGCGGCGTTGCATCGGCGCGCTGGAACCATGGGCGAGTTTCGGTATTTAAATAGAATGGTGAGCTTTCGATATTTAGTTTTGGATTAGGCTTGCTAACGTTAATGGTCGCAGGCAATACCTTGTGGTGCAGCGCTAGCGCGGCTTTGATCACCCCCGCAGTGCCTGCGGTTGATTTAGTGTGGCCCACTTGGGATTTCACTGAACCTAACGCGATATGTTGATTTGTGTCATTGCCTTGGGCAAATACCGATTTTAAGCCATTGAATTCAGCCACATCACCTGCGGCAGTACCCGTGCCATGGGCTTCAACTAAGCCAATGCTGTGCGGGGCAAAACCTGCATCGTCGTAAGCGCGTTCGAGAGCTTTAGCTTGGCCCTCAGGGCGCGGCGCATAAATACTCTTAAACTTACCGTCAGATGAGGCGCCAACGCCTTTGATGACGGCATAAATTCGGTCGCCATCGCGCTCGGCATCTTCAAGGCGTTTAAGCGCGACCATGCCGATCCCTTCGCCGATCATCATGCCTTTTGAATCGATATCAAAGGGTTGAATGGTTTCGTTAGTGGTGAAGGCTGGCGTTTTTGAGAAGCTCATGTACATGGACGGCGAGTTGTCAGTACAGACACCGCCGGTTAACATCATGTCGCTGCGACCTTCGGTCAGTTCAGTTAGTGCCATACGCATAGCGGCAAGCGAGCCCGCACAGGCAGCATCGACCACACAGTTCATGCCGCCAAAATCAAACCGGTTGGCGATACGGCCTGCAATCACGTTGCCTAAGGACCCTGGGAAAGAGTTTTCTTCCCAGTGGATATATTGGTCTTGGAACTTTTTGATCAGCATTTCGCTGTCTTCATCGCTCAGGCCGCTGCTTTTGAATACTTTTTTAAGCACTGGATATTGCAGACGCGAGTTTAAGCTCTGACTGATTTTTTGACCACCGCCTACGCCTAGGGTGATGCCGATACGATCACGATCGTAATCGGTGGGCAGATTGGCGTCGGCAAGCACTTCTTTGGCGACAATCAGCGACAGCAGTTGCGAGGTATCTGTCAGCTCAAGAATATTGGGCGGCAGACCGAATTCCATTGGATTGAAGTCGACTTCTGGTAAAAAACCACCGCGTTTACAGTAGCTTTTATCGGCTTTGCTTTTGTCGGCATCGTAGTAATCTTCGGCGCGCCAATGGGTGTCTGGGATGTCAGTAATGGCATCGATTTTTTCGCTGATCAAATCCCAAAATTTATTTAAATAACGCGAGTTAGCGAAGATGCTGGCCATGCCGACGATGGCAACGGGCATATCTTTTAAACGTTTGTTGAGTCGTTTATCTTTTTTTGACTCAGTCGCAGAATTAGGTACAGAAGGGGTATGGCTCATAAAGAGTCTCCACGGGTCGACCTGGATACGGTGACCTTGTTTTGGGATCCAGCCGCGTTTGTCTTTGGCGTGCCATGGGCACCGGGAAAACGGGCTAAGAAGGTGTGATAGTTGCGAACGAGCAACTTTCGTAAATGAAACGGCCCATGTTTGAGGACATAGGCGATATATCTATTGGTCGCTTGGGTATTGCTGTCTTGATAAATATCGAGGTAAATCCAATCACTTGCTGTGTCTACGCCTAATAGTACTGAGCTTGGAGCTTGCTCAGTGAGCTGCGGCGGTATGGTGAGTGATACCACTTGCACCACAGTATTGCCGTCGGTACTCGGCAATGCGAGCGCCTTAGCCAAGGTTTCTGGATTGACCGTATAGGTTTGGATATCGCTGCCTTGCGTCACAGGCAATTGATTAAAATAGCGTTCGGGGACTTGCGGTGCTTCAAATTCATCGAGCCGCGATATGCCGTAGCGCTTTAAGCAACGGGCAAGGCCGGAGCGCGACACATTGGGGTTAATAAAGGTTTGGGTAACCTGAAGTAATCTATCTAAGGTGAGTTTGAGTTGATAGCGTAATCCCACCACCACATATTCTTCCATCGGGGTGAGCGTGGTATTGAGGTGATGGGGCGTGTTCGAACTGTTACTAATGGACTCACGCTTCCGCCATTTACGGACTGTTGCCTCAGTAATATTTAAAATTTTTGCCAACTGGCTGACGCTCAGATCCGATTGCTGGATAAAGAGTCGCATTTCAGGCGTGGTGGTGGCGTTTCTATGCCGAGGTGCGCTGTCTTTTTTCGCCGCTTGAGTTGTGCTCTTAGGGGCGTAAGACGGCGCTTTAGATTGAGAGTCGCGAGCTGCCATTAATAATAATTATCATCCGACATAATCTATTGGGACTGAGAAGCCATTTTGGCTGAGTCAGCTGTGGCACTCTTGAAGAACATAGTGACACTCATCGTAAAACCTGTGCTTCTTATCATCTGTGTCACTTAATGGGGATGCAGATTACCTGAGGTTTCGGGTCGATACAATCATCTGGGACTGGAATTTATTGGCTTTCGTTGAGTAATGGTATTTTCTGTGCGTTATGTTGGGTTTTCGTTGACCGCTTGGGCTTTTTAATACTTTGATAGTGGAAGAATTAAATTTTTAGGGGCGATAAAGACCGCTTTTTTGAGTTAGCGGGGTAAAATAGCCCAATATTGGCTTAAGCCTCCTCTGCAAGGAATCAGACTGTGCGGCTAAACCTGTTAATTTGGGCGCAAAACCTTGGCGCAATTGCTGCAAAAATTTGCGCATAGGATGGCGTTCAGGGGCGTTCTAAGAATTGCTCTAATTAGAGTGCTGCTAAGAATTGAACTCGGGCTTAGTTGAAACTATTTAAGATGCATAATGAACTCAGAGAATGATGAATCAAGACAATACCCAGATATGAATGTTGCTAAGTGCTCTCCAAAAAGCCAGACAATGATAACCATCAGCCGCAAGGCTTTGTCCTGCAAGGCCCTCAAATGACCGACTCCAGAACATCTAGCAAAAACGGCGTGAATGTGGATCTATTTTTTATTCCACTGAGTGATATTTCATTGCCGCAAACATCACTCGCCGAGTCTTGGTTAAGTGAGGATGAACTGGCAAAGGTTGCGCGTTATCGCGATCCCAAGGCGCAAATGAAGGGATTACAGGTCAGGGCAGCGTTGCGGGCCGTGTTATCTCGCTATGCTGATTTATCGCCACACGAGTGGTGTTTTGAATATGGCGCTAAGGGTAAGCCGAGTTTAACGACAAAATTGCAACAGCAAACGGGGCTTGAGTTTAATTTAAGCCATAGCGGCGATTGGTTATTGATTGGTGTGACTCAGTTTCATGGTGTTGAGTCTGGTTTATTTGGGGTCGATATTGAAAGATCGCGGCCGAAGACGGATATCTATCCAATCCTAAATCATTATTTTTCCGCCCAAGAAACGTCAGCCTTGCTCGCTCTCGCCGATGAAGCGAGTCAGCGGCAGCGCTTTTTCGATTTATGGGCGTTAAAGGAATCCTATATTAAGGCGACTGGCCTAGGTTTAGCGCAGTCGCTTAAATCCTTCGGCTTTGATCTAAAGCCATTCGATAAATTGGTGGCCGGATCTGTTGAACTTAGATGCCAAGATGCAGCGTTGATGCCGTTCTGTGGTGTGGCGCCTTTGCTGAGTGTCTATCCTAATATCCCGCTGCAAACCATTGATGCAAGTTCATTGTATTGGCAAACCTATTTTGGGCGTTTGACCGAGGAATACCGTTTTGCCGTGAGCTTAGGGCATGCTGGTAACACCGAGATTTCCATAATGCTAACGGCGCAACTGAGCAGCATAGAAGCCTTACTTGCCAATTATGGTTAACTTGTCTTATTCATCTTCGGTTAAACATTGCTGGGTATAGTCACGCCCATAATATTTTGAATTTGAATGAAATAAATGAGGTTTAACAATGAAACGGATTAAGTGCCTAATACCTGCCACTATGATGGTGTTGCTATCTGGTTGTGGTTATTTTGGTGGCGATGAAAAGCAGCAATTGGAGCAGGCTTGGTTAGCCCAAGATCCACAGTTGCAGCAAGTGGTTGAGCAAATTCGTGCCAATGGCTTAGATGTTGTGGCTCAAAGCGCGGCAGCAGGCACAGTTTCGGCCTGTGTGGCTGAAAAACTCAGCCAAGATCCGCTGGGTAAGTTAGTCAATGTTGAAGGCTCGCTGGTGGAGTCGGCTAAAGTGGCAGAACTGCTGGGTGACTTACAGAAAGTAATGGAGCAAGACATCAGTTTTGATCAGGTCGCGAGCTTGCTACAAAAGGGCGCCGATGCGGCGGTTTATGCTAAAAGTCTTATCGAGCAACAAGGTTTAGATCAAGCCTTACAAAGCCTTAAGCAAATGGTGACCGCGAGCGAGCAATTTGCCCAGCAAGACTTAGGCGCACATTTTCAGCAGTTATTGCTTGAGTGCAAAACTTCAGTCCCAACGCCAGAGTCAGCGAATTAATTCTCTTATTTTAATCTGGCCTTTAAAGATTGCACAAGAGAACATGTCGTGCAAATGGCTATCCGTACTTCACTCTTTTGCTTACAGAACACGACTCGCCAAGTGTCAGAATGGTTAGTGCTAGTGTAATTTTTCCATAAAACGCCCTGAAGATTCAGGGCGTTGATTTGGTTATTTCGCGCTTGGTAGTGGGACGATTTCAAAGCTTTCATCGAACTTTACTAAGGTCGACGCTATCTTACCGAAGGCATCTTTATCACCCTCTAACTTGGCAGTACCCTTAGCCAGTAACTCTTTAAGTGTGACTTTTCCGAGTAAAATCCCCGTAATATAGCGTTTATCAATATAAAGATTGGCATCGGCCTCCATCGGTTTATCAACCTTAATATTGCTTAAATTACCGTTACTTAGTTCAACATAGAGCGTTTCTTGGGTGTCGGGGTTAATCACATTAAGCCTGATTAGCCCAAGTTCAGCAGCTTTGAGGCTATCGACTTTTACGGCGAGGAAGTCAAATAGGGTCGATATGTCCATTTCTCCTAAAATATCTGCAGAGGCCGATTTAGGCGCGCCGGGTTGAATGCCTACGCGTAACTCTTGGGCGCCAGTGAGGTAAATGTTGCGCCAGCCAGCACCTTCGGCTTGATAACCCAGTTGCTCATAGGTATCGGCAAGTAATTGTCTTGCCTCTTTGTTATTAGGTTCTGCCATCACGACTTTATTGAGTGCGGTGGCCACAAAACGGTACTCGCCTTGGGCATAGTCGGCTTTGGCGTGTTTCACTACGGCTTTGGCACCGCCCATATACTCCACAAATTTCGTCGCTTCATCTTTTGTCGGTAGTGGGTTTAAGTTGGCGGGATTCATATCGAAATAGCCAAGGTACATGTTGTACACGGCTTTGGCATTATGGCTGTAGGTGCCATGGTAACCATTGGTGTACCAAGTATCGCGCACAGCCTTAGGGATAGTGGTTTGAATCGCATCGCCAATATCTTGAATACCCACGCCATTATTGGCTAAACGCAGGGTTTGATTATGCACTAGGCCATAGTTATCCCTTTGCATTCTTAAGTATTGGTTTATATCAGTATTGCCAAATACGGGGGCTGAGTGGGCAGTGAATATAACCTGTGCATCATTACCAAAATGAGTCAGTAATTCGTTGATATCCTTAGACCATTTTATCGCATCTCGAACTTTTGCCCCGCGTAAGGTATAAATGTTGTGCATGCCGTGGAAGGTGAGCTCTGCGGTCCACAATGCTTTCATTGAGGGAATATAGGTGGCCATTTCCGAGGCGGCTTCTGTGCCTGAGGCATCCATAAACACCATGTCGATACCATCAATGGTGAGTGTTTCCCACTTGTCTTTGGCATTTAAGGTGACATCGGGTTTAACGTAGGTCACTTCGCCTTTGGATAATCCCTTAGCAAGTGCGGCATCGACAATGCCTTGATCGTTTCGCTCTAATGTTGCGCCGTATTGATAGGCGGCGCGGCGGCTCATGGCATTACCGGCAAGCACGTTTTCGTCGACAATTTCTTTGGTGATGTTATTGGAACCATAGACTTTGACGTTTGGGAACATGTCTTTGATGGCGCGGGAGCCGCCAAAATGATCTCCATGACTGTGGGAATAAATCATTGCGACTACGGGTAAGTTATTGCCCTCTGGCAAGTGTTTTAGCGCAAATTCGAGGGATAATTTTGCCGCTTCTTTGGTCAGCAGCACGTCATAAAGGATCCAACCCGTTTTACCGCGGATAAGGGTTAAGTTCGATAAGTCTGTGCCACGCACTTGATAAATGCCATCTGTGACCTTGTATAAGCCGTTAGACACCATATTCAACTGGGCTTGGCGATAAAGTGAAGGGTTTACTGTGTCTGGGGTTTTGTCGCCAATAAAGCTGAAATCGGCACGTAAAATGGCTGCTGTTGGTTCATCTAGTTCAGCAATAAGATTTTTAGAAAACTCTTCAAAGGCTTTTTTATCGGCAAAATTAAGGCTTGCTGCCGTGGCTTTGTTTACCGCAATGGTTTGCTCGGTGGCAGGCTTTCCCTGATAGTGCAGGCTAATATGTTCATGCTCGTGTTCCGCGGCCACGGCGCTTAAAGAGAAGCTTGCGATAATACTCATTGTCATCAAAGATTTTTGCATTATTTTACCTACTAAAAAGTGGGATAGTGTCGTTGATGGTTTGAGTATAGCCAGCTTGTGTATTTAGATAACTCGAGTTAGCTTGGGTTGTAATATTCATATAGTGAATGAGTGCGCTCCCTTATGCCGACACGAAAGCCATTAGATTTAAATTTATTACGCGTGTTTATGGTGGTTTACCGTACTCGTTCATTCACCCAAGCGGCGCAGGAGTTAGATTTAACTCAGTCTTCCGTGAGCAATGCGATAAGCCGGTTCAGGGCTTGGGTCGGGGAGTCGCTGTTTAATCGAGTTGGACGGGGAATTGAGCCTACATCGGTGGCACGGGAGATGTACCGTAAATTTGAGCAGCCCATGGCGGATATTGAAACCGTATTACTGGGGTTTGAGCATTTTGATCCCAACTCGAGCCAGCGGCGCTTTTATGTATATGCTAATGAGTCGGTTATCGAAGCGCTGCAATCAGGCGTGCAGGCTTTATTACAGAATGCGGATATTGAAGTCATTTTCCGCGAGTCGCCGCCGCAGGAGGATGAGCTATATCGCGATATTTTGCTTGAGCGGGTCGCCGTTGCCATAGACATTAAGCCCGCGCAGCAAAGTTTGCTCTCGAGCAAATTACTCTTCACCGAAACCCTCGTTTGTATCGTCAGTTTGCAGCATCCTCGTATTCAAGGTGCTATCACCCATGGGCAGTATTTTGAGGAGAAACACGTCTTTTTAAATATGCGGCGTTTTAATTTGACTGCAGGGGATTTGTTTACCGAAGGCGTGTTACCAAGGCGCAAAATGTACAGTGAGCAATCATCTTTATTGAGTATGTTTGCAACTGTCGGCAAAAGTGAGACGATAGGCATAGCGCCTTTGCGGTACGCCAGTCAGTACGCTGAGATGTTCGGCTTACAGATTTTACCTATGCCCCTGAAAACAAGGCCAATTGATTTGTATATGGTGTGGAGCAGTAAATATACCCAAAACCCGAGCCACCAATGGCTACGGCGTTTATTGCTCAATGCGAGTGCAAATACTGTGAATAAAAAAGCTCTGAATCTAGCGAGCAGCTAGGGCTAGCGATTCAGAGCTTTGTTGCAGTTTTTAAATTTTATTTTCTATCTCAGATTGTTAATCTAATCGCCTAAGAAGGTCATTACTGTCTTGCGAGTCTGTGGCTTTCACCAGGTTGCTCGAAGTCACTGCGATAAGGGTTGATATCTAAACCACCGCGACGCGTGTAGCGGGCGTAAACTGTCAATTTAGTGCAATGGCAAAAACGTTTTAAATCGACGAAAATTCGCTCGACACATTGCTCGTGGAATTCGTTATGTTGGCGGAAAGAAATCAAATAGCGCAGCAGTTTCTCGCGATCGATTTTAGGGCCTTGATAACGGATCATCACGCTGCCCCAATCGGGTTGCGAAGTGATCAAACAGTTGGATTTCAGCAGGTTTGAATTAAGTGTTTCCGCGACCGTTTGCTTATCGTCTGTACTGTTAACTAAGTAATCAGGATTAAAACTATAATCGCTGACTTCAATATCGAGATCGTCAATACAAGTGCCTGGTAACTCAATAATACGCTGAATACCAAAGCTTTTGGGCTCGATAATCTTAACGCTAACATCACCTTGAGCACACTGACTTAAGTCTTGCACTAAGGTTTTTTGCAGTGAATCTAGGCTATCAAACTTGGTTTGATTAAAGCTATTGAGATACAGTTTGAACGATTTCGACTCAATCAGATTCAGGCTTTCATAACTTAAATGAAATTCAGCTATGGCCACCATAGGCTTACCTTTGGCATTTAACCAAGACAGCTCATAACCCGTCCAGATATCGGCACCATGAAACGGTAACGTCCCAGTGAGTGCAATAGCATTACGGTTTAGTGAGCGTGGAACCCCTTGCAGCAGCGACGCATCATACTCGGCTTGGTAGTCGGTGGCTTTACCTAAAGTCAGGCCAACAAGCGCTTGCGCATCACTATAGGGATCGTGATTCTGTGTCATCAATACTGTTTCCATGTCAAAATAGGCGCACATTATACCTGAAATTGGATTGTGCTTAAGTGTCTTGTCTGCCCGCACTCGATAAATTTTTGCAAAACTATCATCAAGCTTACTTAACGAGTTTAGGTGAACTACCGCGTTATTACCCACAGGGTGAGCCTTCTGTGTGTATTCAAGGCGAATTTCAACCGGATCTTGAACAGGCTGTTTCTTGGCAGCCAGTGAAACGCAAAGTTGAAGGCAGTTTCGCCAATGTAGAGCATGCACTGGAGTTAACTTTATGGCCAGAGATCAATGATTTTTACGGTCATTATTTCTCCGCACCAGTATTATTTGACTCTAAGTGGGGCACGGGGGAGTTACTGCAAGTCTGGAATGATGACGATTTTAACTGCCTGCAACAAAACTTGATTGGTCATCTGATGATGAAGAAAAAACTGAAACAGTCACCGACTTGGTTTATCGGTCTGTTAGATGAGGGAGATAAAATGCTCACCATCAATAACAGTGATGGTAGCGTATGGATTGAAATCCCTGGTGAAGTGCAATCTGAGCAATTGTCCTCGAGTTTGACTGCGTTTATTGAAGCATTATCGCCACGGATAGCACCACCCGTTAAACATGAAGAACTACCTATGCCCGCATTAGAACATCCTGGTATTTTCGCCAGTTTTAAACGTATGTGGCAAAACCTTTTCGGTAAACGTTAACTTCTGTGAGCGACATTTTTATTATCAACCTAAGTATTAACTCAACCTAAGCGTGGCTTATCTTAGGTTGAGTTTTGCAAGGGATAAACAGATGTTATTGATGATCCCAAGACAGATTCGACACTATGCGGCAAGGCTCGCAGCGAAAATGAAACATATCCAATAAAGGTTCATCGAGTTTCCAATCATGACTGCCACAACGTGGGCAAGGTCGCGTTTTTTCTGAGGCCAAATCTTGGCCGCCAACGCGATATAAGTAGTAATAGGTCGGGATCTGAGTGAGATATTCGATACGACCGCGCAAATCCCAACCTCTGCGAAATAAATCACTGTCAGAACTCGATAATTCCTCTAGCGCGGCAAATTCTGCCTTGGTGGCCGCTGCCATTTGCAGCTCGTCGCAGGCTTGCCATTCGCTCTGCCAACGGATAATACGTTTATGATCGCCATTAAAGGTTGCGGGTATACGGTACAGGGGAATGGGCAATAAATTGTCGCCGCTGCGTAGGGGCGAGCACATATGCACAAAACTGGTATATAGCAGTTGCCAGCTGGGTGTTTCGGTATTACTTACTTCAGAATTGATATCCTGACCAATAAACTTTTCCCGCGGCGCGAGTAGTTTAGCGTCGGTTAATTCTACTAAGGCTTTTTTGACCCAAGGGCTGTGATATTTGTGCGCTAAACTGTTTTTCTCTGGCATCAATAAACGCACTCTAAACTCACCGTCATTAAAGGCGACCGCAAATTCTCGTCCTAAGATTTGGCCATTAGCTCGATAGGCTTCAAGGAGCTGATTGATGGCCTTCTCGGCGGCAGATATCGTGGTGTCGGCGAAGCATTCGAAGCGCAGTTCAGTGACAAACATTAAGCTGTTTTTCCTTGGATTTCTAATAAGTTGATGCGTTGTTTAAGTTCAAGCAGTTCGTTTTTTAATTGCATTATTTCTGTTTTTTGCTGCTCAGCATGACGTTCAAAATACGCCTGTTGCATCTGCAGGCGCTCGGCGAGCACTGCAAGGGTTAAGGTATCGTTAGTTGCGGGAGTGTCAGTTGTAGGGCTGATAGTTTGCAACTCAGCTAAACGCTCGCGATCCGCCTTAGGCATAGATTTAAATTGCTGTAAGCCTTGGATCAATATAGGTAAAGGTAGGCTACTACCTAAACGGGTTTTAATTAAGGCAAGGCTCGGTACTTTACCGCAGGCTTCGAGCGAACGTGCGGCCGCTAATACTTGGTCAAGGGGACTCATAATTAGCAAAATTCCTTAATTTGTTGAATTGTTTAAACCAATTTTAAAATAATAATTAATTTTTTCATTTAAAAACAGTGTGTTGTCTTGTGGCATTTATTTTGCTTATTGTCCAGCCGAAATACCATTTTTTAAGCTTCAATAATAATTACACAGGATGTCACATGATGAACCATAAATTGAATAACAAACTTATCGCCATCACTTTTTTAGGGCTCGCAAGCTTAGGTCTTAGCGGCTGCGTGGTCAATGTCGGTGATGGAGAATCGGGCTGGGATAGCAGCGAATCTTGGGAGAAAGTGCAGGATAAAAATCGCACTAACTTAACCAAGCTGAGCTTAGGTATGCCTAAAGACCAAGTGATGATCTTAATGGGCACCGCTGATTTTAGTGAAGCCTATATTCAACAAAGTGCTCAACAAGGTGAAGCCAATAAAGAAGTCTTAGTGTTGTTTTATCGTACCCAGCGTAATAATGGCGATGGAAAAACCACTAAGGATGAATGCACGCCTATCGTGCTGAGCAACAATGCCTTAGTGGGTTGGGGTGAAACGGCTTACGGTAAAATCTGAACCAACGAGTCTTATCGTTTACGTAGCTGAGTGTCTAATTGCTCAATGGGCTCAGTCCAGAGGGCATCGGCTTCTAAACCTTCAATGATAAAGCTCTTTTGGGCTGGGGTCCAAAAGGGCGCTTGGCTTAAATGGATGTGATGGTCGATATCATGGGTTGCAATAAACTGCGCTATGGCCTCGTCGCTACTGTCTAAACCGAGTTGCTCAAACAAGTGGCTTAAGTCTACTGGAGTTGTATCCATCATTATTTCCTTTTCAGTATAGTGCCTTCGTTTAGAGTAAGCGCCTGATTGAAAAATGCAATCTATGATTAAAATTTGCACTTTTTAGTTTCCTTGGTAGATTAACAGTTACGCATAAAAAAGTGTGAGCTAAGTCAAGGAATGCTAACGATGGACAATGAAATTCTGGAGGACTGCCGCGCAGTCTATTTGACCGCGGAAGACTTACGCATTGCCGCTTCTATTCTCTATAACGCTTACCATGATGATCCTTTTTTTGTCGATTCACTCTTTACCTCAGACAAAGCCGCTTATGAGCAAAAATTGCGCGCCGCAATCAGGGAAGAACTCAATACGTTATGGCAACAAAAACAAGCCCTCATAGGTTTATTCGACCATGAAAGACTCTTTGGGTTAGCCTGTGTAGTTACTCAAGAAGTGCCTTTAGGGGAAGGGCGTTATTGGCATTGGCGCTTAAAGATGTTGTTAGGTACAGGTTGGCAATCGACTCAAGCACTAATGAACAAAGAGTCCAGTATTATTGAACTTTTACCCAGTAAGCACTGCGGTATTTTGCAGTTTATTGCTCTTGCACCAAATGAACAGCACAAAGGACTTGGACATAAGTTAGTGCAAGCTGTGGTGAGTTGGTGTGATGAGCAGCCTGATTTGGATGGCATTGGTGTGTTTATCGCTCAGGAGAACCACTTGCAACTGTTTACTCAGCATGACTTTGTATCCATAGGCGAGCTGAGTATCGGCAGTATCCATGGCCAGCTTTTATTCTATTCGGTTCAACAAGATGACTAACTCTTATAAACGTTTCGCCGATTTTTATCCTTTCTATTTATCCCAACACCAGCACCCGACTTGTCGGCAATTACACTTTGTTGGCAGTTGTTTAGTTCTGCTGCTGATTGGCATTGCCTTGGTTTCACAAGCCTGGTGGCTATGCTGGTTTATTCCTATTGTTGGTTATGGTTTTGCATGGGTGGGACACTTCGTATTTGAGAAGAATCGACCCGCGACATTTCAGTATCCTTTTTACAGTTTGATGGCAGATTGGGTGATGTTTGCGCAGATGATTCGCCGCTTTTTTAAACATTAAAAAAATTGCCCGAGTGAGATGCCCATGCCAGTGTGAGAGATCGCTTACAAACGTTGTAGGACATAATGTTTTCTTTTTGATTGTTTTTTGTCCTGCAATGTTTAATTTTAAATAGAATCATTGGGTTGTATTTGTTTTTCTTTGGTTGGTCCGTAATTAATCTTGTAGTCCGTTCTTTGAGCCGAACAAAAACGTTAGGGTTAACGTAGAATTCACTCATGGCCAAAGCAAATGGATAGCAAGGAAAGCAAAACAGGCCAAAGGGACGCAAGAAGCAACGAATTAAGATTTCAAGGTTGAAATCGCTGACGGTAGGAAAACTGTCATTCGCCTCGGATAGGCTAAGGAAAAGCAGGATTGCTGGAAAAGCAGGATTGCTTTTCAAGGATGATTAGGGACAGTGAGTTGTATCGTCAGGATGATGAATTTCAGGAAGAATACAGGACACGCTTAAGGATTAAGCATGAACTCGAAACAGGATGTGTCGAGATAAGGATAAAGTATAAGGGTGAACAGCTTGTACTAATCTATGGAAAATAAATTTTGCAGGATGCAATAGGAATAAGTCATAGGAAGTGACAGGCTCTGTAAAAAGGATTTACAGGTCAAGGGACTGAGTGTTATCTCACGTAAGTTTGATACACAGGGACGAAAAGGGATTACAGGGACGACGCAGGACGCAAGCAGACGCATGGATGGTGCAGGGAGCACAAATCGAGCAGGACGGCTTACAAAGGATAAATGGGGCGCACTTTAGTTGCGCCCTTTTCTTTGGTTCATTTTCAGCATTAATCTGGCTTTGCCAAGCTATAACGCTATTCACACAGACTTTATCTTAACGCTGCTTAAAGACATCTTGCCGTAAAACATGTTTACCAGTCTTACTTCTCTTATTGCCAATGATTTACTCTCTGTGTTCTGGTCATTCGCCGAATGCTTGTCGAATTTTGAGCGATAGCGGTTTATGCATAAGTCCTTCAGGGGAGAACATCTAGCACTTGCTTACTTTTGATTTGAATTGCCATCCTCCGTGTAAGAGGTCTCTCACAAGTATGTAAGTAATTTGTAATTCTAAAGGGTGGTTATGTCTCTGGGTTAGTTATTATTTTAATTTATATCAGTAGGTTAACCTGTTTGTTATCAGTTGGGCTCACCATTTTTGTTAACATTTTAAATAATCCACAATGAGTACTTTCGTTGGTTGGCGTAGAATTCATCTTGTAGAAGGAATTGCGGGCAACAGGATGTTGGCGATCAGGATGATCGAACAGTGACTAAGGAATGTGACTTAAGGAAAGATAGGGATATAGGCCTTTCAGGATGAAAGAGAGCCAATACCAAGGAAGGGAGACTATCAAGGATTGATAGACTCATTGCATAGGATGGCAATGGCACAGGGAGTGCAATTGAATGGATGCAATACCCGTTTCATGGATGATGATGGAACCGCTCAGGAAAGAGCAAGCTTGGGACTGGATGACCAAGAGATAGGGAAGTACATGAGTACAAGGACCTCAAGGATTGAGCAGGGATGAAGCAGGACGCAGATTGACGCATGGATGGTGCAGGGAGCACAAAAATAGCGGGATAGCTTAACAGAGAATAGGAGGGCGTGGCTTTAGGGCCGCGCCCTTTCTTTTATAACTTTTACAGTGAGTTATTTTTTAGCCGTATTTACGATAAAAAAAGAATGATGTCTTGCTCTCTATGTTGGCTCACATTTTATTTGAGCCAACATTGTCGATAAAAGCTTAATGGCATTTGCCTGAGTTACAACCACTTTGCGTACCACACCCGCCAAACTTACCCTGTGACGTTGGGGCTTCATGCCATTCAGGCTCAGGGAAGATAGGCCATTCAATCTTTTGAATTTTCTTGCCTTGCATCCAAATATGGCCACGGTATTGGTTAATGCCGTCGGTGCTGAATTCAAATAAATATTTCGCCTTCCAGCAGATCCCCGTCGTGCCGCCAATGCTAGGGCGGGCAGTTTCCATGGCAATGGCTAACAGTTGAACTTTTTGTCGCCAACATTCTTTTTCGGCAAAAATACGGCTCAACTCTGCCATTTGGCGTAGTTGCCAAAAGAATGCGGCAATCACGACGAGGCCAATAATTAACAGTAAATCTGACATCATTTGCTAGCTGCCTTAAACAAACCACCTATGGCTTGTGATAGTTGAACACTTCGATTGGGATTTCTTAATTCGCCTAGTAGTTGATTGCGCAAACTAGGAATTGCCACAATATCAGCAAAGACCTGATTAAAAAAGGCTTGGGGCTGCAGTGCCAGAGCTTCTAAGTAAAGACTGCGACTTGAATCTTGTTTTAATACCGACCAGTTACGTCCGGCAATGCTGATGAGGGCATTGGTATCTAAAGAGGATTGGCCGTGTAGATGCGCAAACGCTTTTTGGCTGTGTTTGGCGCTAGAAGCCAAAGCGCGAAGGAAATAGGCTTGGTGCTCTGGCGCTGCGTCTTGAAGTTTCGCGAGAATCTTATCGGCGAGTGTGTCGCTAAGCTGTAAGTGTTCAAGGCATTGGCATAGGGCGATTTGCACTTCGATAGCGGCTGTATCAAAACTCGATACCAAGTGCTGCTCATGATCAAATTCTTTTGCGCGTACACACACATCAGCTATGCCTTGCATTCCAATATGTTGCCATTGTGATGGGGCAATTTGGCCTGACAGATATTGCACGGCAAACTCGTATTGTGATGAAGCGCGCTGGCCAAGTTGTTTACGAACGAGTGCGTTAAATACGGCCAGTTTTTCCTGGCTTGGCTTGAAATTAAACGGATTATTCGCGAGTCGTTCTTGCTGCTCATCACTGAGCGGCTGAGTGGGATCTTGCCCTAGTGCCGCTAATATCATTTCGATAAATTGTGAGCGAGGCGCGGGCGACAGTAATCCTTGCTCATCTAACGCCAGTTTTAGAAACCAAATAAAGTGCTGCTGGCTCGCATCCCAAAAGACAATAGCAAATTGTGCATGCCCTTGAATGGGATAAGGATAAGGGGCTGACAGAGATTCTATTTGGTGAAACGCGAGCATATCAATATGTTGCACCCTACGGCCAAGATCATAGACTTGGAACTGGGTTTTGGCTGTGGTTAAAAACTGGCTTAAAGTTGTAATTTCAGTCATTTGGCTGCCATATCAATCAAAGAGGCTCAATAAATTGGCGCCATTATAGGGGGAAGTGCGTCTGGATGGTATGATTGCGGCACTTTAATCGACCTATTCGGCCAGTGAATTGTGGTGAGTTCTTGAATCGCAATGGCTAACATGAGAATGGATCTGAAAGCTATGTTATACAGTCAAACCCAAGCTAAATTGGCTCAGATTACCCACGCGCTGCAAGCGGCCGAGTTGTGGTCTGAGCAAGCGCCTTCTGCCGCTGCAATGGCAAGCACAGCACCTTTTGCCTGTGATCTTATGCCCCTTGAGCAGTGGCTGCAGTTTATTTTGCTGCCTAGAATGCAGACTTTAATCGAAACGGGGGCGCCATTGCCGACTCAAATTGCGATTGCCCCTATGGCTGAACATGTTTGGCTGGATATGCCCCCGCGCCAAACTTTAATTAGCCTATTGAATGAATTGGATATGTTGTTAAATGAATCAAGATGATATCTGGCTTGAAACGCCTGAAAATGCAGTGAATGTATCCCAAGAGGATGATTCAGAAGAGCAGGCGCCTGAGATTGAAATTCTTTATGAAGATGAGCATTTAGTGGCAATTCATAAACCCGCAGGCTTATTGGTCCACCGCAGTTATTTAGCGCGTCGGGAGCGATTTTTTGCCATGCAGCTGACCCGTGACTTAGTGGGCTGTCATGTGTTTCCTGTACATCGTCTCGACAGGCCGACATCCGGCGTGCTCTTGTTTGCCAAGAGTAGTGAAGTGGCCAATGCTCTGTGTGAGCAATTTGCCTCCCATACGGTTGAAAAACAATATCTGGCTTTAGTGCGCGGTAATATGCATGAGAGCGGTATTTTAGACTATGCGCTTAAGGTTGAGTTGGATGAATTAGGCGATAAGAATGCCGATCCTAATAAAGCGGCGCAGGAGGCTGTGACGGCGTATGAGCCGTTACTCAATACTGAAATTCCGTATCCGTCAGGTCGATATCCCACTAGCCGATTCGCACTGGTACGCTTGAGTCCTAAAACGGGGCGTAAGCATCAGCTCAGAAGACACATGGCGCATTTACGCCACCCCATCGTCGGTGATACCACCCATGGCGATGGTAAGCAAAATGCATTTTTTCGTGAGCATTTCGGTATTAATCGCCTGTGGCTTATCGCAAAAAAACTCACCTTTACACACCCTATAACTCAAACTCGGCTCAGCATAGAAACCGAGCTCGAGCCTGAGTGGGAAACCGTGTTTGCCGAGCTAGGTTGGGATGAGGCGACCTTGAGTCAGCAAGCAGAGTTATTCATCGCCCAAGAGGCGTGAACAGCAAGCGGCCAATGCTTGATATGGTGATATCAACTTAGCCGCGTGAATAAAATTAAGTGCATTCACTTTGCTTTGTTATTGAAACTAAAGTCATCGAATTTAAAACGAGGTGGATTGCTTAATCGAGGAGTTGTGGCGTTTGTGCTGTTTGTGGCCGCAGCTCTTGCATCATGACGGCTAAGGTTGAGAATCCAGACGTGAGTGCAAGTGGCGATATGAGATTTTGCTGGGCGGAGTGGAAATAGTTTTTACGCCGAATATGGGTTGTTTTGTGGTGCTGCTTGAGGTGTTTTTGGCGGGTGGACTGTCGCATTAGATATTTTCTCACGCTCAATGGCTTGATTTATAAAAAATTTGCGCCTTAGCTTGCTCATACGCTGAACAATAAAGTAAGGTCAGCCTAATAAGGTTTGCAACGCGATGTGGAGTGTATCATGAAAAAGGTGAATCTGGTGTTTGGCACTGTATATGGTAGTGCACAATTTGCCGCTGAAACCCTAGAGAAAGAAATGCAAGTTTTAGGTTATGATGTCACATTGTGGCAACCTAATGAGGTAGCAAGCTTTATTCCTCCTCAGGATGAATTGTTAGTGGTGGTGACTTCGACGACCGGACAAGGGGACTTACCCGATGATATTCAGTCTTGGTACCATAATCTTAAACATCTAGCACCCTACTTACCTGAGCTTAGATACAGTGTGATAGCTCTAGGTGATTCAAGTTATGAGACTTTCTGCGGTGCAGGTAAGTCTGTAGATGCACTCTTGAGTGAACTTGGCGCTAAGCCGCTGGTGGAATTACTCGAAATTGATGCCTGTGAAACCATGGAACCTGAGGTTGAAGCGATAAAATGGCTAGAACGCTGGAATCAAGTCGTCAAAACCGAGCTCGTCGCTTAGGTAGTTTCGTCAATCTACAGTGGTTTAAATTTGCCCAGCGCTTAAGCCAAGCGCTGCTTATTCCTATTGCCATTTTACCCGCAGCTGGGGTTATGCTCGGCTTAACTGTTAGTCCGATTCCTTTTATGCCCGAAGAGCTGACAGTGCTGATGCTGGCGGTAGGCAAACTCATTTTCGCCATTATGCCGATGTTATTTGCCGTGGCTGTTGCTATTGGTTTTTGTCGCGATCAAGGTATTGCCGCCTTTTCGGCAGTGTTTGGTTATGGGGTGATGACAGCGACGTTAGCCGCACTGGCCGATTTGTATCGACTTCCAACCCAACCTTTATTAGGAATGGATACCTTAGATACTGGAATTGCAGGTGGTATGATGCTTGGTGGTATTACTTGCCTCGCAGTCCGTTGGAGTCAATATATTCGCTTGCCTGCGATTTTCTCTTTCTTCGAGGGACGTCGCAGTGCATCTTTACTTATTATTCCCCTAGCGATGAGCCTAGGTTATGTACTCGCCCATGTGTGGCCACCCTTAGCTTTATTGATTGAGCGCGTATCCGACTGGGCGGTTTATCAAAAACCAGCCATTGCTTTTGGCGTGTATGGCGCATTAGAGCGGTTACTTATTCCCCTTGGCTTACATCATATTTGGAATGCGCCTTTTTACTTAGAGGTGGGCCAATATCAGTTATTGGGGCATGAAGTCGTTCGTGGTGAGGTGGCGCGCTATTTAGCGGGCGATCCGCAGGCGGGAAACCTTGCCGGTGGTTATCTGATTAAAATGTGGGGATTACCGGCGGCTGCACTGGCAATGTGGCGCTGTGCTGATCCCTCAGAGCGGAATCGCGTGGCGGGTATTATGCTCTCGGCGGGGGCGGCAAGTTGGTTAACTGGGGTGACTGAACCTATCGAATTTGCTTTTATGTTTGTGGCGCCGATTCTATTTATTATTCACGCCTTACTCACTGGGCTCGCTTATTTTGTCTGTATTATGCTGGATATTCACCACAGCATAGTATTCTCCCAAGGGCTGGTGGACTTTACGCTGCTATTTCCATTGTCCCGTAATGCCAGCTGGTTTATTTTCCTTGGGCCTTTAACCGCCATAATATATTACCTGTTGTTTAGACTGAGTATTTTAGCCTTTAATTTGAAAACTCCCGGTAGGCTTGAGCATAACGACAGTAAAGGACCCAAAGAAAGTTTACGGGCGATTATTGCGGCGCTCGGCGGGCGTGAAAATATCGTTGAACTTAATGCTTGTTTGACACGGTTACGCTTGAGCGTACACAAGCCCGAGTTAGTCAATAAGGTGCGTTTGAGTCAGTTGGGCGCTAAGGGCGTGATCGTTATGGGCAAAGGTGTGCAGGTGGTTTACGGCACTAAGGCCGAAACCTTGCGTAAAGTATTGCAGCGTTACTTAGATACTCGCCGCTAGGATTGTGTTTTTACAAAATTAACTGCTTAATTTTTACATTTTATTGATTCAAGCCTCTGAAATATCATTTTTATTTTCGCATTATAGGGTTTTCATACTGTTCAGCATGATTTGCTATGGCAAACTCGATGTAGGGACAATATAGGAGAGCCAACTTTGCAACAAATGACTGAAACTCGCAGTAATACTTCGCCATCCATGGAACGTAAAATCTTACTGACGGATTGCGCCGATGCCCAAGGCCTTATCGCCAAAATCACCAGTGTTTGTTTTACCCATAAATTGAATATCATTAAAAACAGTGAGTTTGTGGATAATGCCCAAGGGCGTTTCTTTATGCGAACTGAGTTAGAGGGCATTTTTAACAGCGAACAGTTATTGCAGGATCTGCGTGACGTACTGCCTACGCAAAATCATATGACGTTAGTTAGCGCGGGTAAAAAACGCATTGTGGTGTTAGTCACAAAGGAAGCACACTGTTTAGGCGATTTGTTAATGAAAGCCTATTACGGTGGTTTAAGTGTCGAGATTGCCGCTGTGGTGGGTAACCATGATGCACTACGTGAATTGGCAGAGAAGTTTAACATCCCTTTTCATCTGGTGAGTCACGAAGGCTTAGACCGAATTCAACACGAGCAAGCACTGTTGGCTGCGGTATCTCAATACGAACCCGATTATTTAGTCTTGGCTAAGTATATGCGGGTATTAACGCCTGATTTTGTGGCGCAATATCCTAATCGCATCATCAACATCCATCATTCTTTTTTACCTGCTTTTATCGGTGCTGCACCCTATCGCCAAGCCTGGGAGCGCGGGGTGAAAATTATCGGTGCGACGGCGCATTTTGTGAATAATTGCCTCGATGAAGGGCCGATCATTAAACAAGACGTCATTCCCGTCGACCACAGTTATAGCGCCTTAGAAATGGCACGTGCTGGGCGCGATGTTGAAAAGAGTGTATTGAGTAAAGCGCTGCAATTAGTGCTCAACGAACAAGTGGTCGTGTACGGCAATAAAACGATCGTTTTCTAAGATGTAGGTGAGTCGTGGCAATGGCATGACATTCAGCGGCGTTTATTTTAACCCGCGTTTGTCATGAAATCAGCTATCATTATGTTTATTGGAGATTTTATAGTGCTCACATTGGGGTGAACATAGCGGTATAGTGTATTACCCATGCTCGAATTACAGGTCGGAGTGCTGGATGTCAACTCGTCAAAGCCTTATTGTTGGAATGAAAGACTTGCCCGATAGTTTGAATTTATCTTGGGCACAGCTAGATGAGCAGTTTTGTGTGCTACGGATGAGCCAAGCCTTTTACAGCCGTTGCAAACGCTCTGCGGCGCAAATCATTAATCAACCCATTAGCCAATTGTTTAGTGCTTTTAATGCTGAACTATGCGCCGATATCGTGAGGCGACGCGGCCAAGAAATAGGTTTTCAATTACAAGATCATCGCGGCATACGTGTGCATCTCGCGCTGCATTCTTTACCTGAAATGGGATGGTACTTGATTCTATCCGACATCAATTTTGAAGATCCGCAGATGAAGGAGTTGCACTCGGATTATCGTCGAGCGATTCAAGCCAGCGATGCTTGGTTGCAACACATAGAAGATGTGATTAAATCCTCCCAAGAAGAAGTATTTAAAGTCGCAGTTTCTAAGGCGATGTCGCTCACTGGCAGTCGATATGGCTTTATTCTGTTGCATAACGAAAAGTTAAAAACACTCACACTCGCTGCGCGTTCTGAGTATCCCCACGCAGAGGCTAATCAAGCCGATTTTGTTGAAGATAATACCCAAGTGTCAGAACTTGAAAGCCGCGTATGGCTCGAATGTGTGCGAGATTATAAGCCGATCATCCAAAATCAAACCGACTCTCAAAGGCGCTTAGGGGATTTGCCCTTAGATAAACTGCTACTTGGAGGGCGTTACTTGGCGGTGCCGATTTTATTTCGCAGTCGCTTAGTGGGCATGCTGTGTGTGGTTGACCGTAACGAGCCCTATAGTCGTAATGATGCGAGATCATTACTGACTTTCGCCAGCATTTTATGGCATAGCATTGAACTACCACGCACATTGCGCGCGGTATCCAGGCAGTCCAAAATCATTAAAGCGCAAAAAGAGCAATTATCTCAATCGTTAACCCAGCTTATTAGTGCCATTTCTGAGGCATTAGAACTGAAAGATGCCTATACCGCAGGGCATCAAAAGTCGGTGGCGCAATTAAGTTATTTGATTGGTGAGAAATTAGGCTTAGACCCGCTGCGTTTAGAAGGACTGAAGATTGGTGCCTTAGTCCATGATATCGGCAAGTTAGCGATTCCATCGCAGATCTTGACAAAACCGTCAAAACTTTCAAAAGAAGAATACGCATTAATTCAGACTCACCCATTACATGGTGCTGAAATTATTGAGGATGTGGAGTTTCCTTGGCCCATTAAAGAGATGATTTTACAGCATCATGAGCGGCTTGATGGCTCAGGTTATCCAGCGGGCTTAAAGGATAAGGCTATTTTATATGAGGCGAAAATTATTGCCGTCGCCGATGTTGCCGATTCGATATTGTCCCACAGGCCTTATCGCCCATCGTTAGGGCTGGAGAAAATGACTGAAGTGCTGCGTGCGGGTAAAGGTACACTTTTTGACCCTGAGATAGTCGAAACTTGTTTAGCGATTTTGATTAATCGAGAGTTGAGTATTAGCGATCATATTGGTGCTGCGCCGCTTGAACCTTTAGTCACGATTTCACTCGACCATGAGTTAGTTGATATTAAGCGTTTACTTACGACTGCCCATGCTAAGGTGGCAGTGGTATTGGATGAGCAACATAAGATACTTGGGGTGATCACGAGTCGCTTACTGGAACATTGGTTTAGCCCATTACTTGGCACTGCGGCTGAGCGTGAACTGGATAGGGCATCTTTACATAAAAAAGCCCATCAGATCATGGAGCATTCAGTGCCTATTATCAGTGAGGTGGCCACATCGGAAGATGCATTACTGCAGTTGAATTTACTAGACTCAGAATATCTTGTGGTAGTGAACAAAGCGCAGCAGCCATTGGGGATTATCGGCTGGCGGGCCATTGCAATGACGAGAAATGCATTCCGTGAAGTAGAGCGCTTGATTTAAGTGCCTTATTAAACACTTTATTTTTAAGCCTGATAATGACAGCGCAACTGTAGGCTAAATGGTGCCGACAATAAAAAAGATGCCCTCGGGCATCTTTTTATGAAACTCATGTTATCGAACGAATACTGTTAATCAACAATACGCAGTAATTCGTTGATACCCACTTTACTGCGGGTTTTTGCATCGACTTTCTTAACGATAATAGCGGCATAGAGGCTGTACTTGCCACAGGCAGATGGTAGGTTGCCAGAAACAACCACAGAGCCTGCTGGTACACGACCGTAATGCACTTCGCCAGTTTCGCGATCGTAAATTCGAGTGCTTTGGCCGATATACACGCCCATAGAAATCACTGAGCCTTCTTCAACCACCACGCCTTCAACAATCTCAGAACGTGCACCGATAAAGCAGTTATCTTCGATGATGGTTGGGCCCGCTTGCAATGGCTCAAGTACGCCACCAATACCTACGCCGCCAGATAAATGCACGTTTTTACCGATTTGTGCGCATGAGCCAACCGTTGCCCAAGTGTCAACCATAGTGCCTTCATCAACATAGGCACCTAAGTTCACATAGGATGGCATCAACACGGTATTTTTACCTATGAATGAGCCTTTACGTACTGTCGCCGAAGGCACTACACGAATGGCTTCCGCTTTAAAGCGGGCTTCATCATATTCGGCAAATTTTAACGGCACTTTGTCGAAGTATTTGGTTTCGGCGCCATCGATAACCACGTTATCGAAAATACGGAAGGACAGTAATACCGCCTTTTTCAGCCATTGGTGCACATGCCATTGTCCGTCGATTTTCTCGGCGACACGGACTTCACCTTTATCGAGCATATTGATGACATTTTGCACATCGCTGCGCACACCTGCGTCAACTGTGCTTGGTGTGATGTCGGCGCGCGCTTCAAAAGCCGCCTCAATACGTTGGCGTAAAGCCTCCATTTACTTCTCCCACTGGTCTTGTTAATTAACTGATTCGATATTCTTTGCACTCAGGGCACTGATTAAAGCGTCCCTGAGGGTATTCTCTTGGTTTTCGTTAAGTTGCAAGCCATCATTAGTCTGCAGCATAAAAAAGTCTTCGGCTCGCTCACCAATGGTGGTGATTTTGGCCGCGAGTAATGTTGTGTTGCAACGGTAAAAGATATCCCCAACTTTTGCCAGTAATCCTGGCGAATCTAAGGCGATAAGCTCCATCATACTTGTACCATGACGACTGCTTTCGAGGAAACTCACTTGTGTCGGCACATTAAAAGGTTTCATCTTGCGCGATAGTTTTCTAAAGCGCGGCAGTTTTGGGCTGTCGCTCGACAGGGCTTTCTCAAGCGCTTTACGGATACTTTGAATGCGTGAAAGCTGGCTAACGGGCTCACCATCTTGCTCTAAGATCACAAAGGTATCGAGGGCATAATTGTCTTTTGACGTCATGATGTTGGCATCATGGACGTTGATATTTTTATTGTCGAGTACCGCCATCACAGTTGCGAACAATTTAGGTCTGTCTTGGCAATAGACAAATAGCTCAGTACCACCACGGGTGGTGTGTTTGGACACTAAGACTAAGGGCTCATCCTGTTGTTTGTGCTTTAAAATCGCTTCGGCGTGCCACGCGACTTGATTTGGCTGGTGGCGTAAAAAGTAATCTGCCTTAAAACGTTGCCACAGGGCATCGAGATCTTTCTCTTTCAATCCGCGGCGCAGCAGCTCTTTTTTTGCCTTGGCTTGGTATTCACGCACTCTGGCACGAATATCGACGGGTTTTTCTTTACCGCGGGCGAGCACTCTTTGGGTCGAAAAGTACAAATCGCGCAGCAGTGAGCCTTTCCAGTTGTTCCAGGTTTTTTCGTTGGTGGCACAGATATCGGCGACGGTTAAGCAGTACAGATAACTTAAATGCACGGCATCGCGGACTTTATTGGCAAAGTCGGCCACCACATCGGGATCGGAAATATCGCGGCGCTGGGCGGTGACAGACATCACCAGATGATTTTCAACCAGCCAAGCGACTAGACGGCCATCGTGATCGTTTAACCCGTGCAGCTTACAAAAGGCGAGGGCATCGCTTGAGCCCAGTTTACTGTGATCGCCACCGCGGCCTTTGGCGATATCGTGGAAGATAGCGCCCAATACGAGTAAACCTTTTTTAGGTAATTGGTTGATCAGAATCGAGCCTAAGGGAAATTCTTCCTTTTGTTCTGCTTGGGAAAAACGCTCGATATTGAGCAGTAATCTGTGGGTGTGTTCATCGACCGTATAGGCGTGGAATAGGTCGAATTGCATCTGGCCTTCAATATTTCGCCATGCGGGTAAATAGGCCGATAACACGCCGTGTTTATGCATTAAAGACAAAGCAACAATGCCGCGAGGGTGGCGCAGAATTTCCATAAAGGCTTGGCGACAAAGCGGGTTTTCTTGTAAGGCTTGCGGCTGGGCGCGTCTTGCTCGGCGCAGCGAACGCAGCGTTGGTGCGTAAATGCCTTTGATGTTGGAGTTTTTAGCGACTAACAAAAACAGCCGGACAATTTCTTCGCCGCTATCGAAAAGATCATCGCTTAGCGCTTCAATAAAAGTGCCGCGGCGCTGGTAGTGTTTATCTATCGATTGAATTTCTAAAGCTTTTGTGTGCCCCAGTGTTGCCCGTTTAAACAGCTGCAGCAACATTTCGTTTAGCTCCATCACTCGGCGTACCGTGCGATAGTAACGTTTCATCATTTGCTCAACGGCAAGCTGGGTGGCGTCTTCATAACCCATAAGTTCGGCAACTTGGCGCTGCACATCAAAGAGTAAGCGATTTTCATCGCGACCGACCACCATGTGCAGGGCAAAGCGTAGCTTCCATAAAAAGTGCTGACATTCGAGCAGCTCTTCTAATTCACCTGGCTCTAAAAAGTCGTATTGGACTAATTCTTCGAGGCGAGCGGCGCCAAAGTGACGCATGGCTACCCAAGCAATGGTTTGAATATCCCTAAGGCCACCGGGACAACTTTTGATATTGGGTTCTAAATCGAAGGCGCTGGCTCTGGCATGGCGGGCATTTTGCTCATCCCGTTTTGCGATAAAAAAATCGCTTGAAGTCCAAAAGTCACTCTGACGAATCGCATCATAAAGTTGATCGAATAAAAATTCGGGCCCTTCGAGCAATCGTGCCTCTAACAGGTTGGTGGCTATGGTGATGTCTTCACGGCCGAGGATAATCGTGTCGTTTAACGTACGGACACTGTGGCCGATTTCCAGATTGGCATCCCACAGAAAGGCAATAAACTGACTGAGTGCCGCTTCGGCGGCGGGTGACAAGATATCATTAAACAGGAACAGTAAATCGACATCCGAGTGGGGATGCAGCTCCCCACGGCCATAGCCGCCCACGGCAATCAGGGCAATATCATATTCCCTTAGACCGTGCTGTTCCCAAGCTTGCTTGACAAGGGCATCGACAAATTGACAGCGCTGCGTGACGAGCTCTTCAATCGGGGTTTTAGCCTTAAAACTGGCCAAAAGAATCTGATTCTGTTCGATTAATGATTGTTTAGCGAGCAGAGCTATATTCATCGAGTCCCTTGTTTTTATGTTTGTTAGTGTGGCCTATCGCTCGTGATTGATAATACGTGGGAAATCCTCATCCTCACGCAGGGTAAGTACTTCAACCCCTTTTTCAGTCACCAGTAAGGTATGTTCCCACTGGGCTGAATTTTTACCATCGGAGGTCGTTACCGTCCACTTATCATCGCGATCGAGTATGGTCGTGTGGCGACCGGCATTGATCATAGGTTCAATGGTGAAACACATGCCTGGGCGTAATACTGTGTTATCGCCGTTACGGTAGTGCATGACCTGAGGTTCTTCATGGAAACCCGAGCCAATACCGTGGCCACAATAATCTTGCACGATGGAATATTTCTCAAGGCCTGTTTTGCTTGCTTTGATGAATTTTTCGATAGTATTGCCGATTTCACCCAGTTTTAAACCTGGACGAACCTTACGAATAGCTAAATACAAGCTTTCTTGCGCGATGCGGCACAGACGTTTGTCCTTCGCGCTCACTTCACCGATTAAAAACATCATCGAGGTATCGCCGTGATAACCGTCTTTAATCACTGTGATGTCGATATTGAGGATATCGCCTTCTTTCAATGGTGGGTTGTCGTTTGGAATGCCGTGGCAAATCACATGGTTTACAGAAGTACAAATGGATTTAGGAAAACCATGGTAGTTAAGCGGCGCCGAAATCGCACCTTGCTCTTCGGTATATTTGGCGCAGAGGTCATTGAGCTCATTGGTGGTCACGCCCGGTTTAACATGCGGCGCGATCATTTCTAATACCTGTGCGGCTAGTTTGCCCGCAGCACGCATTTTTTCAATTTCTTCAGCGGTCTTGATGACTATACTCATTGCGTTTTCTCTTGTGTCTTTAATGTCTGTTGGCCACGCAACCTAATGCAAAAATTTGTGCTTTAGGGCTATTTATGGTATAAAGCGCGCCGTTATGTTTAAGTCTTGATGAATTGTCTAAGCCAGCTTTTGCGCTGCTTTGATACTTGCAAGACTAAAGATGGCGGCCATTATACATGGCTATTTGTCTAAATACTAAATCACACACGTGTCGACACATTCTTCGGGGTGCCCTCAGTTGTTATATAAGGGGTCGAAGACATGGGATACGTGGAGGTCTAACCCCCTAAATTTTAAGGTAATAGAAATGACTACAGTTTCAATGCGCGATATGCTTCAGGCCGGTGTCCACTTCGGTCACCAAACCCGTTACTGGAACCCAAAAATGAAGCCATTCATTTTCGGTGCTCGCAACGGTGTTCACATCATCAACCTTGAGCATACTGTGCCAATGTTCAATGAAGCGCTAGCTTTCATCAGCAACGTAGCTTCAAAGAAAGGTAAAGTATTATTCGTTGGTACTAAACGTGCTGCTGGCGAAGCGATCAAAGAAGCTGCTCTGTCTTGTGACCAGTACTATGTTGATCACCGCTGGTTAGGCGGTATGCTGACTAACTGGAAAACCGTTCGTCAGTCAATCAAACGTCTGAAAGAACTGGAAAGCCAATCAGTAGACGGTACTTTCGACAAGCTGACCAAGAAAGAAGCGCTGATGCGTACTCGTGAGCTTGAAAAGCTGGAAAAATCTTTAGGTGGTATTAAAAACATGGGCGGCCTGCCAGACGTATTATTCGTCATTGGTGCTGACCATGAGCATATCGCTATTAAAGAAGCTAACAACCTGGGTATCCCTGTTGTTGCAGTTGTTGATACTAACTCTGCGCCAGATGGTGTTAACTACATCGTTCCTGGTAACGACGACGCTATGCGTGCTATTCGCCTGTACACTTCTTCTGTTGCTGCTGCTGCAAAAGCTGGCCGTGGTCAAGATTTGGCTGTTCAAGCTGAGCAAGACGGTTTCGTAGAAGCCGAATAATAATAAGGCGGGATGATTATCATCACCCTTATTAACCAAGATTTTTGATTGGTTAACAGGGGCCATTCGGCCCCTGTTTTATATCTGCAAATTAGTCGATTTTTTATAGAGGATTTAACAATGGCAATTACTGCTGCCCAAGTTAAAGAACTGCGCGACCGTACTGGCGCAGGCATGATGGATTGTAAAAACGCTCTGACAGAAGCTAACGGCGACATGGAGTTAGCAATTGACAACATGCGTAAGTCTGGCGCTGCTAAAGCGGCTAAAAAAGCGGGTAACATCGCTGCTGACGGTACAATTCTGATCAAGAATGGCGAAGGTTTCGCTGCGCTATTAGAAGTTAACTGTCAAACTGACTTCGTTGCTAAAGATTCAAACTTCTTAGCATTCGCGAACGCAGTATTAGATGCCGCTGCTGCATCTAAAGTGACTCTTGAAGATTTAAAAGCACAGTTCGAAGATGCACGCGTTGCATTGGTAACTAAAATCGGTGAAAACATCAACATTCGTCGTGTTGAGTACATCGATGGTGCAAACCTATCTTCATACCGTCACGGTGAGCGCATTGGCGTTGTTGTTGCCGGTGAAGCTGACGAAGAAACCTTAAAGCACATCGCAATGCACGTTGCTGCTTCTAAGCCTGAATACGTGAACCCAGAAGATGTTCCTGCAGAAATCGTTGCAAGAGAACAAGCTCTGCAAATCGAAATGTCAATGAACGAAGGCAAATCGGCAGAGATCGCTGAGAAGATGGTTCTTGGTCGTATGAAGAAGTTCACCGGTGAGATTTCTCTGACTGGTCAAGCTTACATCATGGAACCAAAGAAAACTGTTGGCGAAATTCTGAAAGAGAAAGGCGCTAAAGTCACTAACTTCATTCGTTTAGAAGTGGGTGAAGGTATTGAGAAGAAAGAAGAAGATTTCGCGGCTGAAGTTGCTGCTCAAATCGCTGCTTCTAAAAAGGCTTAATCGCCAACGCTAAATACCCCCAAGACCGCGGCAATAGCTGCGGTCTTGTTATGACCAGGATAAAAATTATGAGCACCAATCCAAAACCCGCATTTAGACGCATTCTTCTTAAATTAAGTGGCGAAGCACTGATGGGCGACGAAGGCTTCGGCATCGACCCTAAAGTATTAGATCGCATGGCTCAGGAAGTGAAAGAGCTGGTTGAGCTGGGTATTCAGGTGGGTGTGGTTATTGGTGGTGGTAATCTGTTTCGCGGTGAAGGCCTAGCAAAAGCAGGCATGAACCGTGTGGTGGGCGATCACATGGGTATGCTGGCAACGGTTATGAACGGCTTGGCAATGCGAGACGCCCTGCACCGTGCCTATGTTAATGCTCGTCTGATGTCAGCTATCCCGTTAAAGGGTGTGTGTGATGATTACAATTGGGCTGAAGCGATCAGCTTGCTAAAATCTGGCCGAGTGGTTATTTTTGCTGCCGGTACAGGTAATCCTTTCTGCACGACCGATTCTGCGGCCTGTTTACGCGGCATTGAAATCGAAGCTGAAGTCGTATTGAAAGGCACTAAAGTCGACGGTGTATACTCCGAAGACCCAATGAAGAACCCAGACGCCGTTAAGTATGATGAAGTGACTTATGCGGAAATTCTGGAAAAAGAATTAAAAGTAATGGACTTAGCCGCCTTTACTATGGCGCGTGATCACGACATGCCTATTTTAGTCTTCAACATGAATAAGCCTGGCGCTCTACGCCGCGTTATCATGGGTGAAGAAGAAGGCACGCTGATCAGAGCGAAAAAAGTTATTTAATGACCAAGAAGGACATTTAACGTGATTGAGAACATTAAGAAAGATGCGCAAGAGCGTATGGGTAAATGCGTTGACGCGACTAAAAACCAAATGGCAAAAGTGCGTACCGGTCGTGCCCACCCAAGCCTGCTGGATTCCATTCAAGTCTCTTACTACGGCACTATGACGCCACTAAACCAAGTGGCTAACGTGGGCGTTGAAGATTCACGCACTTTGTCTGTGACTGTGTTTGACCGTAGTGCTATCCAAGCCGTTGAAAAGGCTATTATGAGCTCTGATTTAGGTCTGAATCCTATGTCAGCTGGCGCGACATTACGTATTCCATTACCCGCGTTGACTGAAGAACGTCGTAAAGACTTCATCAAAGTGGTGCGTAACGAAGCTGAAAACGGTCGTATTGCTATCCGTAACGTGCGTCGTGATGCGATTTCTGAAGTGAAAAAGCTTGAAAAAGCTAAAGCTTGTACTGAAGATGATGTGCGTCGCAGTGAAGAAGAAGTGCAAAAGTTCACCGATGCTCACATTAAAAAGGTCGATGAGATTTTAGCGGCCAAAGAAATTGAGTTGATGGAAGTCTAATCTCAGTTCGATAAGCTAGAGTTGATGCGCCGTGTAGGGGTATACTACACGGCGTTTGTCTATTTTAAAGGGCTGTATTAGATGTCATCCACAGTGGAACTTGATCCGCACCCTAGGACGAGTGAGAGTGATTTATACACTCAAACGACCTTGCCGGGACAATTACCCGAACTCGTGAAACAGTCGTTACCTAAGCATGTTGCTATTATCATGGATGGCAATGGGCGTTGGGCACAAACCCAAGGTAAACCACGAGTGATGGGACATAAGGCTGGTGTTAAGGCCGTTAGAAGAGCCGTAAGCACGGCAAGCCAATTAGGCATTGAATCGCTAACCTTATTCGCATTTTCTAGCGAGAATTGGCGTAGACCCGATAAAGAAGTCAGCTTGCTGATGGAGTTGTTTTTTACCGTATTACAGCGCGAAATTAAATTGCTGGATAAGAATCAGGTTAAGCTCAACATTATTGGCGATATCAGCCGCTTTTCGGCGCGATTACAGAAGCAAATTGCTGCTGCTCAAGAGAAGACATCTCGCAATACTGGCTTGATTCTAAATGTTGCGGCTAACTATGGTGGCCGTTGGGACATACTTCAAGCAGCACAAAAATTAGCGGAAAAGGTCGAAACTGGCGAAATGACCAGCAGTCAGTTCACCGAAGAAGCCTTAAGTGCACATTTGTGCATGCAAAATCAGAGTGAAGTTGATTTAATGATCCGCACGGGCGGGGACTGTCGCATCAGTAATTTTGTGCTGTGGCAGGCGGCCTATGCAGAATTGGTGTTTACCGACACCCTTTGGCCTGATTTCGATGAACAGGCTTTTCATGAAGCGATAGCCATTTTTGCAAGTCGCCAGCGCCGTTTTGGTCTGACTGGAAGTCAGATTGATGAGATGCGTGCATTGTAAAACCTCATGAGGGATTTTTTTTGCTAAAACAACGAATAATAACAGCAACTTGGTTAGTTCCATTAGTTTTAGGGGCGATATTTTTGCTCCCTGCCAGCTACTTCGCCTGGGCCTTAGTTGCCGTCTTCCTTATTGCAGCAAAGGAATGGGGAAGAATTATCGATAATCAGTGTGATGTCACTCAGTGGAGCTTTACCTTCACAGTTGGTATCTTATTGGTGGCAATTAATCTTATTGTGCCAATCGATGCAGTTTGGTTAAGCCATCAGTTACATCCTATCTATTTGGCCATTCTCTATATTGGTGCATTCTGGTGGTTAGCATCACTATTATTAGTGGTAACTTATCCTAAAAGCGCTAAGTTCTGGCAAAAGAATCCTATGTTTAAGTCCATGTTTGGACAGTTAACCTTAGTGCCTTGCTTTGTTGCTCTTATCGCACTCAAATCCATTAGCTCACAAACTTCACCCTATTACGGCCCAGTATTAGTACTGTTAGTGATGTTGATTGTGTGGGCCGCTGATTCTGGGGCTTACTTCGTCGGTAAAGCGATAGGTAAAACGAAACTGATGCCTGCAGTGAGCCCTGCTAAAACCTTGGAAGGCCTACTTGGTGGTTTAGTGACGACTATGCTCGTGGTTGCAGGTGTTATGTATTATTCACCAGAGCAAGAACTGGGTTTAGTTGTGGCAGTGACCTTATTTGTTGCTTTAGTGTCAGCGCTGGGCGATTTATCTGAGAGTATGTTTAAGCGTGCGGCCTGTATTAAAGATTCTGGCACTATTTTGCCCGGTCACGGCGGCGTGCTCGACCGCATCGACAGCCTGACTGCAGCCTTGCCGGTGTTTACCCTGATCTACATTGCATTCTGGATGTAACGCTATGCAAAATATGGTGATTTTGGGTGCTACCGGTTCAATTGGTGCTAGTACCTTAAGCGTGATTTCGGCTAATCCATTGGCTTATAGCATCTATGGATTGGTGGCCAATGCGAGCGTTGATAAGATGCTGGCTTTGTGTGTAGCCCATAAACCGAAAGTCGCACATATGGTGGATGAAGAGGCTGCGAAACAGTTACGCGCCGTTTTACCCGCTGCGCTCAATATCCAAGTCACTACTGGCATAAACGATTTACTCGGTTTAGTGACGGCTGCCGAAGTGGATACCGTAATGGCAGCGATTGTCGGGGCGGCAGGGCTAGTACCAACCCTTGAAGCCGTGAAGGCGGGAAAGCGAGTATTACTGGCCAATAAAGAAGCTTTAGTCATGTCGGGTGAGTTGTTTATTGAGGCGACTAAGCGCTCTGGTGCTGTGCTATTGCCCGTGGACAGTGAGCATAATGCTATCTTTCAATGTTTACCCCTAGAAGTGCAGGCTAACCTCGGCCGTTGCGATTTAGCTGCGTCGGGTATATCCCATATTTTGTTAACCGGTTCTGGCGGACCTTTCCTGCGGTCGGATCTTGCGACACTTGCGGCCATGACGCCTGCCCAAGCCTGTAAACACCCTAATTGGTCCATGGGACCTAAAATCTCTGTTGACTCCGCCACTATGATGAATAAGGGTTTAGAGTTCATTGAGGCGCGGTGGTTGTTTAATACTCAGGCTGAGCAACTTAAAGTGGTTATTCATCCGCAAAGCGTGATCCACTCTATGGTGCAGTACCGTGATGGTTCGGTTATCGCCCAAATGGGTAACCCAGATATGCGCACACCGATTGCCCATTGCATGGCTTATCCGCAAAGAATTCATTCGGGCGTTGAACCTTTAGATTTTTTCAAAGTCGGACAGTTAAGCTTTTATGAACCTGATTTTGAACGTTTCCCCTGTTTGGCTTTGGCTATGGAGGCGTGTGCCCAAGGCCAAGAGGCTACAACCGTATTAAACGCTGCCAATGAGGTCGCTGTTGAAGCATTCTTGCAGGGGCAAATTGGTTTTACACAAATTGCAAAAGTGAATGAGGCTTGTTTAGTCACTGTGCCTAAACGTCCTATGGGCAGCATAGAAGATATTTTAGCCTTAGATGCGCAAACCCGCGTCTATGCGCGTGAGACATTAGCAAGCATCGCTTAGCAATAGCTGAGTGATTAAATTTATAACGTAAGGAGTGGGATGTTAGATTTTTTATGGAACTTAGGTTCTTTCATCGTTGCACTGGGTCTGTTAATTACTGCCCACGAATACGGCCATTTCTATATCGCGCGACGTTGTGGCGTGAAAGTCGAACGTTTCTCCATTGGTTTTGGTAAGGCTATTTGGCGCCGTGTTGGTAAAGACGGCACTGAATATGTGTTAGCCATGATCCCCCTTGGCGGCTATGTCAAAATGCTCGATGAGCGTGTTGAAGACGTTCCCGATGAATTAAAAGATCAAGCGTTCAATCGTAAAACCGTATGGCAACGTATTGCGATTGTGGCCGCAGGTCCAATTGCTAACTTTATTTTTGCCATCGTTGCCCTGTATTTTATGTATCTGATTGGTGTGCCATCACTTAAGCCTGTGATCATCTCGACGACCCCCGGGACTGCTGCTGCGCAAATTCAAATCACAGAGCCAATGCAAATAACGGCCATTTCCGGTCAGGCTGTGCGTAACTGGGAAGAGGTGAATTTAGCTTTAGTCGGCCACATAGGTGATGAAAGTCTGAGTGTATCGCTAACGCCATTGAATGGTTTGCAAGGTTTAGACTCTAGTGCGCGGTCTTATACCTTAGATACGCGTAATTGGCGTTTTGATCCTGAAAAAGAATCCCCGATTACGGCATTAGGGTTAGGGATTTATCGTCCCGAAATCGTCCCCACCATTGCTGCGATTAGTCCTGACAGTGCCGCTGCGAATAGTGAGCTAAAAGTCGGTGACACCTTAGTCGCAATAAATGGTAAAAATTATACCGATTGGCAGGCTTTTGTTGACATTATTCAACATTCTGCCAATGTGCCTGTGAGTTTAACTGTGCGTCGCAATGGCGAACAGATTAATGTGGCAGTGACACCCTTAAGCAGTAAAAATGCCGATGGCCAAGAGATAGGTATGCTCGGGGTGAGCCCAACCCAAGCACAATGGCCAGACAATATGCGTTTACAACTTGAATATGGACCAATCGATTCTTTCGGTATAGCAGCGGATAAAACATGGCAACTTGTTGCTGTGAGCTTTAAGATGATTGGCAAATTATTTACCGGCGATGTGTCGGTGAAAAACCTGAGTGGACCCATTTCGATCGCACAGGGTGCGGGCAGTAGTGCAAACTATGGCTTGGTCTATTTTCTCGGGTTCCTCGCGCTCATCAGCGTCAATTTAGGCATCATTAACTTGCTGCCTTTACCTGTGCTCGATGGGGGACACCTGCTGTATTACTTTATTGAAGTAATAACTGGTAAACCTGTACCTGAAAAGGTGCAGGAAATAGGATTCAGATTTGGGGCAGCAATACTGCTGATGTTGATGAGCGTTGCGCTTTTCAATGATTTTGCCCGACTCTGAGCAAGGACAGACTAATAATTAGAAGTGCTCTATGAGATTGAATAAACTTTTTGCCTCGATGTTATTCGTCGGTGCGTCGTTTTCAGGGACTGTGTTGGCTGATACTTTCCAACCGTTTGAAGTGACCGACATCCAAGTTGAAGGTTTGCAACGAGTTGCACTCGGTGCTGCCTTGTTAAGCTTACCAGTAAAAGTAGGTGACACTGTTGACCAGTTAAGAATCCAGCAAGCGATTAAAAGCTTGTATGCATCGACTAACTTTGAAAATGTCTCCGTGAGCCGAGATGGCGGCGTATTAGTGGTGAAAGTCACTGAACGTCCTACCATCAGTGCCGTGACATTCGATGGCAACAAAGACATTAAAGACGAACAGTTACAGGAAAGTCTGGACGGTTCTGGCGTTAAAGTCGGTGAGTCGCTCGATCGCACTATGTTGACCGGTATTGAAAAGGGTCTGCAGGATTTCTACTACGGCGTGGGTAAATACGGCGCGAAAGTGGAAGCTCAAGTGATTAACTTACCCCGTAATCGGGTTGAGCTGAAATTTAAGTTTACCGAAGGTTTAGCGGCCGAAATCCGCCAAATTAACGTGGTCGGTAATCATGAGTTCACCGATGCTGAGTTGATTGGCATGCTGGAACTTAAAGATTATGTGGCTTGGTGGGATCTGTTCGGCGAACGCCGTTATCAGAAGCAAAAGCTGCAGGCCGATCTCGAGACCATCAAAACCTATTATCACAATAAAGGTTATATCCGCTTCGAAGTCACCTCGACTCAAGTGGCCATGACGCCTGACCGTAAAGGTTTATATATCACCATCAACGTAGATGAAGGTGAGAAGTATAAAGTTAAAGAAGTAAACCTGACGGGTGATTTGATGGGCCGTGAAGAGTTGATGAAATCAATTCTGCCAATCAAAGCAGGTGATATGTACAACGGCGGTGATGTGACTTTCACCGAAGAAATGTACAGCAAGTATTTAGGCCGCTTCGGTTATGCTTACCCTGAAGTGAAAACCTACCCTGAAATTGATGATAAGACTAAAGAAGTCACCTTAAACATCAATGTTAAACCGGGTAAACGTGTTTACGTACGGGCGATTAACTTCACTGGTAATACAGTGACTAAAGATGAAGTGATGCGCCGTGAGCTGCGTCAGATGGAAGGCGCTTGGTTAAACTCAGCGCAAGTTGAGCAATCTAAAGCCCGTCTTAACCGTTTGGGCTTCTTTGAAACCGTTGACACTGAAACCATTCAAGTGCCAGGTACTGATGACTTAGTTGATGTTGCGGTTAAAGTGAAAGAGCAGCCATCGGGCTCATTTAACGCGGGTGTCGGTTATGGTACTGAATCAGGTCTGAGCTTGCAGTTTGGCGTACAGCAAAACAACTTCTTAGGTACAGGTAATCAAGCGGGTATTAGCTTGAGTACAAATAAGTACTCTAAAAACGTTAACTTATCCTATACCGATCCGTACTGGACAAAAGACGGAGTGAGTTTAGGCGGGAGCGTTTATTGGAGTGAGTTTGACGCCAATGAAGCTAACTTAGAACGCTATAAAAACAGTTCGTATGGTGTGGCGCTTAACTCGGGTTTCCCGATTAACGAATACAACCGTATCAATGGTGGTATTGGCTATCGTCACAACACGATTTCTGAAATTTCTGCCTATGAGCAGGCACGTCGTTTCTATAACATCTATCGTGATGATGATCCGAATGCCGACTTAAGTTTTGATAACTTCGAACTCAGCCTAGGCTGGTATCGTAGTACCTTGAACCGTGGCACTTTCCCAACAGATGGCTCGTCCCAGCGTCTGAATGGCAAAATGACTTCGCCAGGGTCTGATTTACAGTATTTTAAGACAGACTTTGACACTAACTTCTATTTTCCTGTTAACCGCAGTCAGAGCGTTGTGCTCTTGGCCCGTGGTCGATTAGGTTATGGTAACGGTTATGGTCAATTTAATGATAATGACCAAATTTTGCCTTTCTGGGAAAACTATTACTCAGGTGGTAGTAGCTCACTACGTGGCTTTAAGTCAAACTCGGTCGGTCCTCGCTCCTTCTATATGTATAGTGGTAGCGAACCTTGCTTGGATCCATCGGGTGATGGTTGTAACTTCCCTCAACCGGATCCTGATAGCATTCAAGTCAGTTCTGGCCGCTCTATCGGTGGTAATGCTCTTGCAACGGCAAGTATGGAGTTGATTGTACCAACCCCATTCTTGGATGAGGCTTACACTAACTCAGTTCGTACTAGCTTCTTCGTCGATGCGGGTAACGTCTGGGATACTGAGTTTGACTATGATTTTTATCGAAATAGTTTGCCTGCGGAAGAGTTTGCTAAGTTACAGGACTTTAGTGATCCAGCACGCCTGCGCGCCTCTTGGGGCCTGAGTGTGCAATGGTTATCACCTATGGGACCTATGGTGTTCAGCTTGGCGTGGCCGCTTAAAGAATATGAAGGTGACCAAACGGAGATCTTCTCTTTCAATATTGGCAAAACTTTTTAAAAGGCATACACTCGGCAAGTTTTGCTGACAATAACAAGGTAACAAGGAGTTTATTTTGAACAAGATGGTAAATTGTGCGCTGATGACGTTAGTTTTGTTAGGCGCGCCGTTAGTGGCACATGCTGAGAAAATTGCCGTAGTGGATATGGGCGCTGTGTTTGAACAGCTCCCACAACGTGAACAGATCTCTCAATCTCTGAAGAAAGAGTTTGGTGATCGCGTAGCTGATGTCCAAAAAATGCAAGAAGAAATGCGTTCTCTGATGGAGAAACAGCAACGTGATGGTGCATTAATGAACGATGCACAAAAAACTGAGCTGGTTCGTAAAATGGAATCGCTAAAATCTGAATATCAGTTAAAAGGCAAAGCATTGGATGAAGACCTACGTCGTCGCCAAGGTGAAGAGCAAAATAAACTGTTAGTTAAAGTGCAAAAAGCCATCAACACTATCGCTGAAAAAGACCAATATGATTTGGTATTACAACGTGGTGCTGTCATTTATGTTAAGCCTAACGCTGACATCAGTGGCAAAGTGGTTGAAGCCTTAAGCAAAGGCAAGTAATAGATGAATAGTGTGACTTTAAAAGAGCTATGCCTGTTATTAGACGGTGATATCCAAGGCGACGAAACGCTAATTATTAATAGTGTGGCGACCTTAGAAAATGCCAAGGCGGGTCAGATCTCTTTTTTAGCCAACAGTAAATACCGCTCTCAGCTTGAGGCAACTCAAGCGAGTGCGGTGTTATTGTCAGCTAAAGATGCGCAGGATTATCAAGGTACTGCGTTAATTGTAAAAGATCCATATGTCGGTTTTGCTCGTGTTGCTCAGTATTTGGACACGACACCCAAAGCGGCGGTAGGTATCCATCCTTCGGCACAAATTGATTCTTCAGCCCATTTAGGGGAAGGTGTCGCTATTGGCGCGAATGCTGTGATTGGTGCGAACGTCATTTTAGGTGAAAATGTGCAGATTGGTGCCGGTGTTGTGCTGGGACAAGATGTGGTTATTGGCTCAAAAACACGTTTGTGGGCTAATGTCACCGTCTATCACGATGTGCATTTAGGACAGGATTGTATTATCCATTCGGGTGCCGTATTAGGCTCAGATGGTTTTGGTTATGCTAACGAACGTGGTCAGTGGATTAAAATTCCGCAGACAGGTGGCGTGCGTATTGGCGATCGGGTTGAGATTGGGGCTAATTCAACGGTAGATCGCGGTGCATTAGGCCATACAGAGATCCACGACGGTGTGATTATTGATAACCAAGTACAAATTGCCCATAACGATATAATCGGCGAAAATACTGCTATTGCAGGCAGTACTACTGTTGCTGGCAGTGTCACTATTGGTAAATATTGTATTATTGGCGGTAGCTGTGCCATCGCAGGTCATTTGAGCATAGCCGATGGTGTGCATGTGTCTGGTGCTACCAATATCACCACTAACATGCGTGAGCCTGGCTTATACTCTTCTGCCACCGTGGCAATGGACAATAAACTTTGGCGTAAAAATACAGTTCGTTTCCGTCAGTTAGATGAACTGTTCCAGCGTGTTAAAACGTTGGAAAAAAATTTAAAAACACCAGATTAATTGCCCCAAGGCAATTTGAGGAACTCGGTTCGTGTCTAATCAAATGAACACTATGGATATTAAAGAAATACTTAAATATCTACCCCATAGATATCCATTCCTATTGATCGATCGTGTGCTTGATTACACTCCTGGTGTTAGTCTGCAGGCGATCAAAAACGTTTCAATAAATGAGCCATTTTTTCAGGGACATTTCCCGATACAACCTGTGATGCCAGGTGTGCTTATTTTAGAAGCGATGGCACAGGCAACTGGCCTGTTAGCCTTTAAAACGATGAGTAGTGATGTACCACCACCAGGTGTGTTGTATTACTTTGCTGGTATCGATAATGCGCGTTTTAGACGTGTGGTTGAGCCAGGAGATCAAATTCATTTTGATGTCAAAATGATTAAAGAGCGCCGCGGGATTGGCGTTTTCTACGGTGAGGCCAAAGTGGATGGTGAAGTGGTTTGTTCCGCTGAAATCATGTGTGCCCGCAGAGAGATTAGTCAGTGATAGATACATTAGCGTTTGTGCATCCCGATGCAAAAATTGGCAATAACGTCACTATTGGCCCTTGGACCTATATCGGTGCGGGCGTCGAAATTGGTGATGATTGTTGGTTGAGTTCCCATGTGGTGGTCAAAGGTCCAACGATTATCGGCAAAGGGAATCGTATTTTTCAATTCGCCTCCGTTGGTGAAGAATGCCAAGACAAAAAGTACGCTGGCGAGCCGACACGACTGATCATTGGCGACAATAACGTCATCCGTGAAAACGTGACCATTCACCGTGGTACAGTTCAAGATAACAGTGAAACCCGTATTGGGTCGAATAACCTGTTTATGAACTATGTGCATATCGCCCATGACTGTGTGGTCGGCGATAATGTCATCATGGCGAATAACGCATCTATTGCAGGTCACGTGCACGTTGGTGATTGGGCGATTTTAGGCGGTATGACAGGTGTGCATCAGTTTGTGCATATTGGTGCCCATGCATTTACTGCTGGTTGTTCTTTAGTACTGCAGGATGTGCCTCCCTTTGTGATGGCAGCAGGTCAACCGACGGTGCCTCGCGGCTTAAACAGCGAAGGTATGAAGCGTCGCGGTTTTTCTAAAGAAAGCCAGTTAGCCGTGCGTCGTGCTTATAAAACCTTATACCGTAGCAGTTTAACGGTAGAAGAAGCGATTGAAGCATTAGCTGAAGATGCGCAGAATGATGAGCAAGTCAAATTACTGCTTGAGTTTGTAAAGTCATCGAGTCGCGGCATTATTCGCTAACTTGATGACCACATGACAACAAAAGGGCATTTTTATGCCCTTTTGTATTATTGGTTTAAGCCTTTTTTGTGGTAGACGTAGCCGTTAAAAATGCGTTTATTCATCAATGCATTCGACCATAAATGAGCTTAGTCATTAATTGAATCATTAACTTAACATAAGTGTAGGCTTGGAACGATGCATTTTAGGTGCGGTTTACCTCTTCATCCAATGCCATTAATTCATGAGACGTGATTGGTTTATGAGCAATAAAACTCCATTAGTGTTTGCCATGGTTGCCGGAGAACTCTCAGGCGATATTTTAGGTGCAGGTTTAATGGCTGCGCTGCAAAATACCCATCCCGATGCGCGCTTTGTCGGTATCGGTGGACCCCGCATGGAGGCCCTAGGCTTCAAATCCCTGTTTGCGATGGAAGAACTCGCAGTGATGGGAATCGTTGAAGTGTTATCCCGTCTACCTCGCTTATTAAAAGTGCGGTCATCCTTGATTAAAGAGATCACCGCGCTTAAGCCCGATTGTTTTATTGGCATAGATGCACCGGATTTTAATATAGGCCTCGAGCTTAAACTTAAAGCGCGCGGTATTAAAACCGTCCATTATGTGAGCCCATCCGTGTGGGCATGGCGCCCAAAACGTATATTCAAAATCGCGAAGGCGACCCATATGGTGTTGTCGCTATTGCCATTTGAGAAAGCTTTTTATGATAAGCATCAAGTACCTTGTACCTTTGTGGGTCATACCTTAGCGGATGATATTCCGTTGCGAAGCGATAAAGCGGCGGCGCGCCAGTTACTCGAACTCGATGCCGATGCAGAATATTTAGCGATTCTACCGGGATCCCGTGGTGGCGAGTTAAAGCAACTGGCTGAGCCTTTCGTGAAGGCGGCTTTACTGATTAAACAGAACTTCCCTGATATACGTTTTGTGACGCCACTGGTCAATCAAAAGCGCCGTGAGCAATTTGAGCAAGCGTTGAAGGATTTTGCACCCGATCTCGAAATTCATATGGTCGAAGGTCAGTCGCGCGAAGTCATGGCGGCTGCCGATGGCATTTTATTAGCTTCTGGCACCGCGACGTTAGAAGCCATGTTGGTTAAGCGTCCAATGGTGGTGGCTTATCGTGTTAGCCCTATGACCTATTGGATTGCTAAGCGCATGATGCAGGTCGAGCGTTTCTCGTTACCGAATCTACTGGCTGGAAAAGATCTCGTCCCTGAGCTCATTCAAGAAGATTGCACGCCAGAGAAAATAGCTGCGGCGGTCACAGTCGAGTTAAATCGAGATTTTACGCCGCTCAAAGCTGAGTTTGATGCCCTGCACCAAGTGTTACGCCGTGATGCGAGCTTAAAAGCTGCTGAAGCGGTAATGGCACTGGTTGAGCCTAAACCAAGTCATGCTAAATCGCTGGAGGCTAACTAGTGGCAACTTTTAAAAGTTTAACCGACGCCGATTTTCTGGCCTTTTCGACGGGATTAATTGCTGGTGTGGATGAAGTCGGCCGTGGGCCTTTAGTTGGTGATGTGGTGACTGCGGCTGTGATTTTAGATCCAAACAAGCCCATCAGTGGTCTGAATGATTCCAAGAAACTCAGTGAGAAGCGTCGCGAAGCTTTGTTTGATGAGATTTGTGATAAAGCTTTGTGTTATCACGTGGGCCGCGCCAGTCCTGCTGAAATCGATGCGCTTAATATCTTGCATGCCACTATGTTGGCAATGCAGCGCGCGGTTGCAGGGCTTAAGATTGCGCCTGCGTTGGTGTTAGTCGATGGCAATCGCAGTCCGGCATTTGTTGCCCATAATGGCGTCTCGCTTACCAGTCACAGCATCATTAAAGGTGATGGTTTAATTGCCAGTATTAGTGCCGCATCGATTATCGCCAAAGTGACGCGTGATCGTGAGATGGATGTGCTCGATGCTGCTTATCCGCAATACGGTTTTGCTAAGCATAAGGGCTATCCGACTAAGGCGCATTTTGAGGCCATCGCCGAACATGGGGTGTTTGACCAATATCGTAAAAGTTTTAAACCCGTCAAGGCATTACTGGGACTGTAAGTTGTGCTCCCAAGCCACCTGAAGATACGAGTTTCAGGTTGTTTGGCTATAAGTTCCCGTTATCCAGCAAAGTCACTGGCTCTGGCTGCGTGACTTTGTTAGTCTGCTTTCTAGTTATTGTTAACCTGCTATTCAAAGATAATCCTAATTATGTCCGATCCTCGTTTTGTGCATCTTCGTGTCCACAGTGACTTCTCAATGACCGATGGCGTTGCCAAGGTCAAGCCGATTTTGGCGCAGGTAGAAGCGCAGGGAATGGCGGCTGTCGCCCTGACTGACCAAAACAACTTTTGTGGTTTGGTTAAGTTTTACAGTGGTTGCCATGGTGCGGGGATCAAACCGATTATCGGCGCCGATTTTTGGATGCAAGTGCCCGGATTTGAAGGCGAATTGTGCGCCTTAACCATTATTGCGATGAACAATGTTGGTTATCAGAATCTAACCCAAATTATCAGTCAGGCCTATTTGCGTGGCCAAGTGGCTGGGCGTGTGGTGATCGACCAAGAGTGGTTACTCACTTATAACGAAGGCATTTTGCTGTTATCGGGCGCCAAAGAAGGCGATCTGGGTAAGGCACTGCTCAAGGGCAATGGCACACAAGTCGAATCTTTATGCGACTTTTATCAGACCCATTTCACTGACCGTTATTTCCTCGAACTTATCCGCACAGGTCGCCCCGATGAAGAGCGTTATCTGCATATGGCGGTGGCCTTAGCGCAGGAGAAGGGCATCCCTGTTGTGGCGACCAATCAGGTGGTGTTTCTTAAACCCGAAGATTTTGATGCCCATGAAATTCGGGTGGCAATTCACGATGGCTTTACCCTTGCCGATCCTCGTCGACCTAAAAAATACAGTGAACAGCAGTATTTGCGTAGCGAAGAGGAAATGTGTGAACTATTCGCCGACATTCCTGCGGCGTTGTCGAACAGTGTCGAAATCGCTAAACGCTGTAATGTAACGATCCGTTTATACGAATATTTCCTGCCCAACTTCCCGACGGGCGATATGTCCATCGAAGACTTTCTGGTCGACTGTTCGAAGAAGGGTCTTGAAGAGCGGCTCGAGTTTTTGTTCCCTGATCCTGAGGTGCGCGCCGAGAAACGCGGCGAATACGATGAGCGCCTCGACATTGAACTTAAAGTGATCAACCAGATGGGGTTCCCCGGTTACTTCTTGATCGTGATGGAGTTCATCCAATGGGGTAAAGATAACGGTATTCCAGTAGGGCCTGGTCGGGGCTCGGGCGCGGGTTCACTCGTGGCCTATGCGCTTAAGATTACCGACTTAGACCCATTAGAATTTGACTTACTGTTCGAGCGATTCCTCAATCCAGAGCGGGTTTCTATGCCCGACTTTGATGTCGACTTTTGCATGGATAGACGTGATGAAGTGATCGACCATGTGGCCGAATTGTACGGCCGCGAAGCGGTATCGCAAATCATCACCTTCGGAACTATGGCGGCAAAAGCGGTTATTCGTGACGTTGGCCGTGTGCTGGGTCATCCCTATGGCTTCGTTGACCGAATTTCTAAACTCATTCCACCAGAACCTGGGATGACGCTGGCGAAAGCGTTTGAGGTCGAGCCAGCCCTGCAAGAATCCTATGATGCCGATGAAGACGTAAAAGATCTGATCGACATGTGTCGCAAGCTCGAAGGTGTGACGCGTAACGCCGGTAAACACGCGGGTGGTGTGGTGATTGCACCGACAAAAATTACCGATTTTGCGCCGCTCTATTGCGATGCTGAAGGTAAAAACCCAGTAACACAATTCGATAAAAACGACGTTGAAACCGCAGGTTTAGTTAAATTCGACTTTTTGGGTTTACGCACTTTGACAATCATCGACTGGGCACTGGAAATGGTGAACAAGGTCGAGGTCAAAAACGGTCGCCCACCTGTGCGTATCGAAGCGATTCCGTTAACGGATGCGGCATCTTTCCGCTTGTTGCAAAAATATGAAACCACGGCGGTATTCCAGTTGGAATCCCGCGGTATGAAGGATTTGATTAAGCGTCTGCAGCCCGACTGTTTTGAAGACATGATCGCACTGGTGGCATTGTTCCGTCCTGGGCCTTTGCAATCGGGCATGGTAGATAACTTCATCGAGCGTAAGCATGGGCGCGAAGAAGTGTCTTATCCCGATTCTCAGTACCAGCATGAATCCCTAAAAGAACTGCTATCGCCGACCTACGGCATTATTCTGTATCAAGAGCAAGTGATGCAGATTGCACAGGTGTTATCGGGTTACACCCTTGGCGGCGCCGACATGTTGCGCCGTGCTATGGGTAAGAAAAAGCCCGAAGAGATGGCCAAGCAGCGCAGTATCTTTAAAGAGGGCGCAATCAATAACGGCGTCGACGGCGACTTGTCGATGAAGATCTTCGACTTAGTGGAAAAGTTCGCCGGCTACGGTTTTAACAAATCTCACTCAGCCGCCTATGCGCTTGTGTCTTATCAGACCTTATGGCTAAAAACCCATTATCCTTCGCAGTTTATGGCGGCGGTAATGTCGGCCGATATGGACAACACAGATAAAATTGTGACTTTGGTCGATGAATGCGAGCGTATGGGATTACCGCTCATTCCTCCGGATGTGAACAAAGGCTTGTTCAAATTTACCGTCGATGATGATTTGCGCATTGTTTATGGCATTGGCGCCATTAAAGGCGTGGGTGAAGGTCCAGTTGAATCGATTTTAGAGGCGCGTAAAGATGGCCCCTTCGTGGATTTATTCGATTTCTGTGCCCGTATCGATTTGAAAAAGCTCAATAAGCGCGTGATTGAAAAGCTGATCTGCGCGGGTGCACTCGATACTCTTGGGCCGCATCGTGCGTCTATGATGGCAACCTTGCCCGAAGCGATTCGCGCCGCCGATCAACATGCCAAAGCCGAGGCGATTGGCCAACACGATATGTTTGGTTTGCTCAACAGTGAACCCGAAGACAGTAAGCAGCAGTTTGTCGAATGTACCCCATGGCCAGATAAAATTTGGCTCGAAGGCGAGCGCGAAACCTTAGGCTTGTATTTGACTGGTCATCCGATCAATCAATATTTAAAAGAGCTTAAGCATTACACGTCCGGTCGTTTGAAAGATGTGCATCCCACCGAACGGGGTAAAACCGCTAAGGCTGCGGGTTTAGTGGTGGCAACGCGAGTGATGCTGACCAAACGCGGCTCGAAAATGGGCCTGTTGACGCTCGATGATAAGAGCGCACGTCTTGAAATCATGTTGTTTACCGAAGCCTTTGAAAAGTTTAATCATCTGCTGGAGAAAGACCGCATCCTCATTTGTGAAGGTGAGGTGAGTTACGATGATTTTGCCGGCGGCAACCGTATGACGGCGCGTAACATCATAGATATCAGTGAGGCGCGCAGCCACTTTGCCAAAGCGCTGGAAATTGATATGGATGGCAGCGAGTTAACGCCATCGGCGTTAGACACTTTCGAGCAAGCCCTAAGCCCGTGGCGTAACGGCGCTGTGCCTGTGGTGATCAATTACACTCAAGCTCAAGCCAAAGGTCAGTTTAGGTTAGCCGATGCTTGGCGAGTGAATCCGACCGATGATTTAATGCTCTCGCTCGAATCGTTGCTCGGGCCAAACAAGGTGAGAATTTTATTCTAATGTTGGCGAATGTCTTAGGTGTAAACAGATGAAGTTAACTTATGTCGGCTAAGTTTGACGAAGCATTGACTGCTGGCGATCTCAGCGCGCATATCTGTGATTTTTTGGCTGCGCAATCCTTAGCGCCTGACAGCAAGTTAGTGCTGGCTTACAGTGGTGGGGTTGATTCCGAAGTCTTGGCCTTTGGTTTAAGCCAGTTTGCACGGCAACATCCGGAGTTTAATTATCAGCTAGTGTATGTACACCATGGCCTAAGCGATAACGCTGAGGCTTGGGCACAGCATTGCCTTGAGCGGGGCCTGTATTACGATCTGCCCGTGACGGTTGAGCGAGTCACGGTTAATCGCGGGCCAAGATTGAGCCTTGAAGCCGAAGCGCGCAAAGTGCGTTATCTGGCGATTGAGCGGCATTTAAGTGCCAATGATGTGTTGTTGACAGCTCACCATGAAGACGATCAGCTCGAAACTATTCTGCTGGCGCTCAAACGTGGTCAGGGGCCGAAAGGGCTGGCGGCCATGGGACAAGTTCAAGCATTAGCACAAGGCAAACAACTGCGGCCGTTATTGGATATCAGCCGTGAGCAAATTGAAGCCTACGCGAAACATCAAGGCTTAGTGCATATCGAAGATGAAAGTAATCAAGACGATAAGTACGATCGAAATTTTTTACGTTTAGAAATCATTCCCCGCTTAAAAGCGCGTTGGCCGAGTATTGCGACAACTGCGAGTCGCAGTGCGGCATTGTGCGCCGAACAACAGGCGACGCTGGATTTACAGGTGAGTGAACGTTTACCTTTATGGTTAACCCAAGCGCCTTACCATACTCAAAGTGTATTCAAGCTTGATGGTTTTGCCGAACAGTCAGCCGACTGGCAAGCGTTACTCTTACGGGGCTTTATTGAATCCCAAGGTTTTGCTTTGCCCTCAAAGGTGCAGCTTAAGCAAATCATCACTCAGCTTCTTAACGCGAAAGACGATGCTAAAGTGCATATTCGAGTGGGTGAGTGTGAAATCCGTCGCTTTGCTAATCAAGTCTATTTATTCAAGTATCAAACTCACAAACGTCACACTCAGCCTGTGAGTTGGACCTTGCCACAGCATGACTTTATTTCTTTATTACAGGGAGATAGTACCGAATTAGTCGTGTCGCCTGCGGGCTTAGCGAATGGTGAGCAGATTAGGCTGATAGTGACAAAACAAGGTCCCAGAGTCCGTTTACCTTGGCCTGATGAAGTCGTTAGTGTGCGTTATCAACTTGCGGGGCAATTTCGCTGCCACCCGCATTCTCGGGGTAAGGGGCGAGAATTAAAGAAACTGTGGCAAGAGTTTGCCATTCCGCCTTGGGTACGCGAAAAGGTGGGGTTTGTGTTTTATGGCGAGCAACTGGTGATGGCAATTGGACTGTGGGTTGAAAAGGGCTTTATTGTTGAGTCGAATGGACTTGGTTTACAGGTGTTTGTTGAGGAAGCAAAGGAATTCTAGTCGAGAGTCAATCTTGGAATATTGGTGTGTTCTAGGAAAGCGAGAGGAGAGTGGAACGCAGCGCGTCAGTTTGATTTAGACCTTTATGGGGTACGCGCTGCGAGTGAGTTATCGCATTTCATTTGGCATCCCTGCGCGTGTTAAACCAATTGATTTTGGCTGAGTTTATAGCAGTTACGTCCGGCGGCTTTGGCTTGATAAAGCGCCTTATCGGCAAGTTCATAAAGTTGTTCGGCTTCAATGGTATCGTGTGATTCTGCCGCCCCTAAACTACAGCTCACCCCAAATTGATTGAAACTACTGTGCTGATTGATTACCGAGACAATCCGTTCACATAACAAGCCAGCCGCATGAATATTGCCTTGGACAATAATGACGAATTCATCACCACCAATCCGGAAGGCTTGATCTGTGTTGCGTATGGTTGCACGAATGATGTCACCAAATTCCTTCAGAATATAGTCACCACATTTATGGCCGAATTTATCATTAAGTTGTTTAAAGTTATCAAGATCGAGCACTATGAGAGCGACTGCTCCTTGTTTTCGATGGGCTCTTGCGGTCGCATTACTGAGACTCTGACTGTAATAATGGCGATTGCCTAAGCCAGTGAGCGAGTCAAACATAGCTTGCATCGACATTTCTTGATATTGCAACGCATTTAATAAAGGTTGCAATAACAGCGGTTCAATATCCTGTAAGTTTGAGGTTTGTGATGGCGTAAATGGCGTCACCAGTTGGTACTGAATCGTTAATGGCATTCCTGCACACATGAGCTGTCGTTTGACGCTGATACCATAACGTTTGCCCCAGCTGAATTTGTGCTCGCCATAGGTTAAGCGCACGCCTTGGATCGGCAAGTGTTGTCCCAGCACTTTGCCATAGCAGGCAAAGACTGTCCTAGGATCTAAACTGGCGTGCAGTTGTTGGATCACTTGTATCAAGTCCAATGGATTATCATTGGGACTATAATGTTCTGTTTGATAGCGATATTCGTCGGGATACAGCTCGGTCGCTAGGCCAAAGTCCATAATCATCACTCCAGCAAATGTTAGTGCGATACATCTCTAACCTAGTCTAAGCAAATACCGTGCCGCAATATTTGTTAATAAAATTTGTCTTTGTTAGTCATTCAGTTAAGCTTAAAACTCAGCGTTAGATTTTTTGACACGTCAGCATTTTGACAGGAGTCATAGCCCCAATGGAACATAGCTTTTTAATCCAAGTATTACTTATGCTCGTGATTGCCATTGTGGCCATTGCTGTGCTGCGCCGTTTGGGCCTACCCGCAATTCTGGCTTATTTACTCACAGGGGTAGTGAGTGGCCCAAGTGGTTTTCACTGGTTTACCCAGCATCAAATGCAATCTGTTGCCGAGCTTGGCGTTGTGCTGCTGATGTTTACCTTAGGCTTAGAGTTCTCTGTGCCGCGGCTGTGGGCCATGCGCCGGACTGTATTTGGCTTAGGCAGTGCGCAGATGGTGATCACGACCCTGTTGACCATGGGCGTGGCCCTATTGTGCGGCCTGAATTGGGTTGAAGCCTTGGTTATCGGTGCTGCCATCGCGTTGTCATCTACTGCTATTGTCCTTAAATTGCTCAATGAACAGGGATGGCTGAGGCGCCGCCACGGCGAACTCTCCGTCAGCGTGCTTTTATTCCAAGATTTAGCGGTTTGATCCTATTGCCATTACTGGCCAATGGCGGCGAACCTTTGATGGTCGCGGACATCGCCTTTGCCTTGCTCAAAGGCATTTTGGCCTTTTTCCTCTTAATGGCGTTTGGTAAGTGGGCACTGCCACGGATATTTGATGAGGTTGCGCGTTCTCGCTCCAATGAGCTGTTTGTATTATCGACCTTAGTCGTTGCGCTTGTCACAGGGGCTTTTACTCAGTGGCTAGGATTATCCATGGCACTGGGGGCATTTATGGCGGGTATGCTGCTGGGAGAAAGCCAGTACCGTCGCCAGCTTGAGGCGGATATACGGCCTTTTCGCGATCTATTGATGGGGCTGTTTTTCATCTCCATTGGCATGATGCTGGACTTTACCTTAGTGATGCGTTTCTGGTGGCAGATATTGCTGATCTTAGTCGCCGTTGTACTAGGTAAGGCGCTGATCATTCATGGCATTTTAAGATTAGTAGGCGAGCCTTTTCGAATTGCGATGAGTACGGCAATGAGCTTAGCTCAAGTGGGGGAGTTCAGTTTTGTGGTATTGGCTTTAGCGGTCAACTATCAACTTTTAAATAATGAGATCAGTACCGTATTAGTCATGGTCGCCGTGCTTTCCATGGCAATAGCTCCTTGGTTAGTTCGTCATAGTGTGGATATTGCTAAGTGGGCGCTGGGGATCCGTCAGGCAAAGCATGTGGATGAAGCTGTGCCATTGATGATGGATGATCATGAGCTGGTGATGATTTTTGGTTACGGCCGAGTAGGACAAACCATTGCCCGTTTTTTAAAAACTGAAGCTGTACCTTATCTGGTATTGGATCTCGATCCAACGCGCGTCACTGAAGCGCGTCGTGCGGGCGAACCTATTTATTTCGGTGATGTGTGTAAACGGGCAATTTTAAAACAAATGGGCGTTAAACAGGCCAAGATGATCGTTATCACTTTTTGTGAGTCACGTAGTTTAGAAGAAGTCTTACCTTTATGTAAGTTATTGGCACCGGAGGTTAAAATTTTAGTTAGAACCAAAGACGACAGCGATCTAGACTTGCTTAAAAAGGCGGGAGCTAATCAAGTGATCCCTGAGTCTTTAGAGGGGAGCTTGATGTTAGTATCGCAGGTACTACACCAATGTGGTGTGCCATTGGCACGGATCCTAAAACGGCTAGAATCTGAGCGGCGCAATCATTATCAATTTTTACACGGCTTCTTTTCCGGCACAGAAACTGATTTTACTTTAGAGTCATTGCATGCGGTGGCATTACCGCGTGGGGCTGATGCGATTGGTAAAACCGTTGCCGATATCCTGTGGGAAACACTGAAAGTAGAGCTAAGGGCGATTCGTCGCAATGGCGCTGAAGTGGAACATCCTGAGCAGGACTGGGTTTTTCGTGCAGGGGATATCTTACTGATAGTGGGTAAACCACGACGACTTGAGAAAGCTGAGGCTAAGCTCTTACATGGCTAAAGGCCTGAGGTTCACTCTTTTGAGATGGATGAAAATGCAGATATAAAAATGCCGACATAGTGTCGGCATTTTTGTCTGGAACTTGTTAACTTAAATTAGACAAAGTCTAATTACAGAATAACTACGTTCGCAGCTTGAGGACCTTTTTGGCCTTGTTCGATGTCAAAAGAAACCTTTTGACCTTCAGCAAGAGTTTTAAAGCCTTCTGAAACGATTGCGCGGAAATGAACGAATGCGTCAGCGCCACCATTGTCAGGAGAAATAAAACCAAAACCTTTATCTTCGTTAAACCATTTAACTACACCAGTAGTTTTAGACATGAATGTCTCCAAAATTTTCAAACAAATAATTCGCAATTATGCGGTATGTTAGCCAGAAATAGAATTATTTACATTGATGATAAGTTATGAGTGGAAAGCTTCATGACAGCAAAAAAAATATTACAGGCGTAGCGAAGGTTTTCAAATACATAATATTGCTTATAAATAGGTCTGAATCACAGGCCGGAGTGCAGATTAACATACTCTAGGGGTTTGTATAGTTTTATTTTTAAATACCTCTCATATTGAAACTGCTTTTTTGCGACTTATTGAGTGCGAAATTAGATATAACTATTAATATTCAATCATTTATATTGTATTTTTGATTGTTGTCTAGTGTGAAAATATTTTTTATGTTTGCCACGACTGACTTGCGATTAACCTTTTAATCCGTTCCATTAGGCTTAAATGCGGCTTGTATGCTTAGGTAAGGATTCTGTCATGATTCGTTACGTTATTGAATTGTTGCTTATTTGTGGTTAATGGTATTCTCGTCATCCAATAAAAACGTGCTTGAGCTATGGATTCAGGGCGATAACTTTAGATTGAATATAATAAGAATGGAGAATGACGTTGAAAACAGTACTAAAACGGATTGGACTCGGCAGCTTAGTCTTAGTGCTGTTATTAGTGGCGCTGGCCGCCCATGAATGGTTTGCGAAAAAGCCGTTTTTCTTTCGCGCATTTCTAGACCGCAGTGTGGTCAAGATGGCTTTCGAAAGCCCTGAGACCTTAACCTCATTGGGTTTCTTAGAATCGGTAGGGATTACAGGCCATAACGCCGAGTTGGATGACGATAGTCCAGAGGCGATGGATAAGACTTTCGCGCAAGTGCGAGATCTGCGTGAAACCCTATTGAGCTATTCCGATGCGGATTTAGATGAAAATCAACGTATCTCCAAGGATATTGCCCTATATCTTGCCGATTTCGCATTGGTCTCTGAGCCGTATCGTTACCATAACTATCCGCTGAATCAGTTATTTGGCGTGCAAAACGGGTATCCAAGCTTTATGCAGGCGCAGCACCAAGTGCATTCTGTGGGCGATGCAGAAAACTATCTGTCGCGTTTACAAAAGGTGAAACTTAAGTTTGCGCAAACTCTCGAAGGTTTAAAAATTCGTGAGGCTAAAGGGATTATTCCGCCTAAGTTCGTGATTGAGCGGGTGCTCACCGAGATGAATGATTTTGTCGCGACGCCGATTCAAGACAATATTCTCTACAGTTCCTTCAAAACTAAATTGGCTGACACGGATATCAGTGCCGATGAGCAAGCACGGTTATTGGCAGCGGTGGAAGCGGACATTAAAGGTTACGTGCATCCAGCGTATCAATTATTTATCGACTACCTTACCCAGCTACAAGCCAAAGCTGGGACGGATGATGGTTATTGGGCGCTGCCAAATGGTAACCTTGCCTATGAGCAATTGCTGAAGTTCTTTACGACCACTAATTACACTGCGGACGAAATCCATGCCAAAGGGCTCGCTGAGGTAGATCGCATTCAAAATGAAATCATGACTATATTAGCCGCTGAAGGTTACGATGTGGGCCAAGGTTTCTCGGTCGCGATTGAAGCATTAGCCGCCGATCCTAAGTTTTACTACGAGGATAGCGATGCGGGTAGGGCGCAAATCCTCGTCGATTATCAAGCGATTCTTGATGAAGTGAATGCGGGACTCGGTGATGCCTTTCGTATTCGACCCGAAGCGGGCATGGAAGTGGTGCGTATTCCTGAGTTTAAAGAGAAAACGGCACCGGGTGCCTATTATCAGCAGCCCGCGATTGACGGTAGTCGTCCAGGGCGTTTCTATGCCAATTTATATGACATCAAGGCCACGCCTAAATACGGTATGCGCACTTTAGCCTACCACGAGGGGATCCCTGGGCATCATTTCCAAATTGCGGTGGCGATGGAGTTAGAAGGTATGCCACTTATTCGTAAGATGGCGCCTTTTACGGCGTACATTGAAGGTTGGGCTTTATATAGCGAACGTTTGGCTTGGGAGCTCGGTTTTCAAAAGGATCCCTTTGATAATATCGGTCGTCTGCAGGCTGAGTTGTTCCGCGCTGTGCGTCTAGTGGTGGATACGGGTATTCATCATAGTCGTTGGACTCGCGAGCAAGCGATTGACTATATGAAGAAAAATACTGGCATGTCCGATCGTGATGTCACGGCAGAGATTGAGCGTTATATCGTTATGCCAGGTCAAGCGACGGCTTATAAAGTCGGCATGATGAAAATTCTCGAACTGCGCGAAAAAGCCAAGTTGGCCTTAGGTGATAAGTTCGATCTCAGGGATTTCCACGATGTAGTTCTGAAGAATGGTGCAGTTCCTTTGGATATCTTAGAAACACTGGTCGACCGCTACATTGCTGATAAAAAAAGTGCTGGGGCTAAAGCCACTGACGCTAAAGCGAAAATTTAGCGTTTGGCGGTAACAGTTAATGCTTGGCTATTAATAGTAAAGCATTGTTTATCAATTGTTTACATCTAAGTAAGGCCAGTTCCATGTCTGCGGATAAGTTTGTTATTTTTATCCTGCGGGCATGGTGGTACTGTCTATCGTGGCTATCATTCTGGCTTTCGGCCAAGGCTTTCAATACAATCCCACACAACTTATTGATAAATGTCGCGCGGCAATGGCTTGCTATTGCTCGGCGTTGATGTTTTTAGTTTCAAGGTTTTTACATGAATCGCTTGTCCCCCCAAGATCCTATCCAATTGACTCGAACCACGATTGAGTCATTATTCACGCCGCCAACCTTAATGCGCGCCCGTGATTATGTGATGAAGGGACGGGTGTTGAGCGCCAAAGCGAACGCCGATTTTCGTCATATTGAAGGTCGTGTCATGGGGACGGAATCCCAGCCCTATCGGCAGGATATTCGCCTTGTCAGCATGAACCATAAGTTGATCATGAATGGCTTCTGTTCATGTCCCGCCACTGGGCATTGCAAACATATTGCTGCCGTACTTTACAGTTTACTGAGTGATAGAACCGTTGAAGATCAACGTATTGCTCAGTGGTTACATCTGCTAGACGAAAGTGATGATCTCACGGTTTCAAATGTTGATTTACTCTACGACGATCGCGTGCTGTACGTGTTATCTAAAGATGATAACGGTGTCTTTCTTGAGCTAAGAAAAGGCAAGTTGGCGAAGAATGGTGGCTATAACAAAGGCTCGAAAATCGCTTTATCCGACGTGCAATATTACATGCCCGCTTGGATTGGCGCAGAAGACGTGCTCATCATCAATCTCATCATGTCAACCCGTCGCCATGGTGCCTCGCGTCTGTATCTTAAAGCTCAGTTAGGTGCCATGGCACTGGAAAAAATGCTCGTCACTGGGCGGTGTTTTTGGGAAGAGAGTCGTTTACCGCTCACCCGAGGTGAAGCGAGCAAGCCCGAATTCATTTGGCTAGATAAGGATGCCGAGCATAAACAAATGCAGTTAATACTGCCCAATAAGGACAATTGGGAGCTGATCCCCTGTGAGCCACCGACTTATATCGATTTAGATTATTTTAAAGTTGGCGCATTGGATACCGAGATCAGTGTTGAAAAGCTGTTATTACTCAGCCAGATGCCGCCGGTGCCTAGCTCACAGATTGAACTGGTGAGCCACAAATTGATTAAGCATTTTTCGGCGAAAACGGTACCTACACCTGCTTTGATTGATTTTGTCGAGCTGCAAGTGCCGCTTCAAGTTAGGTTGACCTTAACATCGCAGGATTTACCTGAGTTTGCTATGGCGCAGCCATTAGTGCTGCTGGAGTTTATCTATCAAGATGTGGTGCTCGGCGGTCAGTATCCCGACGAGCCCTTGTCCTTAGTCACTCATCAAGGCAAAACCTATCAAGTCGCGCGTCAACTCGATGCGGAAATGGATGCGATTAATCGTTTGATGGCATTGGAACTGGTGGAGCTTGCGCCTTCTTTTATCCCTAACAGTGGCAGCTATGTCAGTATTTGGGGGTTAGGTTCACTGCCTGAAACGATTGATGCTTGGTTGCACTTTATTCAACAGGAAATCCCGGCGCTAGAGGCTTTAGGTTACCAAGTACATTTTGCCGACAATTTCAGCTTAAATGTCATTGATACTCCGCTGGCGATTGAGCTGGATGATACGCAAGAGGGTTGGTTTTCTCTGTCACTGAATGCTGACATCGATGGTCAAATAGTGCCTATGCTGCCCTTAATTGCCACTTGGCTTAAGCAGTACGGTGAGCCCGCCGATGATGCAGAGCTGCTGTTACCCAGCCCAAATGGTGATTGGTTAAAAGTCAAAGCCAGCGTGATTAAGCCGCTGATCAGCATTATTTTAGAACTGTTCGATAGCCACAAAGGCAACAGCGTGTCTTTGCCTAAATACCGTGCCCACTTATTAAATGATTTTGCCGACAGTGATATTCGTTTGCTTAATGGTGAACGAGTGCGCAGTTTAGCGACTAAGCTCGAAAATTTTAACGGTGTGTTAGAGGTCACAGTCCCAGACAACTTAAATGCTGAGTTACGCCAGTATCAACAGCAAGGCTTAAATTGGCTCTGTTTCTTAAAGGAATATCAGCTTGGCGGTATTTTGGCCGATGATATGGGGCTGGGTAAAACCATTCAAACCTTGGCTTTTTTACTTAAGCAGCAAGAACTAAAATCCACAGTGGCAAGTTGTTCACCGAGTTTAATTATTTGCCCAACGAGCTTGGTGGGTAATTGGGCGAAAGAAGCCGCGAAATTTGCGCCTTCGTTAAAGCTAGTCGTTATTCATGGTGCTTTACGCAAGCCTTTACTCGAACGCTTAAATGAGTTTGATATTGTGGTGACGACCTATCCGCTGATCGTGCGCGACAGTGACTATTATCAACGGCAGATGTTTGAACATATCGTGCTGGATGAAGCGCAGCAGATAAAAAATGCGCAGGCGAAAGTGACTCAAGTGATTAAAGATCTTAAAGCGCCGTTTAGATTGTGCCTGTCGGGAACACCGCTTGAAAATCACTTAGGTGAACTTAAGTCCTTGATGGATTTTAGTTTGCCCGGACTACTTGGTACTAATGCCTTCTTTAACAAATCCTTTAGGCACAAAATAGAACGTTATGGCGATATGGAGCAAGCGCAAATCTTGAGTCAGCGGATTGCGCCTTTTGTGCTGCGCCGAACCAAAGATGAAGTGGTCGGTGAATTACCCCCTAAAACCGAAATCTCCCAGAGCTTAGAGTTAGAAAAAGATCAGCGTAATCTCTACGAGAGTATTCGACTGGTGATGGAGAAAAAACTGCGGGATTTATTTGCCACTCAAGGCGTTGGTAGCAGTCATATCGAGTTTCTCGATGCCTTACTTAAGCTACGCCAAGCCTGCTGCGATCCGCGCTTGGTGAAGTTAGAGCAAGCGCAGAAAGTGAAGAATAATGCTAAGTTAGACTGGCTGAAGCAGAACTTGCCCGAGATGGTGCAAGAGGGACGTAAGATATTGATTTTCAGCCAGTTCACTAGCATGCTCAGCTTGATTGAAGCTGAGCTGGTGGACTTGGGGCTCGATTACAGTAAGCTCACTGGGCAAACTCGCCTGCGCCAAGCGCAGATAGATAAGTTCCAAGAGGGCGACACGCCTGTGTTCTTAATTAGCTTAAAAGCGGGCGGCACTGGGCTCAATCTCACCGCGGCGGATACTGTGATCCACTATGATCCCTGGTGGAATCCGGCGGCGGAAAAACAGGCTACGGATAGAGCCCATCGTATCGGCCAAGATAAGCCTGTGTTTGTCTATAAGCTGATTGCAGAAGGTACAGTAGAAGAGAAAATCCAAGAAATGCAGCAGCATAAGCAAAGTCTGGCGGACAGTATTCTCGAAGGTAAAGGCAAGGGCACATGGCAAGGAAGCGCCGATGAACTGTTATCGCTCTTTAGCTAAATCGTGGCCAGTTTTTCTAAATTGATTGAATCATTTGACTGAGGTGAACCATGCAGTACCAAGTCGACACTCATACCCATACTGTGGCTTCGAGCCATGCTTATAGCACGATTCATGACTACTTAGCGGTGGCAAAGCAGAAGGGGATTCGCCTATTTGCCACCACAGATCATGGGCCTGCGATGGCCGATGCGCCGCATTTTTGGCACTTTGTGAATTTAAGAGTTTTGCCACGTATGGTTGATGGCGTCGGGATTTTGCGGGGTATCGAAGCCAATATCAAAAATATCGACGGCGAGATTGATTTCTTTGGCGATTATTTAAAGCAGCTCGATATTGTGCTCGCAGGATTTCATGAGCCCGTCTATCCTCCGTCAGATAAAGCGACTCACACAGAGGCCATGATTAATGCGATTAAGAGCGGCAAGGTTGATATCATTACTCATCCAGGTAATCCTGCCTATCCGATTGATATTGAAGCCGTTGCCCGCGCCGCAGCCGAATACGGTGTGGCGCTCGAAATTAACAATTCCTCCTTTGAAGTGTCCCGTAAGGGCAGTGAAGCCAATTGCACTGCGATTGCCAAAGCGGCCAAGGAATTTGGCACGATTTTAGTTATGGGCTCTGATTCCCATGTGGCTTTTAGCTTAGGTGGTTTTGCGCGGGCGCAAGCGATTATCGATGAAGTGGCTTATCCGCCATCACGATTACTCAATCGTAGCCCTTCAGCACTCTTGGCCTTTTTAGCCGCCCGTGGCCATGAAACCGTTGCTGATTTGATCCCCTTATTCAGTGACGATGAGCCATGCTGTTGATTAGTGATGAAAATAGTGGCAACTAAAGTGACGCCACTTCAATGCGGGGCGGCGAGTGCCACAGATGCTAACATTCCTCAAGTGGTGTTAATCACTGGTGCGAAGAGTCAGCTCGCTCAGGCCTTGCTGAGAGTCGCTGCCGATATTGGCGAGCTAGCCCTAAATAGCAGCACAAGTACAAACTCAGTCGCACCAATTAAGCTTTATGCGCTAAGTCGCAGTCAGTTAGACATTACCGATGCCGCTAATATTGCCGCCGTATTTGATCAATATCGACCAAGCTGGGTGATCAATTGTGCGGCCTATAATGCGGTCGACGCAGCTGAGCATGATGCAATCGAAGCGAATCGTGTGAATGCACTCGGCCCTGAGTTATTGGCGCAGCAATGTTGGCTGTCGGGCGCCCGCTTACTGCATGTGTCGAGCGATTATGTGTTTGGTGGTCATGCTGTTTGCGAGATTGCTCATGCAGCTGAACGTGCAGTGGGTGATGCTAGAGAAAGTGGCGTTAAACAGCATCAAAACCCTGACTCAGCTTCAAATTCAAACCCAAACCCAAACCCAAATCCAAACCAAGTTCATGTACCAAGGCCATTTGTTGAACTTGATGCTCCCGAGCCGTTGTCTGCTTACGGTACGAGTAAGTTGCTCGGCGAGCAGAAGGTATTGGCGATTCTGGGCGAGGATGCAACGATTGTGCGTACCTCATGGCTCTACGGTCAAGATGGGCATAATTTTGTCCAAACCATGCTGAACTTGATGCGCACTCAACCAAGATTGCAGGTGATAGTCGATCAAATCGGCTGTCCGACGTGGAGTGATGCACTCGCTAAGGTGATTTGGCAATTAGTCATGCAACAGTGCTCGGGCGTATTTCATTACAGCGCTCAAGGCCAATGCAGTTGGTATGAATTTGCCTGTGAAATCCAGCGACAAGCCCTAGCGCTCAATCTGTTAAGTCTGCCAGTAGTTATCCAGCCGATTACCAGCGCTCACTATGCTAAACAAGCATTAAATCGCGGCGTGAGTTTGGTAAAAAGACCGAGTTATAGCGTGTTGAATAGTGCCAAAGTGCAGTCCGCTTTGGCTGTCAATACCGCACTGTTTATGCCTGATAACGTCGTATGGCAAGATTGGCGTCAGCAACTGAATTGCATGTTGCGACGATTAACGTGACTCACATTTGGGTTTAGGCAGGTTTAATCAGGCGTTAAGCGTTTACATCATCGCAGTGATTAACGCTTTCGAAAACAAAAAGCCCGCCAATAATCAGATTTAAGCGACGGCTTTAGACTATCAATATGAAAACATAGGCTGTGAATACGAATGCAGCTGGACTTAAGCCTCTTCTCAGCGCCAATGGCTTGCCTTAGTATCGTAATCACTTTGTGTATCTGTGGTTTTGTGCGCCGCGGTTTAAGCTGCGAGTCTTAGTCTATTTTGCTTGATGTATGATGAATTTGTTCTAAATTCCCCTTGGATGACAATGGCATAATGCCAAGATATTTAATGCATTAAGGAAGTTTCAGTGACAGACAAGACGACAATAGCGCAGACATTGACCAAACAAGATCTACTGCAAGTGGTCGCGATTGCCAAAGGCGCAGGCGATGCCATTATGACGGTTTATGGTCAAGATGACTTTTTGGTGAGCCATAAGGGGGACGATAGCCCTGTGACGGCGGCTGATTTAGCCGCGCACCACGTGATAGTGGCGGCATTGGCAAAGCAGTTTGTCGGTATTCCTATTATGTCTGAGGAAGCGGCGGATATCGCGTGGGACGTGCGTCGTCAATGGCAAACCTATTGGTTGATTGATCCTTTAGATGGCACTAAGGAATTTATTAAACGCAATGGCGAGTTTACCGTCAATATTGCGCTTATCCATCAAGGTGTTGCTATCGCAGGTGTAGTATATGCGCCTGTGCTCGATACGTATTATTACGGCGCTAAACATTTAGGTGCGTGGCGCCAACGAGCGGGTCAAGAGAGTCCCTTATTGGGCGCCAACACGCCACGCGAAATGCCGATGATTGTCGGCAGTCGCTCGCACTTGAGCCCAGGCTTAGCGCAATATTTACAACAGTTTGGTGAGCATGACATCTTAAGCGTGGGTAGCTCGCTTAAGTTTTGTATGTTGGCTGAAGGCTGTGCCGATCTGTATCCCAGACTTGGCCCTACCAGTGAGTGGGATACTGCGGCGGCGCAAGCTGTGCTCGAAAGTGCAGGCGGCACAGTTGTCTGTTATGACTCAGGTGAACCATTAACTTATAATCAAAAACCTGACATTTTAAACCCTTACTTTATTGCCACAGCTCCTGGCTGGGTAAAATAACGATTGCCTTGCATCAATCTCACTTGATGAAAGGGCAAGCTAAACACTGGAGTAGTAATTCATGATGCGCATGGGCGTCGATTTAGGCGGAACAAAAATAGAATTAGTCGCACTGAGTGATGAGGGCAATGAGCTATTTCGCAAACGTGTGACGACGCCACGTGACTATCAGGGCACGCTTGCTGCGGTGGTTGATTTAGTTAAGGAAGCGGAAGCGACTCTTGGCGAGAAAGGCACTGTCGGCGTGGGTATTCCAGGTGTGGTATCGCCCTATTCAGGTTTAGTCAAAAATGCTAACTCGACGTGGATCAATGGTCAGCCCCTCGATGTACATTTAGGGGAATTGTTGCAGCGTGAAGTACGGGTTGCCAATGATGCAAACTGTTTTGCGGTATCAGAGGCGGTCGATGGGGCAGCCGCTGGCGCTTCTGTGGTGTTTGGCGTGATTATTGGTACTGGTTGTGGCGCGGGTGTGGCAATTAACGGCAAAGTTCACGGTGGTGGTAATGGTATCGGCGGTGAATGGGGTCATAATCCTTTGCCTTGGATGACCAAGGAAGAGTTCAATACCACCCGATGTTTCTGTGGCAATCCCGATTGTATCGAGACCTTTATTTCAGGTACTGGCTTTGTGCGTGATTATAATGTGGCTTTGACGGCAGCGGGTACAGTGCGTGCTCCTGCCAAATCAGGTGCCGATATTATGTTGTTAGTCGATAAAGGTGACGCCATTGCGGTTGCTGCATTTGATCGTTATATGGATAGACTCGCTCGTTCACTCGCCCATGTGATCAATATGCTCGATCCCGATGCCATAGTGTTGGGCGGCGGAATGTCGAATGTCGCGGCGATTTACCCAAGATTACCGGCATTGCTGGCCCATTATGTGGTGGGGCGTGAGTGTCATACGCCTGTGGTGCAGAATCTATACGGTTGTTCATCGGGAGTGCGCGGTGCCGCTTGGTTGTGGGAAAAGTGATCCATTATTGAGGATATAAACTCCACCAGTGAACTCATTACGCTATGAAATCAACGTCTAGTGATATCAGAGTCTTGTAAACAATAGCCCAGTAAAACGCTGGGCTAGTTTTATGTGCGATGTGTTCCCCCCGTATTTTGATGCTATGATTGCGCTCCTTTGGATTGCTTGGCATGGACATCATGTTTTGGGTTAAGAAAGTTGTTTCACAGGGGATGATGCCGATTCCCTTTATCCTATTGTTATTACTGATTTCTTTTCTAGTATGGCGCCGTCGCAGTATGGCGAAATACTTAGTATCCTGCGCTTTTTTTCTCTTACTGTTTTTAAGCAGTCAACTGAGTGTGAATACCTTAGTGCGGCCGTTAGAATCAGCTTACCCTATTAATTCCACGCCCATCGCAGGCGCTTGTTTTGTGATGGTATTAGGTTCAGGGCATGCTGATATAGCAGGAGCGACTGCGGTGCAATCCTTATCGGATGTCGCCCTTACAAGGTTAACTGAAGGAATTCGGCAACTTAAGTTGGGTCAAGAGTGTATGTTGAACGTCAGCGGCTGGGGCGGTGAACTCACTCAATTTTCCCATGCTGAAATGATGGCTAAAGCCGCGGTAGAGCTAGGTGTTGATAAAAGCCGAATTATTCAATTTCCACTGGCGCGCGATACGATAGAAGAAGCGCAATACTTAAAGTGGGAGTTAGGGGAGGAGCCCTTTCGCTTAGTCACATCGGCCACTCATATGCCAAGGGCGATGGCTATTTTCGCCGCTAAAGGCTTACACCCCGATGCTGCCCCAACGGATTTTATTGGCCGAGATGATTTTTGGTGGCGGTTAACCGCCGATAATTTAGTGGCTTCTCAACGGGCGATTCACGAATACATTGGCCGTTTGTGGTTATGGATAAAGGCCGTAAGTTAAAGATGGCAAGTTAAGGGTGTGGTTTGCCAAGTTCAGTCTAAAGATAGTGAGTTTTAACAGGAAGATGAACAATGACAATTGAGTCAGAAATAGTATCTGTGCGTCCTTTATCGAAACGAAATGGGTTAACCTTAACTTGGCTGGGAGGCTTAAGTCTGGTGCTGGGTTTGGGACTGTTTCTGACGTGGCCGGCCTTGTTTGCTGTCGGTTTGATGTTTTTTAGTTTGGGCGCTATTTCACTCATTCTCGGTTTAGCCAAGGTGTATGAGCCGGAAACGACTCTAGCACTAGATGACAAGGGGCTGACCTATTTTCATCGCCGCGGCAAAGTGGCTATCGATTGGGATAATATTCAGCGGGTCGATATTCCGCGGGTGACTAATGGTTTAGATACTATAGAGTTATCTTATTTAGGCATTAAACTGAAACATTTAAATCCCATTCTCGATAATATTTCCCTGCGTCTAGCAACAGGATTATTAACTGAACAGCGACCTTTGCTGGTGACGGCTGCCTCTCAAGATGCAGATTTAGCGACTTTAGAAACTTATCTCGGCGCTGAGTTTGGCCCTTTAGTGATAGAAGGGGATCGTTATCGTGGCGTATTGGCTATGTTTGGGCATCGCTGCGTGATGTTAGATACGCGTTTAGGGTATCACTTGTATATTCCCCATGACAGTTTAGATAGGGAACCTAAGGACTTTATTAAGTTACTTAGACAACGTATTGCACAATGTAGCCGCTCAGCTGGTTAAATCTACAATCTCAATTGAAGATCATCAGCAATAAAAAAGGGGACCCTAGGGTCCCCAATGAGTTGCAGAGATTAAAGTTTGGGTTGTGCAGGGGCAACCCAAAGGTACTAGTGTGCTACCTCTGCGTGTACCTTATCTACACCGTAGGTTTTACCTTCAGCATGACAAGTTGCGCAAGATTCTACTGGTAAGTTAGGATCTGTCATTGCATCAGCTTCAACCACAGCACCGTTGCTTCTAAAGTGAGCGACAGCCGCTGCATCAGAGTGAGCGTGACAGCTACGGCATGATTCAGCTACTGGGCTAATGTAGTTGCTACCCACTTTGATTGAACGTTTCTCAGAGGCTAAACCACCGTCAGTCGCAAACAGTTTTGCATCATCTTTGTGACATGCAGAACATGCAGTTTCTGGTGATGGATAACCGACTAATTCACCATTGGCATCGCGGAAGATCCCTGCGATAACATCAAAGTTACCACTGTGGAAGCGGTGGGCGACGGTGAATAAGTCTTTGTTATTGAAAGTGACTTCTGGATTAATGACTTTGCTACCGTCTTCACCTTTAGAAACCACTGTTTTATGGCCTGATGCACCTGTTGTATCGTTGTGACAGTTCATACATTGATCAAAAGTGTAAGTTCCGTGTCTGGTGCCCTTGATATAATCTAAGGTGCCGTGACAGGCGTTACATTTTGCTTCTTCTACGGTAATTCGAGCAGGATCTGTCATTCGAGCTTTAACTACTGCAGAAGCATCTAAGCTATAGAATTTAACAGGAGCAGTGTTACCAATTGGATTTGTTGGGCCAAATTCAAGTCCTGTGGCATTACAGCTACTCACTTTACCTGCTTTGATACAGACGTTGGCTTCTGAACTGACGTAGATAGTACCAACAGCTTGGGCATCGGGAATATCTTTTACGAAGGTTAATACACCATCGGCCAGCGTACCATTTTCAAGCTTAAGAGCTATTGCTGTTGGTTTGACATCTCTCCAAGCATAAACAGTACCATCAGTGGTTACGTTACCCAGTAATAAGCCGTTAGCCACAAACATACCAGTAGGGTTAGTTGTCGCGTTATACACTTTTAAATCGGTTCCGTTAGGAATTGCAGCGCCATTCATGGTCACATTGGCTTTTAATGTCAATGTTTTCATTCCAGGTGTTGCTGAAGTCACTACTGCTGCACTGGTAAAGTCAACTTTGAATAGGCTTGCATACTCAGCGCGTTTACCGACACTGTGTACAGCTTCAGGTGTTAAGCTACCGCTGCCATGGCAAGATTTACATTGAGTATCATCAGCTTGGGCTAAACCAAATTCTGAATGGTTTTCGCCAGTGGTGAAGTTCACATTGATATGACAACCCACACAAGCTTGCGCATAAATATTGGTGTTATAACTTGGTGCACCATCATGACAAGATTTACATTCTTTCAAATCAGATGGGAAACCAACTTCACCGAAATATTCTTTTGCTTCGCCACTTAAGCTGTCACTGATGTGATGACCTGCGTGGATCCTATGGATCATGGGAGCAAAATCAAATACCCAACCTTCGGCCAGTTGTGCGTCACTTGGAACGAGATCAGGGTTATGACAAGTTACGCAGTTTTTAACATCTTGGTAGTTATGATGGGCTTCAATCTTCGCGATATGGCCGTCTACTTCACCGTGACAGTTTTTACATGCCGCACTAGATACTGTGTCTTTACCCGATACACCTAATTCATCTGTTGCAGGGATAAAATCAACGGGTACAGACAAAATCTTGTCAGATAGGACAACACCAGTACTATCGGCGATGTTGTAAGCACGTAAAAAGACTCTGTGTACTGCGTTTGGATTATCATTTGGATTAATGATTGGCGCTGCGCCACCATAAGTCCAAGTTGCTGTGTAAGTGCCTGGCGTCGCTGTATCTTCGGTTAAAGTACAAGCGTTTTTAGTTCCGTTCAGGCCGTTTAGAGTACAAGTTAACGAAGTGCCAGCGGCATTTGCCGTGGCATTATTTTGCCACTCAATCGGCGCGCCAGTACCTGAGGTGTTTTCATTTGCTGTTAAAGAATAAATTGCAATTTTATCCAGTCCTTTGAAAGGGACTACTTTGCCTGCATTTTTACCCGTAACAGTAAATTTAACACTGAAGCCTTCACTGCTGGTCACTTTAATGTCAGCAGGACTTAACGTGAATGCCAGATCTGTAATGGATTGAGCTGTCGTTGCGAAGGAACCCGCAGGGGCTCCGGGTGTACCTGGTGTTCCGGGAGTGCCTGGTGTTCCGGGTGTACCTGGTGTGCCAGGTGCCCCATCTTGACCATCGCTTCCGTCCCCGCAGGCGGTAAGACTTAAGGTACTGACGAGAGCCAGTGCCAGTAGAGATTTATTGTAGTTTTTCATCATCGCGTCCCTTTTTCTATCTATAAGACTGCGTGTGCAGTGCCTCTAATATAGGAGGATTCATCTACTTATAAAGTGGTATTTGCAAATTTGTATCTGATATGTGAACGATGATTTAACACCCGTGAATGGTAATTCTAAACTTTGCATTTTGATATTTTAAATAGTGAAATTAAGCTGCTAGCCTATGATGTGTATCACAATTTCAATCTTTAAACTTAGGTCGAAATGATGAATTCATTTTCGGTTAAGCAAAATGAACGATGTTAAAAGAGCCTAAATCTTAAGTCGTTATCTTAAGGTTTTGAGCACAAAAGCAATGGGATAAGAGAGCGAGGATAGGGGGACGATATGGCATTTTAAAGTGATTGAATTGTGCCTTTGATAAATAGAAGCCATAGCCCAGTAAACCCACTTAACCCACTTAACATCCATGACGTAAGCTAGGTTGATGAACTTAGTGTGTAATCTATTTTTGTATTAGTGTGCTGGTTCGAGTGCGGCAAGTAAGGAGCGCACGACGAGATCACACTGGCTTTGGCTGTAACGCCGATGAACTGCAGGTTTCTCAATCAGATAATAATGTGGCGCCATCATAGTTTCGTGGAGTCTATTAAGCTCTGTGTCGCTAAGGCGCTCGAGATGTAATCCGGGCATATGTTTAACTGTGTGCATATCAATGCTGGAACAAAAAGCCACACTCTTCATGGTTAATAGATGGGCATACCATTCCTCCCTGTCTATCACTTTCTCTACTGTAGGCAGTAAGATACCTTGGCGCTGGCAAAATAATTCTAAGGGATCGATTTTACTGTTAAAGCCCTTGAGTTCTTGAAATAGAAACGGATGGCGACAAATTTGCTCTAAGGTAATATTCGTCTCAACGTCCCAAAGTGGGTGTTGCTTGGCTGCAACGATATAAATGCCATTGATTGAGCCAAGTTTGGTGTAACTTAATTCTTTATTTTCAGCACTTTCAAACGTAATCCCAAAATCAAGCGCACCTGCGTGGATCAACTCAGCGCTATTTTCCTGCCATTTATGTAAGCGTATTTGTCCTAGCTTTTGGGCAAGTTCAGGAGTACTTAACTGAGGCGCTAAAAAGCTTAGCAGGCCATTACAAGCAGCGATATGCAGCGGTAAGTCGGTATTGATGGCCGCATTTTGTATCTGGATCGCAGATTGTTCGAGGTGATAAACCGATTCAGTAAACTGGCAAATAGCAACGTAGAGACTTTCTGCTAAAGGCGTCGGTTTAAGCCCCTGTTGACGACGATAAAATAGTTCATCGTTAAAGGTTAGGCGTAATGCATTGAGGCAGCGGCTTATTTTGGGTGCAGAAACATCTAGCGCTTTGGCCGCGCTATTTGCGTGTCCAGTGTCGAAAATACTTTTAAATACAAGCAAGGTAAAAACATCGAGTTCACAGATCTGTTTTAGTAATAAGTTGCTCATTTTGTATTTTGCCCTGTATGAGTCTTAAATGTTTTTGCGGCGCTATTAGGGGAGTTCTGTGTCCTTGCGATTACCCGAACCACCGCGATCAAATATCATGGATACTAACTGCCAAGATTAACATTCAGCATGCGGATTAACTGTGATCCCTCTCGGCAAAATAACAATTATTTAACCATTGTAAAGGGGAGAGTTGGGGAGAGTTAGATGAGTAGGCGCTATGTTTAACATCAGGCGGAAAGGAATGATTGAGCTAAAAGAGTGAGTCAAAGTCTGCTCACCTAAGGCGGCGAGCAAACGATAGTGATGCATTTAGGATTAGCGAGATTCTATGACGTCGTTTTGCACGGACGGTAAGTTGAGTGGATCTGCTGTTGGTGTATGGCCTATTGTATAGGAATAAATGGTTGGTGCATCTTCTTTAATCCGCATCCCGATAAATTGGCCACCCTCAAGGATTTGCATTGAGGTACTTGCCACTTCGCCGTCGACAACACCATTACGTTGGATCACTAAACGCTCACAAATGAGTCTGCCTTTGAAGTGCCCATCGACGATAAATTCATGGCACTTTACTTCACCTTGAATTATACCGCCTTGTTCTATGGTGATATTGGCCTCAGAAAGCAGCTGACCTTGGATATCACCGCCAACAAGCACGTCGCCTGTTAATTCGATATTTCCCGTGAGTTTAGTGCCTCGAGCAATAAAGCTAAAAGAGGTACTTTTTTTAGGCGGGAAAAACAGTTTTTTTACAAACATCATCATAAATTAACTTAATTCGAGAAGGGATTAACTGAGTTCAACAGAGGCGCGATACTAGCTTAAAATCCAGGAGAAGCACAGCTCGGCATGTGTTAATGCAATTACAGTGTTTCTATCAAGTTGGTCGTTTTATCTCAATGGCTTTGCTAGGGCAAGGAGCTACGCAGGCACCGCATCCAGTACAAAGATCAAGGTCTATTTTGGGGCTCGGAGCCTGACCAATACTGAGCACAAAGCTGATGGCTCTTGGTTCGCAGGCATCCTTACAACTTTGGCACCAGATCCCTTGAAAGGTTAAGCAGCTTTCTTGAACATGGGCTTGGTATTGCCAAGGTGCTTGAGTCAAATCGAAAATATTTTCAGGGCAAGCCTTAGCACACAGGGTACAAAATGTGCACTCATTGTCCTTAAAGGAGACTTCAGGAAATCCGCCATCACCTTTGATGATAATGTGAGTTTCACAAACCTCAAGACAGGCGGAACAACGGGTACACACATCGGTGAACTCGATATCATCACGTACCCAAGGCGGCCTTATCGCATTATCTTTACGCCGGCGAAAGAGGCTGCGACGGCTGTGATTAATACTTTGAGTCATGTTGCTCCTCGGGTGGTTAATGATGTAAAGCGACGGTATTTAGAGGGATAAAGAAAAATGGCTTGGGAGATTTCCACAAGCCATTCAAGTTATTAGCCGTTATAACCATTGGGATTGGTTGATTGCCAATGCCAGCTACTGTTGGCCATATCTTCTAGGGTATGAGTCGCTTGCCAGCCAAGATCTTCCCTTGCGTGGGTTGGATCGGCGTAGCAGGCGGCAATATCCCCTGGGCGACGTGGCGCAATTTGGTAGGCAATGGTGTTACCACAGGCTTTTTCAAAGGCCTTAACCATGTCTAATACACTATATCCTTGGCCTGTGCCTAAGTTATAGGTCACTAGACCAGGTTTAGTGGCCAATTTTGCAAGCGCTTTTAAATGGCCATTGGCTAAATCCACGACATGGATATAGTCACGCACGCCGGTACCGTCGTGAGTCGGATAATCATTACCAAACACGCTCAAGGCGGTGCGTTTACCCACGGCAACCTGCGCAATAAAGGGCATCAAGTTGTTAGGGATATCGTTAGGATCTTCGCCGATTAAACCACTGGCATGGGCGCCAACCGGATTAAAATAGCGCAGACGGGCGATATTCCAGCTCGGATCGGCATTGTGTACATCTGCCAGTATATGTTCAACCATCAACTTAGACTGACCATAAGGGTTTGTTGCCCCTGTGGGAAAGTCTTCGGTGATCGGTAAACTTGCGGGATCGCCATACACTGTTGCCGATGAGCTGAACACGAGATTTTTTACCTTAAATTCTGCCATGACTTGGCAAAGGATAAGCGTACCCGTAACGTTATTCTCATAATACTTCAGGGGTTTTGCGACGGATTCTCCCACCGCTTTTAATCCTGCAAAGTGGATAACTGAATTAATAGCATGATCGTTAAACACTTTCTGCAATAACGCTTTATTGAGAATATCGCCTTGATAGAAAGTAACCGATTTACCAGTGATCCGCTCGACTCGGTTTAAGGCTTCTATGCTTGAATTAGACAAGTTGTCCAATACAATCAAATCATTACCAGCATTGAGCAGTTCTACTACTGTGTGGGTGCCAATATAGCCAGCACCACCGGTCACTAAAATCGTCATTACTTAATTCCTTTTACAACGGTTTTTAAATAGTGCGCAAAATCTTCACCGATTTCGCTGTGGCGCAGGGCATATTCAACGTTAGCACGCATATAACCTTGCTTGTTACCACAGTCATGGCTCTTACCTTCCATGTAGTAAGCATTTACGGTTTCTTGCTTCATTAACATCGCAATCGCATCCGTTAATTGAATTTCATCGCCTGCGCCCGCAGGGGTTTTAGCCAGTAGTGGCCAAATGCTGGCAGGTAACACATAACGGCCTACAACGGCTAAATTAGAAGGAGCTTCATCTACAGAGGGTTTTTCAACTAGTTCGACTAATGGCTCAGATTCACCCGGTTGTAAATCATGACCATTCACATCGGCAATACCGTATTGGTTGACGACGTTATGTGGCACGCCTTCCACCATGATTTGACCGACTTGGGTTTCATCAAACAGGGCAACCATAGCGGCTAAGTTATCGCTACGAAGGTCACAGCTGGCTTCATCTATGATCACATCCGGTAGCAATACGGCAAATGGTGCATCGCCGACGACAGATTTAGCACACAAAATCGCATGACCTAAGCCTTTAGCTTGAGATTGGCGCACGCTGATCACTGTTACATCTTTAGGACAAATAGATTGTACGGCTTCAAGTAACTGACGTTTAACGCGGCGTTCTAATTGGGCTTCTAATTCGAAACTGGTATCGAAATGGTTTTCGATAGAGTTTTTACTGGCGTGGGTCACGAGTACAATTTCTTTGATCCCAGCCGCGATAGCTTCACTGACTACATATTGAATCAATGGCTTATCGACAACAGGTAACATTTCCTTTGGAATTGCTTTGGTCGCGGGAAGCATACGAGTGCCTAGGCCTGCGACAGGAATAACGGCTTTACGAATTTGATGTTGTTTCATTGCGAACCTTTTAGGTCAAGGAGATGCGGTTAATGGCCAATATTGTAAATGACCTGCACAGAAAAGCTATTTAGAAACGCTGAAAACTTAGGATATTTAAGTATTTTTACAGCGAAGTCGACGTAAGTTTTAGCAAAGGTAGCACAGTGCATCTAATCCAGCATGGGTGATGTGCACTTGCATGGCGTTTTTAATACCCTTGTAATATTTGCTTTACGTTTACGTCACAGTAGTGGTGCAAGAATAAAGTGTGAGGGAGTTAACAAATTTAAAGGCTTAGATCACTATGGTTCCATGAGCGCTAGCCATTAAGTGAAGACTATGACGAAAGGAACAGAGTACATCGCTCACAGAGCTGATGACACAGGGTTTATCAACTACCCGCAAGAAGAACATGAGATTTGGAGCCAGCTTTATGCCCGTCAAGCGATAAACCTGCCTGGCCGTGCCTGTAAGGAGTATTTGCAAGGGCTAGATGCCTTGGCTATGCCAAAGGATCGTATTCCGCAACTTACTGAAATTGATACTGTATTGCAAGCGACCACCGGCTGGAAAACGGCAGCCGTACCTGCGCTTATTTCCTTCGGCCGTTTCTTTGAACTACTGGCCAATAAAGAGTTTCCTGTGGCGACATTCATTCGCCGTAAGGAAGAGTTTGATTACCTTCAAGAGCCTGATATTTTTCATGAAATTTTTGGTCACTGCCCTTTGCTCACCAACCCTTCATTTGCCAATTTTTCACATATGTATGGCCAATTAGGTTTAAATGCCAGCAAAGAAGAAAGGGTATTTTTAGCGCGTTTATACTGGTTTACGGTCGAGTTTGGCTTGCTACAGCCTAAAGATGGCCCCTTGTGTATCTATGGTGGCGGTATTTTAAGCTCACCTGGTGAAACTTTATATGCAATGGAAAGTGACGTGCCAGAACGTCAGCCCTTTGATTTATTGAATGTGCTACGAACCCCATATCGCATTGATATTATGCAGCCGATTTATTATGTGATTGAGCACATTGATATGCTTGATGAAATTGCCAAAATGGACATCATGAGTTATGTCACTAAGGCACGTCAGTTAGGTTTATTTGCTCCTAAATATCTTCCCAAAGCCAAGGCGAGCTAGTCTCGATTCGATGGATAGTTTGATGTGTCATTTGAGTCGCCATCTAATTTAGTTATGTGATTTAAGTAATAAGTAATAAGTAATAAGTAATAAGTAATGATTAATGATTAATGATTAATGAGTAAAGTGCAACTGAATATCCCTATCAATGTTGCCAACAGGAGTATGTATGACTGCGTTATCGAATATGAAATGTGAAGCGTGCCAAGCCGATGCACCAAAAGTGACCGATGAAGAATTGGCAGAACTTATTCGTATGATCCCTGACTGGGGCGTGCAAGTGCGTGACGGCGTAATGCAGCTTGAGCGCGTCTACAAGTTTAAAAACTTTAAACTGGCGATGGTATTCACGAATAAGCTGGCGGATTTAGCGGAAGAAGAATTCCACCATCCAGGCATTTTCACTGAATGGGGCAAAGTGACTGTCACTTGGTGGTCGCACTCCATTAAGGGGCTACATAAGAATGACTTCATCATGGCCGCCAAGACAGACCAGTTGCTAGGTTAATTATTTAATCAATTTAATCAGCATCTTAATGTGTTTTATGATGCTGATTTTTTCTTCCTGTTACAATTCAACTGTAAACTAGGCTTGCCACTTTCAATTTAACCTTCTAACGTATACGGGCTCTGCTATTTCCCCTCATCGCTGACGTTTTCGTCAAAGGTAATGATTTGCCTAGCAAGCGTTATTTTTGTTGTAAAGCCTAAGGCGAAAAATAGCTCTGCACGGTTTATCCCCAAAATTCAAATCAAAAAAGGGAATATCAGTCATTATGCGCTTGGAAGTCAGCTGTCAGGATCGTGTTGGTTTAGCCAAAGATATCTTAGTCGTGTTAGAGCGTTATGGTATTAATTTAATTGCCATAGATGCCAGTAACCAAGGATTCCTGTACTTACAATTTGCCGAAATTAGTTTTGAAACTTTGAGTGCCTTGATGCCGCAGATCCGCAAAGTGGAAAGCGTGCACGATGTGCGTACGGTGTCATTTATGCCCTCAGAGCAAGAACATTACGCCCTTAAAACCCTGCTCAAAACCTTACCCGACTCCGTTTTTTCTATCGATGCCAAGGCACGTATCCGTATCGTTAATGAGTCCGCCTTGCTCAATATCGGCATGGGTGAGCACGAAGTGCTCGAAGAGTCGCTTAATCATTGGGTGCAAGGTTTTAACTTCAGCCGTTGGTTGAGTGAAGCACAAGTATTGGCCCAAGCGGCGCGGGTGCAAATTGGTCCGAATGAGTATCTTGCCGAAATGCTGCCGATTTACCTACCCGATGAGGATGAAAAAACCATCTTGGTTGGTGCTGTGGTGTCGCTGAAATCCCCTGCGCGCGTTGGAAAACAGTTTAACGCGCTGCAGAACCAAACCACTGGCTTTGAAAATGTATTAGCCAGCAGTGACAAGATGAAGGAAGTGCTTAAGCAAGCACGGCGTATGGCCCAGCTCGATGCACCTTTGTTGATCACGGGTGAAACGGGTACTGGCAAAGAATTAATGGCCAGAGCTAGCCATGATGCGGGGATGCGCCGTGAAAAACCTTTTATCGCCATCAACTGCGCCGCTCTGCCCGACAGCGCTGCCGAAGAAGAATTATTCGGTTACGTCAGTCAGGGTAAAGTCGTCAAACGAGGCTTTTTTGAAGAAGCTAAGGGGGGCACTGTATTTCTCGATGAAGTGGCGGAAATGTCTAGGGCGGCTCAAGTTAAGCTGCTACGGCTATTGCAAGATGGCACTTTTAGACGCATAGGGGGCGATGAAGAAGTACGTGCTGATGTGCGAATTATCTGCTCGACCCAGAAAAATTTAGCTGAACTATGCCAAACCGGTGAGTTTAGGGAAGATTTGTACTATCGCATCCATGTGTTGAGTTATCACATCCCGTCTTTACGCGAGCGTAAAGTCGATATCATTCCACTGACGGAAATGTTCCTCGAACATTACAGTCAACAGTTGTCTAGCCCAGTGCGACGGATTTCGGCCCAGTGCCGCGATCATTTGCTCACCTACGCTTGGCCAGGTAACGTACGCCAATTAAAGAACGCGGTATTTAGAGCCGTGTCTATGTGGGATGGGTCGGCCGAGTTGACGGTAGAACAGCTGAAATTGCCGTCATACGCCGAAGGTTTTGGTTACTTTGATAATGAGTTTGAGGGCAATCTCGACGATGCAATGAAGCAGTTTGAAGCGAGTCTGTTGCGTCGATTATATCCGGCCTATCCGAGCACTCGCCAGTTGGCGAAAAAGCTAGGTGTATCACACACAGCTATTGCTAATAAACTGCGTGAATACAAGATAGCCAAGCGCCGTTAGCCAGAGTCTCGTTGGGTTGACACAGTCAATGTAACAGTATCGTTCCACTTAGTTGCCGACTTTTCAGGCATATTGCTTACCGAGATATTGATAAGCGGTAACTAGGTTATAAACGTAATGATTAGTTTACAAAATGTGAAATAATTGACCTAAATGTGATTTTGGTCACGCTATAGGAATCTTGAGCTGCATCGGGTATTTCTACGCGCAACAAATACGTTAAAGCAAGTAAAAGCGCATGCCTCGTTGGCGCGAACTGCGTAACATGTATGCCCTTAATGAGTCAAAAAGTTCGATTTAAATCGCCGAATATAAGCTGGGTGACGTCGCGTGTTTTCCAGCACAATAAAATTGTACACCTAGCCGAAGAGCACTGGAGCCAATATGAAACTTGCAAGTTATAACAATGGTCGTCGTGATGGTCAGTTGATGTTAGTCAGCCGCGATCTCACTAAAACGGTTGCCGTTCCTGCCATTGCCCACACTATGCAGCAATTACTCGATGGTTGGGATTTACTGAGACCGCAATTGCAAGAATTGTACGATGCGTTAAATGAAGGCATGTTAGATAACGCGCAAGCGTTCGACGAAGCTAAGTGCTTGTCGCCATTACCGCGTGCTTACCAATGGGCCGATGGTAGCGCTTATGTGAATCACGTTGAGTTAGTCCGTAAAGCCCGTGGCGCAGAAATGCCAGAAACCTTTTGGACAGATCCGTTGTTTTATCAAGGTGGCTCAGACAGCTTTATTGCCCCTAAAGCGGATATCCCATTGGCGAGTGAAGACTGGGGTATCGATTTCGAATCTGAAATTGCGGTTATTACCGATGATGTGCCTATGGGCGTGAGCACTGACAATGCAGCTAAGCACATTAAATTGTTGATGCTAGTCAACGATGTGTCATTGCGTAACTTGATCCCTGGTGAGTTGGCGAAAGGCTTTGGTTTTTTCCAATCTAAACCATCGAGCAGTTTTTCGCCTGTGGCTGTGACACCGGATGAATTGGGTGTCCGTTGGGAAGATTCGAAAGTGCATTTACCGCTGATCACCTATTTAAATGGTGAATTATTTGGTCGTCCGAATGCAGGCGTTGATATGACCTTCAATTTCAGTCAGTTAGTTTCGCATGTTGCAAAAACCCGTCCATTGGGCGCAGGCGCGATTATTGGCTCTGGTACTATTTCTAACTATGACCGTAGCGCAGGTTCGAGCTGTTTAGCGGAAAAACGTATGTTAGAAGTGATTGCCGAAGGCAAAGCCACTACGCCATTTATGCGTTTTGGTGACACAGTGCGTATCGAAATGCTCGATGATAATGATGTAACCATTTTTGGTTCTATCGATCAAAAAGTGGTTGAATACAAAGCCTAAGGCTTTCCCTTAAAGGGCGACACCGACTCAAACTAACGGGGCTTAATTGCCCCGTTTTTATACTGACTTTTATAAGGACATGAAAATATGAAACTTTACGGTTATTGGCGTTCCAGTGCAGCCTATCGGGTTCGAATTGCCCTTAATCTCAAGGGGATTTCAGCCGAACAGTTTTCAGTACATCTCGTACGTGATGGCGGCGAGCAACATAAAGCTGCCTACATTGCGCTTAATCCTTTAGAGTTAGTGCCAACCTTAGTGGTGGATGATGAGCTGGATGTGGATGCCTTGTCGCAATCTTTAGCGATTATCGAATATCTTGATGAGATACATCCACAGTCGCCATTACTGCCTGCATCGGCTCTTGAACGTGCCCACGTGCGCGCTATGGCACTTACGGTCGCCTGTGAGATCCATCCATTAAACAACTTGCGGGTATTGCAGTATTTAACGCAAACCTTAGGTGCTGATGACACCGCCAAAAATACTTGGTATCACCATTGGGTCGCAAGTGGTTTTACGGCCTTAGAAACCTTGTTAACACGGCATTGCGGTCGTTATTGCTTTGGGAATGCCGTGACATTAGCCGACTTATGTTTAGTACCGCAGGTGTATAACGCCCAGCGTTTTAATGTGGATTTAACGCCTTATCCCAATATCATGCGCGTGTGGGCCGAGTGTAATCAGCTTGAAGCCTTTGCCAATGCTGCGCCAGAGCGCCAAGCGGATGCGGTGTAACGAATTGCGCGGATAAGGTTTTTACGAATAGAAAGAATGGATGATGAGACTTGCTTTGCGAGTCTAATCTCAGCGATGGAGTTTAAATGCTTTTCAGTAAAAAATGTCCGTATTGCAAAGGTAAACTCGGCGCTAAGGATGTGCCGATTAAGGAAGGACGCTGCTGCCATTGTGATAAGCCGATACTGTACAAACTCAATGTAATAAAATGGATGCTACTGTTCATGCCCATCTTTACTGTTAGCATTAATCTGCTAGACAAAGATGTCTATGGGTTTTGGATTTGTTTTGCGGTAATGGCACCGATTTATAGTCTCGTTTATTTACTCTGTCATGAGGTCGTAAAGTGCTCAGAAACCGATGGCGAAGTGGAGTAAGCTTAATGTCTTTCCCGTGTTTTTATCTGATATTGAAGCGGGCGATACTGTTATGAGTGGTGCTACGAATAATGTTATGAATGATGCAATGAGTGAAGCAGCGCTAGAGCATCAATTACTTGAATGGATAGCTCAAGACTGCGAGCGGGTGAGGGCGCTTGAACTCGCGCTTCAATGTGCCAAAGTACACTCAATGCCGCAGTGGTGTCTGGCGGCGGGATTTGTCCGTAATTTAGTCTGGGATCGCTTGCACGAATTTGAGTTGAGTCCACTGAACGATATCGATCAGATCTATTTTTGCCCTTTAGATATTAGCCCTGAGCGGGATCTGGCGATTGAAACCTATCTTCATCAGCTTGCCCCTGAGTTACCTTGGTCGGTTAAGAATCAGGCGCGCATGCATAGTCGCAATCAAGACATGGCTTACACATCTTGTATTGATGCTATGGCTCATTGGCCAGAGTTAGAAACCGCGGTTGGGGTGGGTTTAAAATCTCATGTTGAGACAGATACTCAGGTAGATGCAGAGACTGATCATCATTGCACGCATTACGGTATTGAGCTGGTGGTTCCCTTTGGGCTGAACTCTCTGTTTGCCCTCAAATTGAGCGCCAATCCAAAGCGATCATTACCAGTGTTTCATCACAGAGTCGCGACTAAGGGCTGGCTAACTCGCTATCCTTTGCTTACGTGTTGTTACTCAAGCTAATCTTCTCACTTTCTTATTCGTTCAGTCTAAAACTGACTTAACCGCCTCACACTGTCATTCCATGCAATCTAGTTATCTAACATGATAGGTATCATCCTCAAGCCGTTTTTATTTGTCCATTTTTTGTTTTTATCCTCATTTAACCCATCTCTATAATTTGAAATTAATGTTCAAATAACCTCTTAGTTAAGTGCTTTTCATTGTTACTAAAATGTTTATGGTGTTATTGATCACTACCTCTTGCGGTAGTCATTAGTGATGGCTAATACAACACTTAGCTCACAGAAAACAAAGGGGTATTGTCAATAAATGTTTGAATTTCGTGATTCAGCTCCCATGTGTAGTACCTATAAGTGAGTATTGCTCACTCACTTTGATTTGGGTCAATAAATCAGCCGCATATCTCTGGCAGTGTAGGTGTCAATTGTTAAGGATGTAATACAAAACAAAAACCTATGTTGTACATATGGAGTATGATGATGAATAAAAACACTGTTTCTACACTGGTCGCTGCCACCCTTTTAGCCGCTGGTTTTTCTGCCTCTGTATCAGCCCACCAAGCGGGTGACATTATTGTTCGTGCGGGTGCTGTTGTTGTTGCGCCAAATGAATCAAGCCAAGATGTAGTTATACCTGGTGTAGGCAATCTTGGCGAATTCCAAGTGAGTAATAATACTCAAGTGGGTTTGAACTTCGGTTATATGTTGACTGATAACTTCGGGGTTGAGTTATTAGCAGCAACGCCTTTTAGCCACGATGTCTCTTTGGCTGGCGTAGGTAAGATTGCTGAAACTAAGCATTTACCACCCACTTTAGTGGCGCAGTACTACTTTGGTGATGCACAGTCTAAATTACGCCCATACGTGGGTGTTGGTGTGAACTATACTAATTTCTTCGACAATGAGTTTACTAATGATTTAGGTGGTGCGTTAACGGATTTAAGCATGAGCACTTCCTGGGGCTTAGCGGCACAAGCGGGTGTTGATTATCAAGTTAACAAAAACTGGTTAGTGAACGCTTCCGTGTGGTACGCCAAAATTGATAGTGACGTTAAATTTAAATACCAAGGTACCCCAGTTACCATCGAAACCGATATTGATCCATGGGTTTATATGGTCAGCGTGGGTTACACTTTCTAATCCACTGATTAGATAAGCGTAAAAAAGGAGCCTTAGGCTCCTTTTTCGTTTCTGCACTTTTTATCGTAATATTTTCTACTTTGGCTAAGCCGATTTAGCGCTTTGGCTTTTTAGCTTTCCAGTGGCGAGTGTTATAGATAAATTCGGGTAATAATACGGTGAGCCAAGCGACGAGGCGCCAGCGTTTGGTCACATAGACGCGGCGTTTGCCTTGTTTCATTGCCTTGATGATTTGCGCTGCGACTTGTGGCAATGGTGCAAGCCACATCGCACTTTGCTGCATAGCGGCTTTATCGAGCAAACCAAGTTGGATATCGGTAATCGTAATCGGTAGCTTAAGGCGCTGAGCATGCATACTTAAGCCCTCAAGGTAATTCTGCCCAAAGGCTTTTGAGGCGTGATAGGCCACACTCGGCCCGCCGCGCAGGCCCGCAATCGAGTTGATTGCCGCCAGTTGTCCATAACCTTGCTCGCGAAATAGTCTAAATGCCGTATTGCAGATGGCAGCAAAACCTCTCACATTGACATCGATAATGTCTTGCTCCGGTAGCCAAGGCAACTCGGGGTCATAGCTATTGAGGCCTGTATTGACTAAGACTAAGTGTGCGCCGCCAAGACTTTGCCAGACTGATTCAAGTTGGTTGATGATGGCTTGAGGTTGTTCAATTTGAAGTGCAAAAACTTGTACTTTTGTTGGCAAGGATAAGGCAAAATCGCGCAGTGATTCTGGATCTTGGGCGAATAGGACTAATTCAACCTGTTGATCTGCCAATTGCTTTGCAAGTTCACGACTTAATTGTGAGCTAGCTCCCACAATGATTGCAGTTGCTTGGGTCATAGATTTTTCGGCAACGAAATGGTGGCTTATGATAGAAAGTTATGTTCACCAAGACAAGATTTATAGCTTGGGCGTATGGACATCTAGAAGTCTTTATGTATGATTAGGAGAAACAAAATGAACAAATGGTTGCGTTTAAGCGCGTTGAGATTAACAGCCTTAGCATTAATGGCCGTAATGGGGGTGTTATCGGGTTGTGCGACACCGAATGCTATCGTTGAGATAAAAGGCGAGACCTTATATCGCGAACGGATAGCCTTACCTGCCGATGCTAAGGTCATAGTGCAACTGCTTGATGTCTCAAAAATGGATGTGCCAGCCATAGTGATGGCGGAGCGCGTGCAACAAGGTGCTGCGACACCCGCGCCATTCAGTTTTGCGATTGGTAGCGATCAGTTCCAACCCGGTCACACTTATGCCATAGGTGCCCGGATTATGTTGGGTGATAAGTTATTGTTTATTAATACTCAAGCCTATCATATTGATCTCAATTCCACTGAGCCAATGACGATACTGCTAGAGAAAGTCGGTGGCTAGTTAGCCCGCTCAAAAGTGAGCTGACATACGCGCCGAATCCGTTAGTATTTACGAACAGAAGAGGCGCGGTATGCCGGTTAGAATTCCAGATCATCTGCCCGCAGCAGGGGTGTTAGAGTCAGAAAATATTTTCGTTATGTCCGAGACGCGGGCGGCGAATCAAGATATCAGGCCGATGAAGGTGCTGATTTTGAACTTGATGCCGAACAAAATCGAGACTGAAACCCAGTTATTGCGCTTACTGGGTAACACGCCTTTACAAGTCGATGTGGATTTACTGCGCATTCACGACAAAGAATCCAAGCATACTTCCATCGACCACATGAATACTTTTTACCGTGACTTTGAAGCCGTGCGCCATAAAAATTATGACGGTCTTATCATCACAGGCGCGCCGCTTGGGCAAATCGATTTCGAAGATGTGGTTTATTGGGATCATATCCGTGAAATCATCGACTGGTCCCAAGAGCATGTCACCTCAGTGTTGTTTTTATGCTGGGCAGCCCATGCGGGCTTGTATCATCTCTATGGTTTAAATCGAAAAATATTGCAACAGAAGCGTTCTGGCGTATTTGTACATAGGCGCACTTGTCAGCATTTCCCACTGCTACGTGGTTTTGATGATGAGTTCTTTGCACCCCATTCGCGTTTTGCCGAGATGGATGTGGAAGAAATTAGACAACACCCGCAGTTGCAAGTGTTAGCCGAATCTGATGAGGCTGGGGCCTATTTGGTGTTAAGTCGCAATAACCGTAACTTGTTTGTAATGGGTCACCCTGAATATCAAAAATCGACTTTAAACGATGAATACCATAGGGATTTAGCTCAAGGCTTAACGCCAAATGTGCCACAAAACTATTATCGAAATAATAATCCAGAAGCCGAAGCCATTGCCCGCTGGCACAGCCACGGTAGTTTGTTGGTCAGTAATTGGCTCAATTATTACGTTTACCAGTTAACGCCTTATGACTTAAGTGATATGACGGCGATGACGCCGTGGGAATCGCGCTAAGGTTTTTTTTTAGCCTTTTATGGTGATGTGGTCACATGGATGTGACCTAAGCTGATACCCAAAAGCTCTTAATTTATCTCTCCCTTAGATTCTGTTGTCCACGCTTGACTGCGCTTAATCCCTGCCTCGCTGTAAATCCTTACTGACAATTTTTACCCGATAAAATCGACACATTAGACCAAGGAATACTTGCTTTACGTTCGCGTAAACGTCAGAGTGGTTTTATTGTCGATTTTATTAAACGTCCCAAGGCTAGCACTAGGCCTTGTGGTCAATTTGGGTTGGAGCCTGCATGAGTACTGAACCGTTAAATCAAGATATTGTTATTGTTGCCGCTAAACGCACCCCTATGGGTGGTTTTCAAGGCAGTTTGTCATCTGTTGCATCACCGACTCTAGCCGCGACAGCCATTAAGGGCTTGTTGGCGGAAACACAATTGGCGGGTGAACATGTTGATGAAGTCTTGATGGGCTGCGTATTACCCGCTGGTTTAGGTCAAGCGCCTGCGCGTCAGGCAACTTTAGGTGCGGGGCTACCACTTTCAGTGGGGGCGACTACTGTGAACAAGGTCTGTGGCTCAGGCATGAAGACGGTAATGTTAGCCCACGATTTGATTAAAGCGGGCAGTGCAAAAGTGGTGATCGCTGGCGGTATGGAAAGTATGAGCCAAGCGCCGTATCTATTAGATAAAGCCCGCGGCGGCATGCGCATGGGCCACGGCAAAGTGCTCGATCATATGTTTTTAGATGGTCTTGAGGATGCTTATACTGGCGGCGCCATGGGAACGTTTGCCCAGAAAACCGCCGATGAATTTGGGATCACCCGCGAGCAGATGGACGCTTTTGCCCTAAGCTCGCTCGAAAAAGCCAATGCCGCGATTAACTCGGGGGCCTTTAAGGCCGAAATTACGCCTGTCACAGTTAGTGAGCGTCGCGGTGATGTGACTGTCGATACCGACGAGCAACCCGGTAATGCCCGCCCTGAAAAAATTCCTACGCTGCGCCCAGCCTTTACCAAAGATGGCACTATCACAGCGGCGAACTCTAGCTCTATTTCCGATGGCGCAGCGGCATTGATGCTGACCTCGCGTGGCGAAGCTGAGCGTTTAGGTTTAACTGTATTAGCCACCATTAAAGGCCACACGACCCACGCCCAAGAGCCTTCACTCTTTACCACTGCACCGGTTGGCGCTATGGCGAAATTGCTGGCCAATGTCGGTTGGTCAACGGATGAAGTCGATTTATTTGAAATCAACGAAGCCTTCGCCATGGTGACTATGCTTGCCGTGTCTGAACTGGGTTTAGATGTAGCTAAAGTTAACGTCAATGGCGGCGCCTGCGCCTTAGGTCATCCTATTGGCTGCTCGGGTTCACGTTTGCTGGTGACCTTAATCCATGCATTAAAAGCCCGCGGCCTTAAACGCGGTGTCGCCTCGCTGTGTATCGGCGGTGGTGAAGCAACAGCGATGGCCATCGAGGTCTAATCGCTTAACATTTTAGTTAAATCAACAAGACTGAGATTAACAAGACTTAGATCATTTAGATTTGAATCAACAAGACGGGGCTGGCAAGGGCAATCACTTCCCTTGAGGATAATCATAATATCGCACCGCCAGCCCATCACTCAACAAGGAAAGGATTGCAACATGACCACACAAGTAAAGCATTACATTGACGGCGAGTTTATCCAAGGTACGGGCACATCACAGATTATTGTCACCAATCCCGCGAATAACTCGCCGATTGCTGTGATTAATGCTGCCACTAGCGAAGAAGTTCACGCTGCGATTGCTAGCGCCAAAGCGGCCTTTAAAACCTGGAAAGAAGTGCCAGTGTCTGAACGCGCGCGCGTCATGTTGCGTTATCAACATCTGCTAAAAGAACATCACGACGAACTGGCGACCATTCTTGCAAAGGAAACCGGTAAAACCTTCGAAGATGCCAAGGGCGATGTATGGCGCGGTATCGAAGTCGCTGAACATGCTTGTAACGTAGCGTCATTATTGATGGGTGAAACCGTCGAGAACGTCGCGCGTTCAATTGACACTTACAGCTACACTCAACCGCTCGGTGTGTGTGCTGGTATTACGCCATTTAACTTCCCTGCGATGATCCCGTTATGGATGTTCCCATTGTCGATTGCCTGCGGTAACACTTTCATTTTAAAGCCTTCTGAACAAGACCCTATGACGCCGCAGCGCCTGGTTGAGCTGTTTGTTGAGGCGGGCGCACCTAAAGGCGTATTGCAATTAGTGCACGGTGATAAAACAGCCGTAGATATCCTGCTGGCAGACCCTGCGATTAAAGCCATTTCCTTTGTCGGTTCTGTGGCTGTGGGTCAATATATTTATAAAACAGGTACCGATAACTTAAAACGCGTGCAAGCCTTTGCGGGCGCGAAAAACCACTGCGTTATCATGCCAGATGCGAACAAACAGCAAGTGATCAACAACTTAGTTGGCGCATCTGTGGGCGCGGCGGGTCAGCGCTGCATGGCGATTTCGGTGGCCGTGTTTGTTGGCGCCGCGAAAGAGTGGATCCCAGAATTAAAAGAAGCCCTAGCCAAAGTTCGCCCAGGTTTATGGGACGATAAAGAAGCGGGTTATGGTCCGGTTATCAGCCCAGCCGCTAAGGCGCGGGTGCTTAAACTTATCGCCCAAGGTAAAGCCGAAGGCGCCGAGTGTTTACTCGATGGCAGCGATTTTACCGTGGAAGGTTATGAATCCGGTAATTGGATTGGCCCAACCATGTTCGATAAAGTCACTACTGATATGAGCATTTACAAGGAAGAAATCTTTGGCCCTGTACTGTGTTGTATGGAATCAGACTCCTTAGAAGCAGCCATCGAATTAGTTAACGCCAGCCCTTATGGCAACGGCACGTCTATCTTTACCGCTAGCGGTGCTGCTGCCCGTAAATATCAACATGAAATCGAAGTCGGCCAAGTGGGGATTAACGTGCCTATTCCTGTGCCATTACCTTTCTTCTCATTTACCGGTTGGAAGGGCAGTTTCTACGGCGATCAACATGCTTATGGTAAGCAAGCGGTGCGTTTCTATACCGAGACCAAGACCATCACTTCCCGCTGGTTTGAGTCTGATATTGCCGTAGCTTCAACGCCAAATATGAGCATTAACCTACGCTAAGCTCGGTTATAAACCGCGGCGTCTTTATGGCGCCCAATTTATTAAATAAAAAGTGACCATAGAGTCATAGGAGAGCCCAATGGATTTTAATTTCAACGATGACCAACGTCAGTTTGCCGATCTTGCGCGCCAGTTTGCCGCGGAAGAATTAACCCCGTTCGCCGCCAAGTGGGATGAAGAACATCATTTCCCCAAAGACGTGATCCAAAAAGCCGGTGAGCTAGGTTTTTGCTCTCTGTATTCGCCAGAATCCGAAGGTGGCATGGGCTTATCGCGCCTCGATGCCTCGATTATTTTTGAAGAACTTGCCAAGGGCTGCACCGCGACCACGGCCATGCTGACCATTCACAATATGGCGACTTGGATGGTGACGACTTGGGGCACTGAAACCCTGCGTCAGACTTGGTCTGAGCCGTTAACCACTGGGCAGATGTTAGCGTCATACTGTTTGACTGAGCCGGGCGCGGGTTCTGACGCTGCATCTTTGCAAACCAAAGCGGTGCGCGACGGCGATGAATATGTGATTTCAGGCTCGAAAATGTTTATCTCAGGCGCGGGCGCCACTGAGCTTTTAGTCGTGATGTGCCGTACAGGTCAAGCTGGGCCTAAGGGAATTTCGGCCATTGCCATTCCGGCGGATGCCGCTGGTGTTATCTACGGTAAAGCCGAAGATAAAATGGGCTGGAATGCCCAGCCGACCCGTCAAATCACCTTTGAAAACGTGCGCGTGCCAGTAGCGAATTTGCTCGGTGAAGAAGGCCAAGGTTTTGCGTTCGCGATGAAAGGCTTAGACGGCGGTCGCATCAATATCGCTACCTGTTCTGTGGGTACGGCGCAGTCGGCTTTAGAGCGCGCAACTCAATATATGAATGAGCGTCAGCAATTTGGTAAACCTTTAGCGGCTTTCCAAGCGCTGCAATTTAAACTTGCCGATATGGCAACCGAGTTAGTGGCAGCCCGCCAAATGGTGCGCCTTGCGGCCTTTAAACTCGATAGTGGCGATCCTGAGGCCACGGCTTATTGCGCTATGGCGAAACGCTTTGCCACCGATGTGGGTTTTCAAGTCTGCGATGCGGCGCTGCAAATTCATGGTGGATATGGTTATATAAGGGAGTACCCGCTGGAACGTCATTTCCGTGATGTGCGTGTACACCAGATTTTAGAAGGCACTAACGAAATTATGCGCTTAATTATCGCCCGTCGTTTACTCGATGAAAATGCAGGACAAATCCTGTAATTCGACTCGCAATATGCGTGACTTACAGGTCGGCGATAACTGAAAAGGAGTCTATAAAGATGGAATATTTAGTTGAACGTATCGAAGGCCATACGGCGATTCTGACCATGAACAATCCGCCAGCCAATACTTGGACCGCCGAGAGTTTGCAGGCGCTTAAAGCCAAAGTGCTTGAGCTAAATGCCAATAAAGAGATTTACGCCTTAGTGTTAACGGGCCAAGGGCAAAAGTTCTTCTCCGCTGGCGCCGATTTAAAACTGTTTAGCGATGGTGACAAAGGTAATGCGGCAACGATGGCAAAGCATTTTGGTGAAGCCTTTGAAACCTTAAGCCAATTCCGCGGTGTGTCGATTGCCGCGATTAACGGTTATGCCATGGGCGGCGGCTTAGAAGTCGCGTTGGCCTGCGATATTCGTATCGCCGAAATTCAAGCTGTGATGGCATTGCCAGAAGCGACGGTCGGTTTATTACCCTGTGCGGGTGGCACTCAAAATCTGACCGCACTCGTCGGTGAAGGTTGGGCTAAGCGGATGATTTTATGTGGTGAGCGCATCGATGCGACTCAAGCATTGAATCTACGTTTAGTGGAAGAAGTGGTTGATACTGGCGAAGCGCTTAATGCGGCAATCGCTTTGGCCGTTAAAGTCGCTAACCAAAGCCCAAGCAGCGTCACAGCGTGCAAGACACTTATTCAAGCGGGGCGCACTATGGCGCGTAGCCAAGCGCTACCGATTGAGCGTGAGTTATTTGTCGGATTATTTGATACTGAAGATCAGGCCGAAGGCGTGAATGCGTTTTTAGGGAAACGTAAAGCTGAGTGGAGAAACCGCTAATGACGAATGTAGTAGATAATGACGTGGTCGAGTATGTCGCAAATCAGGTCACGACCACACAAAATGTGGTGTTTCAAACCTTAGCCACTGCTTCTGGCAAATTGGTTGGAGTAGTCACACTCAATGTGGAAAAAGCCCTCAACGCCTTAGATTTAGGCATGGTACGCGCTATGACGGCGCAGCTTAATCTGTGGAAGAAAGATCCCCTTATCGCTTGCATCGTATTAGATGGCAGCGGTGAGAAGGCATTTTGTGCTGGTGGTGATGTGCGCGCTTTATACCATGCTTCCATTGCCGCTAATGGGCAAGTGACTGAGGAAGCAAAGGTTTTCTTCGAAGAGGAATATCGCCTCGATTATCTACTGCATACCTTTGGCAAACCTGTGTTGGTCTGGGGCGATGGCATTGTCATGGGCGGTGGCCTCGGTTTGATGGCGGGCGCGAGCCACAGAGTCGTTACCGAAACCTCGCGTATCGCTATGCCTGAGGTGACTATCGGCCTGTATCCCGATGTGGGCGGCAGTTATTTCCTTAATCGTATGCAGGGCAAGATGGGATTGTTTTTGGGATTGACCGCCTATCAACTCAATGCCGCCGATGCCTGTTATGTGGGCCTTGCGGATCATTACCTGAACCGCGACGACAAAGAGCTGATGTTTGATGCCATGGCAACCTTAGATTGGAGTGATACGCCAGCACTTAATCATCAACGTTTAGATAGCATGATCAACGAGCTGTCTAATCAAGTGGATATTCCTAAGGGCGACAGTGTATTAGCCGAAAGCCAAGACATAATCGACAGGCTTATGGCGGGCAGTCTGCAGGATATTGCAGCACGCATGTCAACTTTGGTATCGGAAGAAAAGTGGTTAATGAAAGCGCGGGACACCTTCCTTGCGGGTAGCCCTATCAGCTGGCACTTGGTCTATATCCAAGGGCAGTTAGGGACTAAGCTTAGCTTAGCTCAATGTTTCAAGTGGGAGTTAACCGCAAGTGTTAACGTGTGTGCCCACGGTGATTTCTGCGAAGGCGTTCGTGCACTCTTGATTGATAAAGACAAGAAACCTCAATGGCGTTTTAAGGATGTTAACTCAGTACCCACAGCGGTACTTGAGCAAATATTGGCTTCCCCATGGGGCGAGGCGCATCCCTTTAACCAACTGAGTTAAGCGTTTAAGGGCCGAGTTGGCTAAGCGCTGTATTTATCGGCTTAGCTAAGCTCGCTTTACTCTGTGATAATGACAGCATAATCAATTTGATAGCATTATCACAACACTAAAAAGAACAACACAGGAGTGATGGCATGAGTACAGTAGCCTTTATCGGTTTAGGTAATATGGGCGGCCCAATGGCGGCCAATTTATTAAAAGCAGGCATGACGGTTCGCGTCTTTGATTTAGTCCCCGAGGCTATGCAGCAATTGGCCGAAAAAGGCGCCTTAGTATCAAGTACCGCCTGCGGCGCTGCAGCGGGTGCAACTGTGGTGATTACAATGTTGCCTGCGGGCAAGCATGTGAAAAGTTTATATTTAGGCAATGGAACAGACAAAGGGCTCCTAGAAGTAGTTGCAGGTGATACCTTGCTCATCGATTGTTCAACCATCGATGCACAAAGCGCACAATTAGTGGCGGCCGAAGCGGCTAAAAGTGGCATCGAGTTTATGGATGCACCAGTTTCTGGCGGCACGGCAGGTGCGGCAGCGGGTACGTTAACTTTTATTTGTGGTGGCTCGGATAACGCTTTTGAACGTGCGCAGCCCGTACTTAAGGCTATGGGTGTGAATATCTTCCACGCAGGCGGTCCAGGTGCGGGGCAAGTCGCGAAAATCTGCAATAACATGCTGTTATCTGTGTTGATGGTCGGTACTTCCGAAGCGCTGCAAATGGGCGTCGATCATGGTCTCGATCCCAAAGTGTTATCCGACATTATGAAGGTCAGCAGTGGCGGAAACTGGACGCTAGAGAAGTACAATCCCTGCCCAGGCGTGATGGAAACAGTGCCTTCTTCTAAGGGCTATCAGGGTGGCTTTATGGTAGATTTGATGGTCAAAGATCTCGGTCTGTCACAAGACGCTGCATTATTGAGCAACTCTAGCACGCCAATGGGCGCTTTAGCCCGCAGCTTGTATGTCAATCATGCAAGACAAGGCAATGGCCGCCGAGATTTTTCCAGTATATTTGAACAATTTGCACCACTTAAAAAATAGACACAGATAACAAGGGATCACCAGATGGATTTAAAAGATAAGGTTGTCGTCATTACTGGCGGCGCGGGTGGCTTAGGCTTAGCAATGGCGCAAAATTTTGCGCAGGCGGGTGCTAAGATAGCGCTTATCGATGTGGACCAAGAAAAACTCGAGCGAGCCTGCGCTGAGCTTGGATCGGACACTGAAGTCCAAGGTTATGCCTTAGACATTACCGACGAAGAAGACGTCGTCGCGGGTTTTGCCTATATTCTCGAAGATTTTGGTCAAGTGAACGTGTTAGTGAACAACGCCGGTATTCTGCGTGATGGCATGTTAGTCAAAGCCAAAGACGGCAAGGTCACTGATCGTATGTCTTACGAGCAATTCCAATCGGTGATCAATGTGAACCTGACCGGCAGTTTCCTTTGTGGCCGTGAGGCCGCAGCGGCCATGATTGAATCGGGTCAAGCGGGGGTGATTGTTAACATCTCTAGCCTTGCTAAGGCGGGTAATATGGGCCAATCAAATTACGCGGCCTCAAAAGCGGGTGTTGCGGCTATGTCTGTCGGTTGGGCGAAGGAGTTAGCGCGCTACAATATCCGTAGTGCAGCCGTAGCACCAGGCGTGATCGCGACCGAGATGACGGCAGCAATGAAGCCAGAAGCGTTGGAGCGTTTAGAGAAACTCGTGCCTGTTGGCCGCTTAGGTCATACCGACGAGATAGCTTCTACCGTACGTTTTATTATTGAAAACGATTATGTTAACGGTCGTGTGTTTGAAATCGATGGTGGTATCCGTCTTTAGAGCGATATCTTATTGATTTGCATAAAAACCGAGCTTAGGCTCGGTTTTTTTATAGGGTAAATAAAGATAATGGTTCTTATGCTCTAGCTTTTGGATTTATTTAGATTTCACTGTTGGAGTTGACATTTAGTTGTTAACCTTCAACAATCGCTCTCCCGTTTTTTTACATAACTTTACAAACATGTTGATCACATGTAATGGAGCTTGAAATCCGGATGTCTTGGCAGGAAAAAGCCCACTGGCTTGAGAAAATCACTAAGCGCATGATGTTGATCGTGGGTATCTTAGGGTTGGTTGTGATTTATTGCGGTTTCTTTTTTCTGCTCTTTAGTGGCCGCTCTGTGGCCGTGATCCCATGGTTTTTTCTTATCTCACCTTGGGTGTGTATTTATTTTGGTTTAACGCAAGTACAACAAGTGCAAGTGGTAAATTGGTTCTTAAAAAAATTTAAAAAATAACTAATTTACACATAACTCATTTCTGCAAGTTCATATTTTGTTTCGGTTTGTGCAGTTGGCAAACATTGGGGAGAAACAATGAAGCTACATGGATATTTATGGATGCTGGGGGGCTTATTTTGTTTAGGTGCTTGCGAGCGCTCGAACAAAGAGACGCCGCATCTTAGTGATAATGGCGCGCGCATAGTTGCGCCCTATGGTAGTTGGCAGTCTCCGCTATCGGCGACTGAAGTTTTTGAGCAGGCCGATAATGTGGCTGAGTTACAAAGTGTTGATGGTGCCATTTATTTCTCTGAATCTGATGGTGAAAAACAAGGCCAAGTCGGGATCAAACGCCTCGATCAACGGGGAAAAATTACCGACATAGTGCCGCCTGCGTTTAATGTTAAATCCGCCGTTCATGAATACGGCGGCGCCGCCTTTTTGGGGATTGGTCAGAGTCTGTTTGCCACTAAGGCACAGGACCAACTGTTTTATCGTTTTGCCCCTAATCAACCGCCTTTGTCTTTAACGCCAAATGGTACTCGTCATGCAGATTGTATTGCTTACCCCAAAGGGTCGAGGATTATCTGTGTGCGCGAAGATCATCGTCAAGCGGGTGAGCCTAAGGCGAGTCTTGTTACCATTAATCTTAATTTTGCCGGTGAAGGCGATACCTTTGTTTCGGGCCATGACTTTATTTCTTCGCCAGCCATCTCGCCCGATAACAGCCAACTGGCGTGGATCACGTGGGAACATCCCTATATGCCATGGGATAATAGCGTGCTCTGGCTTGGGGATCTGGACCGTAAAGGGCAATTACACAATATTCGTAAGGTAAACACGCCCGCAGACTCTTCGGTGTCGCAGCCATTATTTAGTCCTGATGGACAATTGTATGTCGTATCGGATATCAGTAACTGGTGGAATATCTATCGAGTCACGGCACAAAATACCTTAGACCCAGTGCTAAAGAAAAAGGCCGAGTTTGCGGTGGCTGATTGGTATTTAGGCAATCATAACTATGCCTTTGAATCCGAAAAAACGATTATTGCCAGTTATATGCTTGGTAGTCAGGCCGTTTTAATTCGACTGCATCTAGATTCAGGCCTGACCGAATCTTTGGCCGTCGACTTTGGTGAAATCACCCAAGTGATCCGAGGGGAAGATGCTGTTTATTTTGTCGGCGCTAAGGCGACGCCAGAGAAGGGCATTTATAAAGTGATCGGTCGTGGTACTGAGTTGGTGTATACCCCTAACTTACCAAAACTTAATCCCAATTATATCTCCCGTGCTAAAAATATTACTTTTAAAACAGGTGCTAACCAGCAAGCTTACGGTTATTTTTATGGTCCGGTTAACCCCAACTATACTGCGCCTAATGATACCCGTCCGCCCTTGATTGTAATGTTACACGGCGGTCCTACGGCGCGGGCGAGTCTGGCTTATCGCAGTGACATTCAATTTTGGACCAGCCGAGGTTTTGCGGTTCTCGATGTTAATTTCCGTGGCAGCAGTGGTTTTGGCCGTGCTTACCGTCAAAGTATTTACGGAAAATGGGGCCAAGTTGATGTGGAAGATGCGGTCAATGCGGCCCGTTATTTAGTTGATAAGGGTTGGGTCGATGGACAAAAACTGGCGATTCGAGGTGTTAGCGCTGGTGGGTTAACTGTGATGTCGTCATTGGCATTTTATGATGTATTTCAAGCGGGGGTGAGCTATGCGGGGATCAGTGACTTTGAACAGCTCGCCAAGAGTACCCATAAATTCGAGACTGGCTACTTAGATCTGCTCATCGGCCCCTATGGTGAAAATCAAGCCCGCTATAGGGAACTGTCGCCCCTGCATCACCTTGAAGGATTGAATGAGCCTTTATTAATTTTTCAAGGATTACGTGACCAAATCGTACCACCACAGCAGTCGCGGCAGATTTATGAGGCGTTGAAAGTGAGAGGCGTACCCACGGCTTATATCGCTTATCAGGATGAACCCCACGGCGGTTGGAAACCTGAGCACAAGGCCGCAGGATTAGAAACTGAGCTGGCATTTTATGGGCAAGTGTTTAACTTTACCCCTGCGGGTAAGCTTGCAACACTGGTACTGGATAACGCCGCGGCGCTAAAGCCAACCATAGTGAGAAGCCAATAACGCAGTATTTACCGTTATTGAGTTTGACCATCGCTATTGCGATAGGCTATTACCGCAACACTCAGAGCCAGCATTTTGCTGGCTCTTGTGATTTTCGAGGCTGCCATGAGTCTCGTGACTTAGGCTGTCGATAATGGCGCAGTGGGGCTGATCGCCGCCTTGGCATTGGGTCACCATGTGCTGTAATTGCACCCTAAGCTGCTGTAGCTTATTGATTTGTTGCTCGACATAGGCAAGGTGAGTTTGGGTAAGCTGCTTAACGTCCTCGGCATTACGGCTTTCATTGCCCTTAAGACCAAGCAAGGATTTGCAATCCTCTAGGCTAAAACCTAAGTCGCGACATTGATGCACAAACTTAAGCGCTTCAATATCTTGATGGCGATAAACTCGATAACCCGCCCCATTGCGCTCGCCGCACACTAAGCCAATATCATGGTAATAACGGATACTCTTAACACTTAAGCCCGTTTGTTTCGCCACTTCACCTATCTTCATTTTGACCTCTATTTTTCCAACTGAATGGTATCACCCATTTCGCCCTGCAATTAATTGTCGATGTGATCACATTGAGCAAATTCATCCTTGACTCTCCAGTGATGGGAGACTTTATCTTAGACCTATAGTGTGAAACATCAAGTGAGGGATCTCCTATGTCTATGACCAGACTCTATGTCGCCAATATGAATTGCGCTGGCTGCGTCGCAAAAATTGAAAAGGCGTTTGCCACCCAAGATGGCGTCGAAGCGCGTGTGAATCTCGCTGATAAGCAAGTGACGGTAAAAGGCAAGATGAGCGCTGATACCGCCTTGGCTGTGATGGCGAATGCGGGTTATCCGGCGCAGGTTGTTATTGATGCTAAAGTCGCCGCCGAAGAAAAACGCCTTGAAGATGCCGCCGAGTATCGACTGCGGATGCGTCAAGCTATAGCCGCGCTCGTTGTGGGTGTGCCCATGATGCTGTGGGGATTACTGGGCGGTGAAATGATGATCAACAGCCCAAATCTGCAGCTAGGCTGGGGCATCATGGGACTGGTCACTTTGGTCTTACTCATCACCACAGGCAGACATTTTTATCAAGGTATGTGGCGGGCGCTCAAAGCCAAAACTACCAACATGGATACGCTGATTGTGCTGGGCACCAGTACCGCATGGGCCTATTCCATGTTGGTAGTCATTATGCCCAGCGCATTCCCTATGGATACCCGCCATGTGTACTTTGAGGCAAGTGTGATGATTCTAGGTTTAATTAACTTAGGTCATGGACTCGAGCTTAAAGCGCGGGGCAAAACCAGCGAAGCGGTGCAGCGACTGCTCGGGTTGCAATCCACTACTGCGATTCGTATCACGGATAAGGGTGATGAAAAGGTTGAGATAAGTCAGTTGAAACTGGGCGATAAGCTGCGTTTGCGCCCCGGTGACCGAGTTGCCCTCGATGGTGAGGTCGAAACGGGGCAATCCCTATTAGATGAAGCCATGCTCACAGGTGAACCCATTCCCGTGCTTAAAAATCGCGGCGACAGTGTGAGTGCGGGTACAGTCAATGGCAACGGCAGCTTAGTTTATCGAGTAACGGCGGGGCAAGAAGATACCAAACTCGCCAAAATCATCGCACTGGTGCAGCAAGCGCAAACCTCGAAATTACCCATAGGTCGATTGGCCGATAAGATCTCAGCGGTATTTGTCCCGACTGTGGTCGCGATAGCGCTGTTGGCAGCGGCAATTTGGTATTTTGCAGGTCCAGCGCCCGCCTTAAGCCATGCGTTAGTGGTGCTGACGAGTGTGCTTATCATAGCTTGTCCCTGTGCGCTGGGGCTGGCTACGCCTATGTCTATCATGGTGGCTGTGGGCCGCGCAGCCCAAATGGGCGTGTTAGTCAAAAATGGCGAGGCACTGCAAACCGCCAGTAAAGTTGATTGTGTGGTGCTGGATAAAACCGGTACGGTCACCTTAGGTAAGCCGCAAGTCACTGACTTTGTATTAGTACAAACACTGAGTGATGCCGATAAAGAAACCTTGCTGGGCGAAATCGCAAGCCTTGAGCAGCACTCTGAGCATCCGTTAGCGGGGGCGATTGTCAGTTATGTCAAGGAATCACTCCCACAATTACCCGACACACAGGCATTTACGAACCATCAAGGAAAGGGGATTGAGGGCAAGGTCGATGGCGTATCGCTGGCGATTGGTAATCTTGCCTTGATGACTGCATTGGAGATTGTCAATTCCGATGGCAGTGCCTTAGATCCTAACGCGACATTAAGTTTTGCGCACCAAGGTAAAACCCCGATTTATATCGCTAAAGCGGGCAAGTTAGTGGCCACTATTGCGCTGGCTGATCCGATTAAACCCGATGCCAAAGAAGCCATCGCGGCCATGCTGCAAAGGGGCATTCGCGTGGTGCTGTTAACGGGGGATAACCCACAAACGGCGCAGGCGGTGGCCGACCAAGTGGGCATCACCGAAGTGATTGCTGGTGTACTACCCGAGCAAAAACAACAGCATGTGCTGGATTTACAAAAGCAAGGGCATGTGGTGGCTATGGTAGGGGATGGTATTAATGATGCGCCAGCTCTGATGAGTGCCGATGTGGGGATCGCGATGGGATCGGGCACTGAGGTGGCGATTGAAAGTGCGGACATCACCTTGTTGTCGCAGCAATTGATAGTGATTGCTAACTTATTGGCATTGTCGCGGGCGACGATTACCAATATTAAGCAGAATCTGTTCGGCGCCTTTGTGTATAACAGTTTGGGTATTCCGGTTGCGGCGGGCGTGCTTTATCCACTTACGGGCATGTTATTAAGCCCTGTGATCGCGGGTGCAGCCATGGCTTTGTCTTCACTGACTGTCGTCACGAACGCCAACCGCTTAAGACGGCAGAAGTTATAAGCTGCCAGTGCCCAAAAAAGCTCAATATACTGAAATGGGTATCTTGAGCTAACTCTGGGCTTTGTCCACATTAGCACTTACCACATAAGCCCTTAGCATCGCCAAGGTTTGCGACGCTAAGGGTCATCAGATTGTCATTCGGCGCGAATACATTGAAAGCTAAGCCAATAGGGTAAAATTAATTACGCTTCTCATACAGGCATGGTGCGGCGATTTCGGCATTCCCTCTGGCTTTTGATCCGCCTTGGTAGTTGATAATTTAGCCCAAACTGCTATAGTGCCACGTTTATTTTTACCCCTTCGGCATAGCGTTATTTGGTTTATGCTTATTTAAAGCGGCGCCAGCGGGCTCGGCCAACATTACTCGATTTGGAAGTTCATTTTGATCACAACAGCAAATATCACCATGCAGTTCGGCGCTAAGCCACTGTTTGAAAACATCTCAGTTAAATTTGGCGGTGGTAACCGTTACGGTCTTATCGGCGCGAATGGCTGTGGTAAATCGACCTTCATGAAGATCCTGTGTGGTGATCTAGACCCTAGCAGCGGTAACGTCTCGTTAGATGTGAATGAGCGTCTGGGTAAATTAAGCCAGAACCAGTTCGGTTATGAAGAATTCAACCTGATCGATACCGTGATCATGGGCCACCGCGAACTGTGGAAGGTAAAGCAAGAACGTGACCGTATTTATTCTTTGCCTGAAATGAGTGAAGAAGACGGCATTACCGTTGCCAACCTAGAGATGGATTTTGCTGAGATGGACGGTTATACCGCCGAATCTCGTGCTGGCGAATTACTGTTAGGTGTAGGTATCGGTATTGAAAGCCATTTTGGTTTGATGTCTGAAATCGCACCGGGTTTAAAACTGCGTGTATTGTTAGCACAAGCTCTGTTCTCTGATCCAGACGTGCTGCTGCTTGACGAACCTACCAACAACTTGGACATCGACACAATCCGTTGGTTACAAGACATGTTGAACCAACGTAGTAGTACTATGGTTATCATTTCGCACGATAGATATTTCTTAAACTCAGTCTGTACTCACATGGCTGACTTAGACTACGGCGAACTGCGTGTTTACCCAGGTAACTACGACGAATACATGCAAGCAGCTACCCAAGCTCGCGAGCGTTTATTGTCTGATAATGCGAAGAAAAAAGCCCAGATCTCTGAACTGCAAACCTTCGTAGCACGCTTCTCGGCTAACGCCTCTAAGGCGAAACAAGCCACCTCTCGTGCCCGTCAAATCGACAAGATTAAGTTAGATGAAGTAAAAGCATCTAGCCGTGTGAACCCCTTCATTCGTTTCGAGCAAGAGAAGAAATTGTTCCGTAATGCCTTAGTGATTGAAAACCTAACTAAAGGCTACGACACTCCGTTATTCAAAGACTTAAACTTAATTGTTGAAGTGGGCGAGCGCATTGCGGTATTGGGTGAAAACGGCGTTGGTAAAACAACCCTGTTACGTACCCTGATCCACGATATTCCGCAGGATGCAGGTACTATCCAATGGTCTGAAAACGCTAACATTGGTTACTATGCACAGGACCATGAGTCTGATTTCGCTAACGAAATGACGCTGTTCGAGTGGATGAGCCAATGGCGCAAGCCAGAAGATGACGACCAATCGGTACGTGGTATCTTAGGCCGTATGTTATTTGGCTCTGACGACATTAAAAAGTCAGTCAAAGTGCTGTCTGGTGGTGAGAAAGGTCGTATGTTATTCGGCAAGCTCATCATGCAAAAAGCCAACATTTTAGTGCTCGACGAACCGACCAACCACATGGATATGGAATCGATTGAATCACTGAACAACGCGCTGGAAATGTACGAAGGGACCTTGATTTTCGTGAGTCATGACCGTGCATTTGTATCATCGCTGGCAAACCGTATCCTTGAAGTCACTCACTCAGGCGTGAATGATTTCAGAGGCACTTACGATGAGTTCCTTGCCAGCAAAGGCATTGAAGTCTAACGCTATTTGTTATTTAGCTGCATGTGTAAATACATGCATTTAAATACATGCATTTAAATACATGCATTTAAATACATGCATTTAAATACAGTGCAGCTAAATACAGCATAAATAAAAACGCCGCAATGCATTGCGGCGTTTTTGTATCCATTTGCTGTCTTTTTATCTAGCGATTAGCTTTCGCGCACTCGATTTTAGTGCATTGGTGGCACTCGTTAGGGTGCTGACTCTTGCTGCACATAAATCAAATTGTCGGTATCAAAGCCGCGGGCTTTAGACATTTCAACAAACTTTTGTAGCACCTCCGTTGGCACAGTCGGGGTTTTAGCCAATAGCCACAAATAACCCGTGTCGGGGCCCGATATAAAAGCGTATTGATAGTTTTCATGATCTAATTCGAAGACCACATACGATCCATAAAATGGCCCAAAGAAGGAGACTTTCAAATAGCCTTCTGAGTCCCCATTCACAAAATAGGCCTTACCTTCGGCTTCTTTCCATTCATTTTTAGCCGCTGAAAATCCACGGTTAATGACCCTAACACCACCATCCTCTTTCAGGCTGTATTCTGCGCTAACTTGGCTTAAGCCTCTTTCGAATGAATGATCTAAGCGCGCAATCTCGTACCATTTACCTAAGTATTTATTCAGCTCAAAATCATTCACGGGTTGAACCAGTTTAGGCATGCCTAAGCAACCGCTGAGCAAAAATATACTAATGACTAACAGTAGCTTTCTCAATTTGACCTCCTGATCTTAAGTCTTAGTCGCACGTCTTCGGTGCAATGTTCAATCAATCCGCTATCGAGCTTACACTATTTTCTTCACATTATTTCAGCAACTTGGCAAAGTGTTGTTGGTTAGCCGCTCGTAATCAATACTTTGCGCTGACTGATAAAGCCTTGGCTAATGCCGGCCAGAAGAATTAAGCCGACACCGCTTAATTGCATTGGGCTCAAGGTTTCACCAAATATCCACCATGCTAGCGTCACTACGATAACCGGTTCCACATAGGCGAGGGTGCCAAAAGTGACTGCAGGCAATTGGCGTAGGGCTTTTACCGCCAGCAAAATGGCTAAAAATCCGGGGAAGAATCCAATCGCAATTAACCAACCCATTTGCGGCAAACTTGGCGTTAGCGGTGCATTTATCACTAAGGGCAGTAGGCACAAAGCGCCGACACTAAGCTGCACTAAAGTGCTTTGATAGGGCGAACTCAGGCTAGGTTTTCGGTTGATTAACATAAAACCGCAGTAGGTTAATAAAGCGAGTAGGGCATAAAAATAACCTAATAATTCAGTGTGATTGCTCGCTTGCTGTGGCCCTGTTGGGATCATTAACATAAAACCCATTAGTGCGACGACCACGCTTGCCATGCTTAAGCGGGTGAGTTTTTCGGCAAAGAAATAATGGGCGAAAATAGCCGACACCACAGGGGCTAAGTAAATAATCATGATTACTTTGGCCATTTGGGTGTACTGAATGGCTTCAATGTAAAACGCCATAAAACCCGCGAGCATAATGCCATTCACTAAGGTACGTTTACTGGGTCTATGGCGAATTTGCTGGCCTTTACCTGTAAGCAGCATATAAGCCAATAGAAATAGGGCACCAAGCAGTAAGCGGTAGAAGGTAATGTGTTCGGCGGGCAGGGCGGCAAAGCGCGCTAATACACCGATAGTGCCCATAAGAATAGCCGCCAATAGGGCAAAAATGATAGCTAAAGCTGAGCTTGGCATAGGCAACCTGTAACTGAAGAATTTAAGGGCGACACCGTCCTGTGGACGGCGTCGATTTTGCCTTAAAAACTCACCCTAGGCTATGCCGATGTATTAACTTAAATAATGCTTTTACGTGAACGGAAATGGTTAAAGCTATCTTGGCTGTAGGCCGCCTTAATCCGTTTTAACGCGGCGTAATTGTGGTCAAAGTACACATCTGTAGGGATGCCCTTATCTTTGAAACCGATAAAAGCGCCCGAGGTGTTGGGGATGTCATAGTTTCGGCTGGCATCAATCCAATCGAGCGCACGATTAATGCGGGTAAACACTTGGCTATCCTGCAATTGTTGTTTCTCTTGCAGGGCGTTATTCCACCAAGTTTGATATTGAATCGTGTATTGTCTGTCCTTGTAGGGGAAGGCGCTGCGACTCTTTTGCTCTTCGCCCATAGTGCGATAATAATCGCCCGCAATGGCGCCAAGGGTAACATAGGTAAATAGCCCCAATTGGCGATTACCTTCAAGCACATAGCGAGAAGTTAAGCTTTCGAGCAGTGGCTTATAACCGTCCCTTAGCCCCGTTTGATTCACTAAGCGCGAGGTGACTTTATGGGGCGCGGGCTCATCTAAATCGGGTGGCGTCGGTGAGCGGTTTATGCCTTGCAAGTCCGCTTGCAGATGATGAAAAGATTCCCTTTCCCAATTGGCCATTAAGTTTTCACCGTAGGCTTTGGTGAGTCCGCCCATCCCCTCGATGCGAATTTCATTGGGCACTAGGTCAAACTCATTAAATTGTGTCTGGATAAAGTGATTCAGACTGGCGGAATTGCCTTCCCAAAAGCCATACATCAAGCAGTTATGCTTAATCGACTCAGTGTCTATGTCAGTCGTTTTGTGTTGTTCTGCGGGTAAATGTTTGGCATTTATCTTGAGATTGGTACCAATCAAACAGCCTGTGCTGTCGGCATTAATGATGGCTTCCCAGCGCTGTAAAATGTCTTTGGTTGGGGTGTGCTCAATGAGTTCTTGGGTTTGTTTATCATAGCAATTCCACTCTAATTCAAACTTGAGCAGGCAAGGCGGTAGTGGAAAGGTTTGCACAAAAAATCGGGTCACTATGCCGTAACTTAATCCGCCGCCACCCTTGAGCGCCCAAAGTAACTCAGGTTTATTGGCAACCGAGACGACTTGGGTTTCACCAATGCCGAGGACAATTTCTGCCTGTAATAGGGATTCGCAGCACATGCCGTATTTGCGGGTCCAAGGTCCTGAGCCACCGCCCATAATAAATCCCGCTAAGGCAACGTTGCCACTGGTGCCATGGGGGATCATCACGCCTTTTTTTGCAAGGGCAGTGGTGAGATTGATAAAGCGATTGCCTGGGCCAATGGCCGCAATACCTGTGATGGGATCTAAAGTGAGGCTATCCATCTTCAGCAGATCCAACACTATGGTATTGGTCTCAGTGCTTTCACCTTCGTGATCATTCCCACCCGAGCGCACGCTGATCGGCAAGTTATAATCGATAGCCGCTTTATAGGCGATTTTAACTTCTTCAGTGGACGTGCATTTGATGATCGCCAGAGGCTTTTTTTGCAACCTGCGGTTGAACAGCTGGCAAGCTTGTTGGTAGGCAATCATTTGCTTACCCGTGCTGACCGAGAATTGCTGTTCACTATAATAATGGCCAGCGGTAATAATATTGTCGGCCGGAATGTGTGCGCGAACTTCATTGATGAAATTAACAAAGTTTTTGGCTTGAGTGATCACTAAGTTTTCACTAATACGCACTTCTGCACTTAATTCTTCTTCGGTCGATTGCATAATCAAACAATCCCGTTCGAGTTCATTCGCGACGGTCACTTTAATATTCGAACGATAGGCCGTCAGCGATTTAAATACTTCGATATTGAGGGTGATATCCGCTTGATTGCTCGCCGTGTAATTCACTAAATAACTAAAATTTGGCCAAGTGTTATAGTTACATTCAATAATATAGGCTCGGCGTTCGTGGGGCGGAATAATCTTAGGCAGTTGTTGATTATAGGTGTTGCTATCCGTAGTGGTTTTTATGAATTGATGTTCAGTATCATTAAATATGACCAGCAGCACTTTTTGCCTTTTAAGTGGGATAAAGTTTTCACCGCGAATATTATGTGCATCTTGGTGCTGGTAAATGTAAAGGTTATTTTCGCTAATCGATCTTTGTTGCGCTGGATTACGGTAATAGTCAACGATTTCAGTTCGGGTTAATAATCGATTAAGTAAAGTGATGCCAAATATTTCACCATCGAAATGTGTGTCGCGGTGATTGGGTAATGACACGTTTTCAATTAAAAACTCATTGTCGGCAACCAGTGACAGATTATTGAGTTGTGTATGGGTAATTTCACCATCCACATAACAACTGATTTCATGGTATTCATGGCAGATAGACAATAAGTGCCACTGGCCGTCATTGAGTCCACCTAAGGTTGATATTGCCTCAACCCGCAGCAAGGTGGTATTAATCACGCATTCAATATGCCCCAGTGAATTAATGTCCACCGCGAAATAGGTATCTTCTCGATCGGTTTTATAATGGAACACACGCCCACCTGCGCTGGTTTTTACCCAACACTGGTAAGTAAATATGGCAAGGGGTGACGTGCTCACGGGTAAGCTTTTTTCAATCACTGCCCGTATATTTCTTGATGCCTCAAGCTTGTCCATATTCATGAGTCCTTTCGTGTGCTTTATGTGTTTTCCTCAATGCGCTAAAGCGCTACTGGGGTAATTCATCCCGTGGTTAATCAATTGCGGGTAACTAAGCCGCGGGTAACTATGTTTTGAGTAAATCAGTTTTGGGTGAATCAGTTTTGGGTAAATCAGTTGCGGGCAAACAAGTCGCCAATTAATAGGTATTAAAGCGATGTATTGATCCTGTCACGGCCATCGGCTTTGGCGCGATACAATGCGGTATCGGCGGCGCACAGCATGGCGAGTGAGGTACGGAACTGGCCATTGATTTCGCTCGCAATCCCTTGGCTCGCACTCACAGAGACATAATCGCGCAGCCCTTGCTCGGTAAAGCGCAGGTCATTAATCCCTTGCTGCACTTTTTGGGCAATCGTTAGTGCCATTTTGGCATTGTGGCTTGGTAGAATTAGCGCGAATTCTTCGCCGCCGTAACGCGCTGCCAGGCCAACTTCTATCGGCACTATGTCAGCAATCACTTTGGCAATCTTTCGTAGACATTCGTCCCCTTGGATATGGCCGAATTGGTCGTTGAACACTTTGAAGTAATCCACATCGATAATCACCACGCTGATCGGGCGCAGCTTACCTGTGCATTCTTCCCAATAGTGATGCAGCATTTCATCAAAATATCGGCGGTTCGCCAGCCCAGTCAGTGAATCTGTGGCGGCCAATTTACGTAGTTTTTGATTTTCCGCTTTGTGCTGCGTCAAATCGTGCATCATCATCACAAACAGAGGTTCATGGCTGGGGATGTAGGAAATGGAAAGCTCAACATCTTTTGCTTTGCCTGAGGCTGTAATGAGGGTGATTTCTTCGGCGGAGTGCTGCACTGGGATACCGCAATTTTTGCCTAATTTAATATCATTGCTCAGCAGATTGTCATAGCGAGCTTGGTGGTGTTCAGTCAAAAAGTTGCGCCAATCTTGTCCCTTCAAACTGGCCTGCGGGCATGTTAGTAAGTCAGCACCTTTGCTATTGCTAAAGTAAATGTAACCTTGGGCATTGACGATAATCACCGGTTCAGTCAGATGCTGAATAAACTGTTGAATCGTTTCAATCGAGGTATGTTCGAAGAAGGTTAACGGCAATGCGGGCTCGACCAAGCCTTGCTGCGCAGTGCACTGTGAACCATTGCCTTCACCCACAAGTGATAATGGATGTTGTGAACGTGTCAGTTTAGGTGAGCTTGTCATTGTTATCATTCTCCGTGAACCTAATGCCATCTGCGCTAAGCGCTTTTCTGATGATGACTTTATTCTTCGCAAAGAAAAGATACCTTCTGCTTACCTTCCGATTTAATCTATTGTTTATAAAGGTTTTGAATTTAATTTTCTCACGGTAAATTCTCAGGTTTAGCTGAAACGTGCGAGGTTTTGGGGCATGGCTAAGTTAAAAGAGTGGCACTCATGAGTGGATTTTTGGGTATTAAGCGGCAAACGCAAAGGATTTTAGTGTCTAAAGATGGTGGATAATGCTTTGATTTTATCGACAATCCAGCCACGTCTATGCTCATAACTGCGGCCTGTGAGTTTATCCTCACCGCACAGAAAAGCCCTTCTGACACAGCGATTTATCACATGATAGAAGGGCGTTGTATTAGCATCGATAAGCATTCTTCTGGCCGAGGTCATCATCCGCTCCAAACAGACGCAATCAAGATAATGTAAAGGCTAGTATAAGAGGGGATAAAGCACAAAAAGACATGGCTGTCCCCGCTTTTGTCCCCGCTTTTGCATTTAGCTCATTTCAGGAGGCGTTTATCTAGAAAATATATGGCTGTCCTGAAAGAATTGGCTGTCCTGAAAGAATTGTGAAAAAAAATTATTGGGTCAATAAAAGAAGGGACAGGGTAAGCTGTCCCCGATTTAATCTTTTAAATTAATTAGGTTTGTTAATAATCTGCGGATCAGGACTTAGTATTAGTAAGGTATTAGTTGTATTACTTAATACAAATTGGAACTTAGTGGTACCTGGAGTTCTATCGAGGTCAACAAGTTGTACTAACATACCATCGCTGCTAATGGTAACGGCATCGACTATTTCATCAAATGGAGTCACAAAGCCTACACCGACAAATTTTAAACCTTTACCTGTTTGGTCATTTAGCAGGTAGGTTACAGTACCAGCTTGAGTGACGGTGATATCACCTTGGCATTGTTGACCGTTGGCATCGGTATAGATAAATACAGGTTCACCATTTTCTAGATTAACATTGACTTTAATAAATTGAGCGGTACCTTGTGGTGTTATCATTTGATTATCCTTTTTTAAGTACAGTTATTGATTGTGTTATTTGTTCGGTTTTATTTTTTCAAGACAGTCTTCAGATTCTAAGTATGGCTTTATTATTTGAGGATTTTTATCTTTCTCTATTAAAGGTTGCAATAGTTTATTTGCTGTGTTGCATAACTCAAAGTTAGCATTTTTATTCCCCATTGCAAAATTAATTTTAGCGATTGTTAAATTAGTTTTTACAAGTCCAATGAGATAATCTTTCTCATCTGGGAATTTATTGGTTAGTTTTATAAAAATAACATTAGACTCTGCTATTTCTTCATGATTTTGGCTAATTTCATGATTGCTTATATTTTTATTTGCGATTGCTAAAAGGGCATTGGCGCGTAAATATTCTCTTTTAACTTCACTGGTTGAATTAAATTCAGTGTCCAGAGTGTCTAAAAGAGATTGAGATGTTTCTTTTACTCTAAAGTCATTAACTAAACTGTTTAAATGAAATATTTTGGTACGGACATGAAATAAGTCTCTTTTCCAAACTTCGTTTTCAGAATCCAAGGCTAGCGATTTCTCTATAATATTTTGTGCTAATAATAGCTTATCGAGCCCAGAAACAAGATCACCTTTATATTCCAGTAGCTCTGCTAATCTGCCTAAAGTGCTCGCTAGTCTATCGCGCATATAAGCGTCATTTTGATTTGGCGAGTTTAATAATTGGTCCTGTGTTTCTTCTTGAAATTTGATTGCCGTATCTATATCGCCAAGTGAGGTTAATGCACTGGCTAACCAAGAACGAGTATCCGCCACATCCGCAATCAACTGACTATCCTCAGGCGCTTTTGCCAAAGCCAGCAATTTAAGCCTTAGCGACTCTTCAAAATCTTGCTGCGCTTTGGCAAATTCCTGCTGTTTCATCGAAACTGAGCCCAAAGTGTTATGGGCATAAGACAGCTCCATCAGCGCATCTTTATCCTCTGGCGCAAGGGCGTACATGGTTTGGCTATAGGCCAAGTATTGCTCGAAAAAAGGGCGCGATGCCGCCCAATCACTCACATCATACTTAAGCTGTCCTAACCAGAACGCATTGGCACCTAGGGTTTTCAGTAGGGCTAAGTTTTCCGGCTGTAATTCGAGTAGTGGCAGCATTTTTTCTTGCGCTGCGAGTAATGCGCTGCGAGCTTCATCGATTTTATTGCGCGAATAAGCGACTTCGCCCATGGCCTCTAAGGTTTGGCCGTGTTGGAAACGGGCATCAAAACTTAAGTGCGTATCATCTTCTTTATTGGAAAAATCACTGAAATATTCCAGTGCTTTATTGCTGATCCCGTCGAGTAAGTCCATACGGCCGATGCCGCGCATCTTGTCGGCGAAGTCACCCACCATAAAGCCGAGCAAATCTTCGGCGGCGAGGCGTTTTTGCAGGGCAAGTTTTTCGGCCTCTATGCTGCGCACGCTCATAATGACGGAGGTTAAGGTGAGGACGCACAGTAGGGCGACGGTTAGGCGCCTCGTCCAGCGCAGCATATTGGCGCGTTTGCTGGAGGCTGCGATAAAGGCGGTTTCGGGATCGTCTAAATCGAATAACGGATTTTGGCTGAGGCTTTGGGCCTCTTTTAACGGCTTGCCTTCGGCGAGCAGATAAGCGCTGTGTTTGGCTTCGCTGAGCCAACGCTTAGATAAATGCTGTAGGCGACTCTTAATACTCAAACTGTCGCTATGTTCGCTAATCCAAGCCGTCGCCCGAGGCCAACGGCGTAAAAGTGCTTCGTGGGCGATGCTAAAACAGGGTTCTCCATTTTGCAGATGCGACACGAATAAGCGGCTATCGACCATGGCTTGCACTAGGGCTGTTTCGGCCGTGCTTTGCAGTTGCGACCAGCGAGCTGTGCGGCTGGTGATGGACTTTTCATCTTCGCGCAGGGTCACTAGCAGGGATAAAATCCGTGGTAGGCTGGCTTTTTCGGCATCGCTTAAATGGGAAATCGCCTGCTCGGCATTTTTGCCAATCGCCCCTTCAATACCGCCAAGTGCATGATAAACCGAGACTAATAACTTATCGTCGGCGCTGCGTTGTAAATACAAGGCCTGCAGCGTGTATTGCAACATGGGCAACGCATCTGGGTTACTGGCGGCATCGCTGCAGAGCATTTCATCGAGCGGCATCGCGGTGTCGCTGTCAACTTCCCAGCTTAAGTTGGCAGCCACCGCGGGCAGGCGGATCATTTGTAATAGCTCAGTGCGTGTCGGCGGCGCTAAGTCAAAGTGGGCACCGCGGGCTTTACCCGCCATTAAGCTTGGGTAATTGACCAATAAAGGATAAAAATCGTTGCGACAGGCACTGATGATAATCACGGCTTTTGAGGTGGCGAGTTGTTCCAATAATTCTATGAACTGAGTTCGTTCGGGATCGCTAAATAGCGGTGATGAGAGCAACACTTCTAATCGGTCGATAAACAAGGCAAAAAACGGATTGGAAAAGGGTTTAGCCTTGAGCGCTTGGGTGCACAGGTCGATCACGCTTTGGATATCTTCGACGAGTTGAATCGCCAGAGTCTCAGCACTCATGCCTTCGAATACTGGGGTGTCGTTGATTTCCCAGTCGAGCATAGCACTGGCAAGATCGGTGAGTAGTTGCCCTTTACTCACATCGGCAAAATCTAAGCTGCTGAATGACGCGACACCAATGCCGTTATAGCCGTCGCCCTTCATTAAATTGGGCACAACACCCGCATTAATCAGAGAGGATTTACCGCTGCCACTTGGACCTAAGATCAGGCAGAAGGCACGGCCAAACAGGATTTGTTGGCTTATCCGGTTAAGCAAAGTGCTGATTTGTTCACTGCGGCCAAAAAACACCTCGGCATAGTTAGCGCTATAGGCTTGCAGCCCCGGAAAGGGCGAGCCGCCTTGCCAACTCTGTGGGCTGGCGGTGGCTTGGTGTCCGATAGGAAAACGCACTTCGGCTAAGGTGCGATAGCCGCGTTTGCGTATGGTTTCTATATAGGTGGGTTCTGTGGCGCTATCGCCTAATGCTCGACGTAACTGATTGATAATCTTGTGTAGTGGATTGTCGCCGGTATCTACACCTGGCCAGCAGTGGCTGACTATTTCATCACTGCTGACGACTTCGCCCGCCCGTTGACAGAGAAACAGCAGCACATCCATCGCCTTGGGCTCAAGTTGTTTGACTTGTTTGCCAAGGAGCAGACTATTGGCGCTGGGATTGATTTGCCATTCACCAAAGAAAAATGTGCTGTCACTCATAACGATGTCCATTTATTGAGTATTGACCATGGCACGGTAAAAACTTGCGCTGTGAGTCACTCTTATTGTTATACGTATTGTTATAAAGAACCGTATGCTTGTCATTCAAAGGTCTGACGTCAAGACGTTGACATTATGCCGTTGATGATTGTTATTTAAAAGGAATAACCCTTGATAATCAATGTAAATTTTATCAGGGTGAGGTGTGGTAAATAGTCTTTAGCTTGTCATTTTTCTGTCAACAGTTTGTGCTTTGCGCTAGATGTTAAATAAGGTGATGGCTTTTAGGTGTAGATTGCAAAAGATCAACAATAAAAAAGTGCCCGTGATTGGGCACTTTGTATTAGAGAGGAACTTAAGGATAACAAGCCTGACTTATCAGCACGTTAAGCTAAGTATCTTAACGTTAGCCCCTTAACATTGGTCCCTTTGGATTAGCGCGTTAAGGTTAGTGCTCTGGCTTGATAGCTTAATCTGGCCATTTGACCTTGATCTTGCAGTTCTAATTCATTGAGTTCGAAGGGCGGCTGTAAACCCGAGGCTTGGATAAGCTTAGGATCTAACATCAGCTTTAACTTTGGCGACTCTGGGGTCAGCCAATTGGCCGCTTGGGTGCGTAGAATCGCTACCTTTTGACCTTCGGCATTGGTGCCGGTTAACGTGCCACTTAAGCCAAAACGTCCCGCCTCGGCGACCGATAACTCAAAGTTGATTTGGTTAGGCAAGCCTTTATCCCAAACCGTGAGTACTTCGGGCTTGATGCTCGCCGAATTGACAAAAGACTTAAAGACAGATTTGACCGTGCGCTGCACTGGACGGCCATCGACTTGGGTTTGCACTGTGATTTCAATTTCACTGAAACCTGCATTGCTGCTCGAAAGTGCGACGCCCGCGGGGATCTCCGCTTGCCATGCCTCCCCTTGTTTTACCATCGCCAGCGGTTGCATATTGCCATCGGCTTGCTTGAGTGTTGCCTGTGGCACAAAGGCGTTATCACTTTGGCTGAGTGCGAGTTCAAGCCCAAGGGTTTGCGCATCCGCCGCGATGGCTATGGGGGCTTTGACGCTCAGTTGATAGGGCGAGCCTTTTTCCTTCACATTGACTAAGTAGTTGGCGCTTGGCGTTAACGGCTGACTGACCTGCAGACGATATTGGCCCGGTGTGGCTTTCGCCGACATTTGCAATGCACTGGAATCATCGGTTAACCCTGCGCTAGCCAAAGCATCGGCGTTGACCATTGATTTAACCAGTGACTCATTGGTGTTTATCCCGCTGCTATTGGCTGCTTTGCCTTGGGGTGACTGATTAGGGGTAACGCGCTGAATTTGTACGCGCTCAGGGGCAATAGCCTCTGCATGCATTAAGGCGCCAGAGCGGGTATCGCCCCGAGGTGCAATGCGCACTAAGCTAGACGCTTGGCTCATGGTGAGGCCCACGCCCGCATTAAGCTGTGCGCCTGTTACATTGACCCAATACTCGTCACTTTGGCTGGCTTGCTCCAGCTTAAGCATACTCGCTTGATACTCACCGTACAGCGGGGTGATAAAGCTAATGTAATCCGTACTGGTGTTGATGGGCGTGAGTGTTGGGCTGGCAATATTGCTATCGACTAAATCGGTATCGCTCGGCGCGGCTAGGGTTAACCCTTTGGCGTACATTGGGCTGGCATTGGTTTTGGGATCTATGGGTGTGGCTTCATCTTGGCAGGCTGCAAGCAGTCCGCTTAGCGCCAAGACACTGGCAAGTTTGCTGAGTGTGTGCATCTTAGTGCTCCTTAAATGTGGTTGCGGATCAGCGTGTCTAAGTTGAAACACGTACGACGGCTCTGCTGATGGCTTAAGGGCTCTTGGCCACGGGTCTTTTGTTTATCAGTAAACCAGACAGTGCCAGCCGCCTTTTGTGAGCTGCAATTTAAGAAGCCGTCGGAGCAGCTATCGAGCCAGTTTTGGGTGGTTTCGAGCGCGACTTGGTATTGATAACCCGCGCAGTAACTGTCGCTGTCCCAAATGGCGGAATCAACATCTGAGCCCACCACGACTTCGAAGGGTTTACCCAGCGATGGGCGACCCGCTGTGCCATTAAGCCAAGCGTTGTTGTAGTTTGCCATCCAACCGACTTGCTGTTGTTTCACCGCATTGCTGCCATAGCCTAAGAGCCAGCCTAAGCTGGTTTCGAACACATTACCTTGGTTCACCGCATCGGCCAGCGGCGTACCAGCACTGGAAGGCGCGATGGCGATAACCTTTGAGGTGGCGTTGATCACTGCAGGATAACGGCTGTCCCACGTTGGGTTAGATAAAATCCACCGCACTACGTTGCCACCATTGGAGTGGGTCAGCAGAATTAAGTCGTCGATATTTTTGGCTTGGATAAAGCTATTGAGCTGCGTGGCCAGACAACCTGCGGCGCTTTCTTCCCACATATATTGGTCAAAGTCGCAGTTGATCACTGTGTAATTGTTTGGCACTGGGATGCCTTGGCGCACTGAGTTAACAAATTCGGGCGTCCAGTAATCGGCTAAGGCATTGGTCTGGTGACCCGTACCATGGATAAAGGCGACTCCGGTTGCGGCTAACGTGACTGGGCTGACAGCGAACAGACCCAAGAGCATGAGGGCTTTTTTGATCTTCATGGCTATATCTCGTGTTGTTGGTCTTGTTGATTGTGGCCGCCAGTCCGTTGCGACAGTTCAGGGCAAGTCAGTTAATGCAGGATTTGCCGTAAATAAGCTTGAAATCGGCTGGCATGGCTCGGTTTATAGGCGCTCAAGCGCGGGTTACTCATTTTGGGTAAAACATGACTTAAGGCCTGAATACGACGGGATAGCGTGAATGCGCTAGTTTACGTTGGCATCAAATGTGATTGCCGTAACTTAGCCATTATCAACAGGACGTAACTCAAGCTTATTAACCTAGACGCAACATTTTAAGCTGGCAAGTAAAACAATCATCATAAAATGGAATCGCAGGGGCGCATTTTGGAAGGTTCGTTTTAATGTCAAACTAAAGGTTGGTAACCTGATGATAAGCAATGCCTAATAAACTAAATTTTGTTTTATCGTGTTTGAAATAGCGATTTGCTTACACAAAAGAATTTTCTGTGACACCCGCTTAGTGTCTGAATTAATCAGTTTATCATTCTGTATATAAAGGTTTTTTGTGATAAATAATTCAAACTCGCCCATTTACTCTGGGATATGGGTATCACTTTAGTGCATTTAAAGACTAAACCGATTAGGCTGAGCTGAGGTAAAGTGGGATAAACGGGATAAAAACCAACATTGCCGAGATGACATTCTTCTTATCTTAATCAGTCATCTGAGCCATGGATTGACTGGGAGTAGAAAAAGTAGCGCGATATGGGCAGGTTTAATCTAAATAGACAACAAACACGGGAGAATAAGTTTGGCGATAGAACATAATAAGATGGTGAGTTGCTTAAGTGGGCTGCAATGTCGCACTAATTTCACCATAAAAAACATTACTGAATACATGCTCCCAGAAACCAAAGAGGCTTTCTATTTACACCTCGACGGTAAATCACCAAACTTGATTATTCGTCCCGCATTCGAAGTCTTTTCCGGCGAACTTGCCACTATTGCAGGCGTGCATGCCAAATACGACTATTTCCACAATGCCGAGATGACACGTTTCCCCAAACGTTTACATAAGAGTTTGACCGAAACCCACTATGGCCTTGCCTTTAGTTTTGACACAGTTGAAGCCGTACAGCAATTCATTACCCGTTTGAGTGCGATAGTGAAAGGCGCATAAGCTTTTACTGTATAAATCTTTAATAGAAGGCCGCTTAATTTTTCGATTGAACGGTATCTAAATTTTAACCATGCAGTCCTAGGGTTAAATTCCTCAATATCAATGAAAATGAGGAATTTAACTGCTGCCTTTTTACGCGGCTTTTCAGTATATTCATCAATAGATGAATTTTGCTGGAGCTTGCCATGTCGCTTATTCCCGGTCGCCCAAAGGGGGTTGTGCCATTTACCGCCCAAACTGAATCACAGCAGCAGACTCCTGGTCGTCCGAAAGGGGATTCCGATGCCCGCCAACGCTTAATTATCGCAGCCCTAAATCTCTTCAGTCATCGCAGTTATCCCAGCGTTTCTACCCGTGAAATTGCCCGCGAAGCCGAGGTTGATGCCGCGCTTATTCGTTATTATTTTGGTTCAAAAGCGGGCCTGTTCGAACAAATGGTGCGGGAAACCCTTGAACCCGTATTAGCGCGTTTTCGTGAAATATCCGCTGCGGATGCCCCTAATAACTTGGGTGAACTTATGCAGACATATTATCGTGTTATGGCACCTAACCTGGGATTGCCACGGTTGATTATACGGGTGTTACAGGAAGGCGATGGCTCAGAACCCTATCGCATTATGTTGTCTGTTTTTGAGCAAATTTTATCCCTCTCGCGGCAATGGCTCGAATCCACATTAGTCAATGCGGGGCTATTGAAGGAGGGATTAGATCCCGATTTAGTACGCCTCAGTTTCGTGAGTCTGATGGTTTTTCCGCTTATTGCGCCCCCGGTGTTAATGCGTCAGTTCGGCTTTTTTAGTGCCGATGCTGATGGTTTACAGCGTCTAGCGCTGCACAATATGCAGGTTTTTACCCAAGGTGTACTGCGTGAACCGAGGAAGTCGTAATGAGAGTGAATTTTAAAATTCTGATGCACGTGAGTGTGGGTTGTGTGATCTTGCTATTAGTCGGCTGCACCGAAGCGCCGCCCAGAGTGCTTGGCACTGTCGAGCGGGACAGGCTGACGCTTACCGCGCCCGTAGGTGAGTTGATTACTCAAGTGAATGTGGTTGAAGGTCAACAGGTTAAGGCGGGTGAGGTGTTAATTCAGCTCGATACAACCTCAGCCAATGCGCGCCTCGCCCTGCGCCAAGCCGAGCTTGAACAGGCTAAAGCTAAACTTTCTGAGGCGGTCACAGGTGCGCGTTTAGAGGATATAGAACGCGCCAAGGCCGTGCTCGACGGGGCGAATGCTAGTGTGAATGAAGCTCAGCGAGCCTTTGAGCGTACCAACCGTTTGTATGCCACGAAAGTGCTGAGCCAAGCGGATTTAGATACGGCCCGTGCGGCGCGGGATACCAGTTTAGCCAAGCAAGCTGAGGCGCAGCAAAGCCTGCGATTGCTAGAAAATGGCACCCGTAGTGAGCAGCTAGAGCAGGCCAAAGCGGCGGTGGCTGCAGCTCGCGCCAGTGTAGCCATCGAACAAAAAGCCTTAGCAGACTTGAGCTTAGTGGCGGCGCGTGATGCCGTTGTCGATACGTTGCCTTGGCGAGTCGGTGATCGCATTGCCGCAGGCACTCAGTTGATTGGTTTGCTGGCGAGCGATAATCCCTATGTGCGGGTTTACCTGCCCGCGACTTGGTTAGACAGAGTGAAGGCGGGCGATGGCGTCAATATTCTTGTGGATGGCCGCGAGATACCGATTGCTGGCACTGTGCGCAATATCCGCAGTCAACCTGCTTACACGCCATTTTATGCGCTGAATGAACGTGATCGAGCGCGCTTAATGTATTTGACCGATATCACCATTTCCGCCGCAGATCAGGACTTACCTACTGGCATGGCATTAGAAGTTGAACTCGATGTGCTGCAACTCGATGTGCTGCAAGGAGTGCAGCAAAAAGTGGAGCAGCCATGAAAAGCGCTGATTTTGCTATCGAGACCCAAGGGATGACCCGCGCCTTTGGTGGTGTTAATGCGGTAGAAAACCTCGACCTCGCCATTCCCAAGGGCACCATTTATGGGTTTCTCGGCCCCAATGGCTGCGGAAAATCGACTTCAATTCGCATGTTGACTGGGTTGCTGAGTCCCACATCGGGGAATATCCGCGTATTGGGTGAAACCTTACCCGGCGCCGAGGAAAAACTGCGTCGCCGCATTGGCTATATGACGCAAAAATTCTCCCTGTACGACAATCTTTCGGTGCGGGAAAACTTAGAGTTTGTCGCGCAAATTTATGGCCTTAACCGCCGAGCATCAAAGCTGCGAATAGCCGAGTTAGTCACGCTATACGATTTAGTCGGCCGCGAGAAACAAATGGCGGGCTCCATGAGTGGCGGCCAGAAACAGCGTTTGGCCTTAGCGGCAGCGACCTTACATCACCCCGAATTATTGTTTCTCGATGAGCCGACATCGGCGGTCGATCCTGAAAATCGACGCGAGTTTTGGGAACGCTTATTCGATCTCTGTGCCCAAGGCACCACGATACTTGTGTCGACTCACTATATGGATGAGGCCGAGCGTTGCCATGGTCTGGCGATTTTAGAGCGGGGGATAAAACGCGCCGACGGTTCACCCCAGCAGCTGATGGCGGCGATGGGGGCTCGGGTGGTTGAGATCTCAGGGGACGACTTACGCACTTTAAAACAATCACTGATCAGCGAGTCTGCGGTATTGTCAGCGGCGCAAATCGGCAGTCGTTTGCGGGTGTTAGTGCGCAGCGATATTGAAGATCCGCTTGCTTGGCTTAAGCCAAGAGTTGCCAGCCGGACGATGGAAGAAGTGCGCGCTAGCTTAGAAGATGTGTTTGTCACTTGTACTGGCGAGCGCTTGGCTGGGGTTTCCAAGGGAGAGACTGACCATGTGGCGTAGGATTTTTGCGATTGTGGTCAAAGAGCTGCGGCAGTTGTCGCGGGATCGCATGACCTTTGGCATGATAGTCATGATCCCGTTAGTGCAACTGATGTTGTTTGGTTATGCGATCAATACCGATGCTCGCCATCTGCCTGCTGGGTTAGTTAATTTGAGTGATTCTGCCTACAGTCGCGCACTGATTAAGGCGGTGGAAGCAACGCAGGTTGTGGATTTTAAGCAGCGATATTTAAGTGCCGCCGAGGCTGAGGCGGCGATCACTCGCGGCGAAGTCAAAGCCGTGCTGTATTTGCCCGCCGATCTTGATGAGCGCTTAGTGCGTCACCCAAGCTTTGTGGGTCAGCAATATTTAGCCCAGTCCTATATCGCACAACCCGCTGGCCAATGGCTGGTGGATGGTTCAGATACGGTTGTCGCTTCAACTATTCGTAGCCTAAGGCAAATGCCATTGGATGAAGTCGCAGGAAGAGCACTAAAAACGGCGATACCGAGTTTTGAAGTGGTGCAATATTTCAACCCAGAACAACGTTCTGTGGTCAATATCGTGCCTGGCCTGTTGGGGGTGATTTTGACTATGACCATGGTGATGTTTACTTCCGCCGCCATAGTGCGTGAGCGCGAGCAGGGCAATATGGAGTTTTTGATCACTACGCCTGTGCGGCCACTGGAGTTGATGCTGGGTAAAATCGTGCCCTATGTGATGGTTGGCTTTGTGCAAGTGACCATTATCCTGAGCGCAGGGCATCTGTTGTTCGATGTGCCCATTCGCGGCGGGCTTGATTCCATCGCCCTTGCTGCTATGTTGTTCATTTGCGCCAGTTTAACCTTAGGATTAGTGATTTCGACCATAGCGAAAACCCAGTTGCAATCGATGCAGATGACGGTATTTATCCTCCTGCCATCGATTCTCTTGTCGGGATTTATGTTCCCCTACGAAGCCATGCCTATCGCGGCGCAGTGGATTGCCGAAGCCTTACCCGCAACCCATTTTATGCGCATGTCACGGGCGATAGTGCTGCGCGATGCCCAAGTGATGGATCTGCAATTTGATGCCCTGTGGATGATAGGTTTTACCTGTATCGGGCTATTTATCGCCAGTATGAGATTCTCTAAGCGTCTAGATTAATATTATCATCAGTATGCTGATAGTCGCATGGCAGGCTATCTGCAACTGGGAATGAGGTTGTGCTAGGTTAGGCAGTGAATTATGATGCCGTTTTCCAAATCTAGGGTGAAACGGAGTTCAATTGGATATTCAATGGAAGCCAAAAGCTTGGCTCGCAATATTATTAGGTCTATTTTTTCAGCCGTTTGTATTTTTATACGTTAATCAATTTAAATATTTTATTCGATATTTTATTGGTGCGCTGATTATCGCGGCCGTTGATGTATTTTTACACTCAAACTATTTCCCATTTAAATCGGGAAATATGGCTTGGCTTCAAAATATTTACCTCTCTTGGTTATTTATTGTTATTTGTCCCATTCACGGGTTTATGATCGCCCGTCGTTACGATATTACTCAACCCCGCCGCTGGTATGCTCGCTGGTGGATAGTGTTAGCGAGTTACGCTTTGATGATGTTACCGCTGATTGTGTTACGAGGTTTTTTCTTTGAGCCTTTTAGTATTCCGGCCTCTTCCATGAAGCCGACGTTAGCACCTGGCAATCATGTGTTGGTGAGCAAGTATGGTTTTGGTAACTATCGATATTTAGGTTTTCAACTGGCTAAGTCGACGCCATCGGTAACACCCGCAAGAGGGGATATATTGGTATTTCAATACCCTGCAAACCCGACGATTGACTATGTAAAACGTGTAATTGGTCTACCCGGCGATAGGATTATCTATCGCGACAAAACCATTTTTGTGCAGAAAGCCTGCAATGTATCGAGGGAAGCGTGTGCAGGATTGGACTCTCAATACGATCTTATCGATAAAATCTTATTACCCGAGTTGAGTACTGAGACTCAAGCTGTTTACCAAGAGTCGCTGGATGATATTCGCTATCAGGTATTATTACTCCGCCATCAGAAAGAACTGGTTGATCGCTATTATGTGCAGGAAAACACATTAAGGGATGAATGGTTAGTTCCCGCTGGTCAGTATTTCGTCTTAGGTGATAACAGAGACAATAGCTTAGATAGTCGATATTTTGGGTTTATTCCTCAAGACTTGATTATTGGTAAAGTAATATATATTTGGTAAGGCTGAGCGCTGATGGGGATAACCAATACGGGCTTATTGGTGTTATCCCTAATCAAATTTCTGCAAAGCATTTTAGCCAGAGGCTTTATTACCCTCTAGTGCCAAAACAGGTTGAATGTGTATTTTGCGATCCAATTAATAATCTAGAGTTTGATATAGCGCAAACTATAGATAAACAGTCGCGCTAAGCCATTGAAATCGATGTTGCTTAATTAGGATATCCCTTACACTGCCGCTAGGGCGATTGCCGCCATCATGCTTAGCGAAGGGAATTCATTATGCCTCCAATCATTTGTCATAGCGCGCTCGATGCGGTTGCTTTAATTCAAAGCGGCGAGACGCTGTGGACTCATTCCATGGGCGCCACTCCGCGCATTTTATTAGATGCGTTGGCGCAGCATGCACTCACCAAAGAAAATCTCACCCTGTTACAGTTACATACTGAAGGCGCCGAATCCTTAAGCCATCCCAGTTTACAGGGGCATTTACGCCATCGATGTTTTTTCGGTGGGCTGCCAACGCGGGCATTACTGCAAAGTGGTGACGCGGATTATGTGCCGATTTTCCTGTCTGAAGTGCCTAAGTTATTTCGTTCCGGCGAGCAAAAAATTGATACCGCAATTATCCAAGTGTCGCCACCCGATAAGCATGGCATGTGTTCCTTAGGCATTTCGGTTGAAGCAACGCTCGCAGCTTGCCAAGTCGCGGGTAAGATCATCGCTCATATTAATCCACAAATGCCACGCACCCATGGTGACAGCTTTATCCATATCGACCGTTTTGCCGCTGTGTATGAGCAGAGCGCGGCGTTGCCCATTCATTCCTTCGCGACGGGCGATGCCGTGAGTCTGGCGATTGGCAAAAATGTCGCCCAATTGGTGCGTAATGGCGATTGTTTGCAAATGGGTATAGGTGCGATCCCCGATGCCGTGCTGTCTTGCTTAACCGAACATAAAGACTTAGGCGTCCACACAGAGCTATTTTCTGACGGCATATTGCAACTGGTTGAAAAGGGTGTGATTAACAACAGCAAGAAGTGTTTTTATCCGGGAAAACTCGTCACAGGTTTCGCCTTGGGGAGCCAGAAATTATACGACTATGTTGATGATAATCCTGCGGTCATCTTTATGGACATAGAGCAAGTTAACGACACGGCCATTATCCGTAAAAATCCCAATGTGATGGCGATTAACTCGGCGCTGCAGGTCGACCTTTCAGGCCAAGTGTGTGCCGATTCCATTGGCACTAAAATCTATTCTGGTGTCGGGGGCCAGATGGATTTCATCCGCGGAGCAGGGTTATCTGAAGGTGGTCGTTCTGTGATTGCGCTGCCCAGCACTGCCGCGGGGGGAACGCTTTCTCGCATTGCCAGCGTGTTATCACCTGGCGCAGGGGTTGTCACCACTCGGGCCCATGTGCATTACATTGTGACCGAATACGGCGCCGCTAATCTACGCGGCCGTTCACTGCGCGAACGGGCACAAGCGCTGATCACCATCGCTCACCCAGATTTTAGGGAACAATTAAGTCGTGATGCCTTTGATGTGTGGGGATTAAATCTATAGCATTGTAAATCTTGGTGTTATGGCTTGCTGCCGAGTTTGCAGTGGTGCAAGCTCGTTGAGCGTAAAGGGTTGGTTTTAATACGTCATTTAATCGTGGTAAAGAGTCGTTTGTCTGTCCCGATATGGTATAAACTCTTGGCGGGTTTGACCGACAGACTTATAAAGAAAGGAGTCAATGATTTAAATGGATGAGATTGAATTAAAAGCATATTTAACAGAGAGGGTGTTATCTTTTTGTACGCGCTGGAACAGTATCGAAAATACCCTCTATACCGAAAGAACTGCCGAAGAAGATAAGCTACGGCAGGAATTGCCAGTGGCTGAATTCCATTATGCGAAGCAAACCGATTGGTTTGCTTTACTGAGTGAGCAAATAGCGCCGTTATTTGACGATTTTTGCACCGATAAGCCCCGTGTTTACGGCGGAAAAGTGCGTAATTCCTTCGGGTTTCCTTCAAAATTTAATGGTTGCGATCATCCTCTTGAAGTGCAAATTACTTTAAAAAGTAAAAGCAGAGCCGAAATCTATATTAAAACCAACACTAACTTCGAAGATGAGTATTTGTTTATTGCTCTTAAAAAAGCCGATGAATGGCGTATCGATAGCTATAAAAATCGTCGCTATGGCAATGAGAAATGGAGCGTACAAATCCTTTAATTCAGCTTAATCTCAATGCTTGACGTCAGTAAAAAATGACTAAAGCATTGAGTTTAGTAACGTCGGTTTAATTTAAGTGATGCACTGAGACACAAAAAATATTGTGTAAATGGAACATCTTTATGCCATTAGATAATGCTCTTATTGCTCGAATCAAAGCCGAGACATTGCGGTTTACAACGGTTGAGGTTGAGCAATTTTTATTAGCTCATCCTGATAAAACCTTTTATGCCTTTGCTTTTGACACCCATGCCGAATACGCAGAATTAAATCTTTGTTTTAATACAGAGGCAGATTTTCAGCAGCGATTGGCCTATTACCAGTCTGGGAAATGGGCTGAGTCATACCAAAGCCCTGAGGCTATCCAAGAACTTAAATTCAATACAGGTGACTGGGAGTATCAATGTTTTAGTACATGTTACCTGCTTTCAGAGGATGAGTTGCAGACGATTCAACAGAGCTTACCCGAGGATGACTTTAGTGAGTGGGAGGAGATAGTGCGGCAAATACGCGCAGTGTTTAACGAATGCCTAGTGCAGTTTACCCAAACTGAAGTCTATCAAGCGATTCCTAAAACCGATGGTTTTATGGCCTTTAGTATCGACCATGATGAAGATGTATCGGATATTGTGATGTCACCAGTCTTGTCGTAGTGCTCAACTTTATTGTTTTAATTTGGTTGTGTGTCTATTGTAAATCTAATGCAGTTACTCACGTGACTGGCATCATCCTCTCCTTAATGACCGTCCATCCGTGGCGGTTCTGCTATGACATGTCATCACCCTTTCATTTTTGCCGTCATTCCCGCAATGCTTTCTCTTGCTTCTGACTTCCACAATACATCCTTAATTTAAATGTTATACATATAATGTATTTTATAGATTGGTTAACTGGGTCAATAAACGGCCATGAAAAACTCATTACAATTGCATTGGATTTGTATATTCATTTTTAAATTTGATATGGGGTATTTAAATGGAAGGTTTGCGCCGCCTGCTAGGAAACATGACGGTAACCAATAAGTTAAGGCTTGGTTTTGGGATCTTGTTATTGCTGATATTTATTGTGGCAGCGGCTGGATACAGGGGACTTACCTCAATCGATATCAGCAGTAGTCGGTTGGAGTTTATTGCCAATGTCGATAAAACATTGCTTGCGGCCAAGGCCGCAAGATTAGAATTTATTGCAAATGGCGATTTAACCAAATTGGATGAACTCCAGAGCTTAATTGAAAATACAAAAAGCGGTTTACAGCAACAATTGTCAGCGTCTAGCGATGCCCACGATCAGCAGTATCTTCAAGAATCGTTAGTTGCAATGGATCGGTATCATCAATCGATAAATCAGTTTAGTGATGTGTTTAAGCATAAACAGGAATTGAAAGTCACGGGTGCTCAAGTGGGGGCCAAGTTGGTTGCCACCTATGCGGAGCTGGTCGATAGAATGACCAACAGGGCGCAAGCAACGCAAAATACTGAATTATTAAAAGATGCCTTAAGTGTTAGCCAGCAAATGACCATGTTACGTTATCACATCCGAGGCTATGTCTATGATGCTAGTGATCTCAATTTAAAAACGGCAAAAGATGCCATTGCCAGATTGTCACAGACTATCGCCACTCTAAAGGGAGAGGATACCGCACAAGCCATCCAGATATTGGACCGTTACGACCATGATATTGATGCTATGGTCAATGTTAACCGTGATATGAATAACCTAGCGCAGTCAATGGGCGGCGCAGCACAAACATTGATGGTGAATATTCGTGAATTAGTTGACATCCAAAAGCATAAACGGGCTGACGCTGATGCCCAAGCAAAGGCTGTGGTACTTGGCACATTAATTGTCGCCTTGGTTGTCGGCCCCTTACTTGCGTGGTTAATCAGTGGACAAATTGTCGGGCCACTTAAACAAACCCTCCTTACAGCGAGAAAAATTGCCGCAGGTGATTTAAGCAGCACTATCCACTCAGAGCGTCAGGACGAGATGGGGGAATTATTGCGTGCCATGGGTGAAATGAATAGCACCCTTAAGCAAGTGTTGACACAAATAGGTGATAGCGTGGTGCAGTTGGCTTCATCGGCAGAAGTACTTTCTACGGTCACAGAACAAAATAGTGCGGGTATGCAAAATCAATGTAGTGAAACTGACCAAGTTGCCACCGCGATTAATGAAATGGCGGCGACAGTACAAGAGGTGTCTACCAGTGCTGAAAATGTCGCGCTAGCGGCTAAAGAGGCGGATCACACCACTGCGATAGGTAATAAAAAAGTTATTGAAGCGGTCAGTCAAATCGAACTGTTAGCCAAGGAAATAGCGACCACGGCACATGCGATGGAGCGCTTACAATCTGAGAGTGACAGTATCGGTTCCGTCCTTGATGTGATCAAATCGGTTGCACAACAGACCAATTTACTCGCGCTAAATGCGGCCATTGAAGCTGCAAGAGCAGGTGAGGCAGGACGGGGATTTGCAGTGGTGGCCGATGAGGTGAGAAGCCTTGCGAGTCGAACACAATCCTCTACTGAAGAAATTGAAAATATGATTGTTAATTTGCAAAAGGGTACACTGGAGTCGGTACAAATGATGACCAAAAGCCGAACATTAAGTGATGGCGCAGTGTCATTATCCCGCGAAGCGGGTGAAATGTTAGTGGATATTGCCGATGCGGTTAGCCGTATCCTGGATATGACACATCAAATCGCCGCCGCCTCGGAAGAACAAAGCGCCGTGGCAGAAGATATTAATAAAAGTATTGTGAGAGTTAGGGATATTGCCGAACAAACCGCTGATGGCGCGGCAGAAACTGCACGTTCCGCCGACGATCTTGCTAGCCTTGGTGTTACGCTAAAAGGATTACTAAGACGTTTTCAGTTATAGGTTTGACAGATCTTATTCGCGAGCATTAACGACCATGATAAAGATATCGTCGGAATGCTTTCGGGTATATTACATTTAATTTGTTGATTTGTAATGTTTTATTTGTTGTGGCCTACTTGTGTTAGTAGGCCCTGATTTCCAATTGCTCGATTATCTTGTTGCCTTGCTCAAGCCCTACATGGTTAACAATCATCGCTTTAATTAGCTCAACATAGGTTGGCTGGATATTGACGTTATCATCGAAAAGGGCTTCATCCGTTTCAGTGATAAGAGCCGCAATTTCATCAAAGCAGCGAGACATTTTGGCTAAATCGGTAAAAAGAAGACAGGGCTCCCAACGGCTTGCACCATGGCGAGCGAAAAGAATGTGCCCGTCCTTTAAATGATAAATTAAGGGGTCGCCATGTGAACTTGCAAGCACTAACCAATTGTTATCCCAAGCCGATTCTTGCGCTCGGGTGATACCATGCCAGCGATAACCCAGTTGAAAGTCTATCAGCTCTTCAACTCGTGGGAATTCAAATAAGGCAAAACCTATATCAAGTTGGCGCGAGTCAGGAATTGCTGTGCTTAAAAAGTGGCAGAGTTCTTCGGGCAACACTATATCCATCGCTGTTACATTCCTTGTTTGTTTAAGCTTTCAGTTGGTTTTCTGAAACTGGTATTTCACTGCCTAGTATGAGTTGTTATGAGGATTTCCCCATGCACTCTGCTAACAGTTTGACGAAAAAGTCGCTGCCTTTGCGTTCGCAAAAGGCGATGTTACGTTCTGGGATGGTTTCGGGATCGTTGTAGTTAGCAAGGGCTAACTCCATGCTGGCTTCGCGGATGATGTGCAGGGTTGGGTAGGGCGCGCGGTTGGTGAAGTTGGCTGCCCCGTCCTGTGGTTGACCATCGAAACAATAGTCTGGGTGGAAGGTGGCGAGTTGGTAAGTGCCTTCGTACTCGTGTTCGACAAGCGTATCGGTTGCCATGTCGATGAGGTCGAGATAAGCATAAAACCCCTCAAAACCACGGGGTAGAATAAACAGTGTGGTTTCTGCTTCGGGGTGGGCGTCGAGGTATTGGCATTCTTCGATCAATACCTTGAGTACGAGTTTGACTTTAGTTTGTTCCACCACCAGATACCGAATACTGCCGCGCTCGACTTCTTGTCTGGCGAAGGGGCAAATATTGTATTTCATGATCACTTTTTTCACCCAGTCGTCGGTTTGTTGAGTGATCATGTCAATTTCGTTCATGGCGGTCGTTTGCTCGTGCTTAAAAATTAGGGGGCGATCATAGGGATGATAGACGCCACAAGCAAGAGCGCCATGCTGATATTAAAAATCTTCTGTTGGCGCTCATTTTTTAAAATGCGTTTAAGGGCTACACCAAAGCCGAGCCAGACGATAGCGCAGGGAAAGGCGACGCACAAAAATACCGTTGCGATAGTGATGACCTGCGGGGTCAAATCCTGCTGTACTGACGTGAACGTCGCAATCGCGCCCACGGCCATGATCCAGCCCTTAGGGTTGACCCATTGAAAGGCCGCGGCTTGGATAAAACTGAAGGGTTTAGCAATGGCTTTACCTTCCATCTTGCTACTGCTGTTGGCAATCAACCAAGACAGATACAAAAGGTAACCTATGCCGACGACTTTAATCACTTGATGGATGATAGGATAGCTTTGGAATAGGGCGCTCAAGCCCAAACCTATCGCGAGGATCATGGTCGGGAAGCCAAGGCTTATTCCCATAAGATGCGGAATACTGCGTTTTACGCCAAAGTTTACCCCTGAGGTCATCAGCATAATATTGTTAGGCCCTGGGGTGATCCCCGATGAAAAGGCAAACAACGCGATAGCGAGTATTAACTCCATAGATAGATCCACACCTTTTATTTTAGTTTTATGGCATTGTGATTATTTGCCGCATTGAGTCTGCGATTTACTCATCGGACGGTACGCAATACTGTGTTGCTATTATTTATAATTGCGACATTTGATTGCAACGCAGGCGAGGCATTCTAGCGATTAAATGTTGCCGCGCCTATACGACATAGCGAGTTTATAAACTAAAAAGAATAACAAAATATGTACATGCCTCGATGGGATTAATGGTGTGAGAATAAGGCTAGCGAGTTTGATGGTTCTCTGTGTTAGTACGAATATCAAGATATATTGGAATATGCTGATTTAACACTATGATGGATATCTGCTTTCAGTTTTAGTAATAGCAACTATCCTTAGACAGCATTTTATAGATTGAGGTAACAGGGCATGATGAATCCATCATTAAATAGTGAGCTAAGTGGAGTGCTAAATCGACAGTTCAGTCGAGTTCCTTGCTGGGCTCCCGACCGAGTGTTAAGTCGGTATTTGAGAGTGTTAATACTGCTTTTTAGCAGCGTTTTAGGTCTTACTGGGTGCGTAACTGTGACGGATAACGCGGCGCAGCCGTTGCGAACCACAATCGTGATGTCTGGCGATCTCAGTGAATTACCGTCAACGGCAATGACATTCACTTGGCATCCTAAATTTCAAAAAATCATCACAGATAAACGCTTAGATCCGCAGCCAGTGTTGCAACACATGCAAGCCGTATTAAAGCAAACTTTGCAGAGTAAGGGATATCGCTGGGTCGAAGATCCACTACTGGCGGATTTTCAGGTTGGCTTTGGCGTCGCTATGGGAACTGAAATGAGTGATGAACAAATTTTGGCAGTGACAGGGTTAGTCGCTGGGCTGTCAACCGACGGTGTTAATATCCGAAAGTATGACAAAGGTACCGTGGTGATAGCGCTCTTTAAACCCACTAAAATACAGGGCGTTGATGAGCCAATTTGGCGAGTGCTTGCCCAAGGTTTTGGCAACATTAAAAAGATGGATGAGCTAACCGAAAATTTCGACAGTCTCATTGCCAGTATGTTGGCCAATATGCCGTCGGTTAATGTGGCTCCTTAGCCAGCGTTTGAGCTTTAGTTCAGTTCTAAGTGAATTGAGTCAGCATTTTTGGTTGGAGCATTCGCCAGATAAACGGGATTAGTGCTTAATTGAGGTGTCTTGGTCCCATGTTTGTGGTGCTAGCTCCCATTTTTGAACTGTGGGACATGGTACTTTAGTGACAGCCATCTCAATAAAGGGCGCGACAGTGAAAACTGACGCGCTTTTTCATTTTAATGGATGGAAGTTCCATTTTGATTTCAGACTGTTTCAGTCGTGCTCGACTGTGATCTCGTAGGATGAAAACTTACGAATGTTAATCACGCCCGTATCAAACATTAAATACTGCCCCTTGATCCCCTGCAAAATTCCGCTGACGACCACATCTTTATCGAAATTGTGCGAAGTGATCTTCTTCGGAAAGGTGTCAATTGGATAATGAATTGGCTGAATCGTTTCGTGCAAACGCTCGATACTGTAATCGCCTTTTTGCATGCCGATTTCGTGCAACTTAGCCTCAATTTGTGGGATCAGTTCCGCAGCCTTAGCATTTAAATCGATATCGTCGGCATGGCCTTTTAACATGGCTTGCCAATGGGTTTTATCATTAACCAGTTTTGCCAATTCTACTTCGACTAAGCCTGAGAGCTGTCTTGTTGAGACTTTAAAAATCGGTAAACCTTGGGTAGCACCTTGGTCAATCCAACGGGTGGGCAGTTGAGTGTGGCGGGTAATGCCGACTTTAACGCCCGAAGTATTCGACAGATATACATAATGCGGCACAAAACAGTGGCTCTGGGCCCACTCTGGTTCGCGGCAAGTGCCTTGGTCGTAATGACAAGTTTCCGGCTTCATGATGCACATATCGCAACTCGCCAACTTTTGCATACAGACAAAACAATGGCCCTGCGAGTAACTCTTCTTGCTCTTTTTACCGCAGTTGCAGCAGAAGATATTGCCCGTGTGGGTCAAGGTTAATTGCTTGCCTATCAATGGATTGAGCGGGAGTAACTCATCACCAACAACGAGTTGATATTGCACTTGTTGCGCGTCATCTAACTGCACGCGCATCTTTTTTAGCGTTCCTAACATGGTCATCCTAATGTGTTGCGTTCTGGTGCAGCTTAGTCGCTCATCATGCGTTCTAGTGCACGCTTTCGTTATATCGTCATTGCGTGGCCGTCAGTATACAAGATTATCCAAGTCAGTTTAGATAGGATTTTTTGCTAAGTGAGTTTTTGTAAACTGCGCTTAACCCCATAGGCTTAGACGGACTTTTTGAGGGTAATGATTTGAGTCTTATGATGAAAACCAGTAAGTTACCCTGCATTACAAATGGAGGTGTACTTATGCGGTTGGTTTTAGTGCTGATATTTTTCTTTTCGACGGGTGTCTTCGCACAGATGGATAAGACGGTAATTCATTCAGAAATCTTGAATGATGACATCAACTTACAAATCCATTTGCCAGATACCTATGCGCATTCCAACAATTTTACCTATCCGGTATTAATCGTATTAGATGGCTCTAGCCAATTTGAGCATGTGGCTGCGAATGTCGGTTTTTTAAGTACTTATGCCATTATTCCGGAAATGATTACCGTTGGCGTGAGTTCGGATCAACGGATGAAGTATTTCACGCCGACTCAAATCGATAAATTTAAAGACAGCTCCGGTGGTGCTGAAAGGTTCAGGCAGTTTTTAGAGCAAGAGCTGCTCAGTGAATTAGGCAAAAAATACCGCACCTCAGATTACCAAATACTCACGGGTCACTCCTTCGCGGGGCTGTTTAGCAGTTATGTCGCCTTGACGCCAAATAGCCAATTTGATGCGGTGATTTCAATCAGTCCCAGTTTATGGTGGGACAGTGATTGGCTAGTGCTTAAGTCGGCCGAGTTATTACAAGCTAAGCGTGCGAAACCACTGCGCTGGTTTTTGAGTATGGCAAGTGAGCCCAATGAGATGGCGAGCGCGTTTGCGGCACAAATTAAGCAGTTGCAAGACGGCTTAGGTACAAGCCCCACGGATAACACATCAAAGCAATTACATTGGTTTTACAAGCATTTCCCCGATGAAACTCACGACAGTACGCCGCTTGTAGGCAATATTGAGGCGTTAAAGACACTTTTTGCCGATTGGAATGCCGTGCCTGAAATTGCCATTATGCCACTTAAGGATATAAAACAGTTCTATCGGCAAAAGAGCGCTGAGTTTGGCTATGAATTTCCACTCTTTGCTCAGCAATATAATGTTTATGGGCTCAAGGCCACTTATGAACAAAAAACGGCTTGGGGCGTTGAAATTCTCGCAGAGGGGACGCGTGCGTTTCCTCATTCAGAGGTGTTATGGGACAGTTTAGCGACCGCCTATGATCTGGATGGACAACTTGAACAGGCGATAAGAGCCTCCGACAAAGCCGTGCTATTAGCAAAACAAACAGATTCAGTGTTTTTGAATGAGATCCTCAGTCAAGCTAAGCGCTTGCAGTTGCAAGGGAAAAAGTAATCGTTCTCAGAGAGGGTTTAACTACATAGTTGCAACATGTTTGGGCAAGTCTCACGCGGCTGGGTAATATTGCTCTTTTTACCGCAGTTGCAGCAGAAGATATTGCCCGTGTGGGTCAAGGTTAATTGCTTGCCTATCAATGGATTGAGCGGGAGTAACTCATCACCAACAACGAGTTGATATTGCACTTGTTGCGCGTCATCTAACTGCACGCTTTCGTTATATCGTCATTGCGTGGCCGTCAGTATACAAGATTATCCAAGTCAGTTTAGATAGGAATTTTTGCTAAGTGAGTCGATTGACTGAGTGCACCTAAACCTCTTTTGTTTTACTTAACCATTTGTACACTAAGGCAATAATACCGAAAGTTAGCAAGGCTACTGGCAAGTAAATGATTATGCTCATAAATTGTGTTTGGTATTTTGTTGCTAATTGGGTATGGCTAATGAGATACCCAAAACCAACAACGGAAAAAATCCACACCATTGAGCTGATGAAGTTAATGAGTAAAAAACGACGGGAAGAAATACCCGTTGCACCTAAAATATAGGGGTAAACGGTACGAACAAAAGGAATATAACGTGCGAGTAGCAGGGTTATCACTCCATAGTTATCAATTAGGTGGGTCGCTTTTTCCTGATGTTTGATATCAATATTCGACAGCAGTTTTTGGTAAATTTGGGTATGCCCTAAAAATCGACCCTGTAAATAACCTATAGCTGTACCTGTAAAGGTTGCTAGAACCAATAACGGCATAATACCGATATGAAGAATATCTTGATAAATCAGCACTCCAGTGAGAAAGAGTAGGCTATCTCCGGGTAAAAATGCGGTGGGAATAAAGCCATTTTCTAACACTAAAAAGCCACAAATTAATGCGCTGACCATGAGGGCGATTTTAGGATTGGCTAAAACCGCCAGATCATTGTGTATCATGGCTTGGGCCAGTTCGTATAACTGCTCCATACGTACTACTCCCTAAAATAATTGATAAAACATAAAGATGGAAAAGCTCGAAAGCGGCAATTTTGAACCTGAGCTATGGTGTTTCGTGGGTTATTCTACCAAGGGAGCATGAATCGAAAGGCAGTTACAACATTAAATTTTGTTGGTGTTAGTGTGTTTATGATTCAGTAATCGGGTTTTGTGGGCTTTTTATAGTAAAAATATTAAGCATTATTATAGGGTTAATAAATTTCGAATGATGGCATCAACTTACAAACCCACTTGCCAGATTCCTATGCGCATTCCAACTATCCAGTATTGATTGCACTGGCTTAACTTAATTTGAACACCTTGCCGCGAATATCGGTTTTTAAGCATTGTTTTAAGCGCTCTTAAAGTGCTGTTTGAAAGTGCCATTGCGAGTGCACTCTCTAAATATATTGGTGTGCTAAGTGTTAGCTCGCCGTAAAAGTAACAAGATTAACGGCTTAATCTATCGAGCACGAGATCATCCCCAAGAGCATAGAGGGATTCAACTAATTGATCTTCTTGGGCGAGATCTGTGAGTCCAAGGCCAATGGTTGCCCGAAACAAAGCTATACCTGTGTGGCCTGCGGTTTCATATTGACTACTAAACTGCTCGATATTGATGCCAATTGCATTGATTTTATTGGATATATCGAGCACGAGTCCGGGTCTGTCATAGGCCACTAGGTTGTAACTTAAGCGTTTGATGGGCTTAAGAGCGACCGAGGTTTTGGAGTAGGTGAGGGACAGGCTATCGATGCATTCTAGGGCCTCAATGAGCTCGTCCATCCGCAGTGACGGCACTTCGAGTAACAATATCGCGGCAAAGACACCGTCAATATGGCGTAATTCTGAGTCGAGCCAGTTGCCGCCATGACGACTCACAGCATGGGCGATTTGTTCTACTAATCCTTTTCTATCAGGTGCTTGTAGTGTGATTAAGTATCGTAGCATAGTGACTGACTCCTATTTTTTGTAAAAGGCACCTGTTTTAAAACGGGGTGTAACACAACTGTCATCTTTGCGTCATATAATCCAACGCACTTAGAATAAAGGATGTTGTTATTGCTCAGTTTACGTTCAAACAGTGTAAGCATAGCACTCGGCAAATCCTAGCGAAAAAACTCGCTAGCTATTAATAATAGAGGTTCTTAATGGAAAGTCAGGTCACTCAACCTGGTTCTGCATCGCACAGTATGCTTAAAGGCGGACGCTCGAATCGCAGGGCATTTAAGGATAAAGCGGCGCAAATCAGCGTCACTATCGGCGGCACTATGGTATTTGTCGCCTTATTGTTGATCTTCTTTTATCTGTTGTATGTGATTAAACCCATTTTCGACAGTGCTGATGTCACACCCGTTAAGAGTGTGAGTTATCAACATGCGGATGTGCCGACCTTAATGGTGGGTGCTGAAGAGCAAAATGAGGTGATGTACCGTGTGAGCGTTCATGGTCAAGTGGACTTCTATACTGTTGCCGACGGTAGCCTACTTTCTAGCTTTACCCCGACGTTACCAACGGGTGTTACAGTCACCAGCGCCGCCGTTGCTGTACCGAGCGAACAACGTTTTGCGCTGGGATTAAGTAATGGTCAGGTCATAGTGGCGGGCCTAGAGTTTGGTTTAACGTACCCCAATAACAAACGTTTAATCACACCTAAACTGCGTTATCCCGCAGGTGAAACCCCCATAACAGTCGATGAGACAGGCAGCGCGATTCATAAGCTGACCTTTACTTATAGCTCAGACAAAATGAGTTTTGCTTATCAAGATGAGAGTGGTGTTTGGCGCCTCACTCGTCTCGAAGGGCAAGAGAACATGATGACTGAAGAAGTGGAGTGGGTTTCTACGACATCACAAATTCAAGATGCGCCGAAGAAAGTCTCCCACGAGCTGATGACGCCCGATCAACGTCAATTGATGTTGCAAACTGGCAATAAAATTTTCGTGTACGACATCCGTGATACTGACAGCTTAGATCTGCTGCAGGTGATTGATGTTGAACGTGCTAAGGCACAAGTTAATAACGTGGCTTTGCTGGCGGGTGCGAGTTCATTACTGGTCAGTTATGACACAGGTATTGTGGCGCAGTACTTCCAAGTTAATGGTGAAAAAGGGCGTTTATATCAAGAGATTCGTCAGTTTGATGACTTACCGCCTATCAGCTCGATTACCTCTGAATTCTACCGTAAGAGTTTTGCGACTGTGAGCCCTGAGGGTGAGCTAACACTACTCTATACCACGAGTCATCGTGAACTGTTTGATGCAAAGTTTGACCTTAAAAACCCCGGTAAAATGGGCTTTACCCCACGCTCAAATGGCATAGTCGTTGAGGCGGACAAAAAGCTGCATATCTTCAGTGTGGAAAACTCCCACCCAGAAGTGTCATGGAGCGCTATGTGGGACAAGGTGTGGTATGAAGGTTATCCAGAGCCTAAATATGTATGGCAATCGACCTCAGGTTCTGACGATTTCGAAGCTAAGTTGAGCTTAATGCCATTGGCCTACGGCACAATGAAAGCGGCATTTTATGCCATGTTATTTGCCGTGCCTTTATCCGTTGCTGGTGCGATTTACACTGCTTACTTTATGTCGCCTAAGGTGCGCGGTTTCGTGAAACCGACCATTGAAATCATGGAAGCATTACCAACGGTGATTTTAGGCTTCTTGGCGGGTCTGTGGTTAGCGCCACTGATTGAAGAACATCTCCCCGGCATTTTAATTCTACTGATCTTATTGCCGACCTCGATACTCACATCTGCCTATGGCTGGAGTAGGTTGCCGGGTAAGTGGAAACAACGTTTACCCGAAGTGTACCAAGAGCTGATGTTAATCCCTGTGGTCTGTTTCGTGGGGTGGTTCTCTTTTGCGGTTAGCCCTATCATCGAAGTGGCGCTGTTTGATGGTAATACCCGTCAATTCATCACTAACGAACTGGGGATCACCTTCGACCAACGTAACGCGCTGGTGGTCGGTATTGCCATGGGCTTTGCGGTGATCCCAACGATTTTCTCCATCGCTGAAGATGCCATTTTCTCTGTACCGCGTCATTTATCTAACGGCAGCTTAGCCTTAGGTGCGACGCCTTGGCAGACATTGACACGCGTGGTGTTGTTAACCGCCAGTCCGGGAATTTTCTCGGCCATTATGATGGGCCTTGGCCGCGCCGTTGGCGAGACCATGATCGTACTGATGGCCACTGGTAACACTGCCATCATGGAATGGAGTGTGTTCGAAGGGATGCGAACCTTGGCGGCAAACATTGCGGTTGAAATGCCTGAATCGGCTATCGGTAGCTCGCATTATCGTGTGCTCTTCCTTGCTGCGTTCGTACTATTCATCTTTACATTCTTCTTTAACACCATTGCAGAAGTGGTGAGACAGCGTCTACGTGAACGCTATAGCTCGCTGTAACGGGGATAAGACAATGACATTAAATACTATTTCGCCAGTGACCTTGAGAGGTTTGTGCAATGGGTAAGTGGGTAAAATCAGGCTCGCCATGGATATGGATGACGGGCGGTGCTGTGAGCATCAGTTTGATTGCCGTCTTAGGCTTATTATTGTTAATCGCATGGCGTGGCTTAAGTTACTTTTGGCCTGCAACCGTTTACCAGTGGGAGCTTGAAGATAACACGGGTGTACGTTCGACCTTAATTGGTGAGGTTTACGATAGGGAAGAAGTACCGACTGAGCGTTTGATTGCTGCTGGCCATGTGTTTAAGCAACATCCGGGCGAGTTTGTGACCCGTTACTTAGTGAAAACCGGTAACCGTGAATTTGTGGGTTTGGATTTCCGCTGGATATTAGGTACGGACATTGTTAGTCGTTCTGTGCCAAGCGAGGTCGCACTGATCGAGCGGGCTAAAAACGGTAACTTCTACGGTTATCCGATAGCCGTGATTGAAAATGGCAAGCGTCTTGATTTAGTGAATGATGCGATTGAATCTTCCTTAATGGAGCATATCGAACGCGCAGTTGCCTTATCGGACAAAGCGGTTGATTTGCAGAAGCAAGATATTGGCTCGATTAACTACGCCATTGAAAAATTGCGTTTGCAGGAGCGTCGTTTCGAGCTAGATGGGGAACTGACCGACAGTATTAAAGCTGAGTTGGTCGCCAAGAGAGCTCAACTGCAAGAAGATTACTTAGTGCTTGAAAAAGCGTTATTTGCCCTGCGTGATGATGCGGCGCGTGACTCGGTTATCGTCCGAGATATGCGCGGCGAAGAAGTTGAACTGAAGCTCGATACTGTTCTGGATGTGACCTATGTGAATCACTTAGGACTCATAGGCAAAATTGGTAAGTGGTTTGTCGGTATTGGACGCTTTATGAGTGACGATCCGCGTGAAGCCAACACTGAGGGCGGCGTGTTCCCCGCGATTTTCGGCACTGTATTTATGGTGATGTTGATGGCGGTGATCGTGACGCCATTTGGCGTGGTCGCGGCGGTTTATCTACATGAATATGCTAAGAAAGGCCCTATTACTAAGATGATCCGTATTGCGGTAATCAACTTAGCGGGTGTGCCCTCGATTGTGTATGGTGTATTCGGTTTAGGTTTCTTCGTGTACATGATGGGCGGTTCCATCGACCAATTGTTTTACGCTGAAGCTTTGCCGGCTCCTACCTTTGGTTCACCAGGGGTGATTTGGTCGGCATTAACCCTCGCGATTTTGACACTGCCAGTGGTTATAGTGTCGACTGAAGAAGGGTTAAGTCGTATTCCAAGCGCGGTGCGTCAAGGTAGTTTGGCATTGGGCGCGACTAAGGCTGAAACCCTGTGGCGGATTGTGATCCCGATGGCGAGTCCAGCGATCATGACGGGTTTGATTTTAGCGGTCGCTCGTGCTGCCGGTGAAGTGGCACCGCTGATGTTGGTGGGTGTCGTTAAATTAGCGCCAACTTTACCACTGGACTTTAACTTCCCGTTTGTGCATTTAGAACGTAAGTTCATGCACTTAGGGTTCCATATATATGATGTGGGCTTCCAGAGTCCTAACGTTGAAGCAGCACGTCCTCTGGTGTATGCGACCTCTTTCTTGCTGGTGTCTGTGATTGTGGCACTCAACTTGACGGCCATTAGCGTGCGTAACCACTTACGTGAAAAATATCGTTCGCTTGAGCACTAATCAGCGATTATCCTGAAAGTATTAGGACTAAATATGATTTCTATAGATTCGACAGCAATGAAAACCAATAACTTTGATTTAGCTAACTTAAGCCAGAACGACACCGCGCTGGAGATCCGTAACTTAGATTTGCGCTATGGCGATAAGCAAGCGCTGTTTAATGTATCGATGAAGATCCCCAAGAAGCAAGTCACTGCCTTTATCGGCCCCAGTGGTTGTGGTAAATCGACACTATTGCGCTGTATTAACCGCATGAATGACTTAGTTGATAATTGTCATATCGGCGGCGAGATATTGCTGCACGGCCAGAATATCTACGACAAAAAAATCGACGTCGCGGCCCTGCGCCGTAATGTCGGTATGGTGTTCCAACGCCCAAATCCTTTCCCTAAGTCGATTTACGAAAACGTTGTTTATGGCTTGAGATTGCAAGGGCTGAATAACCGTCGTGAACTCGACGAAGCGGCTGAGCGTTCATTGCGCGGCGCGGCGATTTGGGACGAAGTTAAAGACAGATTGCACGATAACGCCTTTGGTTTATCAGGCGGTCAACAGCAACGTCTGGTGATTGCCCGTGCGATAGCCATTGAGCCAGAAGTGCTATTACTCGACGAACCAACATCGGCACTCGATCCGATTTCGACGCTGACGATTGAAGAGTTAATCACTGAACTTAAGACGAAATACACTGTGGTTATCGTGACTCACAACATGCAACAGGCGGCGCGGGTATCGGATCAAACGGCCTTTATGTATATGGGTGAATTAGTTGAATATGCTGATACTAATACGATTTTCACTACGCCGAAAAAACGTAAGACTGAAGATTACATCACAGGACGTTACGGTTAATCGCTTGAGTATCGGATAAGGCCACCACGGCTTGGTATGGGTCAACAGTTAAGTAACAGGTTGGAACGCAATGGAAAACATGAATTTAAGTAAACACATTTCGGGTCAGTTCACCGCTGAGCTGGATGATATCCGTAATCGAGTGCTCGCCATGGGTGGCTTGGTTGAACGTCAGCTAGAGCAAGCGATTGATGCCTTAAGTGCCCTCGATGCCGAGTTAGCCCAGCGGGTGATTGCAGGCGATCATAAGGTCAATGCGATGGAAGTCTCCATTGACGAAGAATGCACGCGTATTATTGCTAAGCGTCAACCTGCGGCCAGCGATTTACGCTTGATTATCGCTATTTCAAAAACCATCGCCGATCTTGAGCGTATTGGTGATGCCTGTGTGCGGATTGCAAAAGCGGCATTAGATAAACGTTTGAATAATCAGCAGCCTTTGTTAGTTAGCATTGAAAATATGGGGCGTCATGCGACTCGGATGTTGCATGCGACTTTAGATGCCTTGGCCCGTATGGATGCCGATACCGCGTTAGAGCTGCATAAAGAAGATGCTAAGCTTGACCGTGAATATGAAGGCATCATTCGCCAGTTAATGACCTATATGATGGAAGATCCGCGTTCAATCCCAGACATACTCGACGTATTATGGGCTGCACGCGCAGTTGAGCGTGTCGGTGACCGCTGTAAAAATATCTGTGAATACATCATCTACTACGTGAAAGGCAAAGACGTTCGTCATACTTCCTACGAAGATATGGAAAAGGACATGAAAGGCTAACACAAGTATTAATCTGCTATTGTAATGCCATTCGCTGAATACAACGCTCCGCAGTCTCTGTGGAGCGTTTTGCTTTTAGGGCTTTTAAATGCGGCTTAATAAATGCCGACTGCTTTTATAGACTGATTTGACAGTACTAATAGCAATGATGAGTCAATTCGATTTGGTAAAAACGCATTGGGAAATTCTGCAGGCTAGTATAGCTGAGTGAACTGTCATTTTAGTTGCTAGGCGTTGGCTGGTATCCACACATACAGGCTTGCCATGGTACTTACTCACCGACACGGTGAATAGAAACCTAGGGTTTCTGAGCTTATGAACGAGAGCCATGGACGGCGAACTGGCTGTTAAATAGGGATGTTGTTCAAGTCCGTCCTTGGATGCTCGACCGCCCCGTCCATGGGGCGGACGGTCGTCTCGCTAATCACCATGGCTCACCTTTTGTGCATTCGTGTAATCTGTAGATTTAAAAGACATACGCAACACACTTTTGGACATTATCGAGTTACGAATTTGTGCAATACTGAACTTTTCAGATCACTTTTCTATGCCAAGAGTACTATCAAGTACAAACCAGTGACCAAATTCACTATGCCATATATGGACGCCTCAGCTTTTACAACACCGTTGAATGATTGGTTCACTACCATATATTCGGCGTCTAAATAGGCTTTTTTACCCGCGCCATGATGTAAATCCGAAACCTATTACCTTATCACTACATCGGCATTTAATGCCTTGGCACAGTCAGGCTCTAATAGGTACGGTTGACCGTTTATTCATCAGTGCATGTAAACTGTTACGTGATACTTAACGTCTTACGCAAACGCTTTATTAACGTCGAAATTATCGTTACTCGTGAGGATCCGCCATCCTATACGCGCTATTTTATTGGCCAATGCGACAACGGCTTTGTGTCGACCTTGCCTTAACGCAAGTGCATTAAACCATCGCCCAAGTCTATCATCATGTTTGCTCGCAAATCGGCCAACGGCTCTGGCGCCGTGGATGAGTAAAACACGTAGTTCTGAGCTGCCATTTTTCGTGATCGATCCTAGTCGAACTTTTCCACCAGAACTCGATTGCGATGGCACTAAGCCACACCATGCAGATAATTGCCGGCCATTTTTAAATTGATGACCCGAACCTAATTCACTCATAAAGCTTGCTGTGACTAATGGTCCAAAGCCAGGGATCGACAGCAATGCATTGTAGCGAGGTTGGATTTGACATAGCGCTTTAATGTCGCGCTCGATTTGATTAATTCTCTCATTTAAAACACATAAATCTTCATATAAAAATTTTAACAGGTAATGAAGCGTATGAGACAGTTCATGCTCATTATTTGCTAAAATACGGCTAAGTGACGCTTGTAATTGCAACCTGCCGACAGAGAAGATCACACCAGACTCGCTCGCTAGGCTTCGAATTTGATTGACCATGGCGGTTCGATTTTGAACGAGACGACTACGTACACAACGTAATGCTTTAATGTCTTGTTGCTCAACAGTTTTAACTGGAACCATGTGGATATTAGGTCTGAAAACCGCTTCGCATATAGCGAGGGCATCGTTGGCATCATTCTTTTGGTTTGCAACAAATGGCTTAACATGTTGAGCAGGGATCAATTGCACTTGATAACCAAGAGCTTGAAATTGTCTTCCCCAGTAATGCGCCGTACCACAGGCCTCCATAGCAATAAGGCTACCTTCGGGGAATTGTCTAATTTTATCGAGCAGCTTGTTTCTGTTAACCTTTTTGTTACTCATGACAGAGTTATCCATAAGACAAACACAAACTTGAAAAACATTTTTGGCTAAATCGATACCAATAACTTTAATATCCATGATGGAAACCTCCAGAACTATTTGTCAGCTTTAAGCTTGGCATAATACTGCAAGCTTAGGTGCTGAGGCGTCCATCACATCACTACACTTTGGAACCTAACCTCGTTAGGAATAAGCTAGATTTCGGAGTCCATCTGATTACACTATTTATCTTTAAACCTATAAGAAATCAGGTAGTTCACCATTATCTAAATAATTAAGTAAATTTGGATTATTCAACACACCACGGTAAAAAATTGTTTCCCAGCGGTTCACTGATTGGTCTTCTGTATTTCTCAAAAACCTTCTTACGATTCGAATTGCTGTATCAGGAGCAGGATCTAATCTCTCCTTCGCAAAAATACCCAATAGAGTCATATATTGTGATCTACAAAAGTCTTCAAATCTCTCGACAAAATCCACTCCGCGTATATGGGCGCAAACTAATCGTCTTAATACTAGATCAACATTCGCAGGAACAGATACATTAAATGCAGCCGGACAAGAATAGGGTTCATGAATATCTAAAGAAATTAAAACTTGGTCAACAGGGTCAAAATATGGATGAATAAATATTTTTTTCCCTTGTTCATCTTGAAAATCTGTTCCTTTTCGCCCTTGGCACTCGCTACACATAGGCGTGAGGTTAACAAGAACTACAGCTAACTCAGGGTAAGCATCTTTAGGAAAATAATGATCTAGAGTTCCTGGTTTGCCAGGCTCACCACAACTAGGGCAAAACAATAGTCCGTGTTTCCTTCTCATGTTTTCCAAAATATCGTAAGGCAGCTTATCTTTTGCAGGATAATACAGACCAATTAGCGACGTTTTCCGCTTATCGATGAGCCTAACTAATGGTTCAGGGTTCTCTTTAACGGTGACCTTTATCCGCGCTTCCTCATTAATTCTCTGCTGAGTTATATAAGGAGATAAGTCAAATGGGTCTACTTTACTTGGGTCACCACCAAACTCAATATAAGTGACAATTTTTCCTACTAAATCAGGTAATAGAGCTTCATAGAACTCTTTGTTATGTACTCGTTCTGCAAAAATAGCACGAATAACTTGAACCGAATCATAAACAGGGCGATTAAGCTTAGCGACCACTATGTTTTCTCCCCAAGCTTAAAATCTTCATAGTCAACTCTTCATTAATTTCATCGCCAAGGTCACTGATCAGCTTCTCAGCATCTGGATTTTCATTCATCTGCATTTCTACCCACTCATCGAATGGTTTAGATACAGATTTGTCACCAAATACATAAGAAGAAATCCGTTGCACACTGCCACCAAAAGTTTCAAACGGAGGTGGGACGATCTCGAGTCCGTAGCCTTCATTGCGAAATATATGAACGCATTTAGAGGGCACTTCTCGCACGACAGCCAAAGAGTGTGTAGCTAAAATAGCTTTTGATTTAAATGGTTTTAAGATGACCTTAAGTAAAGATATAAACTCAATCTCAAGTGTTGGGTGTAAAAATAGCTCTGGTTCATCTATTACGATTAGGCTATGTTCCCTTATCGCCCCGACAACATTAATTGCAATATAACTAAATAGTTGCTGGCCTGAACTTAGTCCTTTTACTTTGTTATCTTTAATAAACTGAATACCATCAGTAAAATTACATATGCTCTTAAATGTTGGTTTTTCATATTTAGCACCAATAAATTCATTTAACTCTAAATAATCTTCACCATTGATAATCTTTGGAAAATCAGCCAAGATACCACCTGCTTTACTCATGTTCACTTTAATTGCTAAGTGGTCAAAATCTAGCGCTACTTTTAATGCTGACTCTATTGCTGAAAACTTGTTAACCCACCAACTTTCACCTTTGTACTTTTCATCTTCAAAAATAGCATCAATCAGTGAATGACTTGCTTCAAACTTTGGTAAATTACGATTAATACGAATTCTGTCACCTTCCAATTTCTCGCGCTCAATATTTATTGTGTCATCTTCACGTTTTTGTCTAAACCCAAAATATCGATATGAGCTTCTATCAGCCACCTCATCTTCGGCTGTTAGGCCTAAGCTAAACTCTTCAAAAGGACTATACGAGACCAAAATCAAACGGTTAATATTAGGCCGGATATCAAATGGTTCATGACTTAGGCCATCGAGTGTTTTTTTATCCCCCATTCCAGTTTTCAACCAGTATTCCACTAAGGATCTCAGACAATAAGATTTACCAATGCCATTAGGACCAATCAATACATTTACATCGTAGGGCAGTAGGCTTGACTCGAATCTAAAAGGTATTGGTTTCGACTCATATTCTGATGTTAATATATTTAAGGTAAAATCTCTGATTTGACTTTCCTCACCAACAAACAGACGCCATCCATCTTGGAATGACATATTGCTACCACTGTCCCGAAGTAAAGAATTCGAAAATGCTGATAATTGGGATAGTTCTTTAGCAGCATCATCTTTAATAACATAAATTAAATAACCTGCATCTCTTAAATTATGCAGTACATGATGACTAGAGGAATGATCAAATTTTGAGTGTAATATCTTGTAAAAATTAATATCTGTTGGCACAGAAATGTAATCTATATTTGGTATAGGGAACTCACCACTCCATCCTTCAGCGCATAGCTCATTTAACCTACTCGCAGTGTAATCACAATCAGCAATCAGCATCTTTAATCTAAAATCGACAGGCTGGACGACTCCATCAATAACAAGAGTGCAGTTCAATGTTGACCGCATACCAAAATCATCCCAATCGTTGCCACTTAAAGAGAGATAACTATCTTCTCCTGTTAATTTAGGAGCTGGTGATTTCCAATTTTGATTAGGGGAATATTTTATTTTCATGTAGTTGACTGCTATAAAGTGGAAATACCTTTGTTCTGCCAGCACTTTGTATGATTACTAGAATTTGGTCAACATCTCTATCAAAGAGTAAATCCTATCTCACATTGCTGAAAGCTTTGGGGCAAATGCTTTTTAGGGCAGACATAGGTATTGATAACTTACCTAAGATTGTCATTGCTGCACCAGTGACCTTCTAAAACAGGGAGTTTTAGTAGAGCCCTCAAGGATGAGTTTACGGCGAGTCACTGGGGAAGTAATGATAATTAACGCTGCAAAACCCAGTCGTCTTGTTTTGAGCACTCGCTTTTTAGCTGAGCCTATAGGGATACTTCTTAATTAGCTAAAAGGATCGCGAGTTAATCAGGGGAGTAATGACAATAAATGCCACTCAACTGTCGAGAGTCTTATCGCAAACAACAGTGAACCAGTATAACGTCAGCAGCAGTTCTGCTCGCCGCGTGCTAGCAGAACTGCTGCTGATATTGCCCCAATTCGCTTATCCCGTGCAGGCGGGCAGATATTCTGATAACTCAAGCAGGTTATAATCTGGGTCGCGGATATAGACAGAGTTTATCCGGCCTGTGGCGCCGGTTCGTAGCACTGGGCCTTCAATGATTTCAATCTGAAGTGCGTTTAAATGGGCGATCACTTCTTCTATATTGTGGCTGACCACAAAACACAGATCGGCACTGCCGGGTGTGGCTGCTGCGGCTTTAGGTTCAAATTCTGCGCCCGCTTGGTGCAAGTTAATCTTTTGGTCGCCAAAACTTAACGCAATACGCTGATTGCCAAATACCACTTTTTTCATCCCGAGCACGGTTTGATAAAATTCGACACTGACGGCGATGTCTTTTACGGTTAAGACCAAATGATCTAAGCGGGTTACGCGCATTTTACTTTCCTTAGAATTGTTCAGAGTGGGCTCTGAATTTGAACGCTGTCTCTATGCTTGAGACTATTATTGCCAGATACCTTACATCATGTGCTGGTGCAAAAGTGACTCTGTGGTAGCATTTGTGGCGTTTTTTGCGTAAATATTTTATGCCTTCTATATCCCTATGACTGAATGAGAGTGTGATGAAAAAAACCTTAGCCCGCGGCTTAATGAATCTATTACCTATGGCCTTGAGTTTGTGGCTGTTTTGGTCGTTGTTTGTATCGTTAGATGGTTTAGGAATTGTAATTTTAGAGTTGGTAGGGATTAACCAACACTTTGTCGGCGCGGGATTTATGCTGGTGGTGGCATTAGTTTTTGCCGTGGGCCTGTTGTTTTCAGTCAGCCCGATTGTGTGGCTTTATGGCTGGCTTGAGCGCCAGTTGATGCGCTTCCCACTGTTTAAGTCGGTTTATGGCAGTATCCGTGATATCGCCTCTTTGATGAATCGTGATGGTAAGCCAACAAGCCAAAAGACAGTGTTAGTGAAACAGGCGAATGGCAGTTTTGTGGTGGGCTTTATTATGACGGATACGCCGCCACAGCCCTTGTTAGATGCGCTACCAGAGGGCGATTGGGTGCCTGTGTTGTTCCAATTGAGCTATCAAATGGCGGGCGTGACGAGCTTAGTTAAGCGGGATGATTTAATTATGGTTGATTGGTCGTTTGAGGAGGCGATGCGCTTCAATTTAACTGCTGGTATCTCGCAGTCACCGACTAAGTAATCAGATGAAGGTTTGTGCGTTTTAGCGTTTAAAATTAAATTTGATGATTTTTGTGGTATAATTTTTTGGCGACCAATATGGTCGCCATTTTTTATGCTGAATATTCTAGTAATATATTTGTTTTATGCTAAAGGTGGGCGTTAGCTGCCTTAGTGGTGTTAATTCTGTTTATCCATCAATCATTGGCTTAAAAAAGTCGAGTGTTGTTAATCCCGTTGTTCAGATCCTGTCGCGTTTAGCCATAGCGAGTCGTTGCCATGATCTTTGGGATTTCCCCCATACTGGTCATAGATGAGCCACGCAGTATTAACCAAATTTTAAGTATAAGTTTTGTCCTATCTCGCCGTTGGTATGTTGAGATATTTGGAGTGTGAACCCGCTAGAATTAGGGAGAGTCAATGTCAATCAAGTCTAGTATTAATCCGCCGGTATTTTATTCGTCGGTCTTTTTCATCATCTTGATGGTGATGATTTGCGCAGTATGGCCCACAGAGGCAAACACCTTTTTTAGATCAATGCAGTCATGGATAGAAATGAAAGCCGGTTGGCTTTACATTCTAAGTGTGGCGTTTTTCCTGATTTTTATCATATTTGTCATGGTCAGTCGCTTCGGCGATATCAAACTAGGACCAGATCATTCAGTGCCTGACTACAGCTATAAAAGCTGGATCGCCATGTTGTTTTCGGCGGGTATGGGCATAGGTTTGATGTTTTTTGGGGTAGCCGAACCTGTGATGCACTATCTGGCGCCGCCGGATGCAACTCCAGAGAGTCTTATTGCCGCAAAAGAGGCAATGAAGATCACTTTCTTCCATTGGGGACTGCATGCTTGGGCTATTTACGCGGTGGTGGCATTGAGTCTGGCCTATTTCTCTTATCGACATAAGTTACCGTTATTGCCGCGAAGTGCGCTTTATCCCTTAATTGGTGAACGCATCTATGGTCCTATTGGCCATACAGTGGATACATTTGCTGTGCTTGGCACTATGTTTGGGGTGGCGACATCACTGGGCTTTGGGGTGTTGCAGGTCAATTCTGGGTTGAGTTATTTATTCGAAGGCTTACCTAATAATGCTGTGGTGCAGGTGTGTTTGATTATCGGCATTACTTTATTGGCGACATTATCGGTATTTTCTGGTCTCGATAAAGGCGTGAAACGCTTAAGCGAACTCAATCTGGGTCTCGCGATTATTTTATTGCTTATCGTCTTGATCCTTGGCCCTACGGTTATGCTGTTGCAGGCTTTTGTGCAGAATACCGGTAGTTACTTAAGTGATTTAGTGGGCAAAACCTTTAATTTGTACGCTTATGAACATAAGGAAGATTGGCTAGGAGGCTGGACCTTGCTCTATTGGGGCTGGTGGATTTCATGGTCTCCTTTTGTCGGTACCTTTATTGCGCGTGTGAGTCGCGGCCGTACCATCCGTGAGTTTTTGATTGGTGTGTTATTTGTGCCATCGGCGCTGACCTTTCTGTGGATGACGGTATTTGGTAATACGGCGATTGATTCAATTATGAATCACGGCGCGACCTATCTTGCCGAGGCGGTGAATACCGATGTGTCAGTGGCCTTGTTTGTGTTTTTCGAGCACATGCCGTTTCCTACGTTACTTTCTGGGATTGCGATTTGTTTAGTCGTCACTTTCTTTGTGACCTCGTCGGATTCGGGATCCTTAGTGATTGATAATCTAACCTCGGGCGGCGATAACAATGCCCCCGTATGGCAGAGGATCTTTTGGGCACTGTTGCAAGGGGTCGTTGCTTCGGTATTGTTGTTAGCGGGTGGGTTACAGGCGCTGCAAACGGCGGCAATCGCCAGTGCTATGCCGTTCTTAGTGGTGATGCTATTCATGTGTCTGGGCCTATTTAAAGCCCTGAAAAATGATTGGCTGAAGATTAATAGCGTGCAGTTACACAATACTAGTGTGCAATACGCCAAAACTAATATGAGCTGGGAAGAGCGTATTGGGGTTTTAGTCTCGCATCCTACCCATGAAGAAGCGCAAGTGTTCTTGAATAATGTGGCTACGCCAGCTTTGTCTAAAGTGTGCCAACACTTTATGGCTAAAGGCATAGTGGCCGATCTTGAATATTTAGATGGCCGCGTGCGATTAGTGATCAGCAATGAGGTGAACTTGCCCTTTGTTTACGGTGTACGAACGCGTTGTTTTGACATCACTAACCCGATAGGGACTGAAATCGAGCAGGGCAATACCTTGTATTACCGCGCCGAAGTGTACCTTGAACAAGGTGGTCAGCATTACGATGTGATGGGTTATACCGAAGAGCAAATCCTCGCGGATGTGGTGACTCAGTATGAAAAATACTTACACTATTTGCATCTGTCGAATGCTGATCATGCCCACGTAAGTTAAGTAACGTAAGTAAACTAAGCCAGTAACCTAGGTCGGCTTAGCCATTTACGTCTACAAATCGCGCACGATTAACCCGCAAAGTGCGGGAGATATTGCCCCAAGTGATAACTCGGATTATCCTTGGGGCAATTTTTTTAGGGTTTGTTTTAGGGATTACACTATGTCATCAGTGCCAGGCCAGAGTAAGTTAGATAAAGTATTAGCCGATGCGCGGGAGTACAAAGCTAAGCGTGAGAGCGGTTACCGTGAGCAAGCGTTAAAACTCTATCCTTGGGTGTGTGGTCGCTGTACCCGCGAATTTACCCCAAAAAACTTAAGTGAACTGACTGTGCATCATAGGGATCATAACCACGATAACAACCCGTCAGACGGTTCAAACTGGGAATTATTATGTCTTTATTGCCATGACAACGAACATTCTCGCTTTGAAGAATTGATCCGTTACGGTAGCACTACAGAAACCAAGCAAGCGGCGGCGACCTACAATCCCTTTGCTGACTTGAAATCAATGCTGAAAAAATAGTCTTGCAGGTTTTTAGCAGGATGAGCTTGCGCAGAGGGCGGCGTTTAGTCTTTGTCGGTTAAACGCGCTTCGGCAGCTAACCATTTATCACGACTTAAAATATGCTGGTTTTCACTGCCTTCAAATAAAGCTTTACGGGCGGGAAGTTGCTGACAAATGGCCGCCTGTTGCGTTTCGCTGCTCGTGCGCCAACTGACGATTTCATCGATATGTCGAAAGCAGCCCATGCAGTAGTCTTCGTCATTTAAACCGCAGCGTGCGACGCAAGGTGAAAGCATAGGTGTCCTCTTTAGGTATTGCTGACCGCGGTTTGCAGTTAACAGTCAGTTTGCAGTTAACAGTCAGGTTGAGTGCTTTTAATGGGCGCGATACTAACATTTTTTCGCATAAAGTCATCCGTAGGGCTGATTCGCTCAGCCTAATACGAGACAAGTATTTTTTACACTGGGCATGACGTGAACCAAGATAATCTGCAGCAACAATTCACTTACTCACAGCCATTTAGCAAGCTTAATCAGTTGCTTGAAAAGAGTGCAGCCCTGTGGCAAGTGCGTGCATTTGAAGTGAACGCTTTACCTTGGGCACAGGATTTTCCGCAGTTGGCCGAAGCTGTGTGGGCGCTGGCTGATGATGAGCTTGATGGACTCGATGCCGAGCAATCTTTACTGGTTAAGGCGCTGTCACCGGCATTAAGTCACGATCTTATGGCATTAGGCCAAGATTGGGACTTGTCATTGCTCACCACTGCCATTGCTGATATTGCGATTACCGATACCACAAAGGTAGATACAGCGCAGGACCGCGGCTTGTCCTTTGATGATGAGGCGCACTTTAGTGCTCACATTAAAGGCCGAAAATGGCAGCAAATTACCGCCTTTGTGCAGCATTTACCGCAGCTTAATTTACCTGTGCTGGAATGGTGTGCGGGTAAAGGGCATTTGGGCCGCTTGATCGCTAAAGCTCGCGGCGCCGAAGTGGTGAGTTTAGAATGGCAAGCGCCGCTGTGTGAAGCAGGGCAGGCCTTTGCTGATAAGTGGCAGTTATCGCAGACTTTTATTTGCGCCGATGCCTTTGCTATTGGCGCTGAGCACAGGGCTATAGCCACTGTCGAAACACCAGTTGAACATCCCTCAGCAGCGAATCCGTTAACAACTAACCCCTTAACCGCACAGCAGCAAGCGGTTGCTTTGCATGCCTGCGGAGATTTGCATGTTCGGTTGTTAACGCTGGCGGCCGAGGCGGGCACGCAGGCATTGGCGATTTCTCCCTGTTGCTATCATTTAATTCAAGCGAGCCATTATCAGCCGTTATCCATTCTTGCTCAGCAGAGCAGCCTAAAGCTCAGTCGCCATGATTTACAGTTACCGCTACAGCAGAGTGTGATAGCTAATCCCAAACAGCAGGCGCTACGCCATCAAGAAATTGCGTGGCGCTTAGGCTTTGATGCACTGCAACGTGAATGTCGACAAATCGACGAATATTTGCCTTTACCCTCGTTAAAACAGAGTCAATTGAGCGGCAGTTTTACGGATTTTTGCCTGTGGGCGGCCGAGACGAAGGCTGTTAATTTAGCGAAAAACAGGGATTTTGAAGCTTGGCTTGACGTTGGGCGACAAAGACAACAATTAACTCGCCGTATTGATTTAGTCGCGCATTTATTCCGCAGCGCACTGGAGCAGTGGTTAATCTTAGATCGCGCTTGTTTTTTGCAGGAACAAGGATATGGTGTTTGCGTGGGTGAATTTTGTGCAAACAGCGTCACACCAAGAAATACGCTGATTTTAGCGCAAAAAATGGCGGTATAATTTTGCGCGTCTAAAAACATACTGTACTGTGATGTTTTTTATGAATTATTTCTATATTAGCGCATTTAAGTTTAGTGATAGTGAATTCAGGGCCGTCGTGTTTGGAACCTGCGCTGTGAGACAAGTCTTACACTCAAGATGGTTTTTTATTGAATCATCGGGCTTTTCTTGTTCAAATGTCGCATTAATGACGAATAACAACTGAAAGCTGACCTGCTGGTCAGTCATTCTAGTGAGCGAATAAAACAGTTTCATGAAATATTCCCGCGTATTTATTAATAGCCTGGCCTATGAACTGGCGCCTGTTGTGGTTTCCAGTAGTGAGCTAGAGTCTCGTCTTGCTCCTTTGTATCAAAAGTTCCGTATTCCTATGGGACAGCTTGCCGCATTGACTGGGATTACCGAACGCCGCTGGTGGCCAAAAGGACATCAATTGTCCGACGGTGCGATTAAAGCTGCCCGTAAAGCCATGGTTGAAACTGGGATTGATGTCGCCGATTTAGGTGCGGTTGTCTATACCGGCGTGTGCCGCGATCAACATGAGCCCGCGACCGCGTGTCGTATTGCTGCCGAATTGGGTGTGTCAAAAGACACTGCGATTTACGATATCAGTAATGCTTGTCTTGGGGTGTTATCGGGTATTTTAGATATCGCGAACCGTATTGAGTTGGGTCAAATCAAGGCGGGTATGGTGGTGTCCTGTGAGTCGGCGCGGGATATTGTCGATGTCACTATCGATAACATGTTGGCCGATCCGACCATGCAGAATTTTGCCCAGTCACTGGCGACCTTAACCGGTGGCTCTGGTGCCGTGGCGGTGATCCTTACCGATGGCAGCTTGCCGCTGACAAATGTGCGTCAGCATCAATTGCTGGGTGCATCGCACTTATCGGCGCCTGAGCATCACCAGTTGTGTCAATGGGGTCTGCAGGAAGTGGGGCACAATCTGTACCGCGAGTTTATGCGTACCGATGCCGTTACCTTGCTTAAAGAAGGCGTTGAATTGGCGAAGCACACTTGGGAGCATTTCCTTGAGCAGCGTAATTGGCTGGTGGAGCAAGTGGACAAAGTGATTTGCCATCAAGTAGGCGCTTCAAATCGTAAGCAAGTACTGAGTGCGCTCAATATTCCCCCCGAAAAAGAATTTCCAACGTATCAGCTACTGGGCAATATGGGCACAGTGTCGTTACCTGTGACCGCTGCGATGGCGCACGATCAAGGCTTTTTACAAGCGGGCGATCAAGTGAGCTTTTTAGGCATAGGCAGTGGATTGAATTGCATGATGTTAGGCATTAAGTGGTAGGGTGCATTGCACCTTTTCACGCCTTTGCTTGATGGCTGGCATACATTCGAGTCAACCCAGTAAGTTCATGATTCAGTTGATAGCTCAGTCTTTAGTTCTGTCGATAAGCTAAGCCAGCTGTACATAACCCGTTATTCGCTCTCATAAAGAATCAAGATAGGAAGCGTCATGTTAGACACTCTGTTGCCTTTTAAACGTCATTTTCTTAGCCGTAATGGCAACAAGCTACATTATATCAACGAGGGTCAAGGCGAACCTGTGGTGATGGTTCACGGTAATCCTAGCTGGTCGTTTTACTACCGCAATCTTGTTAGCGCCTTAAAAGACACTCACCAATGCATAGTGCCGGATCATATCGGCTGTGGCCTGTCGGATAAGCCAGACGATAGCGGTTATGATTATACCCTTAAGAATCGTATCGACGATCTCGAAGCCCTGCTCGATAGCCTGAATGTGAAAGAAAACATTACCTTAGTTGTACACGATTGGGGTGGCATGATAGGTATGGGTTATGCGGCGCGTTATCCTGAGCGCATTAAACGCCTAGTGATTTTGAACACAGGCGCTTTCCATCTGCCAGAGACTAAACCGTTTCCTTGGCCGTTGTGGATCTGTCGTAATACCCTGTTAGGCACAGTGTTGGTACGCGGTTTCAATGCCTTTTCGTCTATTGCTTCCTATGTGGGTGTTAAGCGCCAGCCGATGTCGAAATACATTCGCGAGGCGTATGTCGCGCCGTTTAACTCTTGGGCCAATCGCATTTCGACGCTGCGTTTTGTGCAGGATATTCCACTGCGTGAAGGCGATAGAAATTATCAATTAGTCTCTGATATTGCTGCTAGTTTACCTAAATTTGCTAAAGTGCCGACCCTGATTTGCTGGGGTCTCAAGGACTTTGTATTCGATAAGCACTTTTTAGCGAAATGGCGCCAACACATGCCCCATGTGACCGTGCATGAATTTGCCGATTGTGGTCACTACATTTTGGAAGATGCCAGCGATGAAGTGATTGCCCATATCAAAGAATTTATGGCTGACGACCACGTAGAAGCGGCGCCGTCCGAACAGGCCGCAGGTTAATGTCGACCTTGCTTGAGACTGAAGTGGCTCCTTTGGTTGCTCCTTTAGTGACGCCGTTGGAAAAGTCACTTTTAAGTGGCACTTCTGCGTCAGCAACGGTCAATGATGCCAATATTTGTCGTCATCTCAAGCAAGCCGCCCATGCCATTCCCCATCATCTTGCGGTAGCGGTACAAAGCGCTCAGGGCGCTTCTGTGGCGAGTTTGCGTTACAGCGAGCTGGACTTCCTTAATCTGGATAGACAAAGCGATGCAATCGCCTTTGCGCTTAACGCCCATGGCATTGAGCGCGGCATGAAGGCTGTGCTTATGGTCACGCCGAGTTTGGATTTTTTTGCACTTACTTTTGCGCTGTTTAAAGCGGGGGTTATTCCTATCCTAGTTGATCCCGGCATGGGGATCCGCAATCTTAAACAGTGTTTTGCTGAAGCCGCGCCCGATGCTTTTATCGGTATTCCCAAGGCTCATATTGCTAGACGTCTATTTGGTTGGGGTAAGGGCAGTATTAAGTCATTACTCAATGTCGATGACGGCAAAACAGGCTTAGCGGCAAAGTTAACCCGTATCGGTACTGGTGCGATAAGTTTATCCACTCTGCTGCAAAGCACCTCAGTGCAATCTTCTGCTCCAAAGTCTGAATATCCCATGGTGATGCTTAAATCTGATGAGATAGCGGCGATTTTATTTACCAGTGGCAGCACTGGCACGCCTAAGGGGGTGGTGTATAGCCATGGTATGTTTGAGGCACAAATTAAAGCGTTAAAAAACGATTATGGCATTTGCCATGGCGAGCGCGATTTAGCGACGTTTCCGCTGTTTTCACTCTTTGGCCCCGCGCTGGGTATGGCGTCGATCGTTCCAGAAATGGATGCCAGCAAGCCTATTACCGCCAATCCTGAATTCCTGTTTGCCGCGATTGAGAAATATCAATGCAGCAACATCTTTGTTAATCCCGCCTTGCTTGAACGTTTAGGCCGCGCAGGTGAACAAAAACAGCATAAATTGCCCAGTGTGCAGCGGGTGATTTCCGCGGGTGCGCCAGCCACCATTGCCTCCATCGCCCGTTTTAGTAAGATGCTGAGCCAAGGTGTGCCGATTTTAAATTCCTACGGCGCAACCGAATCTTTGCCTATTAGTATGATTGCCAGCGATGCGTTATTTGCCACGACTGACATCACAGATAACGGCGGTGGTATCTGTGTCGGTCGCGCTATCGATGGCGTGACGATTCGCATTATTGCTATCAGCGAAGAGGTTATCCCCGAGTGGGATGAGGCCTTAGTGCTGAATAAGGGTGAAATCGGCGAAATCGTGGTGCAAGGGCCTATGGTGAGTCAGTCCTATTATCTAAATAATAGTCAGCACGATAGCCAAAACGAAAACCAAGGTAATAGCGCGACTGCGGCAGCCAAGATGTGGGACTCCGCCACCAATAGTTTTAGACATCGAATGGGCGATCTCGGGTATCTCGATGATCAAGGCCGACTGTGGATGTGTGGTCGTAAGGCCCACAGAGTCGACGCTACCCTTAACGGATTGTTTGCTAAACGTTATTATTCCATTCCCTGCGAGCGCATTTTTAATACGCATCCCAATGTGAAGCGCTCCGCTTTAGTGGGAGTGAAAGTGGCGAACGAGATAGAGCCGTTAATTTGTATCGAACTCGACCAGTCATTGGTGTGCAATAAGAGTCAGCAGTTGTACCAAGATTTGATCGCCATCGCTGAGCAATTTACGCAGACTCAGGGCATAAGGCGGTTTCTTATCCATCCTGATTTCCCTGTGGATGTGCGGCATAATGCCAAGATTTTTAGAGAAAAATTAGCCGTTTGGGCGCAATCGCAAACGAAAGGTTGATTTGAAACTCCACGGCTTTTCTCCTGCATTTTTTACGTTATATTCTGTGTTCATTTGAACAAACTCGCTTATTTTTAAGCCCTTGTGCTTATTTTAAACTTATTACACCGACTTTAAGTTCATGTAAATGTGCTGAAATGGATACCCTTAATGACGAAAGACCCAATCAAGAGCACGACGCTTGCCCAATTTGATGCGGCTGAACAAACGGCACTCGCGCAGCTCGCGCTTAAGGTGCAACACGCCTTTGTCACGGGGGCGGGGGGATTTTTAGGTAAAGCGATTTGCCTGAGATTGTTAGCCGCGGGCATTAAGGTCACAGGTTTTGCGCGTGGGCATTATCCCGAACTTGAAGCACTGGGCGTAGTCATGCTGCAAGGGGATTTAGTCAATAAAGATCTGCTGCAACAGGCGATGCAAGGCTGCGATATTGTATTTCATGTGGCGTCTAAAGCGGGTGTTTGGGGTGACAGAGACAGCTATTTTTGTCCGAATGTAAAGGGCGCTGCTAATGTAATTGCCGCTTGTAAGGCATTAAAAATAGATAAGTTAGTCTACACCAGTACCCCGAGTGTGACCTTTGCAGGGCAGGATGAATCGGGTATTGATGAGTCTACTCCCTATGCTACAAGATTCCTGAATCATTATGCCCACTCTAAAGCCATCGCTGAAAAGATGATGCTCGATGCCAATCAAGTGGGTGACATGCCACTTGAAAATCCTGATGTGACCCAAGTATCTAGCCAAGTGACGACTCAAGCCACTGCACCCTATGCGTTAAAAACCGTCGCACTCAGGCCGCATCTGATATGGGGTCCTGGCGATCCCCATCTAGTGCCTCGGGTATTGTCGCGCGGGCGTTTAGGTAAGCTTAAACTGGTTGGCCGCGAAGATAAGCTAGTCGATACCATCTACATAGATAACGCTGCCTATGCCCATGTGCTGGCGGCGCTGGAACTTTGCCAAGTAAAGCCTAAGTGTCAAGGGAAAGCTTATTTTCTGAGTAATGATGAACCCATCACTATGGCCGAGATGATCAATCTGATTTTGGCCTGCGATGCTTTACCGCCAGTGACTAAGCGTGTGCCTCAATCTGTCGCCTATGTAGCAGGCGCAGTATTGGAAAGTGTACATTACCTCCTAAAGAAGCAAGAAGAGCCCATGATGACGCGTTTTGTCGCACGGCAGTTATCCTGCAGCCATTATTTTGATATCAGCGCAGCTAAACGAGATTTAGGTTATCGTGCGCTCGTCTCTATTAATCAAGGGATGGCAAGGCTTAAAACTTCTCTTTGAGGGAATGAGGACTCAATGAGGCCTCATTCCAAGCAATTTTTAGGTATTTTCAGATACTATGGGCAATAATTTATTTGCTAGCCATGTGTAATACATTGAGTTTCCATGGATCCAATCATGTTGGCCGTCTGGATAACAAATATCTGAGGCGTATGCCATAGGAGTGTCAATTTCTTCATCGAAGGCTTTTGCAGCATTAAAAAACAAAATATTCAGCTGTGAGCAAATGTATTCAAGCGCGTCAAAATAAGAATAGACAAGCCACGTCATTGACTGTGATTCTTTGAAGTAACGGCAGAAAGGTGGATCAGAAACAACGATGACAGTATGTCCTCTTTCTTTCATCGTTAATAATATAGACAGTTGTTTTGATTGGTCCTCATGGAAGAAATCAACATAATTCTTCAAGGTAATATCTTTAATGTCAGCATCTTTTTGTTTTTGTAGCCATGTAAAAAAACGAGCAACAGTCTGATGTGTTTGTAGGCCAATATTGGAAATAATCACAGATTTTTTTTCAAACTTAGATTGCTCGTGAGCCTGTAAATTTTTCAATATTGGTGCGAAAAGTTGACGTGATGCGGCGTTTTCAAGTGGTACGAAATATTCTGTTTCGCATATTGAAAATTTGCCTTGGGCAAATCCTGAGCCGTTCATTACCATGCCACCCATAAACGGGATTTCCATTTCCTTTAGTGCTTTTGCTAACTTACCCATATGGCTATCACCGAGTAATGTTAATTGGTTCACTGTGGTGTCATTTGAATGATGTAATAATTTGTTCAACGCGTCTAAACGTTCTTCATCACAAACCGTTTCTTGGTGATTTTTCTCACCGTTATTTTGTGCTTTGGTGATTTTTTTGTCAGAAAATGCCGATTTGAAGTGACTCATTACATACTCAACAGCTTTATTTGAGACCGTTCTTCTATTCTCATTGAATCTAAAATCATTGACATTATTGACTGTGATAATTTCAAATGATGGGAAATAGTCAAATACTTCATCATTATCCGCTAAATAACCCGCGACAGCGCGTAGAACAGACTTCGAATATTGGCTTGCAACAAGGATATGTTTATTTGATGCGGTTGCTGTAAGAGGGACTGGGGATACGGTTAAGATCACTTTTATCTGTGGGTTGATACCTTGAATGATGTCTTTTATAAGCAATAAATCAGATTTAATTTCATTGTAATTAAACTGATGGAAAGTAAATATTTCATCATTGAACTCACCGGCAATAACCCCAGGACAATTTGGGTAGAAAACATCATCAATATCTTTCCAGGCCTCTGTTAAACCTAGGGTAAAAATAAGCACATTCGTTGCTCTTAGCGTATTGAATAGTTCGTTTTTTGCAGATATCCGTGCCTCTCGTAACGCTTCTTCAGAGCTAAACCCATCAGGGTGTACATTGGGTCTCAATAGATCGATATAGCGTTCTGCATTCTTGTCATAAAAAATATCAAATCTGTGGGAATGAGCAGGATCTAAGGTTAACCATTGAAGAAAGCATCTAGGGGTATATACATTGCCAAAGGCAAAGCTGGATATTTGTCGACTGTCGAGTTTGCTGCGATTAAATGGATAATTATTATCGATCATCCATTTACCCACATGTTGAGCAAAGCATGAACCAACAGATGAAATGCTGCTATTGTCTTTTGATATGAGCAAATTATGAATTGATTGAAAAGGCACTTTGCCTAAATCAATTTTCGCAACGCCAGTTTTCCAAAAATATTGTTCTGCTTGTTCACTGTAAGGAGTAAGAAACTGTGTGTTCATGATTAAATTCCATTTTAATGAGTTATTATATAAATAACTGGAAATGATAAAAGCAAACAAAAGCATGAGTAAGATGCTAAAAAATGATCGGTGCGTTACGAAATGGTTAGTATGCCAATGGCTTTCAACCTGAATACTGATTTACTAAATAAATGATTCTAAACTAGTTATTAACTCATTACATGTATACTTGACCACAATAGATTTAAATTTATTTAATACTCTATAGATTCATACTTTAGGTTTACGCTAGTGTATATAAAATGAACTTGTTCAAGTCTATTTTATTAGCTGTATTTAATAATAAATCTAATTTTAAAAAGGTATCGTATGGGCTGTAGGGATTGTAATGATACAGATTTAAACTGGGCGCTTTTCAGGCAAAAGATTGGTCGCTGCAAACGCTGTATGTGGCAGCTTACGGCTTTATCGGCCATCGGCTGGCCGCTGTGGTGGTGGCTTTATCATGATGCGCCTAGGGATGTAAACTCGATTGCATTACTGTTTTTCTGCGCGGCTTTTACGGGGTTACTTGCTTTGCACCTTATCGTATTGGCTTACCGTCGCCTCAGAGGGCGAAAGTAAGCCAACTGACTTTTTGTTTGTATGCTTAAACTGAGTTAGTTGCCATTTTCTCGTGCATCATTTTTTTCATTAATGGCGCAAGGGCAAAGAAGACTAATGCCATCACCACGCCAATTTGCGCCGAGAATATAAACAGTTGCTCGTATAGCGCCATCGCACTCGGTACGTCACTTATCACGCCGCCTTGGGTATCAATCGCGGCGAGTTTGTTTAATTCGGCGGCTAAGATTTCAGAGTATGAAGTGCCGAGGAACCAAGCACCCATCATCAGGCTGACTACGCGTTTTACCGAAAGCTGAGTCACGGCAGATAAGCCTATGGGCGACAACAATAACTCCCCGATTTCTAATACAAAATAAGCCGCGACTAAGAACCAAATACTCACTAAGCCACTGCTTAGCGGCATCTGGATCCCGAGCACAAGCACCATAAAGGATAAACCTGCGAACAAAATACCGAGTGCGGTTTTGACTGGTTTACTTAGGTCGCAATTTCTACGGGCGAGGGCAGGCCACAGCCAAGCGAAGATAGGCGACAAGCTGATCACAAAGAAAGCGCCGAGGAAGGTCAATTGTCCGGCACTCCATTCGAGGCCGAGCATGTTACGGTCCATCACACGGTCCGAAAATGCTACCCAAGAGCCATAGGTCTGCTCATATAAGCCAAAGAAGACCAAACCCGCAACGATGAAAAGCAGCAAAGCCGACATCTGTTGACGTTCAATCGGATTACAATGTTTCACCATGAACCAGCCAATACCAAGGGCGAGCACTAGTGATACTGAGTGCAAGAACCAAATCACTGGGCTCACAGCGGGTAATAAACTGCTAATCGAAAGTACGAGGGAGTGGGTTTGAATCAACCCCCAGACTATGATTACGCTGCCAATTGCGCTTAAGTAAATCCATTGTTCTGTCGTTATGCCAGCGGTTTTCTTTAAAATCCGCGCAGGATCTCTGGGTTCGGCGAAGCCTTGCAGATGTTTCTTGCCACGAATAAACACCAACAAACCTGCTAACATCCCTAAACCTGCCAAACCAAAACCGTACTTCCAGCCATAGGTTTCACCTAAATAAGCGCAAATTAGCGGGGCTAAGGTGGCGCCTAAGTTGATGCCCGCGTAGAAAATGGTAAAACCAGAATCTCGCTTAGCGGATGATTTAGGATAAAGCTGACCGACTATGGTGGAAATATTGGGTTTTAAAAAGCCCACACCGACAATGATTAAGGCGAGGGATAAATAGAATACTTGCAGCGCTTGTTCATCCCGTTGAATTTCACCTGCAACGATAACCGCTTGATGGCCTTCAAAGGCCATACCTAAGTGGCCGAGCACCAATAAAACACCACCAAAGATCACTGCTTTACGCATGCCGATATAGCGGTCGGCCAATAAGCCACCCACTACGGGCATGGCATACACTAAGGCACCGTAAGCACCAATCACGTTGTAACCAAATTCATCGGTAAATAGATGATATTTAATCAGATAAAGAAACAGTAATGCTTTCATACCGTAGAAAGAGAAGCGTTCCCACATTTCGGTAAAAAAGCAGACAAATAAGCCCTTAGGATGCCCAAATAGCATTTCAGTTGGGGGCGAGCCTTGTGGGCCCTGCATTGTGTGCGGCGGGTTTTGTTCTATTGACACTTAAGACTCCCATTGCTGGCACTTTATGCGCCGAGCAGCTAATGATTCATTTTATCGTAATGAATTTTATTAATTATTTTTCATTATTTGTGATTATCGCGGCGCTTTTGATCGCTAAAAAACGGCGCTGTTGCAGCAGTTAATCACACTCGGATGATATGGAACAGCCAAGGGTCTTGAAAGTGATGAATATTTTGTATAACTAACATTTTTAGCCGTTCTTTAAGGCTCGCTATAGCAATACTAAGCGGTTAAATTAATTCATTTTCAGTTAAGAAATGAGTGCTAAATAGTGGCCATAATTCAACTGTGGCAGTTTTATCCTAGCGGCTTTAGCCTTGATTTCGCTGTAGTTCGTCGTTTAATGGATAGTGTAAGTTTTATGATTGATAGCAATTTTGCATTATTGGTAGAGCATCTACGCGCTTGTTCGAGGCTGCTATCTAAAGGAATGTCACGAATGGGTGGGTTAGATGATTTTCTCAGGGAAGCGCTGTGATTGAGAAGTGAACTTATTCGAGGCATAAGTATAAATAAGCACCATAATTATATTGATTGTAAAAGAATTTTAATCTTGATAGTTGCATTTTTCATATAAGATTTCACAGTTTATATTTCTACAATGAGTCAATGTCTATCTGCTCAACTTTACTGATTTAGATCAGTCGTTATGTGTTACTAAGGAGACTTATGGAGTTTTTTACCACCCTATTTGTGGGTTACCCGCTTTGGGTTTGGTTAATGTTTTTCGGTTTTGTGCTGGCGTTATTAGCCTTTGACCTTGGCGTATTGCACAAGGATCAGCATGAAATTACCGTGGCTGAAAGTTTAAAGCTTTCAGCCTTTTATATCTGTATGGGCTTATTGTTTGGGGCCTGGCTCTGGTGGTACAAGGGTTCAACCGCCGGTATGGAATACCTAACGGGCTATCTGATTGAAAAATCACTGTCTATGGATAACGTATTTGTTATCGCGTTAATCTTCAGTAGCTTAGGTATCCCACGTTTATACCAACACAGAGTGCTCTTCTGGGGCATTATGGGCGTAATAGTGTTGCGCGCCATTATGATCGGTCTTGGTGCTGTGCTTGTTGCCCAGTATCAAGGTGTACTTGTGTTATTTGGACTCTTCTTGATTTTCACTGGCGTGAAAATGCTCTTCTCAAACGATGAGCACGGTGATATCCAAGACAATAAGTTTTATAAATGGTTACGCACTAAGATGCGTTTTACACCAACGCTGCATAAAGAAAAATTCTGGGTACGTGGCGAAGATCATCAGTTAATAAAAGGATGGTGGGCGACGCCGTTATTCTTGGCGTTGATCTTAGTGGAAACCGCGGATTTGGTGTTTGCAGTCGACAGTATTCCAGCTATTTTTGCGATTACCCAAGATCCTTTCATCGTTTATACCTCGAATATCTTCGCGATTCTGGGGCTACGTGCTTTGTATTTTGCGTTGGCTGCTATGGTGCACCGTTTTGAATACCTTAAATATGCGCTGTCAGTGGTATTAGTATTTATTGGGGTGAAAGTGGGTTTAGTGTATTTCAACCATGAAGGGTTAGTGGATTTTACTATCCCTACGGCTGTGTCCCTTGGTGTGACTTTTGGTCTGTTAGTCTTAGGTGTCCTGTATTCGCTGTGGAAGACGCGCGGGCAAGAAGTTGAGAAATAGCTTGGACGGCTAGTCCAATAACCAATATTTTTCGGCCGTTTAGTCATACTAAACGGCCTTTTTTATATCCTTAATATGTGAATCGTTAAGCTTTACAGAAGATGTTAAAAATTAGTCTATGCTTAATTCGAGCCGTTGTTAGTTTTGGGCTCACAAAGGGAGTTTTTAGGACTAATACTCTTCAAGGACGATATTATGAAACTCAACATTACCGCCATACTTCTGCTCACCGTTTGTTCATTGACAGCAGTCAACGTAAAAGCTGCAGATAAACAATCGACGAACATTACATCTAATGCAAACTCAACCTGTACTGGAGCCTATCCAAGTTACTTCCAAGATCCTGCTTTTGCAAAAACAGGCATGTGGGACAATCAAGTCATTATCAACCAAGCTTATTCTGGCTGGAAGGGGCCTATTTTTAGCCTCAGTGATGCTTATTCGAGTGCCAAACCAGATAGCGCTGCACCTTGGCTTAAATTCAATCCTTTCGATAAAAATCTGAGTGAAAGTGATAAAAATACCCAAGCTGAGCAATACCTCTGGGCTGTGATGAAGTACATCCAAGAGGGAAACATCGACAAAGGCGATGTCAGTAAAGACTGGGATCTGTGTAACAACAAGGTGCGCTCTTGGTACCATATTCCCTATCAGACCTATGATCCCATGAGTGGGCGGGAATTTATCCATGGCTTGACCCGAGAAGCCCCCGTTACTATGGAGATAAAAGGCCAAGGCTCCCTTAAAACCACTATGTGGGCGGTGGGTTTTTATAATCCTCAGGCGGCAAACAGCATTGGCAAAGTATGGACGGGGGCACCATCACCTGTGATGCCCCAGCAAAATTTTGCATTTAATGAAGGCAGTGTGATTGGCAAGTTACTGTTCACTACCGCAACGCCTAATAACTATCCTTTCCTTGAAAATGTACCTGTTTGGCAAGCCAATATCAGTGCCAGTGATTTCTGTGTATGTAAAAACGCCGATGGCAGTGCCTGTAGTTTCCAACAGGAAACAGAGCAATGCCCGCGCTCTGTCGCCGATGTGTACTTGTTGCAGTTTGATATTGCAGTGCGCGACAGCCGTTCACCCGTGGGCTGGGCCTATGGCACTTTTGTCGCCGATGGTCAGTTTAAAGCGAAAGAGAAAAATCCTTGGGATCGTATCTCACCTCTGGGATTAATGTGGGGGAATGACACGCCGCCAGCAACAGTGGGAGCGGCAGCATTCCCTCAAAACCCAATCACAGGGCTTAAGGATAGCGCGGTATTTCAAGAGGTCGTTGGCCGTTTGAATGAGCACACCAATGCGGGACACTTAGGGTGTAATGGGCGTTTAAATGGCCCTGCGGATAATGCATTAAGTAGTTGTTTATCTTGTCATCAAACTGCTTCAGTTCCCGATAGTACCAATAATACACCGGCAATCCTGTACCAATTTGCCTCGTATCAAGAGCCGGGCAGTGGTCAATGTTTAACATCGCCCAGCGCCCTCGATTTATCGATTGACCAAGTGTATTTCAAAACCTTTATGTGTTCTGCGTCCTTCGTTGGACCCAGTAACATAGTCCCTGCACCTAAATATACTCAAGGGCAAAAACAGTGGATTTCTACTGATTTTTCATTGCAGCTCAGTATCAGTCTCACCCAGTGGCAAGAATGGCAACAAGACCAAGATAACCTGAAAAAGAATATCAAAGTACGCGTATTTGATGGCACTTTACCCTCGCGCTAATGTTGGCGTTTATGTAACTAATTGTATTTAGTACGCCATATTTTAATTCGCAGCATATTTTTACTTTTATATTGTATTTCAATAGCAAGGGACTCAAATAGAGTCCCTTTTGCTATTTTAGGGATTAAGAATATGTAGTTTGTTTTGCTGGCTATCATTCTGTAAGTACATGAATATCTTGATAACTACTGTAAAGGTTAATTTTATGTGATAGTTTGTTGGTATTTTGAACTCACAGACGCAAGAGGGAAGCATGCTGACTATTTCTAATCTCACTAAAACCTATGATAACGGTGTTAAAGCACTCGATGGTGTTGATTTAACGATTTCCAAAGGGATGTTTGGTTTACTCGGACCCAATGGTGCGGGAAAGTCATCACTGATGCGTACCATTGCCGCGCTGCAAAGTGCCGACAGCGGCAGCATAGTGTTTGATGGTATTGATGTATTAGCCGATCCTCAAGCGCTGCGTAAAACCTTAGGCTATTTACCCCAGGATTTTAATGTTTATCCGCGTATTAGCGCCTATGACCTGTTAGATCATTTAGCCATTCTTAAGGGCATTAATCAGAGCAAGCTGCGTAAAGAAGCTGTTGAAGGATTGTTGGCACACACCAATCTTTATCAGCATAAAAATAAAGCCGTGAGTGGTTTCTCTGGCGGTATGCGTCAGCGCTTTGGTATTGCGCAGGCCTTGCTTGGTGATCCTAAGCTATTGATTGTGGATGAGCCTACCGCGGGTCTCGATCCCGAAGAACGTAACCGTTTCCATAACTTGCTGGTGAGTTTAGGCGAGGAAAAAGTGGTAATCCTCTCGACTCACATTGTTGAAGATGTGTCTGAACTCTGCGCTAATATGGCGGTTTTGGCATCGGGTAAAATTCTGCTTCAAGGCAATCCACATCAATTGGTGGGTGAATTAACGGAAAAAATTTGGACTAAGACTGTGAGTCAAGCACTGGCACAGGAGCTTGAAGCGCAATTACCTGTGATTTCTAAGCGTTTATTAGCGGGACGCACTGTCCTTAATGTGATGGCTGACACTTGTCCTGAGGGATTTATCCCTGCGACAGCAGGGCTTGAAGATTTGTATTTTTCTACTTTACTCAGTCACCGCCGTCAGGCTGCCTAAGGAGATATCAATATGTTGTTATCAATGCTTAGGTTTGAGTGGCGTTATTATTTGCGTCAGCCATCCTTTTATGTTGTTTCTTTTCTATTGTTTTTAATGAGTTTTCTATCAGTCGTCTCTAACAATATTCAAATTGGTAGCGGCGGTGAGGTGATGAAAAATAGCCCATTTGGTATTACTCAAACCATGTTGATCATGGGACTCATTTCCATGTTTGCCGTGGTGAATTTTGTGGGTAGTACGGCTATCCGCAATCATCAGCATTTGATGGAAGAGCTGATTTATAGCAAACCCCTATCACCATTTGCATACCAATTTGGTCGGTTTCTCGGCAGTTTTGTTGTGGTGATGATGGTATTTGCCTTTATTCCCATAGGGTTAATGCTTGGCTCTTTTATGCCATGGGTCGATGCTAGCCGTTTTGGGCCTTTTGCGTTATCGAATTATCTTGTGCCGTATTTTTTACTCGCCATGCCGACTTTGCTGCTGATCTCGACTCTATTCTATGCGATGGCAAGTCATTTTCGTTCCTTAATGGCGCTCTATCTGACCGCAGTAGCCATGTTGGTGCTTTATACCTTGACGGGCGAAATGGCGAGTCAGCCACAATATCGTACTATTGCTGCTTTGCTTGATCCCTTTGCGCTGCGCACCTTTGCCGAAGTGACCCGTTACTGGACCATTAGCGAGAAGAATAGCCAGTTAATTGAATTCTCAGGACTTGTACTGCAAAACAGGGCGATATGGTTTGGAATTGCCTGTGTATTACTGGCCGTTTCAGGGGTTTTCCGTCAGCCGAGTTTGACTAAGAAACGTGAGAAAAAATCCGATAAAGCAGGAAAAGTTCCCAGCTTAGTGCCTTTGGCACAATTGGCTATGGCAACTGAGCCTAATGGTCGCCAGCAATTTTGGACGCGGGTTAAATTTGAAGTACGGCAAGTACTATTTACCGCGCCATTTGTGGTGTTAGGTGTGCTGACTATTTTCAATTTAGTCGGCCCCATGTTCGATGATTTTGGTTGGTATGGCACATCTAATTGGCCATTAACCCAAGATATGGTGAATAACATTGCCGGCGCGACGGGGTTATTGATGGTGATAGTGCTGATTTATTACAGCGCAGAAATCGTCTGGCGTGAACGTAGTTCAGGAATGGGGGATATTGTCGATAGCGTTCCTGTATCAAACTTAAGCTTTTGGGGCTCAAAGTTAGTATCTGTGGTCATAGTGATGACCTTGCTGTATGTGCTCGCTATGTGTACCACAATTGCTTTTCAACTGATAAAAGGTCAAGCCAATCTTGAGATTGCTCAGTACCTTATTCGACTGGGATTTTATTACCTCCTGCCGCTGTTGATGACCGCTGTGCTGGCGTTTTTCCTACAAGTACTTAGCCCAAATAAGTACGCAGGTATGGGGTTATTTGTTGCTTATTATCTAACGACATTTGTTATGGCAAGTTGGGGATTTGGCCATAGCTTATATAACTTTGGTCAATCACCGACCTTAATTTACTCGGATATGAACGGCTACGGTTGGGGCTTATTAAGTCATGCACTCTATATGATTTACTGGGGGGCTTTTAGCCTTATCCTGTTTGTTTTAGGTTATGGCTTGTACCATCGCGGACCGCAGCAGAGCCTTAAAACCCGTATGGGATTACTGAGTTATCAGCTTGGTTTTAGTGGCAAAGCTATTGTAAGCGTTGCTTTGGTGGTGTTTTTGGGTATGGGCAGTTATTTGTTCTACCAAACAAAAGTGTTGAATCATTATTTAACCCAAGATGAAACCACAGATCTGCAAGCCGATTATGAGAAGGCCTTCAAACAATACCAAAGCATGCCGATTTTAGTGGCCACTAAGGTCAACGCGAATATTGATATTTTCCCTGAAGAGCGAAAAATTGTTGCTAAGGTGATATTCGAATGGCAAAACAAGTCAGATAAACCAATCGAAAGGATGTTAGTGCAGTGGCCAGAGCACACTCAGGCCGAAGCGGTAAAAATCAATATCCCGAATACAAACTTAGGTGAGTTAGATAGCCGCTATCGCAATGCTTGGTTGACCTTTTCGACGCCAGTGCAGCCTGGGCAGGTGGTGCAAGGGGACATTCAATTAGTACGTCAGTCTGTGGGTATTGCTGAAGCTGGCTTTGATATGTCTGTGGTTGAAAATGGCACCTTCATCAACAATTTCGAACTATTGCCCCTCTTTGGTTATCAAGACGGCTATGAGCTGATGGATCGCCACGAGCGCGAAAAGCGCGATTTAGCCGAAAAAGCTCGAGCGAACAAGCTTGAAGACAGCCGTTACTACACGCAAAACTTCTTTGGTGTCGATGGTGATTTCATTCAATTTGAAGCCACTATTTCGACAAGTGCTGATCAAATTGCATTAGCACCAGGATATTTGCAAAAACAGTGGCAGCAGGATGGACGTCAGTATTTCCATTATTCGATGGACAGCCCTATGGTGAATTTCTACGCCATTATTTCGGGTCGTTATCAGGTGGAAAAAACTGAGCACAATGGTGTTGTGGTTGAGGTTTACTACCATGCGGAGCATCCTTGGAACGTTGCGCGCATGATAGAGTCGGTTAAAGATTCTATCGATTACTACACACAAGCATTTGGGCCTTATCAGCATAAGCAAATGCGAATTATGGAGTTTCCGGGTTACCGTAGTTTTGCACAAAGTTTTGCTAATACAGTGCCTTACTCAGAGCGTATTGGTTTTATTACTGATTTACGCAATGAGGATAATATCGATCCTGTGTATTACGTCACAGCCCATGAAGTGGCGCATCAATGGTGGGGACACCAAGTGGGCGCTGCGGATGTGCAGGGCAGTGCTGTGATATCCGAAAGCTTGTCGCAGTATTCGGCGCTGATGGTGTTGGAGAAAAAGTACGGCGATAAAATGATCCGTAAATTCTTGAAATATGAATTAGATAGATATTTACGTGGCCGTTCATCTGAATCCATCAAAGAAATGCCTTTGCTGCGTAGTGAAAATCAGCAGTACATTCATTATCAGAAAGGCTCAGTGGTGATGATGGCCATTAAAGATGAGTTGGGTGAAGAGAAACTCAACGCTAATTTGAAGGCATTCTTAGCACGTTATCAGTATCGTAACGATCCTTTCCCAACCACATTGGATTTAGTGAGTTACCTTGAGCAAGGCACAGATGAAGCGCAAGCTCGCTTTATCGATGAGTCTTTTAATGACATCACACTCTACGATCTTAGGTTAACCAATGCGGTAATGACCACTCTGCCTGATGGTAAGACGCAAGTTGAGCTGAGCGTCTATGCCAGCCGCAAAGTCGCGAGTGGTAAAGGTGAAGAAACCGAACAATCTTTAGATGCCATCATCGATATCGGTGCCTTTAGTGCCGATCCCGATAAGCTAAAGGATGACAAACAGGTGTTATTGATTGAGAAGCATAGGCTGGTCAGTGGTGAAAACAAGCTGACGATCACTTTGGCTGAAAAACCCAGTTATGTGGGGGTCGATCCCTTTGTGAAGCTCATCGACAGAGATACGAAGGATAATATCTTTAAACTCTAAATCCGTTTTGAAACCAGTTTGTTAAAACCAACGCACTATCTGGCATTACCTGTTAGATAGTGCGTTTTTTATGGCAATACCCTTGGCTCATTTTGAAATTAATGCAAATTAGCTTGTTCTTCTACGTGCTTTTTTCTAAGGTGATTGCAAATGATTTTCAATGAGGCGTGATATGAATACCCATCTGCAGTTACAGGTAAACCATTGGCTTGAAAATGATCCAGACCCTCGCACTCAAGCCCAGTTACAAACCCTAATTGATAGCGGCAATGAAGCCGAACTCGCGGCGTGCTTTGCGGGTCGCTTGGAGTTTGGCACCGCAGGATTACGCGGTGTCGTCGGTGCTGGGCCTATGGGAATGAACCGTTTGGTGATCCGCCAAACCTCTGCTGGTCTTGGTGCTTATCTACTTGATCAGATTAAAGATGCCGCCGAGCGTGGCGTAGTGATTGGTTATGATGGTCGCCACGACTCATTTAATTTTGCCCATGATGCAGCGAGTGTGCTCACCGCTATGGGGATTAAGGTACGCTTAACGTCCAAAGTAGCGCCAACGCCGCTGGTGGCCTTTGGGGTAAAACATTTTAATGCGGCAGCGGGCATTGTGGTGACCGCGAGTCATAACCCGCCGCAATACAATGGTTATAAAGTCTATTGGGAGAATGGCGCGCAGATTATTCCGCCCCACGACTCTGGCATTGCCGCGCAAATTGAGCGCGCCGCGAATCAAGCGATTCCGTTTTTAGAGCATGATGACGCAGTAAAACAAGGTAAGTTGATACTCCTGCAGGACGATTTTTACCAAAGCTATCGCCATGGCGTGCAGCAAGCTGAGGTGCTGCAAAACCATACCGCTCCAGAAAAGGTCAGTTTAGCCTATACCGCCATGCACGGTGTGGGTGCCGAAATGGCTGAAACGGTATTGAAAGATGCAGGTTTCACCCAAGTGTATTCGGTTGCCTCCCAGCGTGAACCCGATGGCGATTTCCCGACGGTGAACTTCCCAAACCCTGAAGAAAAGGGGGCGATGGATTTAGTGATTGCCGAGGCGAAAAAACACGGCGCTATGCTCGCCTGTGCTAACGATCCCGATGCCGACCGTTTTGCGGTTGCAGTGCGTAAAGAGGATGGCGAGTATCAGATGCTGACGGGCGATCAAGTCGGTGTGCTCTTTGGACATTACTTGCTATCTCACGCTAAAGATAATCAACGACTTACGGGCACAACGATAGTGTCATCGAGCCTGTTATCTAAAATTGCTCAAGGGTTTGGCACGCAAAGCTTTACCACGCTCACCGGCTTTAAGTGGCTGATGAATGTGGGGATTGCAAAAACTTCGCCTGAGGATCAATTCCTGTTTGCCTATGAAGAAGCCCTTGGCTACACAGTTGGCAGTATGGTGTGGGATAAAGATGGCTTGTCGGCGCTGGTGGCATTTGCCCAATTAACTGCCGAGCTGGTGGCGAAGGGGCAAACGATTTGGGACAGACTCGAGCAAATTTACCGTGAGCATGGCTTCCATCTCAATGCGCAGGTGAGCATTGCGCTAAAACCTGACACGCCCAATATTGGCGCCTATTTGCGCGAGCATCCACCGGTTAAGATTGGTGAGTTAGATGTGCTCTCAACCGATGATTTAAAGGCACTTGAGCGTCGTTTTGCCGATGGAAATGTTGAGAAAATCGACTTACCACCGAGCGATGTATTGACTTACTGCTTAGCGGGCGGGGCTCGGGTGATCGTCAGACCATCTGGCACAGAACCTAAAATTAAGTGCTACTACGAAGTGGTAGAAACTATGGTTGATACAGATACCTTAGCCAGTGCCCAAGCGAGGGCGAGCAAAGCCATGGATGATTTTATTCAGGCACATCAAGCCAGTTTGCCAAAGTAACGTTTTAACTAGGCCAAAACCCTCAACATTCACTTTTATTAAAAGGCTACTGACATCATGCTGTCAGTAGCCTTGTTTTATTCTTGTTGTCGCCCGTTAATGATTCAGTTCTGAATTTTATAAATAAGATTTTGAATCATTGATATTTTTCAACAAGGAGAAAGTGAAAATGTTATCTATTGCACCGTTAGTTTGGGGTGAAATTCCTGTCAGTGATATGAACCGTGCCGTTGCCTTTTATCAGCAGCATTTTGGGGTTGAGTTTAAACGTGACGATATGGAAGACATGGAATATGCGACCATAGTCACCGAAGATGCGAGTGCGGCGAGCATAGGGCTAGTCAAATGCAGCATGAGCCAACCATCGATGCAAGGCAGCACTGTGTATCTGCATTTCAGCGCACAATTGCAACCTTTAGTGGATAAACTGATCGCAGCAGAGGTGACGATTATCCTGCCAGTCACACCGATAAAAGACGGTGAGTGTGGTTATATCGCCTTATTTGCCGATAGCGAAGGTAACAAAGTCGGTCTGTGGTCTAAGGATAAGTAGTCGTAAGTGATTAATGTATTAGCGTCGTGGCCTTAAGGCACGACGCTAAAATCACGCAATTAACTAAAGCATGGGTTTAGATTTCTATGGAAGAAACAAAGATGGATGTGGTTTATATTGATGCTCGACCGTTACTTGGACTAAGCACCCGCACGAATAATCGGGCAGAAATGTCTGTCGATAGCGCGAGAATAGGTAGTCTGTGGCAAGCCTTTTTTGAATCATCCCAGCTCACCGCTATGCTCAATTCGCCCATGTATGGCGTGTATTATGACTATGAGTCAGACATGAATGGCGAGTTTTCTGTGCTGGTGGGTAAGGCAATTGATGCCCCTGTTGATGCAAGTCATTTTACGCCATTGGAGCTTAACGCGGGCGAATACCTTAAATTCACAGCTCAGGGTGATATGCCCCAGTGTGTTATCGATCTTTGGGGGCAAGTGTGGGGTTATTTTAGCGCGGCTGATTGCTCTCATCAGCGACGCTATCAAACGGATTTTGAAGTCTATCTCAGCGCCACTGAGGTTGAGATTTATATCGGGATTTTATGATTTAAATCGTAAACTATCACTCAAGTGAGTATCAGGATATGTCAGTGATTTATATAAACTCACAATGCTTAATCAACGGATAGGCAACTAAAGGATTGAATCACAGTCAATGCGCCGCGCTGATCGCCTATTTCAAATAGTGCAAATTCTTAAACATAAACGCCTGACCACAGCCCAAGAGTTGGCTGAACGGTTAGAGGTTTCCACACGCACGATTTACCGTGATGTGCAGGACCTGTGTTTAAGTGGCATTCCTATTGAAGGGGAGGCGGGTGTCGGCTATTTGTTGCGCCACGAGGTTAATGTTCCTCCCTTGATGTTTAACGAAGCCGAACTCGAAGCGATTCAAGTTGGCATGCGAATGGTACAAACTTGGGGTGGTAAGGAGCTTGGTAGCGCCGCGAGGCAGGCGATGATTAAAGTCGAAGCTGTGTTGCCTAAACGATTACAAGCCTATCAATCCTTAATGTTTTCACCGGATTTTTACCTCGATTCCAATGAGTTTCAATTCCTCGATCCCTTGCGTAATGCGGCTCAGCGCCGCGAATACGTCAAACTCTTCTACCAAGATGTCAAACTGGATGTTACCGAGCGGGAAGTTAGGCCGCTCGCCATCTATTTTTGGCGTGGTACTTGGACCTTACTGACATGGTGTGATCTACGTGCTGATTTTCGTAATTTCAGGGTCGATCGCATCACAGGTCTTGTGCGGTTAAACCGTCATTTTGATCTCACTCTCGGGCAAGAGCTTGAAGATTATATTTGCCTGATGGATGAGCAATCGAAGGCGCGAGCAGAAGCGAAAGAAAAGCCACTCGAATGAGTGGCTTTGTATTACATTTTTAATTTGCTAGTAACTTTCTAGTAATTCGCTAGTTGTATCGAGCTCTCTCTGATACTGGTGTCATAGTAGTTATTGAGAGCCTAAGCTCACCGTTTTTAATTGTTTAACATGACTTCACTTGATTGCGAAATATTCAGTTTTTTGATTAAACCATCTTCATCATTGTTTTGGAGCTCGCCGACGGCAACCTGAATATTGCGACTCAGTCCTAATTTTTGAGCGCTTTTAGGACGATTAGCAATGTCTTCATCCGTTAGTGGATAGGATTCACTCGCATCGATATTAAATTGACTCGAATCTATTGCGGTAAATTTACCGCTGATAGGTGCGCCATGTTGTCTAACAATATTCGCCAATTGCCACTCAAACCCACTTTTTGACTGTGCAGAATTAATCGCAGCAGGCCAATCCCATACACCATAACCGTTTATATCTTGATGAAGATATTGATCGACTAAGGCTTCTGGTCCATTAAGATTATTCGCATTCGCTCCGCCAAAGGTGTAAGGGAAGTTAGGTCTATTTGTCGGATGATTAATATGCGCATTTCCACCCCATTTTAAGAAGTTCTCATATTTTATATCGTACATCATATATAAACTTGAGGTGTATGGGACATCCGCCTTTTGTTTAAATAGGGTAATTGATATATAACGTTTGCTGCGAGGCGGCATAATTGCGCGGTACTGCGCCTGACTCGAAATCGTTGTACTTTTGCCGTCGGTTTCACTCCAACCTTGGCTGGCAGAAAATTCGGCGCTGATTTCAGAACTTGCTCCACCTATTCCTGGAATACCCACTTCATATTTATTGGTTACGCCAATTTTTTCGGAGAAGGAGAAAGTATCGGTTTTGGCCCAGCTAGTGGTGTAATCATAGTTTAGGGTGGCCACACCGGTATCTTCGGTATCGCCCCAGTTATAGATAACCACAGGAGCAGTATAAATAGCCTCACGATCATAAACTTGAGGTGAACCTAACTTTAGACTTTGAGGATTAGTGACGAAATGAATATTTTGTAAATTTACCTTCAAACGTTCATTCGCTCTGTAGCCGTTTGCATAAGGATCATTGCCGTTATAGCGGGCTTTAAGACTGTATTCGTTGCTCGATTCCCTTCTGACTTCGATGTCTTCACCAACATACTGGGATGCCGTACCGCCAGCCCATGCATATCCAAGATGGTGTCCTAAGGAGAATAACGAGCTGATAAACGAGGGATCGTTAATCGCATCATTTTTAAGCGAATCAAGATCAGGGGCAGCGTGTTCTACCATTGACAGTTTTGGAATAGTATTCGGAATAGCAGCTTCGGCCAACAAAGAAACAGTTCCAAGTGCGGTTAAACAGGATAACGTTAATATACCCAGGCTAGATTTTGTTCTCATGATTGTTCCTTTATTTTAATAAAATACGTCCTTTCATTGAGAGCGCCGATGGCAATTATATGTAGTCCTGAATCATATAAATAATCATTACTGCTAGGCACATCTAAAAACTAGCACTTTTATTTTTATTAAACAAAATAAAAATGAATTAATTTAAGGCGTGTTTGAATTTGGTTAAAAGTGTTAATTAATTTATTTTTAAACGGTATTTAAAACTTTATAATATAGTGTATTTACTTTAATTTTTAATGGGTTGGTTTTTGAGTGTGGATTAATATTTATGCGGCATTTTATTATGTAAAACTTTTTTAATGGACTCTTTATACCGAGAACTATACCGAGAACTATACCGATAACTATACCGATAACTATACTGAGATTAGTGCCGTAATAGATGCTGTAAATAACATTTCTGAATGGACGTTTTAGAGACTAATAGTTTGAATATGGTTAGGTTAAGTATTTTTTTTATTGTTTGAGTCTTTGTTATTGCTGATAAATATCATCACTCTTCCATTATCGTCGATGTGTGAAATACCGTTAAAGCCGATACTATTAGTTGCACAGACATAAGAGCCTAAATACATGAAGATTGTGGAAGATCAAGATAACGTGGAAGTGATTTTCTAGGGGGCGATGTCTCAGAGGGGGGTTAGGCTGTGTAAAAGAGTGGTAGGAACGGTGTCAGTGATTGATGCAAGAGTCAGTGCCGTTGCTGAGCACTGACTCTTTGTTGACTTAGTGGATAAAGAAAAACAGTCCCATACTCAGCACTGTGGTTAGCAAGGTATTACGGGTGACGAGCGCCAACACAGTAGCGACTACGGCGCAGATGAGATAGCTGTTGTCTAGGCTCAGATCGAGCTGACCTTCCTGCACAAACACTATGGGCGCAAAGATCGCAGTGAGTACCGCAGGGGCCGAGTAACTTAAAAAGGTTTGGGTGCCCTTACTTAATCGCAGCGGTAGTTTAGGCTCAAGTAGTAAATGACGACTGATAAACACAACCGCCGCCATTGAAAAGATCATTAACCAAATCATGCTTTTTCTCCTGACAATGTTTTTGTCTTAATGTCAGTCCCTGTTCCTGTATCCACTTCTGTTTTGGTCTGTGCGCTTGCTAGCTGACTGGCGGATTGTTCTGCGCGTTCCGCTTCCTTGGTCGCTTTGGCGTAAAGTACACCTGCCGTCATTCCCGCAATGGCGGCAATGAGCAGTCCCGCTTGAATTTTAAAAACGGCGCATACCACTGCTAGGGTGAGCGAGACTAATACACAGACGAGAATCGATGGTTTTTTTATGGTAGGAACGACCAGAGCGATGAAGGTGGCTGCGATGGCAAAATCTAATCCCATCTCATCTAAATTCTCGATCGCATTGCCCGCCACTATGCCAAGTAGTGTGGCTATGTTCCAACCGATATAGAAACTCAAACCGCCGCCAAGGGCGTACCAAGGGTCGAACTTATGTAACTTGCCTTGATTGGCGATGGCAAACAGTTCATCTGTGAGCAAAAAGCCCAATGTTAGGCGCCACTTTAACGGCAACGGACTGATTTGACTGCGCATCGCCATTGCATATAACAGATGGCGTGAGGTGATGAGTAACGTCGTAATTAAGATACTCCACAGACCAATACCAGCTTTCACCATGCCGAGTGCCACTAATTGAGCCGCGCCCGCAAAGATAATCGCCGACATAGCTTGGCTCTCAATGGGCGTTAGCCCAACCTCAATGGCGAAGGAGCCCGCTAAAATTCCCCAAGGTACAACCGCTATCGTCAACGGCATCATGGCTAATGTACCTTTTAAAAATGCCTTGGATTTTGTGGGATGCACAGGATAAACATCAGGTTTTATAAGCTTGTCGGTGGTCACTTTGGCTCCTAAAAATAGCGGTGATGGGGTTGCTATTAAACAATGAATGCTTGGATAAGGTTGCTTGCTTAGTCAATCGAGGAGAAAGCAAGAATGAGCATGGCAGATTAACTTAAAGTGGTTGTTTAGGCTTGGATAATATTGCAGCCTATTTCTTTGGCAAATTGCCCTGGTGTTACGCCGACGGTCTTTTTAAAATGCCGATTCAAGTGACTTTGATCGTGAAAACCACAATCGAGGGCGACATCGAGCAGCCGTGAGCCTTGTTTGATTTTTCCTTTGGCGAGTCTCACTCTGGCCTGAATTTGGTAAGCGTGGGGCGGTAAGCCGTAATAACGCTGAAATTGTTTGAGTAAATAATAGGAGCTTAATCCTGCAAGCGTTGCCAGCTCTTCAAGGGAGATATCGGCCGCAGGATGATCGTCGATAAAGGATTTCACCAGTGCTAACGCAGGCTTAGCGATTACAGCGAGGTCATCGCTTGGGTGATTCTTGCCATGGCGTGTCATCAACTGTGTCAAGCTTGAATAGACCAAGCTTTCGCGCAGTAAGCGATTGTCCGATGTATCTAAGGTATTAAAGGTGAGGCGCAGCAGTTCGGCTAATTCAGGATCGTACACTACGGGCTCAGGGAAATAGGGCGCACCGTTGTTTGTTGCTAGCTCACTGTTAATACCGGCAAACTGCACAGGGACTGGATACATGGCACGATAGGACCAGCCGCCTTCAGTCGCGCTACAGCCATTATGGACTTCATCAGCATTGACGAGAATGATGCTGTGCTTTGGCGCCACATGGTTGCCACCGGTGCGATAAAAACGCTGCGCACCCGTTTCAATCACGCCGACTGTGTAACCTTCGTGGGTGTGCCGACTAAAGTTTTGTTTATGGTAGTGGGCATTGAGTAACTCGAGGCCACCTAATTCATCGGCAATCTGGTAGGCCGCATGTTCTGTGTTCACACTAGGCCTCCGAGTTTAGTGTATTAATGGCGGGTTGTGCCTGATAGTAACCCAGAAACCCTCAGTGCTTTTGTACAAAATTGCGCATATAGGATTTTGTTTGCGTTTAATGGCGGTTTCTTAATGTTTGTTGCTTAATGCTTGTCGCTTGAGATTTTTCGTTCAGTCTTGCTCGCGACAGGTGTTATTTAGGTCGCCTGCTGTAATGTTGTGAGTTCTGCACCTGCGATAGCCTCTAGGTGTTGAGTGATTTTCTCTATCGGCCAATCCCACCAAGCGATGGCAACAAGCTCATCTATCACAGTTTGCTCGAATCTCAGCTTGATCACTGTGGCAGGATTACCGCCAACCACAGCGTAGGGTGGTACATCTTTTGTTACTACGGATTGACTGGCAACAATGGCGCCGTGGCCAATTTTTACCCCAGGCATGATAGTGGCGTTATAACCAATCCATACGTCGTTACCGATACAGGTGTCGCCCTTAAAAGGTAAATCTTCGGGCTTGGGCGCCGCTTTCTCCCAGCCATTGCCGAAGATATAAAAAGGATAAGTCGAGAAGCCAGATACTTGATGATTAGCGCCATTCATAATGAATTTCACGTCTTTCGCAATGGCGCAGAATTTACCGATATTCAGTTTATCGCCAATAAAGTCAAAGTGATAAAGTACATTCGACTCGAACCTCTCAGGACCTGCTGGATCGTCATAATAAGTGTAATCACCGACGATAATGTTCTCGCGGGAAATAAAATTTTTAAGAAAGCCAACCTGGGGAAAGCCTTTCATCGGCGCTTTATCGTTGGGATTTGGACCTAACTGCGGGTGAGTGTGGGTACTTGGCATGAATACCTCCGTGCTTAAAAGAGTTGTTTACTAGGGTAATGCATTGTCTTTTTTGAATCGTCGTACTTTGGTACGTATATTCTTCATCGGGGAGTAAGTGTTGAACTGGATCATACGGCCCAGAGTCCATTTATCGTACCAATTTATGCCGTACAGTTGCTGATCACTGAGACTTGCAATCAGCGTTGATAGTTTTTCCATTGTCATTTCATATTCATCAAGTAAATCAGTATATTGCCATTGGCTATATTCATGATGAAATCGCTCTGCTAATAATCCCAGTTGATTCCATTTATAACCCGTATCGGGAAAATCAACGGGGAGTGCTTGCGATGTTAACTCGTACCATTTGAGCACTAATTTACCCCAACCAATAAGGTAAGCGACGGTATCACTTACACTAATTTGTGTACCTTTGATGTTTCCTTCTATACTGCACACACGGGATATTTGGGCTGGGATTGAACGATAGTCTGCCATCAATTTGGGGAAAACTGAGTAAATAGCCAATTCAAGTTCTTGTTTTGATTGGGGTACAGATGACATCACTACCTCGTTTACATTAGATGCTTAGGCTGAGTTTAACATCATCTATTGGGCTATTTAGTATTCACCTGTCACAACAAGCACTTGTTCAATAGACTCAACTACTAAGGCAAGCGTAGTTTTTTCTCGCTTAAAGCCGACAGAGCAAATGGCCATCGCGCCGTTACCACAGGTTATTTCAGGGTAATCTTCTGTCATTGGCGTTTCATCTTCTGCTACGGGTGCTAATACCCAGCCAGCAGCCAATAAACTCGATTTCACCTCAGCGTATTTTTTACCCCATAACGCGCTGGTGTCCTGTGCTGGAGCATATAGAGGCAATGCGCCAAGACTTAGCATGATCAGTGGGAGAATGTTTTTTCGCATATAAAGCTTTCTAGTTCCTATGTGGTTTCGATTGGTCGCTTAGCGCTTGTGAGCGTGTTAACAGCATATATTATTCATAGTCCCTCTGCGCATTATCCTTATGTGCATTAGTTGGGGGAATTATGGCTGTTCTTGTTTATTCGTTTTTCCCAATATTTTTCATACAGTATCTGTGTTGATATAAAAATAACAACGAACACCCCCGTATCAATAATAAATTTCAATGGATCAAAAGGATCGCTAAAAATATCGTAGTGAAAATCGAAGTATTTGAATAATAATTTTGAGCCAATAAAAGCAAAGATAAAAGAGATAAAGAACTTCAATGGTTTTTCCCTAAAATATGTTGATAAATTAACCATTCTCTTTGGCGCGTTTGTACTCTTGTTGGGATTGATAAATTCCCAGAATGATCAGGCCAAATACGAAATAGAACATTTTTTGCGCTGAAAACTCGATTGTCAACGTAGTATGTTCTAGGTGGCGGTATAGAATACTGTGAGAAATTGCCTCTGTTATCGTCAGAATAAATGGATAGCTAATTAATGCGATAGACGATATTTTCGCGAATTTGTACGTTTGAGGTTGTTTAATGAATTTTGCAATAAATAGTAACGCAAATGATAGCGTCAGATTGCTTATCCATAAAATAGCCGCCGTAATTCGTACTTGAGTATGACTGGCTTGTTCCGCATCGGGATAAACCTCTAATATCTCCTGCAAGTAGCTTGCTGGGCTCACTAATCCCCAAACAGGGTAAAGGCATAGCAGCACGGCAGTGAGCATTAAAATATATCTGATAAACATCCTTTTTCTCCGACAGATTCTGCTTAGAAAGCTATACTTTTTATACGAATCATTACATTAGCATTGTTTTTTACAAGTGGCGATTGCTTTGGCTAAACTAAATTATTGTGACAAAAGTTTTTAATGGATAGCTAAGTTTAAACATGAACTAAATATTTCAGGCTTAAAGCAGCAAAAAATAGCCCTAGGCCATAGACGCTATGTGTCAGTAAACTTAGCCACCGAGCTTTCCATGGTGAAGGTGTTTTATTTGCTGCAATCCCAAATCCAAGACAAGGTTGAATGACATAGAAAGGAAACACTATGGTAACAAAACCAGTCATTAGTGCAGGTATCAACGTTGGCTCAAATAACCACATCTCCCCAAAGATTAATACATGAATTAAAGCAATAATAATACCGATAAAATAATGCAGAAACCAACCAAGAAAGGTTTCTCCTTTAACAGATGGGGTTGCCATAATAGGCCGATGAACCAGCTGACCTCTGTAAATAAACCAACGTCCCACAAATGCATAGTCAAGAGTTGGATTATGAAGTACGTTTTTTGCCACCATGACCATGAATCCATTATTAATGTGGCACCAATACCCACTAATATTGACTGTAACCAAATAGAAATCTCCATTCAGTTTTCCCTCTTGGTATTCTTTCCTGATATTGATATAGTTCAGGCATGGTACAACTTGAAGTCGACTTTAAGTCAAGAGTGAATGTTATGGATATTGCAGAGGTATCACGCGAATCAGGATTAGCTCCTTCAACATTGAGATATTATGAAAAAATTGGACTTATCCAATCCATTGGCAGAAAAGGACTTAGACGCCAATATGCCCCTAAAATCATTAATAAATTGAATATTATCTCACTTGGACGTATTGCAGGTTTATAATTAAACGAAATCACTACGATGTTTAATGAATCGAATCAATTGACCATTGATCGTAATTTACTAGCGCAAAAAGCATCTGATATTGATCTCAACATTAAGCGGCTAAAAGCAATACTAGATAGTCTTAACCATGTAGCAAGTTGCCCACAATCAGATCACTTAGAATGTCCATCATTCCAAAAACTAATAAAATCGGTAAAGTCTTTTGAATCTTAATCAGTGATAGAAATCAATCACTCGCTATGCGTATAAGGAATATTGTGGTCACCTAAATTTAGCAATTGAATTTGACACACAAGGGAGTGAATGATCAGTACTTAATCTTGGCAATAACGTTTAACTTATTTTGTGCTAATCAAACTTATTTAAAATGGATAGTGCTGTAAACAATGGGTGCTACAAGATCTGATGTGCTTATCGTCGAACACCCACCATGTCTACCTTGTGTAATGGAAAACAAATTTATTCTGAAAAATATTTAACCCAAATCCAACCAGATACTACCCAATAAATGGATAAGTTTCATATTAGGTCTAAGCTAGTTAATTTTAGCCTTAGTCCATCATATATAGTATTAGATTGTTAATTCTTTCTCGAAGAAAGATAAGCCATCACAGCTATCATGCTCCCAATTACAATACCTGTAATTCCAAAAAATAAGCCAGCTTCTTGTCCATATATAGCACCTGATTGTAGCAGTGAATAGACAGGTGAAAGACCGAAGTATCCCCCAATCACACAACCAGTTACAGAAAGTAAAAGACCAACCTTAGTTCCAATGTTCATTTTATAAAATCCTTTTTTGGTAAAAATTTACTGGCATATAGACATTACTATTCTCGGTGCAAATGTCTGCCTCCGTGTTTTTCGTGGATTAGTTAAACTAAAGTCTGAACTTCCTGTCAAGCCGCAAACAAGCACTGGAGCAACGTAACATATATAAAAATAAAATAAAACTAACAAACTTTGGTTTGATTTGTTTAAAGGGAAAGACCATAGGCATTTAGCCTTAGTGGCGCGAAAGCTAATCTCACTAAAGAGTGATACACCTACCCCCCTTGGTTTTTTTCAAGCTAGTTTTCACTCTTAGTGTGGAGCAAGACTGCCTATATGATAGTGGTATGTATTTTTCCATATGCAGCAGATTACACAGAAATTAGCCACGGCGAAGTCAATTACTGACGTGACCTTCGATGACATGGATGTCATCAACGAGCCGCCATGGATGGCTTCACGGCGTGTCACGGAAGCAATGGAATTCGGCGTACCCGCTACTGATGCAGAGTGCTTTTTCTTTGTTATTTAACGTAAGGTTTCGCTAATTTTGTGCTGTAAATAAAAACAGCCGCAAAGATTTTTGCGGCTGTTTTTACGATTTGAAACTCTCTATTTAAAACTGACTAGCCGCAACACACTATTCACCAAAGGCTATTTCGCAATCATCGCCATGAGTGCGGGTAAAAACTCGTTATCTAATGCGGCGATTTCGCTTTGCTCAACCAGCACTTGATTGAGAATGTCATGGCTGGTGAGGGGGTTGGCGAGTACTACGCGAAACACTACGGTTGCTTGTCTAAAATAGCGGGCGGGCTGAATGCGGGTACGGGAGACGAAGGATTTACCCTGTTCGCGTTGGTGCTTTTGAATAAACTGGGTGAGGCCATCGAGCAGCTCGTTAAAGCGGGCGAGTTTTACTGTGTCTGCTTGCTCACAGGCAAGTTGCATGGCGGCTTGGATGCTGGCGGGCACATAACGGTAAGTCAGCAGACAAAGTTCTGGCTCAGTGATTAGCTCAAAATCCTCATGGGTTTTGATTTGTTCGGCAAAATAGCGGGCTTTTTCAAGGCTGTTATTGATTAAGATTTCATAACCATCGCGGCCGATGATCTGTAAGCAAGCGTGCACTAACATCGCCATGCCGGGGCGTGAACCTTCTAGCGTTTGGCTGCCTAAGTCCTTTGAACCACGGCGCAGAATATATTCGGCGTGGTGGGCAATGGCGTGGGCAAACTCTGGGTCTTTAAATAACACCATGCCTGCGCCCATAGGCACGTACATTTGTTTGTGGGCATCGATAGTGACTGAGTCCGCAAGTTCGATACCTGCGAGTAAGTGGCGGTATTTATTGGATAATAAACTTGCGCCGCCCCACGCTGCATCCACATGGAAATGGCAGTTTAACTCTTTTGCCAGCGCAGCTAATTCTGTCAACGGGTCAACATTACCGGTTTCTGTGGTGCCAGCCACGCCAACAATCGCTAATACTTTGATGTTCTTGCTAGCAAGTTCAAGGGCGGCTTGACGCATTTTCGCGACATCGACCTTGTTATTGCTGCCAGTGGGAATGCTGATGATATTGTCGCGGCCGATACCAAGCAGATCGACGGCTTTGCCTAGCGAATAGTGACCGCGCTCCGAGACCAAAATCGCTAAATCGTCATAGCCATAGTGGCGCAGCGCCTTGAGTAAGCCTTCGCGGCTGACGCCTTTAAACTCGCCATCGGCTTTTAATAATTGGTTACGGGCAATCCACAGCGCCGTGATGTTGGCAACCGTGCCGCCGGAGCAAAATGCCCCGAGGGAATGATTGGCGCTGTGCATCCAGCTTTGATAAAAATCTGTATCTTGGGCATAAATCAAATGGTGCATCATGCCGAGCACTTGGCGTTCAAGCGGCGTAAATGCCTTAGAGGTTTCTATTTTGACCAGATTTTGATTGAGTCCCACCATCATTTTTGACAGCGGCAACACAAAGTAGGGCAGTGCCGAAGTCATGTGGCCGATAAAACTTGGCGCCGCTGTGTGTACCGAATGCGCCACCAAATTTTGCATAATTTCGTCGGTGTAATCGGAGACAAAACGCGGCTGAGTTGGGATCTCAAAAGCTTGAAAATCGGTTTCGATTTCAGACAAGGGTTTTTCGAGCGCGGCGATACTGTCACCCAAAAAGCCTGCTAAGTCCTCGGAGAGCTTTTGCTCAATAATACTCAGCGTTGAGCTTGCATCTTCCGGTGCAGTAAAAATGCGGAGCAAACTTGCTTCGGATGCGGTGGCTTGGCGAGGGAGTTTCTGGGTCATGGGGCTTGCCGTCTATTAATTTTTATAGTGAAACCGCAAATTGGCTCGAAGAGTATAACGGACCAGTGATGCGCGATCTGTGACTCTCAAATGTTCAATCAGCGGAATACCAAAAAGGGAGCTCACTTTACTGCAAGGCCTTTTAGGCATCAAGCACTAAAATTTGGTATTACCAAAGCGTTGCGGCCTAAATAAGCAAAGGCGCCGTTATGGCGCCTTTATGTTTAACTCGACGAGCCACTCATCAAGCCTGAGCATTAGCCCTAAAATTCATGTTAGCCCTAAAATTTGCGTTGGCCCAACATGAGTACCGCGCCGATATTTCGGGCGGTATTGCAAAGGTTTAGTTTGGCATTGGCCAGCACATCATCAAGCGGACTTAAGTGCGGGATGATAGGGAAGATAGCCGCCATACCGTGATCCAATATGGCATTAGCGTTTTCACCGAGGCAGCCCGCGATACCGATAGTGGGAATGCCCTGCAGTTTGGCTTGCTTTAACACGCCCATTGGGGTTTTACCAAACACGGTTTGACCATCGATGCGGCCTTCACCTGTGATCACTAAATCGGCGCCACGGATTTTGTCCGCAAGGCCAACGGTTTGCATTACAATCTCAACCCCAGGTTTAAGCTCGGCATTTAAAAAAGCCATCACGCCAAGACCCATACCGCCAGCAGCGCCTGCCCCGGCATGATCGCGGTGATCGCTAATGCCATTGCGGGCAATCACATCGGCATAATGGGCAAGAGCGGCATCTAGCTGCTTAACCATCTCGGGCGTCGCACCTTTTTGCGGACCAAAAATTGCCGATGCACCGCGTTCGCCGCACAGTGGATTATCAACATCGCAGGCAACTTCGAAGCTGCACTCACGTAAAAGTGGATGAGCGTTTGATACATCGATTTGAGCAAGGTTCGCCAGCGCTGCGCCGCCAGAAGGCAAGGTTTTACCTTGGCCATCGAGCAATAAAATATCCAGCGCTTGGGCCATACCCGCGCCGCCATCGTTGGTGGCACTGCCGCCTAGCCCCAAAATGATGTGCTTTATCCCCCGATTAAGCGCATCACAAATTAGTTCGCCCGTGCCATAACTTGTGGTAAGCAGCGGATTACGTTGCTCCCTCGGCACATGGTGCAGACCTGAGGCTGAGGCCATTTCAATCACGGCAATCGCGCCTCGATGTGGCGATTTGTTCGTTGGATCTGCACGAGAAACTGAAGCTGAACTTGTATTCATCGCAGCGCCGAGAATGCCTTCACCAAGAATGCCATAGTGTGCTTGCACTCTATGCCCCAGTGGCCCCATGACCTCTAAGCTGACAATACTGCCGCATGTGGCGTCCACCATAGATTGCACTGTGCCTTCGCCACCATCGGCAACGGGTATTTTGATTATGTCGCAGTCGGGTATCACTTGTTTTAAGCCTTGCTCGATGGCGTTGGCCACTTCGAGCGCGCTTAAGCTTTCTTTAAATGAGTCGGGGGCGATAACTATTTTCATTAAAAATCCTACAGCTAAATGGGATAAAACAGGGCTCAATGTTGAACACTAAACCCAAGGCCACTTACGTTGGGCGCAACAACATCCCTGTGCTAAAACTGAGGTGATATAAAGGCATTTATATCCATCACTGGCACATTAATCTGTTGCAATTATTAGGGCGTATAACAGGGATATATCTTGGGCACGGTATGTGCCCAAGGGACAATATTGAATCAAGAACTCATTAATATTAGAGCAACACTAGGCTTAGCACATACACAGTTACCATGGACGTTACACCTTGGATTAGGGTTGCCATAGTTTGGGCTTTATAGGCTTGTTTGACGCTCATGCGGCTAAATTGGGTGACGACCCAAAAGAAGCTGTCATTGGCGTGGGAAACGGTCATCGCACCTGCGCCAATTGCCATTACTGTTAACACTCGGCCCATATCACTACCAAGACCAATATCGCCAAGCATAGGCGCAACCAGTGCAGAGGTTGCGACTAACGCTACCGTCGATGAACCCTGCGCTGACTTAAGCGCTGCAGAGACGATAAATGGCATGAAGATACCGATACCCAGTGCCGACAGTGATGTGCCCAGAAAGTCACCGATAGGTGTGGCTTTTAATACCGCACCAAAGGCACCGCCTGCACCTGTGATTAAAATAATCGGCGCGGCAGTGACGAGCCCTTGGCTGATGCGTTCGCTAAATTCGCTGATCTTATTCTCACCCTTTAACAGCAGCAGGGATAAAAACAGGCCAATCATCAGGGCATTAACGGGCTGACCGAGGAACACGAGCGCATCAAACACACCTTCTTTACCCAAAGGCGCTGAAGGGAAGTTAGCGATAGAACCTAAACAAATTAATACGATAGGCACAAAAATCGGTGCGAAAGCTTTTAATGGGCTTGGTAACGTGCCATAGCTTTTTTTCAGCGTTTCATAGTCACTGGCCTGCGCTTTAAGTTCTTCTGCGCCTTCACCATCTGGCTCAACATCGGCAAAGCGGTTTGCCCATAACATACCCGCGAGTGCCGCAACAGCGGCCACAAAGAGACCCACACCGATCACTAAACCTAAGTTGGACTCTAAGCCTAAGTTGCCTGCGGCGGCGATAGGGCCTGGCGTTGGCGGTACAAAGGTGTGAGTGGCGTACAGACCTGTGGCTAAGGCAACGCTCATGGAGACACTAGAGACCTTCATGCGGTTCGCCATCGATTGTTTCAGTGAGTTTAAGATCACAAAACCCGAGTCACAAAAGACCGGAATAGACACGAGATAACCGATAATTGACATAGTGAGTGTCGGGAAGCGTTTACCTAATATCTTGATCACCACATCGGCCATGGTGATGGCGGCGCCACTTTTTTCCAGAATAATCCCTATGATAGTGCCTAAGACGATCACTAAGCCGATATAGCCTAAAATATTGCCAAACCCTGTGGTAATGGTTTTAGCGATTTCTCCGCTTGGCAGGCCATAGGCGAAGGCCGCGATAAAGGCGGCCAGAATTAAGGTTAAAAAGGGGTGGAGTTTAAATTTTGAGGTCGCGATAACAATAAATGCAATCACACCGATGAGAATAAGCACTAAGTTCATAGTTTGTCCCGTTCAGTTCTTGGCTGAAGTTTTTGAGTAAGTTTTTTGACTTATAGTGTAGGGCGCAGTGCTTATTTGGGCCTTAGTCCAAATGAGGGCTGCTTTAAGGTCATCCTATTATTGTGCAGGTATGTTTGAATAGCTTTGGCTAAATCCACGGAATTACCGCGTTATGTTTCGCCATTTTTGTGCTCATGCACAAAAATGCTTAGGTGAATTCGAATGCAGGAGGAGGTGTTTTGTCGGTAAGAGGAGGCTTGTCGATAAGGATTGGCAAATAGGGCTATTTGCCAATCCTAAACAGGAGGGACTTAACTCGACATCTTTATTGACGACGAATAAAGGATTCTACATAGGCTGCGGTGCGGGCATTGAGTATGGGATCGGCAGATGCAGTAATGCCCTTAGGTAATAACAGTGGGTTAAATATGCCTTTATCACACTGCTGAACTAGGGGATCGCTGTCTCGTTCACCGTTAATCATCACTTGGCCTACCAGTAAACGCTGGCGAGTTTCAGGCCAGATCACGGTTGGGTCATTAATCTCATCACCCATTTCGGCGAGTTGAATATAGAGGTTCCATTGTGCTGGCTGGGTTTTAATGCGCTCGAGTAATTCCGCCTTTAAAAAATCATCACTGAGATTGGCAAGTTCACTGGCTGACAGCCCGGCAGTACCAGCGACAGGTTCAAAAATCCATTTACCCGCGACCGTTTCACCTTGCTGAACACTGTTTTTTTGCGTGCTGAACAGGAAACTATTTACACCGAAGTAGCGGCTGTTGGCAAAACTTGGGCTGGGAGGCAACTGTTTAACATAGTCGAAAAAAGCTTTAGCGCTGGGTTGATTATCAATAAGCCACTGTTTGCCTTCAGGGCCTTGTTTCACTTTGGTCTGAAAGTTAAAAAACTCTTCGAGATTTTTGGCAAAGAAAACGGGAACGTTAGTGGTGACAAAGTTAAGGTTTTCTTTATCGCCGTCAATTTTGAGTGACATAAAGCGCCCAGCGGTTTTATCTGAGATCTGCGGATTTGTACCGCCGAGGGAAAAGCGGGCTGTGACCTTGATACTATCTTGATTAAAAAATGGAATTGCCAACGTTTGTTGTAATTGTGGATTCGGTTTAAAACTGCCCGAGGTACAAAATCCCTTAGTGTGATTACGCAGTTTGACATTTTTGCCCGCCTCGCGACTTGCCGCATCGGGTGTGCCGTTGACGGCATCGACCAGTTCGGGAATGGTTTTCTCGGCCGCGATTAACGAAGGTGAAGTCAGCGCAATGCCGCTAATGAGACAAGCTTTGGCGAGTAAAGTCAGTTTGATTGAGGTCATTATCATTCCTTTCAATGGACTAAGTCGAGAGCGCTAGCATATCGACGCGATACTATATGAAAGGATAGGAAAGGGGATACGGTATAAATCTTTCAATTAATTTTTTAGTACAGGCCAAGTTTTACTCAATTGATCTGGTTATAAGGTTTGCGCCGTCATCTGCGGGCTTTTTCTGGCGAATCTGTTGAGTTGCTAAGTTATTTGAGTATTAAGTTAAGCGAGTCGAAGTATCAATTAATTGCCCAAGATACAGGCTCAATAATCCATGCAGGGATTGAATGTCGGCTTGGGTGATTTGCTGAATTTTATCAAGGCGATATCTCAGTGTATTGCGATGAATAAACAGGGCATTCGCGCATTGCTGTGCATCGCCAAAGTGGGTGATGTAAGCCGCTAAGGTTTTGCGTAATTGGCCGTTTTTATCCGCCTTGGCGAGTTGCTGGTAGGGCGTTGCCAGCGCCTGACCGCGCCAGTCATGTTTTAGCCCTGCAAGTAACACTTGTAGGGAATAATCTTCAAACAGGTATTTATTCCCTTCTGCATTGAGCTGCTTACCGAGTGCCAAAGTTTCTTGAGCCGTGTGATAGGAGCGCGCTATCCCGCCTTTTTCGGGGAAGAAATGGCCTAGGGCAATCTTAAAGTTTAAATCCATTTGGGCGGGTAAGCGCTGCAACAGCTTATCGATACGCTGATTTTCAAGCTCAGGATCCCATTGTTTTCCATCTAAAAAAGCAGGCTTTAGGATCACCAACTGCGACATTGAGGTCATGGCAATCAAGTTACCACGGTCAGGATATTGCAATAGATGCAGCACTTGCTTGAGGGTTTCACTGACTCTGGGGCTACGTTCATCGGCGGGCTGAGTGGATGCCTCTGCTAAGTACAAGGCCGATGAGGTGGTGTCGGTTTTTAAATGGTGTTTCTGGATGTTTTTCTCGCTGATCTCAATAATGGCCGCGACTCTTGGCAGGCTGATATCAATGTCGAGCTGTTTTGCCCAGCGGTGCAACTGTGCATCATCGGTTTCAGCTTTGATCAGTTGCAGAATAAACTCTTCACGCTGGCGATTCTCCCATTGCAATTTATCCTGCAGGTTGGCTTGTTCAACAATCATTTCGGCGGTCATTTTAAGTAACTCACCATAATGGGTGAGCTCACGTGGATCACCGGTAATGCCGACAACACCTATGATTTGTCCTTGATAATGTAAGGGTAAATTGATGCCTGGCTTAACGCCATGCAGCCCTGAGGCGACTTCTTGACTGATCTCCACATTGCGATTTTGGGCAATCGCCAGCAGCGCGCCTTCGTGGGTTGATCCTATACGCTTAGGGTCGCCTGAGCCTAAAATCACCCCTTGGCCGTTCATCACATTGATATTGTGGCCAATGATTTTCATTGTGCGGCTCACAATTTGCTTCGCGATGGCAGAATCAAGTAGATACATACAGGCGCCTAGTGGGGTTGAAGGTTTAATAGGGATGCAATACGCATTCTTAATCTGGGTAGCATATCGCGTTCAAACTCAGGATGCTGCTTAAGCCAAAGATTATTACGCGGGCTTGGGTGCGGCAAGACAAGATACTTAGGCCAATATTGCTGCCATTGCGCGCATGCTTGGGTCACTGTTATTGGTTTCAGTTTGGGGATGGCTTTTACTTTAGCGTTGGTCGAAATTTTACTGCTGGTTGTTTGAGACTCAGTGATCGACAAAGTGGGGTTTACGGCTTCGGACGATTCGCGCGGTAGATGATAGTCGATGGCATATTGGCCGAGGATCACAATTAGCTCTATTTGCGGCATTAGGGCGAGCAAGGCCTGATGCCAAGTGGCAGCACATTCGGGGCGCGGTGGTTTATCACCTTGCTTTTTACCGTTTTTTTCGATACTGCCCGGAAAACAAAATCCCATAGGGATAATGGCAAAAAGATTGGGGTCGTAGAATTGCTCCCGCGTGACATTTAACCAAGTGCGCAGCCGTTCACCGCTGGCATCGTCAAAAGGTATGCCTTTATGGTGGGTTTTCACGCCCGGAGCTTGGCCTGCAATCAAAATTCGCGCTTGGGTACTGGCCTGTAATATCGGCTTGGGCGCTAAGGGTAAATGGGCCTGACATAAAGTACAGGCGCTGATTTTGGACAGCAGTTTGGCCATTGATGCCGAGCATGATGGCGATACAGTTACGCACAGTGGCGATGGCGCTTTAGTGAGATTCGTCTTAGTCAATTTAATCGCTAATTTTATCGTTGCTCATTCATTTTCAATCAGGATTGGAGCATCATCACTGTTTGATATACCCAGTAGCCCAAAAGAGAATAGCCAAGGATTAAACCGATATAACTTAATATCTTAGGAATTTGATTTGGGCTTGAAGCTAAACAAATGTGGGCCAGCACAATCGTAAAGAGGGCTAATGGCGCAATCACATAGCTCAAAGCTAAGATGAATAATGCCCCTAGGCTGATGATCCAATCTGCATTGCGATTGGTGGGTTTATCGATTTGGCAAAGCTGTAGTGGCAATAAAATCAGTCCAATACCGACACAGATAATACCTAAGTTAAGGGCGAAATCACTCCAACCTCTATGATCATAAATGGCTAACGCAATGGCAATTAATGGCACTATTAGTGCGCTTAATACATGGCGTTTAGCAAAAGTGGCGCTGCGATACTGACCCGCAAAAAAGAATAAGCCCTGTAGAAACAGATTGATTAAGGTAAAACCACCTAGGCCTAAAATGATAAATAGGCTCGCTGTGCCACCCGAAGGGTCGAACGCCATAGCGGGTAAGGGTAATAGGCTTAGCCCCAATAGTACGGGAATTGATAACAGCCACTGAGATTGGGAGATTGAAGAGTAAATACGCATGGGCTCAGAGGATTAACTAAAAGATTGAATTAAGATCCGCTAAAGTGAGCCAAAACTCAAGGATTAAGGTTTTTATGGGCGGACTTTCGCGCCAGAGTCTGATCTTATTCAAGATTTTTACTGTTATCTGCCATGATGTTATCGCTTTAAAAGATAATGCTGCGCTTAAACAAAAGCCCGCAACATGCGGGCTTTTCGTGTTATGAACAGTATCGATTAGAGTTTGTAACTCATGCTCAGCATGATCATTTGCGCTGTGTAGTCATGGCTATTGCTGCCAAAGCCTACGACGTTCCAGATACCATCGACGGCGATATCATTGGCGGCATCATTGTCTTTATAATTCTCAATTTTATAATCCAAGCGCAGCGCCATTTTCTCGGTGGCTTGATATTGAGCATATAAGTTAATGTTGTGCACTTTGGCAAAATAATCGCCATAGTCGCCTGTGATACCTTGTCTGACTTGAGTGTTACTGTCGGAGTTTGAATAAGTGTAATCCAATCCCATGCGTAACTTGTTCTCAAGCAAGTTGTTGTAGCTAAGGCCTGCCCCGACCACATCTACATTGTCTTCAATGAATCCTGTCCATGTTGGGGTGCTGTAATTACTGCTTCCCGCTTGTTCAGACTCAATGATTTGATAGTTGTAGAAGGCTGTCGCCAGTAAATCATCGGTGATCATGTAGCTGATGTTGGCATCATAACTGGTGTCTTTTGACTCAGTTAAGCCAATAACTGTGTCAGAGTAGTCATCTAATGCGTAACGGGCACCGAAATCTATGGTCAAGCTGTCGATTGGCGAGTGGGTGACTCGAGCTTCAATCTGGGTTCTGTCGCGGTTAGCCAGATTGTACTTACGTAACAGGCTGTTGGTTTCAGAAGATGTCCATTCAGAAGCTTGATATTGCGAGCCATCACGCTGACCGTAACTGCCCTTAACCCACATATCCCAAGTTTCAAAGCTGTTAACGCGCAAACGTGCCCAAACGGTATTTTCATCCGTGGTTTCACGGTCTTGATAATTACGGTCATCACGTTTGAAGTCATAGCCGCCATCAAGCTTCAGTCCATGGGTAATACGATAATCCGCCGCCACTTTGAAGCGTTGGCTAGTGTTATCGTAAGGGGTGTTAGACTCTGTTACAGGTTCAATTTTACCCGTAAGCTTGTTTAGCCTAACTTGAGTCCATTCTTCAACCTGAGTATTGTTATCACGATCGCTATAGTCGTAGCTACCACTTAAGCGCAGTGAGTTAGTCACTTTACTGATGACTTTTAAGTTTAAACCAATGAGATCAACTTTGGCGTCAAGGACTTCAGTTGGAAGCTGATAACCGTAACCAGAGGTGACTAACGCTTGGTCTTGACTCATTTGTCCCGCAAGCACACGACCTGTTAACACATTGGTATTGTCATTATATTGACCAATTAATGACACTGTATGTGACTGGTTATCTGGATCAAGTGCCATAGTACCAGTGTTGTTTTGTGCAGTGACATAATTTGGATTGAATGCACTGTCAAAACTTAACTGGTTGTATTCATTTTTAAAAATTGAGCCATTGTAGTTAAGTGCAGTAAACCAGCGCTCACCCTTGAGTTTAACCCCAGCTTCAATCGTGTCAGTGGTGTAGTCCACAGGCTCAGCTAACATCATGGAACGATCTAAGAAACTTCCTGAAGCCGTTTTCAAGCCAGTTTTTTCTTCACGCATGTAGTTCACATTTGTGCTCCACAGCGATTCGCCTTGATACGCAAAACCTAACCCTGTGCGCTCACGTTTGAGCGACAATTCTAAGGCATTTAGGTTGTCCATCAGTAACGGCATCTGGCTGCTTGAACCCGCAGTTACCCAGTTGTCTGGCAAGGTTAAATTATCGCTGCCGACACCAGAGTAGGGCGTTAAGGCACTATTACTGTTGTAAGTGGCGATTTGGCGATAGTTGACATTGACATTATACTGGCCTTGTTTGCCCGCATTGACATCTAAACGGCCACCATCCATGCCCAGTTGATAAGCTTCAACGCTGGCTTGATAGCCTTTCTCACCACGGAAGGTGACATCGGCATCAAATTTACCCGAAACTTCGTTTGAAGTCCCAAAGGCATTCGCCGAGCGAATATCCTCTTCGCTGTTGTAACCCACGCCAACACCCACAGTGCCAGACGTACCCGTTTCAACAACGCAGCCTTTACAGCTCCAAGCGGACATTTTGACTTTTTCTGTATTGGCATTGGCTAAGCCATACCCGTCGGCTGCTATTGCAAAACCTGTGTTTGCTAGTAACGCCAGAGTGATCAAATTGAGTTTAAATTTCATTTTCTCGTCTCCTTAGCGCTGTAATAGCTTGCCAGATGGATGGTTTGAACCATGGACTTGACTGTGGCAATTTAAACAGCTTCTTCCACCCGTAAAGGCATTGTCGCCGACGTTTGAACCTAAACCAGTGTTACCTAAGTAAGCATTGCTGGCGTGGCCATCGCTGGCGTGACATTGCTGACACAGCTGCGGTGCGCGGGTTTTCAACATGGCATCATTCACACTGCCGTGAGGATTGTGGCAAGTCACACAGTTCTCAGTGACGGGTGCATGTTCCCACAGTTTTGGGCCGCGTTTCTCGGCGTGGCAGGAGTAACAGGTTTCGTTAATGCTAGGCTTGTTTAGATCGGAATCTGTCATGCTCCCATGGGGATTATGACAATCGCTACAGGTCATTTGAGCCCATTTTAGTGGGTGACTCGAGCGTTTATTCATATCTGCTTTTTGCTTAGTGTGACAGCTAGTACAGACTTCCATTTCGGTGTTTTTTGATAACACAGGATCTTTTGCGACATGCACTTGGTGGCATGAGGCACAAGCGACATCGGCATTGTCATGGTGACTACCGTTCCAAGATACGCGTTTATCATCTTGGTGACAGCTCATACAGACACTGTTTTGTTTTTCTGCACTTAAGGTCGATTGCTTACCAAAAGTGATCATCGGCTCGTTGCCGCCTTTATTGTGTTGACCCATAGGACCATGACAGGCTTCACATTGCAGGCCAGCCATTGGGCTCTTTGATGAATCAATGGCGCCATGGACACCTTTGAAAAGGTCCATCACTTTTTCAGATTTTTTGTGGCACATCAAACAAGAATCGGCACCTTTAGGGGAGTAGCTGCCTTCGGCAAACTTCTTATCTAAGGTGGCTTCGACTTGTTCTGGAGTCATTTTGTCATCCCACTTTGAGGCGTGTGCACTCGGTGTGATGCATAAAGACATCACTGCAGACATTGCCATGGAGATGACAAGTGCCGGCAGTAGGTTTTTCATTTTTAGGCTGTTCTTCATAATAGGCTTCCCAATTTGTCCCAACAAAATTCAAGAAAGGGGGAGCGAACTCCCCCTGCTTGGGCAAATTACATCTTCACCTGAGTGTGATCTGTTGGTGTGGGTTTGTGACAGTAGAAACAGGTTTCTGACTGCGCCGCTTGATTGGCTTGAACATAATCACCGTTCACAATCGCGCCCATATTTTCTAAGCCGTGGCCAATAGATTCTGGCGCGTGGCATGAAGTACAAGTGGCAGTGATTGGCGTGGTGTATTTACCCGCAGTTGTTGCCAGAGCGCCTTTGACCTTGAATGCATCTAGGTTGAAGTCGTTATGACATTGGGTACATTCTTTGATGACACCTTGTTTACCATGAACAACGTGTAATTTCATCTCCAACGCACCTTTGTTAGCACCACTTGCATAGGTACCATCAGGGGTATGACAAGCGACACACGCATCCACACCGACGATTGGCTTACCGCTGGCATCTTTTGCATGTGATAGCTGTTCTGTCATCACAAAACCCGCATGGTGGCCTTTGTGAATTTCGAAGCTATCACCGTGACAACCTTGACAGGTACCAAACTCAACTGAGTTAACATGACGCATGCTCGGTGCTTTACCAGACTTAGTGCCAAAAGCTAGTTCAGCTTTCATGCTCGTTGTTGCGCTGTCTGCGGTACATGCGGTTAAGCTTGTACCAGTGCTACACACTTCTAAACCGATAATGGTAAAGGCGGTATCAGTATCGCCTGCACCGAAAGGTAGAGCGGGTGTTGTAAAGACCAATTTACCGTCAACTAAGGTTACACCTTCTTGCAGTGCGCCATCTTTGACTAAGTCTTTCGCTATTTTCGCTTTACCGCTACCTGGACTTGGATTGTAGCCCATGATCGGGAAGTTAGGGCCAACGTTGGTAACAGACTCTAAACGTTTAATCTTATCTTGAACGGTTGCCGCATCAATTGCGTTACCATCTTTGTCTAAGATAGACACGGTTAATACTGCAGTATCATCAGCTTGACCAGCAAGTGCTGCTGACATACCTAACTGAGCGATAACGGCTTTTTTGTCTGCAGTCTTACCTGTGTGCAGTTCTGCAGTCCAATCGCTGTTATGACAGGCGATACAGTTGGAGTTATCTAGTTGTTGTGAGTGGCCTTTACCAGCAGCAAAGTCCACTGCGCTATGGCAGCTTCCACATGAGGCAGCAGTTGGGATACGTGACCAATTACTCCAATCAGGCGTAGCCTCATTTGCTGCGTGACAGCTTTGACAGCTTTCTAATGAGCCTAAGGTGAGGTCTTTGTGTTTAGCGTGAACGAGAACATTGAACTCTTTACCTACACCGACTTTTCCGGCCGTGTGGCAAGTTGCACAGTAATTAACGTCGGAATACGCGCCGCCATGTTTAACATTAGCTAAATCTTGGTGACAAGTATTACAGCTTTCTGTGGCGACAATTTTGCGACTGTATGTTGGCAGTGCACCAGTATCGGCAGTGAAGTCGACAAAGGCGTTACTGTTTGGTACTTGAGTACCATCGGGAAGCGGAGTGTTATAAGCGCGGATTAATACTCGTTGAGCTAACTGTTCGTTATAAGTGACTTTAGTGTTAGCGGTCAGGTTCATACTAAAAGTATAACTGTAGTGACCGTTTTTCTTGTCAACGAAAGTCCCTGGGCATGTTGCAGCTACATCACAGGTTTCATCACCAAAGTATTGCCATTGTGACGCATTACCTGCACCAGTTGCGCCTTGTGGGATTAATTGTGCTGCGGCAAAACGCATTTTTTGTAGGCCAACAACGGGTAAATCATTTTCGTTAGTGACGGTAAACTCAACACTCGGAATACCGTTAGTGACGACAGATTTGTCAAAGGCGAAATTAAGGGTTTGAATCGCTGGAGCAGGTTCGCCACCAGGTTCACCGGGATTACCATCATTACCATCGCTGCCACCACAGCCCGCTAAGGCCATAGTGACTGCACTTGCTGCTAACAGCAGTGCGATTTTAGTTGTTTGTGCGTTCATCATTTTTTTCCCTGCATAGGTTTGGCATTGCTTAAACGCTATGTTCTAGAGCCAACAGATTCTATGTCTGTGTTTTTGGTCACTAGAAGCGACTTAAGTGGATGCTGGAAATAGAATTCCCCAAGGAAAGGCTAACCTAACATGACCTTAAAATCTCCAAGGCCTTTGCTAATGTGTGACTTGGATCTTTCTATTTCTAAAGAGGTATTTAAAGCGAGAGGTAAAAATGATTCTAGAACAAAAAAACAGCGGATTTTATCTGGGTAATGTGCGTTGACTTTATACTATAAAAGCAAGGTTTGAATGGGATTGCTGTTATGTAAATAAAATCCCCCGCAGTGCGAGGGATTTTGCTGAATTTAATGTGAGTAACGACTGATTTGCGATTCGTTACTCGGTTCCATATTAGTATTTCACTGGGTGAACTTTATCCACACCAAATGATTTACCTTCACCATGGCAGGTCGCACAGGTTTCGCTACCAGGAGTATAAGTGCCAGCAGCAGCGTTATATACACCACCATTGGTTTCGAAGTGACCTATCACTGCGCTGTCAGTTGCGGTCGTTGCATGGCAAGATGCACAAGCTGCAACGGTTGGTGAGTATTCACCAGTACTTGCTAAGAACGCAGGTTTATCGCCTAGTGTAGCTAAGCTAAGTTGACCTTTATCATGACAAGCCGCGCAGTTCGCTGGGTTTTCAGGGAAGGTTGCTGCATCTGTTGTTAAACGGCGAACACTGCGAGTATCAGCGTGAATTTGGTGGATCATGACTTTAAAGTCAAAACCACGTTCAAATGGCTTTTTACTGTGAGCAGGAGCGCCATTGTGACAAGCCACACAACTACCATCGGCTAAAGCTACCGCGGTATTAGGTACAGCAGAGTGACAAGTACCACAGCTGTTATCAGGCTTGTCTGCCGCATGGGTCAGCGCATGAGAGGCTGAAAAGTCAGCTTTCTCACCATGACAGTTAGCACATTTTGCTTCAGAGATGACTATGCTACGTGCGGTAACATTACTTGCATCGGCAGAGAATGAAGCTTTATTACTGCCAACAATCACTTCGTAGATTGGTGCTTCAGTGTTACTACAATCAATCGCAGCATCCATCGTTGGATCGAGTTCTGCAGAGTTTGCACAGATCAGCAATTTGCCGTCCATGAAGCCTTTACCAATACTAACAATTTGTTTGTATGGAACAGAACTTGTGCCAATAACAGCTTTAATGCCTGTTAATGTGTATGTTACTTTTGAGCCATTTGGTACCGCTGTTAAGTTAGCGTTAGTCTCAACTTTGGCCAAATTTACAGAAATACGGTTTTCGCTACGACCTAAAGTACCATTAGATGGACGTGGGCCCATGGTGTATTCAGTGCCATTGAATGCCGTTAAGCTGACCCAAAACTCTTTCACTTTAGGATCTTGATGTGGAGCAACATCACTGTGCCAATCGACTGTGAATGTTAACTCTCCTTTAGCCACATCAAATGTGCCATTTTCTAACTTATAGGCATATTCAGTTCGCAGTAACTTAGTGGCATTAGCTTTTGCTAAGTGATATTTAGCGCTGCCTTCTTCACCTTGTTCGGCGTGACAAGAAGCGCAGCCTCCATTTTGGAATACATTGACTAGGTTTGCACCTGGAATACCGTCAATTTCAGGTGTTGCATAGTAATGGAAATAGTTACCAACGAAACCACGGTCTTTTTGACCTTCAGGTGGCGTTAACCATTCACTGTTATCTACTGGATTAAAACCTGACATGTGACAAGATGCGCAGGCTAAACCTTTGTGATGTTTAAAGCTCGCGGCATCAACGGGTCCTTTGTCATCTGTGCTATGGCAAGACTGGCAGTTCCCGATAGAGACAGGCAGAGTGACTCGTTCAGAAACGTCTTTACCTTCACGGTATTGTGGGTAGTCACTTTCAGCCGCAGCTTTAGCCATAGTACCGCTAAAGTCATAAGCCGTTCCGCTGTAACCCACCATAGCGTAAGTACCTTTGTGAATGGCATGAACCATGGCGCCCATATCCAAAGGTGATCCTGTTTCTGGATCTTTACTGTAGCTGGTATGACAAACTTGACAGTTTGCTATTCCGATCCGTCTTCCGCCATGTAGTGCTAATGGCTTAGCAGTAGAAGATGTATCGCTATAATTTGTGCTGTGACACTTGATACAGTTCGCTTCTAAATCGACAACCGTACGCGTTTCCGTCTCTTTAGCTACTCTAAAGTTATCGCTTGGTAAGAAGTCGATATGGCTGTTGACTAACTTGGCATCTTTACTGCCATCGGTTTGAAGTTCTAAAGTAATGCGATGTATTAATGTTGGGTCGTAGGTTAAATCGAGACCTTCAATAGCGGGCAAAGTACTTAAATTGGTTTGGAAGGTATAGCGGTAAACGCCACTATCAACCACTGTTAAACAAGTGGTTTTACAACTAGATTCGATGTTCGCTTGAATAGCATCACCAGGTGTAAATTTCATTTCTTTAGTAATAGGATTGCCAGCGCTATCTTTACCATCGGTATAGCTATAATTTGCAAGACTGCGTGCAGGATCAGCTGCTTTCACTGAGTTGATATAGCTGACCCATTGAGGTGTTTTGTAACCTTTGCCACTTTCAGGGGTAAGTTTTGCAATACCCAATCCGATAGCATTGATTTGAGCGTATTGCTCTAGGCCCGTCACAGGAACGCCATTCGCATTCGTTAGTACTATGTCTACGCTGACAGTGCCGTTGTCAATTTTTACATCTTCAAGTGTGGCTTTGAGTGTGGTGGCTTGACTTATGTCTAAGCCTACCGGACCCGGTTTTCCGTCTTCACCATCTTTACCGTCACTACCACCGCAACCGGCGAGTAGTAGAGAGAGTAAACCGGCACCCAACATCGCTTTTGTTGCGGTATTGAAATTGAACCGTTTCATCATGATATTTCCCTGCAATAGTTGTAATCATCATCAAACGCCTGGCAAATAAGAATAAATCTCATTACCCGCATAAGATGTGTGGAATTAGTTTTCCATCTGTAAGGCTAACTAAGTCACTGGTATTTATCAGTCACTTTAGGCGGGTAATGTGACTGAGATCTGACTATTTCTTTAGGAGTAGATGACTGCATCGTATGAGTTCCTTTTATATCTGCAGTTGCTGGCCTTTTTAGGCCAGCATCATAGGGTTAGTTTATTGGATGCACTTTCAACACGTCCGCGACTCCGCCCTGTCCATGACAGAAAGCACAGGTTTCAGTTCCTGCGGTTGCATCGGATTTTGTACCTGCAAAAACAGCACCTTGCTGAGCCATGTGGTTATGAGTGCTGGTATCTGAATGGCAGTTGCTACACACAGCGGCAATTGGGCTGGTAAAAGTGCCGTTATCGAGGGCAAGGGGTTGTACCGCTGAATTTAAGGGGAGGGCGACGGTAGAAATCCCCGCAGTATCGTTAACGTGACATTGGGCACAGTTACCGATTTTTCCTGGGTAGTTTAGGCTTTCAAACCCCGTGAATTGACTGGTGTGAATACCGTGGATCAGCTGCTTAAAGTCAAATGACGTGATTGAAGGATTGGCTGCCGTCGCATCGGCCAGCATATTGGCGTTATGGCATAGCTGGCATTGACCATCGAGATCGTTACGTGAGCCGTGAATATTCAGTTTTTGATCACCATGGCAATTACCGCAGCTTGCATTGCTCACAACGCTACGGCGACCTTCATTGCTCAATGCTGCCATATCAAAATAACTGTGGCTGGATTTAATCACTAACACTTCCGCCAGTTCAGTCGTGCAATCAACCAGTACTTTATCTTTGGCACAGACTCTGCCTTGAATCGCAAGTCCGCCATGATCCGTTTCAGTGCCTGCTGGCACAGTAAGGCCCGCTATCGTATAGATATAAATGCCATTAGAGCCTGATATGGGTGTGGATTCCGGCAGTTTAATCGAGCGAGCTGAACGGGTCGCATAATCAAAACTGGTTCCCCAGTTGGCATATACCCTTAAATCATTGATAAATTTTAGTTTATCGGCACTTTCGCTATACACAGTTCCTGTGGCTGGATTCATCAGCTTAACCGCAACAGTGACCGTACCATTGGCATCCATACTGGCGCTGGTGATGCTTGGGCTAAATTGCATCAGTGCCGCGGCTTTAGCTTCATCACTGTGTACGCTTGCGGTCCAGTCGGCATTATGACACGCCACGCAGTTACTGTTATCTGTTTGCACTGGGTGTCCTTCGCCTGCGGGGAAATTGATCTGTGTATGACAGGCACCACAGGCTTGCATGGTCGGGACTCTGCGCCAGTTTTGCTGTTCGGTTAACTCAGCCTTATCGACGTGACAGGTTTGGCAGTCACTAATGGGTTGCGGGAAGCCGGTTAAATGTTTGCTGTGGATCATTTGTGGGAAAATATCAGGGTTACTGACTTTTTTGCTGTTATGGCAGGTGACGCAGGTTTCGATTTGATCATATCTACTGCCATGGAAAGCAAGATTACTGTGGCAACTATTACAGGTCTCTATTGTGACTAAGTTGCGGGTGTAAGCGACATTACTACCTGAAGATTGCCAGTCATAATGCTGATTGGTTATAGGTAAGGGCGTGTTATCGGCAAGTTTATCGCCGCCAATTTTGACTACCATTCTTTGGGTCGCTTCTGGCATAAACGTCACTCCATTCATGCCATTAAATGCGGCGCTGAAGGTGTAACTGTAGTGACCGTTTTTATGATCTGTGAGACTGCCAGGGCAAGTTGCCGCGCAGGTTTCAGCGGTAAAGTGCTGCCATTCACTGCTATTCCCCGCGCCTGTATAACCTTGGGGGAGAAGCTGCGCAGCAATAAATGTCGCCGATGGGATACCAATCACGGCTTCATCATCTTGATTGCTTACTTGAAAATCCACTTGAGCAATGCCATCTGTCATCGCGACTTTATCGACCATGATGTTAAGGCTAGTTATCGTTAATGCAGGCGGTTTCGCAGGCTCACCGGGATTACCATCTTGGCCGTTATCACCGCCACAGGCGCTTAATAGCGAGACTAAGGCCAGCATAAGACTGAATTGAGTGCGAATTTTTGCAAACTTGTTCATATTTCTATCCTTGGAATGCGCTGTCAGTGCCTAAGTTACATTTGGTAGCTTAAGGTCAAGCCTAAGTAGTGGGCGTTATAGTCGTGGCTCATATCACCGAAACTGAGCACGTTAGGGATAGTGTCCCAGCTTGTGCCTTGGTTCTGCCAATTTGCATCTTGATATTTTTCGAATAACCAATCGACTCTCAGTGACATGCTGTCGGCAAACTTATATTTGGCATAGGCATTAATATTGTGTTTGCGGCTGTAATAGTCGCCATAGGGGCTATTGATGCCGTAGGTGATGTCGGTATCACTCTGTCCATCGGAATAGCTGTAGTCCAAGCCAATGTCGAGGTGATTATCGAACAGGTTTTGATAACTAAAACCAGCCCCAATTAGAGTCGATTTTTCTTCGGCAGTGCTGTACCAATCGGGCGTTGAAAAGCGGTTACTGCCCGCTTGATCTGAGTCGCGCCAATCTTGGTTAACAAAAGCGGTGAAATGAAGATCGTTACTCAGCGCATATTGGGCCGATACGTCATAACCTAGGTAGGACACTTGAGTGAGACCCACTTGGGTATGGTGATAATCGTCATCGACACTGTGCAAGCTGGCGCCCAGCGAGAGGCCGATATCAGTTTGATAATCAGTGTGTAAGGTGACTTTTTGTCTTTTTCTGTCGGCAAGGTAGGATTTACGTAGCCAAGGATTGCTTTGACTTTGAGTGGTCGTGACGGGATCGTATTCACTGCCATCGCGCTCTAGTGCTTCTCCTTTCAACCAAGCTGACCATGCGGGTGAATAGCGATAACTTAGTTTAGCAAACACGCCAGATTCATCGATGGATTGGCGGTCGAGTTCGGCATAATCGTTTTCATTATGGCTGTAACCCGCTTCGGCATAAGCCGCTGAGGTAAAGCGGTATTTGCTTTTAAGTTCGAGTTTTTTTGTGCGCTTATCATAAAGGCTATTTTGGGCTGTGCCTTGATTAATACTGTCGGTGATGATCTGCGGAAAGTCTAATTGAGCCGTTTTATTATCTCTGTCTTGATAGTTGTAGCTTGCCTGCATGCTTAAATCTTGGTTGATCCGTCCTGAATATTTAAGGTCCATCTCTACAATATCAACTTGGCCATTTAAGGTATCCGCAGGCAGGACGGGCGATGGGCCATTGATGGTGGCAGGAATAAAGGTGTCATCTTGGGTCATGCGGCTAAAGCCTGCGTGCATCAATACATTTTGACCATTTGCCCCCCCTGAGGCTTCTGCGGCAACTCGGTAGGCTTTATTGTCGGGGTCGACCGCATTCTGGCCTAAGTATGCTGCACCAAAGGTGGGTGTGTAGGCTGATTGCCACTGCATGGCTTGGTGATCATTTTTATATTGGCTGATTTGGCTATTGATGCCTGCTTGCCAGCCTGAACCGTTAAAATAAACTCTCGCATCGACTTCATCAGTACTGTCATCAATTGGTTGGGCTAGCATAACGCTATTGGTGAGTATATTGGCGCTGGTCTTTTTGGCGCCGCTACGGTCTTCATGCTGATAGTTTAGCGAGGCTTTGTAGTGACTGTTATTGTCACCTTCAGGTGATATTTTGCCAGCGTAGTAACCACCGATACTAAAGCGATCACGTTGAATACTTAAATCTTGGCTAACAAGGCTGCTCTGTAACATAGGCATAGATTGCGTTGTGCCGCCTGTTATCCAGTTATCGGGCAATAACATTTTATCTTGCACTGAGGTATAGGGGCTTTTGAGTTGATTATGGTTATAGTTTGCTAAGCCTCTATAACCTAAGTTGATTTGATAGTTTCCCGGCCTTCCTGTTGTGAGCTTGGCTGAGCCCGCATCAAAACCTAACTTATCCGCGACCAGCTCGGTTTGATAACCCGTCTGCGTTTTGTACATCATATCCGCACCGACGGCGCCAACGAGACCATAGTTATCTGTCCCACTACTGTTACCGAAACGGCTGTCCTCACTATCGTTGTAAGCGAGGCTGGCACTGACATTGCCAATATGCCCTGTCTTAGGTTGGCATTGCTTACAGCTCCATGCCTCTGTCTTTATGCTACTTCGATTCGCTTCTTGCAGCTCATAACCTTCGGCGTGTGCTTGAGTCAAAACACCGCTTATCGCCCAAGCCAGCAAAGTGAGGGAGAAATAAGCGCTAGGGTGAGACATTTTAGCTGTTCGCATGATCATTCCCTTGTTATCTCTGCAGTAATTTGCCAGAAGGATGGTTAGAGCCATGCACTTGTCCGTGACAATTCATACAGGAATTACCAGAAGTGAAGGCATTGGTTTGATTGCCAAAATAGGCATTACTGCTATGGCCATCCGAAGCGTGGCACTGCTGACACAGTTGTGGCGGTTTGCTGATCAGCATGGCTTCGTTCACGCTGCCGTGGGGATTATGGCAATTAGCGCAGTTGTCGGTGACGGGGGCATGTTCCCACAGTTTAGGGCCGCGTTTTTCGGCATGACAGCTATAGCAATTTTCATTAACACTCATTTGCTTCAAGCTTGAATCGTTTAAACTGCCGTGGGGATTATGGCAGTCACTGCACACCATTTGTTGCCACTGTAATGGATGCGCCGAGCGCTTGTGCATATCGGCTTTTTGTTGGGTATGGCACTGGGTACAAATGGTGACTTCATTGGCTTTATCGCTGATAGGATCTTTTGCGGTATGCACTTGATGGCAGCTGCTACAGGCGACATCGGCGTTATCGTGGTGATTGCCTTTCCATGCGGTACGTTGACTGTCATTGTGGCAACTCATACAGACACTGTTTTGCTTTTGCGCGGGAACAGGGGAGTTTGCGCCAAAGGTGATCATCGGCTCTTTTCCACCTTTGTTATGATTCCCTAAAGGGCCGTGGCAGGCTTCGCACTGCAAATCGGCCATGGGTGAATCTTTCACATTAGGGTTGCCATGAACCCCCTCAAATATTGCCATCACCACGGCACTTTTTTTGTGGCACATCAGGCAAGTATCAGCGCCTTTAGCGGAATACTTACCTTCGGCGAATTTTTTGTCTAATGTCGCAACAACTTCTTCTGGTTTTTTGTCATCCCAAGGGGTCGCTGAGGCCGAAACGCTTGCGATTGATAACAAAATACATAGCATAGCCTTAGCTATGCTTCTGAACTTTAGCCCTATTTCCATGGTTATGTTTTCCCGAGTGCATTTATATTTGTTATTTTTACGCTTTCGACATTGCTAATTTAGCTTATTGAACTCGGTTAATATTAGAACAAGTGTGTGACACCTGCATAACATTGCGTGGTCTTTTCACTGTAAAGAGGGATGATTTTACAGGCGATATAGATTAAGTGTGATTTTGATCACACTTGCTTCGGGTGGGATTTGTTTACAGCGTTTTGACTTCTGTCCATCGCTTGATAGTCACTAATGCTAAGGTGCGGATTTTTATTTTCGGTTGGTCGTTTATTCATTGGAATTTTTATCACATAATACCCAACACAATTGAAAACTATTATCGTTACCAATCAAAAATCATGATCTAGGTAAAGTTATTAGTGTCATCGCTCGGTTACAATGGGCGCAGTTTTTCGAGCTGAACCTGTTGCAAGGTGGAATACGTAATGAAGTTAAGCGAACTCAGTCCCGGCGATCGCGGTCTTATTTCTGAAGTGGGGCGTTTGGCGCTGCCACAAACCGTGAAGCGCAAGTTGTTGTCCATGGGGATCACGCCAAATACGCGTTTTTTATTGATCCGATACGCACCTATGGGTTCTGGTCTCGAACTGGATATTCGTGGTAGTAAACTTTGTATGCGCAGAGATTTGGCAGACATCATTGAGGTGGAAAAGACGAATGGCTAAGCAGTTTCATTGCGTCACAGTAGGAAACCCTAACGCGGGTAAATCTACACTCTTTAACGCGCTAACAGGCGCAAATCAACAAGTGGGTAACTGGTCTGGTGTTACGGTCGAAAAAAAGACTGGTCATTTCACCTTAAACGGTGCTGACGTCTATCTGACAGACTTACCGGGTATTTACGATCTTCTTCCTGCGGGTAATAGTTGCGATTGTTCACTTGATGAGCAAATTGCGCAGCAATACCTTGCCGAGCAACGTGTCGATGGCATTATCAATTTAGTCGATGCCACTAATATCGAACGTCACTTATATCTCACAGCCCAATTGCGTGAACTCGCTATCCCTATGGTAGTGGTGCTGAATAAAATTGATTCGGCTGTCAAACGTGGGATTAAAGTCGATTTAAAGAAAATGAGCCAAGAGCTGGGTTGCCCTGTGATTGGCGTGTGTTCGCGAGATCCTGCCGATGTCGCTAAAGTGCAGGCACAGGTACTCGATTTACTTCAAGGCCGAGTCTCAGAAGCCCCATTAGTGCTTCATTATGATGAACAAATTGAAGCGGGCGTGCAGTTACTTTGCAGCAAAGATGCCCAATTAAGTCGCGGCCGCGCTTTGGCTATGCTAGGTAATGGTTCGGGTTGTGGTAGCTGTAAAAATGCTGAACTGCAGGATGAAGTGAATTCCTGTACTCAGATTATCGCTCAGCAAGGCCATGATATTGAAGTGATGGTGGCGACCACGCGCTTTAATTTCGTTGAACAAGTTTTTCAAGGTTCAGTGAAAGAGTCAGGGTTCCTCACCCTCAGTGACAAATTAGATAAACTCGTTTTACATCCTGTGCTTGGCATTCCTGTGTTCTTGTTTGTGATGTATTTGATGTTTATGTTCAGCATTAATATTGGCAGTGCTTTTATTGATTTCTTTGATGTTTTTGCTGGCGCACTGTTTGTCGATCACTTCGGTTCATTCTTGACGAGCATGGGCTCTCCGGCTTGGTTGGTCACTATCTTAGCGGGAGGTGTCGGCCAAGGCATTCAAACCGTATCAACCTTTATTCCTGTTATTGCGGCGCTTTTCCTCGGTTTGTCGATCCTCGAAAGTTCTGGCTACATGGCACGCGCTGCATTTGTGGTTGACGGTTTAATGCGTCGTATTGGCCTGCCTGGTAAAGCATTCGTTCCTATGATTGTCGGTTTTGGTTGTTCAGTGCCTGCAATTATGGCTACGCGAACCTTAGGCAGTGAGCGTGAGCGTATTGTGACAGGGATGATGGCGCCATTTATGTCCTGTGGTGCACGTCTTCCTGTTTATGCACTATTTGCGGCGGCTTTCTTCCCTGATTCAGGTCAGAATTTAGTCTTCTTGCTGTATATTATTGGTATCTTTGCCGCTATCGGTACGGGTTTATTACTCAGAAGCACTTTATTACCCGGCAGCAGTAGTGCAGTGGTGATGGAGCTACCAAGTTATGAACTACCTAAGCTGAAAGCTGTTATGGTTCGTACAGGTAAACGCACTAAGAGTTTTATTTTAGGCGCAGGTAAAACGATTGTGCTGGTCGTGACCTTATTGAACTTCATTAATGCTATTGGTGTTGATGGCACATTTGGCCATGAAGACAGCCAAGCATCTTTGCTGAGTGTCGCGAGCCAAAAAATCACGCCTATCTTCTCGCCTATGGGCATAGAGCAGGATAACTGGCCTGCAACCGTCGGTATTATCACGGGTATTTTCGCCAAAGAAGCGGTTGTTGGTACCTTAAACAGTCTATACAGCAGCGCGGCGCCGACAGATGAAGAGCTTGCACCATTGAGCGAAAGCTTTAATGCGGCTCTGGCAACGATTCCAGCTAACTTGTTTGGTTTAGATCTTGAAGATCCGCTTAAATTGTCGGTCGGTGATTTAACCAATAAAGAAACCGTTGCTGAAGAACAAGGTGTTGCGACATCGACTTTCGGTGCTTTACAAGCAGGTTTTAGTGGTAAAGTTGCTGCTTTCTCCTATTTGCTGTTTATCTTACTTTATACTCCTTGTGTTGCGGCAATGGGCGCCTTAGTGCATGAGTTTGGTTCTCGGTGGGCGACGTTCGCGGCAACGTGGACTTTCTCACTGGCTTATGGTTCTGCAACGGTAGTTTATCAAGCAGCTACCTTTACGCAGCACCCAGTTCAATCAAGTCTGTGGATTGGTTTCTTCTTGTTTGCATTAGCCGCTTTTTATCTGTGGTTGAAACGTAAGGGCAAAAGAAGCCAGCAGATTATTCCTGGGATCCGCATTATCACCGAGTAAGATTTACTGAGTCGGCGTGACTGAATAATAAATGTCAGCTTAGTTAGGTCAAAGATAAAAGCAGCTTTCATGGCTGCTTTTATTGTTTTACTATCGCGGTTATAACCCCAAACAGTCAAAAACCAGAGTTTTTAACCCTAGGCATTGTAACTAGTGGTGATCTGTAGGATCATGCTGGTTTTCTTAAAATTGCCATTGTTCGCAAAGAGGAATTCCATGAGTCATGTGGACACTGAAGTACGTCCGAGTAACTTTATTCGTAATATCATAGATGAAGATTTACAAAGCGGTAAGCACACGAGTGTACAGACTCGTTTCCCGCCGGAACCGAATGGCTATCTTCATATTGGTCATGCTAAATCTATCTGCTTAAATTTTGGGATAGCGCGAGACTATAACGGTCTGTGTAATTTACGTTTTGACGATACTAATCCTGAAAAAGAAGACATTGATTATGTTAATTCTATTCAGGCGGATGTGCGTTGGCTTGGATTCCAGTGGGATGGCGATGTTCGCTATTCATCAAACTATTTTGATCAGTTACATCAATATGCGGTTGAACTGATCAATAAAGGTTTGGCTTATGTGTGTTTCTTAAATGCTGATGAAACCCGCGAATACCGTGGTACGTTAAAAGAGCCAGGTAAAAACAGTCCTTTTCGCGACACATCAGTCGAAGAAAACCTCGCCTTATTCGCTAAGATGCGCGACGGTGGTTTTAAAGAAGGCGAGTGCGCATTGCGTGCCAAAATTGATATGGCATCGCCATTCATGTGTATGCGTGATCCTATCATCTACCGTATTCGTTTTGCCCATCATCATCAAACAGGTGACAAGTGGTGCATTTACCCAATGTACGACTTCACGCACTGTATTTCTGATGCGTTAGAACATATTACCCACTCTTTATGTACATTAGAGTTCCAAGACAACCGTCGTTTATACGATTGGGTGTTGGATAATTTGAACGATTTTCAAGCGCCGAATCGTACTCGTCAATACGAGTTTTCTCGCTTAAATCTCGAATATACCTTGATGTCTAAACGTAAGCTGAACGACCTTGTGACCCGTAAACTCGTGTCAGGTTGGGATGACCCTCGTATGCCAACGATTGCAGGCTTACGTCGCCGTGGTTATACACCAGCGTCAATTCGCGAGTTCTGTCAACGTATCGGCGTGACTAAGCAAGAGAATATGATTGAAGTCGGCATGTTAGATGCGTGTATTCGTGAAGAATTGAACGAACATGCACCGCGTGCGATGGCCGTATTGCGTCCATTGAAAGTCATCATTGAAAACTATGCTGAAGGTGAACTTGAGTACATTCAAGCGGCCGCTCATCCAAATGATGAGAGCATGGGGACGCGTGAATTAGCCTTTGGCCGAGAAATATTGATCGATGTGGCTGACTTTAAAGAAGAAGCCAACAAACAATACAAACGCTTAGTTACAGGCAAAGAAGTGCGTTTACGTAATGCCTATGTGATTAAAGCTGAACGTTGTGACAAAGACAGCGAAGGTAATATCACGACGGTTTACTGTACTTATGATCCTGAAACTTTAGGTAAAAACCCTGCAGATGGCCGTAAAGTCAAAGGCGTGATCCATTGGGTTGAGGCATCTACAGCTAAGCCTGCTGAATTCCGTCTCTATCAGCGTTTATTTACCGATCCTAATCCTGCTGCGGCAGAGACTGTGGATGAAGTGTTGAACCCTGAATCATTGATCGTGGTACAAGGTTTTGCAGAAGCAAGCCTAGTGAATGCACCTGCGGAACAAGCCTATCAGTTTGAGCGTGAAGGCTATTTCTGCGCTGACAGTAAAGATTCATCGCCGGATAATTTAGTGTTTAACTTAACCGTAGCGCTGCGTGATTCTTTCGAGTGATTTTGCTTAAGTGGATCTGTTTGACTGAGTGAGTCAAACAGATCTGCTAAATCGCTCAGAGCGTTAATTAAACCCAAAAAAGAAGGCCTTGACGGCCTTCTTTTTTATTTTCTGCTAAAAATTCAATTGCTACGCAGAGCTTGAGTTGCTGTTGATTAAATTTGTGATGAATTAAAGTGGTTATTGGTACATAGGACCAAAGCCTAAGCTCCATAAAATGACACTAGTTGCCATTAGCCCCACCAAGAGTACTAAGCCAGCAGTCACCATAGAGCTGGCGTAGATAAAACCTTTCTCTTCGGGGATATTCATAATGATAGGGACCCCCGCGTACAGTAAATACACTGAGTAGGCTAAACCAATCAACCCCACTATCATGATAAACCATAGCACTGGATATAATGCGGCTAAACCGACCATAAACAACGGGGTTGCAGTGTAGGACGCGAGCTCTAATGCTTGGGTGTAAGTTGGGTTAGCATCGAAGGTTTTTGCCATCCAATAGGCTAAATAGGCAAGGGCGAATACGCCTGCAATTAGGCCTAAATACATGCCTGCGGACATAAACAGGGCACTTTGTGGTGTAAGGTAAATAGGATCGCCAGCGCCAGGATTCCAGCCAATGTAAGCCGTAGCTATATAGCTGCACACCGCCGGAATTAAGGCGATAAGAACTACATGGCTTAAGCTATTTTTCAGTGCCTCATGGTTTTTTTCAATTGTTTGCCACTCTTGTTTTGGATGAGTGTATAGCCCCATTAAGTGATTCAGTATCATTATAATTATCCTTGTTCAGCATTGATGAATGGCTCGCCAAACGTCAGACGAGCTGATAACAGCTCTACAATCGAGGTTAAAATGGTGTCCTGTCTCTTTATCCATCGATTGGTTACACATAGAGAAGTGAGAGGCTGTGTGATCAGGATCTCAGTTCTTTAGAGTGTAGATTATTTATTGAACAAAAAGTTCAGCGCGTCAAGTTTACTTAAGCCTAATGCTATAGCTTATGAGTAAATATGCGTAAAATAGTGCGATATTCAGAATGATATTGAGTGAGTCCATGCTGCAACTTCTTGCCCCCATCCACGCATTTCTTCACTGTGAAACACCGCAAACTTGGATTGATGTTGCGATAAAATCAGATTCCTTGGATGAGTTGCTGATCGACCATTGTAACTGTGAGTTAAAAGCCGCTCAGACAGCGATTTTTTTGCTACGAAAATATGCGTTAGATAAAGACAGTGGTCGAGCTCTGTTGGCGTGGGCTAAACCCTATGAAGAGTTTATTTATTCGCAAGAACATGATGTGGAAAGTTTTTTAGCCCGTGATGTGAAAAAGAATGAGTTGGTAACTGACCTTATACCTAAGCCCAACTTTAAGTTTGCTGCGAATTTAGTTTCACCTTTAATCCGCTTGATTAAAGAAGAGTTTCATCATTTTGAACAAGTATTGGATTTAATGCATAAGCGCAGTATTGATTACCGCAATATTCGCGCGGGGCGTTATGCCAAGGGCATGATGAGTCATGTGACAACCCATGAGAAAGATATTTTGCGGGATAAGTTGATTGTAGGGGCATATATTGAGGCTCGCTCGTGCGAGCGCTTCGCTAAACTCGCGCCTTATTTAGATGGTGAGTTGAGTAAGTTTTATGTGTCACTGCTGCGTTCTGAAGCTCGACATTATCAAGATTATCTTGCGTTAGCTCAGTTGGTTTCACCTGAGGATATTAGCGAGCGAGTGAAGTACTTTGGCGAGTTAGAAGCTGAGTTGATTTTAGCGCAGGATGATGAGTTTCGTTTCCACAGTGGGTCGCCTCTATTAAATTAATTTGAACGGCTTTGCTTCCCCAAACGAGTAGAGTTAAGTTCATACAGCTGAAAAGATTAACGGTTCTAACAAACCGTTAATCACAGTATTTTCAAGCTATTAAAGCTAAAAATTTAAGCCATTTAAGCTTAAGTAACGCTAAATGAGGCTTACTTAAGCCAATGCCTTTAGGTCATCGTCGGGTCGAAGGGTAAGGACTGTAAATTAATCCCTTCAGCGCTCACACTGAGCACACTGCCTTGTTCATACCAATCGCCAACCACTATACGCTTACAGCCATTGGCAAGTTGATGAATGGCCGGTCTGTGGGTATGTCCGTGGATCATATGCTTAGTGTGTGTCTTGGCAAATAACACATCGACCGCATTGGGCTCTACATCCATGATAGTGTAACTCTTTTGCTTATTGCTGTTCTTGCTCTTGCTGCGAATTTTATCAGCAATGCCCTGACGGGTTTTCTTGGATAAACAACCATACAACCAACGAGACAGCGATAAACTGCGTAGTTTTCGAAAGCGTTGGTAGGCCTTATCTAAAGTACATAAGCTGTCGCCGTGCAAAATTACAGTGTCGACACCGTATAAATTGAGGCGAGTGACTTCGGGTAAAATTTGCATGCCTGCGGTGCGCGCAAATTGTTTGCCTAGCATGAAGTCACGGTTGCCATGGATAAAATACACGGGCAACTTTTGTGATACTTGCTTGAGTTTTTCGGCGATGTCTAGGGCAAAAGGCAAGGCAATATCATCACCAACCCAGACTTCAAACAAATCGCCTAGGATATAAAGGGCGTCAGCATCATCGAGTTCAGTGTCGAGAAAGTGAGTGAACGCTTGGGTGATATCAAGGCGATCTGCACTCAGGTGCAGATCGCCTATAAATAGAGTTCGCATTCGCCGTATTATGCCGCGACGCTGACTTTTTCAATCACAATGGCTTCTAATGGCACATCTTGATGCATACCACGGTTGCCAGTGCTAACGGCCTTGATTTTTTCGATAATGTCCATGCCTTCAACGATTTCGCCGAATACGCAGTAGCCCCAGCCCTGTGAGGTTTCTGATTTAAAATCGAGGAAAGTGTTGTCGTTCACGTTAATGAAGAACTGCGCAGTAGCTGAATGTGGATCTGAAGTACGCGCCATAGCGACAGTACCAGTACGGTTTGATAAACCGTTATTGGCTTCGTTCTTCACTGGCTCGTTACAACGCTTTTGGCTCATGTCTTCGTTGAAGCCACCACCTTGGATCATGAAACCGTCTATCACACGGTGGAAGATAGTGCCGTCGAAGAAACCTTCGTCAACATATTTCATGAAGTTTGCTACTGTTAACGGTGCTTTTTCAGCGTTCAGTTGCAGTTTAATGTCGCCTAAATTAGTGTGTAATGTGATCATGTTTTCATACTCAGTGTAAATAGTGGCGCGATTCTAACTTATCTCGGATTGCGCGCAAAGTGCAGTATTCAAAACCTGTCAGGCCGTGATAGACTGACTCCTTGATTTTACACCTGAATGTATCATTGAAGAGAATATCGATGTTGAAGATTTACAACAGTATTACCCGCCAAAAACAGGAATTTAAGCCAATTAATCCCGGGAAAATTGGGATGTACGTGTGTGGTGTGACCATATACGATCTCTGTCATATTGGTCATGGCCGTACTTTTGTTTCCTTCGACATGATAGTGCGCTACCTGCGTTACGCGGGTTATGAAGTGAATTTTCAGCGCAATATTACTGATGTTGATGACAAAATCATCAAGCGCGCTAACGAGAATAACGAAAGCTGTGAAGCCTTAACCGAACGTCTTATTGGTGAAATGCACCAAGACTTCGATGCCTTAAATATGTTGCGCCCCGATTTTGAACCGCGCGCGACCCTTCACATTGCTGAAATCATCGACATGGTTGAGTTATTACTCGCCCGTGGCCATGCCTATGTGGCGAGCGATGGTGATGTGCTTTTCAGTGTGGCCTCATATCCTGATTATGGCCGTTTATCGGGCCAGAATTTAGATCAACTGCAAGCTGGTGCTCGGGTTGAAGTGGACGAAACCAAGCAAAATCCAATGGATTTTGTGTTGTGGAAAATGTCTAAACCTGGCGAGCCAACGTGGGAATCCCCATGGGGACCGGGTCGTCCTGGCTGGCATATCGAATGTTCGGCCATGAACAGCAAACATTTAGGTCTGCATTTTGATATCCATGGCGGCGGCTCTGACTTACAGTTCCCACATCATGAGAATGAAATCGCCCAGTCTTGCTGTGCCCATGACACACCATACGTCAACTATTGGATGCACACTGGCATGGTGATGGTTGACCGTGAAAAGATGTCTAAGTCCTTAGGCAACTTCTTCACCATTCGAGATGTGCTTGGTCACTATGATGCTGAAACTGTGCGTTATTTCTTATTATCGGGCCATTATCGTAGCCAACTGAACTATTCAGAAGATAACTTGAAACAAGCGCGTTCAGCCTTAGAGCGTTTGTATACGGCGATTAAAGATGTCGACTTAACTGTCGTTGCGGCGCCTGCAGAAGAGTTTGTCGCTAAGTTTAAAGCGGCGATGGATGATGACTTTAATACACCTGAAGCCTATTCAGTCCTTTTTGACATGGTGCGTGAGATCAATCGTTTAAAACTGACCGATATGGCACAGGCATCTGCGTTAGCGGTCACCTTGAAGCAATTAGCGGATGTGTTAGGTCTATTAAGCCAAGAGCCAGAGGCCTTCTTTCAAGGCGGCGGTAGTGACGATGAAGTGGCCGAAATCGAAGCCTTAATCGTTGAGCGTAACCGTGCTCGTACCGAAAAGGATTGGGCTGCTGCGGATGTGGCGCGTAATCGTTTAGATATTTTGGGCGTTGTGCTTGAAGATGGTCCAAGTGGCACCACTTGGCGTAAGAAATAAGCTTATTCGCTATATTTTTAATTCAAGAAAATCTTCAGTAAATAAAAAACCTGCATCATGCAGGTTTTTTTATGCTTGCTAGAACCTAGAACCTAGAACCTAGAACCTAGAACCTAGAACCTAGAACCTAGAACCTAGAACCTAGTCATGATACTGCTCGGCAGCATATAAGGTGTTTTCTAATAGGCTTGCAATCGTCATCGGGCCAACACCGCCGGGGACTGGAGTGATAAAGCTGGCATTTTGCGCTGCAATGTTATATTGCACATCGCCGACTAAGGTGCCGTTATCTAAACGGTTAATGCCTACGTCAATGACGATAGCGCCGGGCTTGATCCACTCGCCAGGAATAAAGCCAGGTTTACCCACAGCAACGACCACGAGATCTGCCTGACGGATTTTTTGCTCGAGATTCTTAGTGAAGCGGTGGCAAGTAGTGGTGGTACAGCCAGCCAGCAGCAACTCTAAGGTCATTGGGCGGCCGACAATATTCGATGCGCCAACCACAACAGCATCTAAACCATAGGTATCAACGCCGGTGGATTTGATGAGTGTCATTATTCCCATTGGGGTACAAGAGCGCAGCACCGGAATACGCTGGGCTAAACGACCGACGTTGTACGGGTGAAATCCATCGACATCTTTATCTGGGCGGATACGCTCGATGACTTTTGAGTCTTCGATATGCGTGGGTAATGGCAGTTGCACTAAGATGCCATCGATGGTCGGATCATCATTCAGACTATCAATCAGGTTGAGTAATTCATCTTCAGTGCAGTTTGTTTCTAAATCGTATGAACGAGAAATAAATCCAACTTCTTCACAAGCCTTACGTTTACTGCCAACATAAACTTGTGATGCCGGATCGGCTCCCACTAATATTACGGCTAAACCCGGTACGCGTTGTCCAGCCTCTTTGCGGGCGGTGACTTTTTCGCTGAGCTTAGTGCGGATGGATTGAGCAATCGCCTTGCCGTCGATTATTTGGGCTGTCATGGGTGTAGGATATCCTTTATATGGGCGATGGTGAAAACAGTAGTTAACACAGAGATTGGCAATCGTGGCTATTTTAACAGGGCACAGCTACTGTGTCATGGTTAAAGCCGTTGCCAAGTGGATAAAAAAAACCAGATTAGCCTGATAATTCAGCACCTAGAGTCGAACGATAAAAAAATCGTTGACGGGTGTAAAGTGAGGGGATAAGATGCGCTCCGTTCTCAGGCAGATGTGTTCATCTTGCGCTGAAACTGTCATGTAAGAGCTTAGGTGATTAGCGCAGTCCGATAGTGCATCCAGATTTTGGATGAGAGTCGACCAGAGGGAACCCTCTGAGTTGATACCAAGTAAAATGTAAGACCTTCGGTGATTAGCGCAGTCCGGTAGCGCATCTGGTTTGGGACCAGAGGGTCAGAGGTTCGAATCCTCTATCACCGACCACTTTATTATCGTTTGCTTCGATGAATTCAAAGATAATTTGGACTCAAATAGGCGAGTGATAGGGTTAGCATAAATGCTTTCCAAATCGGTTAGGATACAGAAAATTCTGTAAACCATGCGCCCGTAGCTCAGTTGGATAGAGCACCCGCCTTCTAAGCGGGTGGTCGCAGGTTCGAATCCTGCCGGGCGTACCAGTTTCAGTGGTGATTGTAGCTCAGTTGGTAGAGTCCCGGATTGTGATTCCGGTTGTCGTGGGTTCGAGCCCCATCAGTCACCCCATTTTTAGTACTTTGAGTACAAATTAAAAAAAGCGACCTTGTGTCGCTTTTTTTATACCCCAGATTCGGCTGTTGAGGCTCGACTCTGCAGAAAACGGTGGCTATAATGTCGCGTCTTGATAGATATCAACTATGAGCGACCTGTGCCTAAAGCCAGTAGTGGTGGGCATTGTAGTCAAATTTAATGATCAAGAAACGAATACCTGAATAGTTGATGAATCGGCTATTACAAAGGACGTTAGACAAATTTCGAGGTAAAACAATGCAAGTTTCTGTTGAAGCAACCCAAGGCCTAGAGCGTCGCCTGACCATTTCTGTTCCTGCTGAACAAATTGAAAAGCTGGTTAAAGACAGTTTACAACGTGAAGCTAAGCGTGCTCGTATCCCAGGTTTCCGTCCTGGTAAAGTGCCTGTTACTGTGATTAACAAACGTTACGGCGCAGCGATTCGTCAAGACATCATGGGTGAAGTGATGCAACGTAACTTCATCGAAGCAATTATTGCTGAGAAGTTAAACCCAGCCGGTGCACCGACTTTTGTTCCTGGTTCAACTGATGGCGAAAAGTTCGAATTTATCGCTACCTTTGAAATCTATCCAGAAGTTGAGCTGAAAGGCTTAGATGCAATCGAAGTAGAACAACCAAAAGCTGAAGTGACTGACGCTGACGTTGACACTATGATTGAAACCTTACGTAAACAACACGCAACTTTCGCTGCTGTTGAACGTGAAGCTGCCGATGGCGACAAAGTGAAAATGAACTTTGTTGGCTCAGTTGACGGTGAAGAATTTGAAGGCGGCAAAGCTGATGATTTCGAACTGCAATTAGGTAGCGGCCGTATGATCCCTGGTTTTGAAGCAGGTATCTTAGGTCACAAAGCGGGCGAAGAATTTGTTATCGACGTGAACTTCCCTGAAGAATATCACGCTGAAAACCTGAAAGGTAAAGCGGCTAAGTTTGCGATTACGCTGACAGAAGTGCAAGCGGCTAACCTGCCAGAAGTAAACGATGAGTTTGCTGCTCTGTTTGGTATCAGCGAAGGTGGCTTAGAAGCCCTTAAAACTGAAATCCGTAAAAACATGAACCGTGAACTTGAGCAAGCGTTAAAAGCTAACGTGAAAGAGCAAGTGATCAATGGTCTGTTAGCTAACAACGATATCACTTTGCCAAAAGCATTGATCGATGGCGAAGTTAACGTTTTGCGTCAACAAGCCATGCAACGTTTTGGCGGCCAATCGGCTAACATGCCAGAACTGCCAGCTGAATTGTTCACTGAACAAGCTGCACGTCGTGTTAAAATCGGTCTGCTATTAGGCGAAGTCATCAAGACTAACGAACTGAAAGCGGAAGATGAACGCGTACAAGGCTTGATCGCTTCTATGGCTTCAGCCTACGAAGATCCAAGTGAAGTAGTTGCTTATTACAACAGCAACAAAGAGCTGATGCAAAACATGCGCAACGTTGCTTTAGAAGAGCAAGCGGTTGAAGCACTGTTGAAATCTGCCAAAGTGACCGAAAAACAAGTCGCTTTTGAAGAATTTATGAACAAGGCTACCGGTCGCGCATAAGCTAAGCTTGACTTGATTAGCTGTTCGCCATTTATAATGGCTCGTATGAGGCTCCTCATGCGAGCCATTTTTATTTAGGGAAGTGAATAATGCATAATGCGTCAGACATACAAAGTGCTTTAGTGCCTATGGTGATCGAACAGACTGCTAAGGGTGAACGCTCATACGATATTTATTCTCGTTTGTTGAAAGAGCGGATTATCTTTTTGGTAGGTCAAGTTGAAGAACACATGGCAAACCTTATCGTGGCGCAATTATTATTCTTAGAATCAGAAAGCCCAGATAAAGATATCTTTTTATACATTAACTCTCCTGGTGGCTCTGTCACCGCAGGCATGGCGATTTATGATACCATGCAGTTTATCAAACCGAATGTTAGCACTGTCTGTATCGGCCAAGCCGCTAGTATGGGCGCTTTCTTGTTAGCTGGTGGTGAGAAGGGTAAGCGTCACTGTTTACCAAACTCTCGCGTGATGATCCATCAACCGCTGGGTGGTTTCCAAGGTCAAGCATCAGATATTGCTATTCATGCCAAAGAAATCTTAGGCATTAAAAATAAGCTTAACCTAATGCTCGCTGAACACACAGGTCAACCGCTCGAAGTGATTGAACGCGATACTGATCGTGACAACTTTATGAGTGCAACTCAAGCCGTCGAATATGGCTTAGTTGACTCTGTGATGACGAAACGCGGCTGATTTTTGCTTTTGACTGAGCTATGCTTTGTAAAAGTTAAGCAAATTTAAGACAGGCAGTAGAGCAGACTGCAAATGAGGTAATTAATGGGCGACAACAAAAATAATGGTGACAGCGGTAAATTGCTGTACTGCTCTTTTTGCGGAAAGAGCCAGCATGAAGTCAGAAAACTCATTGCTGGCCCATCAGTGTATGTATGCGACGAATGTGTTGAGTTATGTAACGACATCATTCGTGAAGAGATTAAAGAAATCTCTCCAAAGCGTGATAGCGATAAATTACCGACACCACATGAGTTGCGTGCACATTTAGACGATTATGTTATTGGCCAAGACAGAGCGAAAAAAGTGCTTTCTGTGGCAGTGTATAACCACTATAAGCGTTTAAAAAATGCATCGCCTAAAGATGGTATCGAGCTGGGCAAGAGTAATATTTTGCTTATCGGTCCAACGGGTAGCGGTAAAACCCTACTGGCTGAAACCCTTGCGCGCTCACTCAATGTGCCTTTCACTATGGCAGATGCTACTACGCTGACTGAAGCGGGTTATGTGGGTGAAGACGTTGAAAACATCATTCAAAAGTTGCTGCAAAAGTGCGACTACGATGTTGAGAAGGCGCAGCGTGGTATCGTTTATATCGATGAAATCGATAAAATTAGCCGTAAGTCAGACAATCCATCAATCACCCGTGACGTATCGGGTGAGGGTGTACAGCAAGCACTGCTTAAGCTGATTGAAGGTACTGTTGCCGCGGTTCCACCACAAGGTGGCCGTAAGCATCCACAGCAAGAATTCTTACAAGTCGATACTTCTAAGATCCTGTTTATCTGTGGTGGTGCGTTTGCAGGGCTTGAGAAAGTGATTGAGCAACGTGCGCACGTTGGCTCGGGTATTGGTTTTGGTGCACAGGTGAAAGGCGAGAAAGAGAAAGCGACGATCTCTGAAACGTTATCACAAGTAGAACCTGGCGATTTAGTCAAATACGGTTTAATCCCTGAGTTTATTGGTCGTCTGCCAGTGGTTGCGACTCTGACTGAGCTGGATGAAGAAGCTTTAGTACAAATTCTATCTCAACCTAAAAATGCCCTAACTAAGCAATACAGTGCGTTATTTGAGATGGAAGGGGTTGAGCTTGAGTTCCGCGAAGATGCGCTTAAAGCGATTGCTCACAAAGCCATGTCTCGCAAGACAGGTGCCCGTGGCCTACGCTCCATCGTTGAAAGTATTCTGCTGGATACTATGTACGATATCCCATCCGTTGACGGTGTGGTGAAGGCCGTTGTGGATGAATCAGTAGTGAAAGGGGAATCTGCCCCAATCTTGATTTACGAGCACAATGAGGCCCAAGTGGCATCAGGCGAACAATAATTGTACTGATCGCTAATAAACTGAAAAACAAGGAGTCCAATGGACTCCTTTTTTCGTATTAACCATTGAAACTCCATAAAGCGTCCCAATATACTCCAGTATTAATCCATTTCACCAAAACGGAATCGAACTATGACCCAAGAGCGTGAAGCGCATATCGAACTCCCCGTGCTGCCACTGCGAGATGTGGTGGTCTATCCCCATATGGTAATTCCGTTATTTGTCGGACGAGAAAAATCTATTCGATGTCTCGAAACGGCAATGGCGCAGGATAAGCAAATTATTTTAGTGGCGCAGCGTGATGCCGAGCTCGATGAACCATCAAAAGATGACATCTTCGAAGTGGGTACGGTTGCCTCTATTTTACAGTTACTTAAGCTGCCAGACGGTACAGTCAAAGTGCTGGTTGAAGGCGGTCGTCGCGCCCGTATTACCCGTTATACCCAAGAAACAGAATTTTTTGTGGCTAAGGCTGAGTATCTGGAATCAGAACCGCTGGAAGACAAAGAAGAAGAAGTGTTAGTGCGCAGTGCTATTGGTCAGTTTGAAGGTTATATCAAGCTGAACAAAAAGATCCCGCCAGAAGTCTTGACCTCTTTATCGGGTATCGATGAAGCGGCGCGTCTGGCCGATACTATGGCCGCACACATGCCACTTAAGCTTGAAGATAAGCAATCTGTGCTTGAGATGGTCAACGTCGGCGAACGTCTGGAATATCTAATGGCGATGATGGAATCGGAGATCGACCTATTACAGGTTGAGAAACGTATCCGGACTCGCGTTAAAAAACAGATGGAAAAGAGTCAGCGTGAGTACTATCTGAACGAACAGATGAAAGCCATCCAGAAAGAACTGGGTGACTTAGATGAAGGCCATGACGAATTTGAAGCCTTAAATCGTAAGATTGAAGAGGCTAACATGCCCGCTGAGGCGAAAGAGAAAGCCCTCGCCGAGCTTAACAAGTTACGCATGATGTCACCAATGTCGGCTGAAGCGACGGTTGTTCGCAGTTATGTCGATTGGATGACAGCGGTGCCTTGGAGCCAACGCTCTAAAATCAAACGTGATTTAGCCAAAGCCCAAGAAGTACTCGACACCGATCATTTTGGCCTTGAAAAAGTCAAAGAACGTATCTTGGAATATTTGGCAGTCCAAAGCCGAGTGCGTCAGCTTAAAGGGCCAATCCTGTGTTTAGTGGGGCCACCAGGTGTGGGTAAAACCTCGCTAGGTCAATCGATCGCTAAGGCGACCGGTCGTAAGTATGTGCGTGTTGCCCTCGGTGGCGTGCGTGATGAAGCGGAAATCCGTGGTCATCGCCGTACTTACATTGGGTCTATGCCAGGTAAAGTCATTCAAAAGATGGCTAAAGTCGGCGTGAAAAACCCGTTATTCTTGCTTGATGAAATCGACAAGATGAGTTCTGATATGCGCGGCGATCCGGCTTCTGCTTTATTAGAAGTGTTAGATCCTGAGCAAAATGCGACCTTTAACGATCATTACCTCGAAGTCGATTACGACCTATCCGATGTGATGTTTGTTGCAACGTCAAACTCTATGGATATTCCTGGGCCACTACTTGACCGTATGGAAGTCATTCGTTTATCGGGTTACACCGAAGACGAGAAGCTGAATATTGCTAAGCAACATTTGCTGAATAAGCAAATCGAGCGCAATGGTTTAAAAGCCACTGAAATTAAAGTAGATGATAGTGCTATCGTTGGCATTATCCGTTATTACACCCGTGAAGCGGGTGTGCGTTCACTCGAGCGTGAATTGTCTAAGATTTGCCGTAAAGTCGTGAAAATGATTTTGCTCGACAAGTCGGTAAAGTCTGTGACTGTCAACCAAGAGAATCTTAAGTCTTTCCTTGGCGTGCAGCGCTTTGATTACGGCAAAGCCGAGTCTAAGAACCAAATCGGTCAAGTGACTGGCTTAGCTTGGACTCAGGTGGGCGGTGACTTACTGACGATTGAAGCAACCTCAGTGCCAGGTAAAGGGAAGTTAACCTATACCGGTTCCCTTGGCGACGTGATGCAAGAGTCGATTCAAGCAGCGATGACAGTTGTTCGCGCCCGTGCGGAACAATTAGGTATCAATGCGGATTTCTACGAGAAGCGTGATATCCACGTGCATGTGCCAGAAGGTGCGACACCCAAAGATGGTCCATCTGCCGGTGCGGCTATGTGTACCGCGTTAGTATCAAGCTTAACGGGTAACCCCGTGCGTGCTGATGTGGCCATGACAGGTGAAATAACCTTACGTGGTGAAGTGTTACCTATCGGTGGTTTGAAAGAAAAACTGCTAGCAGCACACCGCGGCGGCATAAAATTGGTGCTTATTCCAAAAGAAAACGAGCGTGATTTGGAAGAAATTCCTGCCAATGTGATTGCCGATTTAGAAATTCGTCCCGTGCGTTGGGTCGATGAAGTGTTAAAACTGGCACTAGAAAGGCCGGTGGAAGGCTTCGAAGTGGTTAAAAACTTGGCATAACGCAAGAAATTGCGCTATCACGTTAAAAAAAATGAAAAAAGGGGCTTAACAAAGCGCAGACCTGTGGTAGCCTAGGTCTGTGGAGAGCCAGCTGCTCCAAGCCCTTGGCGCAACTGGCTTTGAGCTGTATCCAGTTTTAATTCTTTGGTTTTCGAACTCAGCTTGAACTTTGAATTCAAGCTTGTTATAAAAGCCTCCGCAGACCGCTCTAGAGACGGATTTGGTTGCGGCGCAAAAAAATTACATTCAAGGGGATGACATGAACAAATCTGAACTAATCGAGAAAATCGCATCTGGTGCTGACATTTCTAAAGCCGCTGCTGGCCGAGCACTGGATTCTTTTATCGCTGCTGTGACCGAAGGTCTGAAAGAAGGTGATAAAATTTCTCTTGTTGGTTTTGGTACTTTTGAAGTGCGTGAACGCGCTGAGCGTACTGGTCGCAACCCACAAACGGGTGAAGAAATCAAAATCGCAGCAGCTAAAATTCCTGCATTCAAAGCTGGTAAAGCACTGAAAGACGCTGTTAATTAATCATTAATATCGTAGCCTTTGTAAGGCGTTCGTAATGACAAGCACTGTTTATCAGTGCTTTTTACGAATTGAAAGTAATGGAATATGAAGCTTAATTTCTACCATTACTCGGGGTTTTAGAATTTACCAGTGGTAGCGTCTGAATATTCCCCATAAATTACAGAAAGGCGCATCTCAACCTGATGCGCCTTTTTATTTTGTTAATCGCAACAAGCGAGAAATCTGATGTTAGAAAAGATCCGCGATGGTTCGCAAGGCGTGATTGCTAAAGGCATTCTCGTACTTGTGATTTTATCTTTTGCATTTGCAGGAGTCAGTAGTTACTTAGGTTCAACAACTGATGTGCCTGCGGCAGAAGTGAACGGTGACAAGATCACTAAAGCCGAGCTAGAGCAGGCGTACCAGAGCGAGCGCTCTCGCATGGAGCAACAGCTAGGTGAAATGTTTGCTGCGTTATCTGCTGACGAAAAATACTTACAAAGCATTAAGCAGAGCGTATTAGAACGCTTAGTGGCTGACAAGTTGATAGATCAAGCTGCTAAGGCTATGGGTCTACGTGTATCTGACGAGCAAATTGTTGCTGCAATGAGAGCTGAACCGGCATTTCAAACTGATGGTAAATTTGATAACGATCGTTATCAGGCGATTCTGCGTCAGTTAGGTTATCAGCCACAGACTTTCAGAGACATGATGCGTGTCGATATGACCCGTCGTCAGTTAACTGCGGCCCTTGTGGGTACTGAATTCGTGTTACCTGGCGAAGCTAAGCAATTGGCTGAGTTACAAGGCCAAACCCGTGATGTGCGCTATGTTATTGTCGATTCTGCACCGTTCTTAGCGACAGCGGTTGTGACTGACGAGCAAGTGAAAAACTATTACGACGCAAACCAAGGGCAGTTTATGAGCCCTGAGATGGTGAGCCTAGAATATGTTGAACTGAATGCTGCTGATTTTGCTAAAAATAATCCAGTTTCTGATGAAGAAGCACAAACGTATTACGAAGAACATAAAGCACAATATGTTTCTAACGAGAAGCGTCTTGCCGCGCATATTTTGGTTATGCCAGGTAACGATGAAGCGGCAGCAAAAGCCAAGGCTGAAGATCTCGCTAAGCAATTAGATAGCGGTGCCGATTTTGCTGATCTGGCTAAAGCTAACTCTGATGATACTTTGAGTGCAGAGCAGGGCGGTAAACTGGATTGGTTTGAACCTGGTGTAATGGACCCCGCATTTGATGCCGCTTTATTTGCATTAAATAAAGGCCAACATTCTGCGGTGGTTAAAACAGACTTTGGTTTCCACATTATCAAGCTATTAGATGTGCAATCTGGCGCGACTGTACCGTTTGCTGATGTGAAAGCTAAGATAGTGGCTCAATTGCAAGATAAGAAAGCGGTTGACCAGTTCTATAGCTTACAAAGTAAATTAGCGGATACCAGCTATGAAGTGCCAGATACACTATCTGAAACCGCAAAAGCTGTTGGCGTTGATGTTAAGACTACAGCACTGTTTTCTCGCGATAACGCACCTGCTGAGCTAAACAAGCCTGACTTAGTTAAAGCAGCCTTCTCTGAAACTGTAATGCTGAAAGGTTTAAACAGTGAAGTGATTGAGCTTGAACCTAACCATGTGGTTGTTATCCGAGTGAAAGAACATCACGATGCGGGTACTTTGGCCTTAGCTGAAGTGAAAGCCAACATCACTGAGCGCTTGAAGCAAGATCAAGCAAACGAAGCCGCCCGTGCAAAAGCACAGGAATTGATGGCACAAGTTAAAGCGGGTGCAACTGATCTTGGTTTAGTGTCTAAAGCGAAACTAGGCCGTGGCGCGCAAGACGTTGATGCTGCGATTGTAGGCAAAGCGTTCCAAATGCCAACACCAAGTACAACTCCTGTTGTCGATACCGTCGGTTTAGCAAACGGTTATGCTGTGGTTGCACTGGATAAAGTCAATGCTGCAGAAGGCGTGAGTGATGAGCTAGTTAATGCACTTAAACAACGTCTGAACGCACAATACAGTGAAGCAGACTACCGTGGCTTGATCGATTCGCTTAAAGCTAATGCCAAGGTGCTTTACCCTGTAGAAGAATAATTTCAGTGAGGATAGCGAGTTATTAAATTTACTATCCGACTGATTAAATAGAAAAGGCCAAGTGAGTTCACTTGGCCTTTTTGTTTTTAATTCGATAAAGTTTACCAATGAAGTTCGAAGGATATCCGCTATAGCAACACTGTCAGACTCCATATTCCATTACTTCAATCGCCACGTTACTGAATTGAATGGTTAATCATCAACGCCAATCATTACGCTGCTGGCTTTGATGAGGGCATAAGCCGAATCACCCACTTTGAGCCCTAGGCGCTCACAGGAAGCTTTAGTCACCACAGAGGTCAGTACGACACCGGGTGCAAGTTCGATTGTCACTTCATTGTTTACAGCGCCCATTTCTATGGATTTGATTGTACCGCTGAGGGTGTTTCTTGCGCTAATTTTCATTGATTTTCCTTATTGAGGGATTATTAGGGGTCAACTGCAGCTAGTGTAGCGCATCTTAATCTGGGAGTTATAAATAAAAACGCCACTAAAAAGTGGCGTTTAACGTTTGTGATAAGCAGTGATTCGCTATCGAGTTGATTAGAGTTCGATAACGTCAAACTCAACGTATGGATTAACGTCGGCATCGTAATCAATGCCTTCGATACCAAAACCAAATAACTTAATAAATTCAGCTTTATATTCACGGTAATCAGTCAATTCTGATAAGTTTTCTGTGGTCACTTGTGGCCACAAATTACGGCAGTGTTGCTGAATATCTTCACGCAGTTCCCAGTCATCTAAACGTAAGCGATTATCACTGTCGGTCTCAGGTTTTGCACCATCGGCACGGAATAGGCGCTCACTGAATAAGCGATAGATTTGCTCCATACAACCTTCATGGAGACCTTCCTGACGCATTTTCTTGAATACCATAGCGATATATAAAGGCATGACAGGAATGGCCGAACTCGCTTGAGTCACAACGCTCTTTAGCACTGCAACATTTGCGCTGCCGCCAGTGGCTGACAGTTGTTCATTTAACGCTTTTGCAGCGCGGTCCAGATCCATCTTGGCCTTGCCAAGGGCGCCGTGCCAGTAAATTGGCCATGTCAGTTCTGTACCTATATAGCTATAGGCTACGGTTTTGCAGTTATCGGCTAATACACCGGCTTCAGATAAGGCTTTGATCCACAGTTCCCAATCTTCGCCGCCCATAACAGTGACAGTATCGGCAATTTCTTGCTCAGTTGCTGGCTCAACGGTGGCTTCAATGATGCAGTCTTTATTGGTATCAACGGCAGTTGCTGTGTAAGTTTCGCCAATGGGTTTTAAAGCTGATCGGATAAGCTCACCTGAATCTGGGAGTTTGCGCACTGGTGATGCCAGTGAGTAAACAACCATGTCAATTTCACCGAGATCTTGCTTGATAAGCTCGATGACTTTTTGTTTAGCTTCATGGCTAAAGGCATCGCCGTTAATGCTTTTAGAATATAAACCTTCCGCTTTAGCAAATTTGTCGAAAGCGGCAGAGTTGTACCAACCTGCAGTACCTGGTTTCGCTTCAGTACCAGGCTTTTCGAAGAACACGCCAATCGTTGCGGCATCGCTACCAAAAGCGGCTGCGATACGTGAAGACAGACCATAACCACTTGATGAACCGACTACTAATACCTTTTTCGGGCCGTTAGCGATCTTGCCTTTTGCTTTAGTTAAGGTGATTTGTTCTTGAACGTTTACTTCACAACCGACAGGATGTGTAGTGGTACAAATGAATCCACGAATTTTTGGTTTGATAATCATATTTAAGCTTCTTCTATCAAAATGACCAATAGGATAAATATTTCGGCGGGTAAATGGCACCTATTTTTAGCCAATTCACCTGATTATTTAAGTGGTTGGAGCAGTTTAGCGTTTATGAACAAACAGACTCTGCTCTTGGACCAACCTCTGGGTGTATTCATGTTTTGGTGAGTTAAATATTTGTTCTGTATCAGCTTTTTCAACCATTACACCTTTGTGCAGTACCATAATTTTATCGCTGACATGGCGAATAATATTGAGATTATGGGACACGAAGATATAAGACAAGCCGAGATCTTTTTGCAGTTTTAGCAGCAAATTAAGAATTTGCGAACGCACCGAAAGGTCCAGAGCGGTTAAGGCTTCATCGGCAATGATAATTTTAGGATTGAGCATTAAGGCTCGTGCTACTGCGACTCGTTGTTTTTGCCCTTCGGAAATCATGTGCGGATAAAACTCCGCATGCTCGGGTAATAAACCTACTTTTCGTAAGGTATCGACCACTTGGGTGTGCCGCGATTGCGCAGACATTTGGGTGTTGAAACGCAGCGGCTCATCGAGCAATTGACCAATCGTTAGGCGCGGGTTCAGTGAAGTATTCGGATCTTGGAAAATCATCCGAATTAAGCGGCATCTTTGTTTTATATCGCGACTGTCTAAGGCTTCACCTTCGAAAAAAATCTCGCCGCCACTGCGGGGCTCTGCGCCGACTAAAATGCGGGCGAGGGTACTTTTACCTGAACCCGCCTCACCCACTATCGCTAAGGTTTCACCGCGTTCGAGTTCAAAGGATACGGGCGCTAATGCATCGTTATATTGGCGGGAAAAGCCCTTATAACCAGTATCATATCTTTTATAAAGGTCATTAACTTTAAGCAGTGGGGTCGTCATTATGGGTTTCGCCGTGATAAGGGAAATGACAGGCAAAATAGCGGTCTTTGATATGACTCAAATTTGGCTGATTAACGCATTTTTTTTGTGCTTCAGGGCAGCGTGGCCCTAAACGACAACCAATAGGCAAATGCTGTAAGGCGGGCGCAGAACCCGGTAGGGTAGGCATAATCGCCTTGTGACCACCTGAGCCTGAATAGTCGGGCATATTTTCGAGTAACGCCTTAGTGTAAGGATGATAAGGCTGCTTAATCACTTCGTCCGTCGGTCCAGATTCCATGACTTGACCGCAATAGAGCACGGATAAGTGATCGCACCATTGGGCTAAGGTTTCCAGCTCGTGGCTGATCAATAGAATCGATACGTTTTGTAATTGATTTAATTGGGATAATAATCTGAAAATTTGCGCCTGAGTGCTGAGCTCCATCGAGCTTGTGGGTTCGTCTGCAATCAAGAGGCGAGGCTGGTTAGCAACCGCCATCGCAATCATCACCTTTTGGCATTCGCCTTCGGATAATTCCCATGCGTAGCTAGACATCACCTGCCGCGGATTCTTGATCCCGACTTTATGCAGCCATTTCTGTGCTGTAAGTCTTGCATGCCTGCGCCGTTGCCAAAAATAGGCGTTGGGATTTTTAGGCATAGCTTGCATTAACTGACTGCCAACGGTTTGTGCTGGATCTAAGCTGCCAGACGGATCTTGGAAGATCATTGCCATGTCTGAACCCATCAGATTACGGCGCTCTTTTGAGCTCATGGCCATCAAGTTATTGCCATCCCACATCATGCGGTCTGCAGTAATAGTCCAGTTGGGGCCGGGGATGCCTAAAATCGCTCTGGCTAACAAACTTCGTCCTGAGCCAGATTCACCCACTAGCCCATGAATTTCGCCCGCATTGAGTGTTAAGCTGACTTTTTCTAGCGCCCGCACTCTACCGTGGGGCGTATCGAGTTCAATCGTTAGATTTCGTACGTCGAGTAAGGGCATAAGTTAGTTTCTGATGGGCGCAAGCGCCGACCGTAGGCCATCGCCAACCAAGTTAATGGAAAGCACACTGAAAAGAATCGCTAAGCCTGGGATAGTTACGGCCCAAGGTGCAGTTAGTAAATTATCCATCCCTTGGGCGACCATTGCGCCCCATTCTGGACTCGGCGCCTGTGCGCCCAAGCTTAAAAAACCCAGGGCAGCGATATCTAAAATAGCAGCTGAAATGGCAAGTGTGGTTTGAATTATCACCACTTCCCACACGTTTGGCATAATGACATACCAAAAAATTTGCATCGAGTTCGCGCCGTCTAAACGCGCGGCTGTGACATATTCTTTTTGCAATTCTTCATGTACCGACTGGTGTATGGAGCGCACAAATTGCGGGGTTAACGCTATCCCGACTGCCCAGAACACATTTTCAAGCCCTGGTCCCATTACAGCAACTACTAAAATGGCCATTAATAATGAAGGAATTGATAACAGCGCATCGAGCAAATGACCAAGAATACTGGATTTTAAGCCCCGCATCATGCCCGACAACGACCCTATGATAAAGCCTGTGAATAATGCAGTAACGACGATCAGCAGCGCCATGCCAAAGGTCAAGTGCGCGCCGTGTAATAATCGGCTGAAAATATCGCGGCCGAGATCGTCAGTCCCTAAAAAGTGCGCCACTGTCCCTGAAGGGTCCCAAGAGGGTGGCAATAGCAAGGCTCTTGGATCTTGTGCTTCTGGCGGAAAGGGCGCAATCATAGGGCCAAACAGGGTTAGCAAGAGCAGAAATGCAATCGTCCATAGACCCGCTAAGGCGAAAGGATTAGCCGAAAAGTTAATCCAAACCCGCATAGTCGGAGAGGCAATTTGATCTTCTTGATAAATTTTAACTGGTGGCATAAAGGTCTTTTCTGCTCAGTGGATTAAAGGCTGTGTGCAGCACTTCAATCAAGATACTTAGGAAGATAATCAATAGGGCCACGGCCAAAATCCCACCTTGGATAACAGTATAGTCCCGTTGGTAAATCCCTGAAACTAGCCAAGATCCTACACCAGGCCAAGAGAAAATCATTTCAACCACTATGGCATAACTGGCAAATGAGCCAAGCATTAGCCCTAAATGTTTAAGTACGGGGATTAACGCATTGGGCAGGGCGTGGCGCAGTATAATCGTGCCAGTATGCATGCCTCTGGCTTCGGCGGCGCGGATAAAGGTTTGATTCATCACATTCACCATTGCCGAACGGGTGCTACGAACCACTACAGTAAAAGGTAATACGGCCAGTGTTGTGGCAGGCAAAATGATATGCAGCAGGGCATCTTTAAATGCCGACATGCCGTATTCTGACTCTGACAACAAGGTATCCACTAGCATAAAGCCAGTGACGGGCTTGATTTCATAGAGCAAATTGATTTGTCCCGAAATTGGTAACCAACCAAGATCGACTCCAAACCAAAGCGAAAGATAAAGGCCTAACCAGAATACGGGTACAGAGTAGCCCGTTAGGGTAATCGCCATAATGGTATTTTGGGTGAGCTTATGTTGACTCTGGGAGGCGAGCACGCCTAAGGGCACGCCCAAGCAAATTGCGATAATGCCCGCCATCACAGCAAGTTCGAAGGAGGCGGGCAGGACGGCACTGAGTTCTTCGGCGACTTCTTGATGTGACGTGACTGAAATCCCTAAATTACCGCTAAGCCTTTGTTGTAGGTAAGCGATAAATTGCCACGCTTGGTTTTTATCTAATTTGTAGTCTTGTTCTATTTGAACCAGTTGGGTCGCCGTCGGTGTATGTATGCCAGTGAGTGCATAGGTGCGCTCAACTGGAAACAAGCCTGTAGCGTAAAATAAGACACCCACCATGACTAACGAAGTAGCAAGAAATAAATTGAGGCGACGCAGTAGGTATGTAAACATTAATTCGCCTCCTGTGGTGCTTGGCTAGTATGGGTGAAGGAAATCCCACCAAAAGGCGTAAGCTGCATATCCTTGATATCACTGCGAGTTAACGCTACACGTTTGGCATGGGCCAGACTAAGCATAGGTACTTGTTCAGCTAAAAAGGCTTCTGCTTGTTGATAAATCACTTTACGTTCCGCTTGATCTGATACTTCCCTTGCGCTGTTTAAGATGGCATCAAACTCAGGGTTACACCAGCGAGAACGATTGTTGTTTGATTGCATTGCTGCGCAGCTCAGCAGCGGATTAAAAAAGTTATCGGGATCGCTGTTATCAGCATTCCAGCCAATCAGCACAGAATCATAGTCGTCGCGGCTCAGTCTCTGATTAAATACGCTCCAATCGTAACTGACGATATTCACTTTTACGCCGATGTTTGCTAAATCGGATTGAATTAATTCGGCCGTTTTCAACGAATTGGGGTTATAAGCACGGGCAACCGGTATGGCCCAAATATTGATGCTGAGATTTTTTATACCCGCTTCTTTTAATAGGTCGCGTGCTTTTTGCGGATTGTAATCGACAAGTCCTTTGTTATTTTCGTAGGCCCATGATGCTGGCGGCAGAACGCCGGTGGCTTCAATGGCAGTATTTTGATAAACCGCTCGCAGGATATTTTGTTTATCAACAGCATAGGCAAGTGCACGACGTACGCGAACATCATCTAACGGTGGCTTTTGTGTATTAAAGGCCCAAAATGCTACGTTAAGACCTGGTTGTGATTCGATGTTTAATTCTTGATGCTGTTTGATAACAGGCAGTTCACCTGCTTTGGGCAGCGCAGAAACGCTGCAATCCCCCGCGATAAGCTTAGCGAGCCTAACTGTACTTTTGGGCGTGATATCAAATACCAACATATCGATTTTTGCTGGCTCTCCCCAAAAATCGGGATTACGGCGATAGCGGATATATTCGTTTTTAGCGTATTGCACTAAGGTGAACGGTCCTGTACCAATGGCAAAGTGGTCGACGTTTTCAGGATGACCTAAAGCTAACTGCTGCTGCGCGTATTCATTGGATAAGATCACCGCAAAGTCGGTGGCTAAATTTGACAAAAAAGAAGCGTCTTTGCGGGTTAAGTAAAAGACCACTTCATGGTCGTTTATCTTCTCTATCCCTTTAACTTGCTGAGAAAAGCCAATACTTTGGAAGAAGGGATAACCCGTGCGGGAGACAAAATGATAAGGATGCTGGGTATCGATAATACGATTAAAGGAGAACAACACATCGTCGGCATTAAAGGGGCGAGTTGGGTAAAAACGCTTCGAATGCTGGAACTGCACGTTTTCCCTGAGAGTGAAACGATAGCTTAAGCCATCATCAGACATGGCCCAACTCGTCGCCAAGGCAGGGACAAGCTTGCCTGATTGGGTGTCATAATCCACTAGGCGACTATAAATTTGATGTGAGGTGGCATCGATTGTCGTGCCAGATGTCACCAATTGTGGATTAAAAGACTCAGGGTTCCCTTCGGAGCAATACACCAAACCAGAAGGGAGTCGTTGGGGCCCACACGCGACCAACAACCAACTCATGCAAGAAACTGCAGTTGTTAGGCACAGGCGTCTAATTAGCACACTCATTTATAAATCATTATTTTATCGACTATGAACGGCTATTTTAGCAGTGCATCTCCCCCGTGGGCAATCTGCTTATGCTTTATCAAGTAAATTGTACTTTTTAAGGATGCCACGCAGTTGGTGGTAACTTAATCCGAGCATGTCGGCGGTTTTCTTTTGGTTATATTGGCTGTTTGAAAGTGCCTGCTGGATCAGATCCATTTCGTACTGCTCCGTTTGCTCTTTAAAATCCAGCGGAAAATTAAAGCAATTCGTTGAATACTCAGTATTGACTTGCACTTCAGCCTCAAATGTCGGCGCAGATTGTGGCGTACTGGCAATAGTTGTTGGCGCGACTGAGGTGATTTGACGTTCGCGGGTCTTGATCCGCGTTTTAGGCCGATACGGTGAAGCAAAGGGATCGAGGGTAATATGATCGATGGGCCTATTTTCACCGCCATTACGGTAAACGCTGCGCTCTACAACGTTTTTAAGTTCACGGATATTACCCGGCCAGTCGTGGGTCATTAATTGCTCGACCGCATGTGCGCTGAAACCGCTGAACAGCTGCAGCTTTAATTGGCGTGCCATGCCAACGGCGAAATACTCCGCCAGCGTCATGATGTCTTCTGGGCGGCAACGCAGCGGTGGCAGAGTAATTACATCGAAGGCGAGTCTATCGAGCAAATCGGCACGAAATTCGCCTGCGTCAGCAAGTGATGGTAAATCTTCGTTGGCGGCGCAGATTAAACGAACATCAGCCTGCACGGTTTTGCTACCGCCGACCCGCTCAAATTCGCCATATTCAATGACACGCAGGAGCTTTTCTTGGATAAGTCCTGAGGTGTTGGCTAATTCGTCGAGGAATAAGGTACCGCCGTCGGCGCGCTCAAAGCGGCCTTCGTGTTTGCCTTTGGCGCCAGTAAAGGCTCCTGACTCATGGCCAAATAATTCACTCTCGAGTAAATTTTCACTCAAAGATGAACAGTTTAGCTTAATAAAACTTTGATCCCAGCGCTTAGACAGATAATGTAAGCGTTCGGCAATAAGCTCTTTACCTGTACCACGTTCACCAATAATCAGTACGGGTTTAGACAGAGGCGCTATTTGCGACACATGTTCTAACACTTCGAGTAGGGCGTTGGATTGACCGATGAGGTTGTCTTGCTGAAATTTATTATCCACGATATTTTTTAGTCTTTCGCGCTAAAATTTGGTGAAAATGATAATAAGTGGCTTGAAGCGTAAAAGGAAGTAAAAGTTAATATTTTGTTTAAGCTACTGTATTTAAATAAGAAGTAAAAGTTGGCACGGTTAGTGTATTACCTTGTACGAGACCAACATCAATTTGAGGATAGGATTATGGGAATTTTCTCTCGTTTCGCCGATATCATTAACTCTAATATCAGCGCATTGCTGGATAAAGCCGAAGACCCAGAAAAAATGGTTCGACTGATTATCCAAGAAATGGAAGACACACTCGTTGAAGTGCGTTCTACCTCAGCTAAAGTGTTAGCTGAAAAGAAAGAGCTGCAACGTCGTATCAACCGCGTGTTAGAGCAAGTGCAAGATTGGCAAGATAAGGCTGAACTGGCACTGTCCAAAGACCGTGAAGACTTAGCGAAAGCCGCTTTAGTTGAAAAACAAAAAGCGACCGGTTTAGCAGATACGCTGAACCAAGAGTTAGCCGTCATCGATGAACATATCGCACGCTTGAAAGATGAAGTGGGCATGTTGCAAGAAAAGCTGCTCGATGCAAAAGCGCGTCAAAAGACCATTATTTTGCGCACTCAAACAGCGTCATCACGCTTAGAAGTGAAAAAGCAGCTAGATTCAAGCAAGATCGACAATGCTATGCTTAAGTTTGAGCAATATGAGCGCCGTGTCGAAGGCTTAGAAGCCCAAGTTGAATCTTACGATCTTGGCAGCAAGAAGACCTTAGCCGATGAGTTTGCTGCGCTAGAAGCGGAAGATTCTGTGAATGCAGAACTGGCAGCGCTCAAAGCCAAGGTAAAAGGTAAAGCGCCAACTAAGTCAAAAGAATAACAATTCAGAGGTGAGTTATGGATATGGACGTGCTAATGGCGCCGATTATTATTTTCATGGTGATAGTCGCGCCAATATGGTTAGTTCTTCATTATCGCAGTAAGCGACAAGTGAGCCAGGGACTCACTGAGGAAGAGTTTTCACAACTCAATGATTTGATATCCAAGGCCGATAAAATGGCGGCGCGTATCGAGACCTTAGAGGCCATTCTGGATACAGAATCGCCCGAATGGAGGGGGAAACATGAGAGGATCTAATGGCCGTACTTTGTACCGCATTCCCCAGTCAGGCAAAATAGCGGGTGTATGTGCAGGGATTGCCGAGTACTTTGCGATTGAAACTTGGTTAGTGCGAGTGCTGACTGTGTCTATCTTCTTACTCGGCGGCTCAGGTGTGGTATTTATCATCTATGTCGCTTTGTGGGTGATTTTAGACATCAAGCCGCAAAAGCATTACGATAGAGACGATATCGAGGTGAAGAAGAAGCCGTGGCAGTCGGGAGAACCCGCAAAGCAAGCGCTAAGCGACGTGAGTCGTCAATTTCGAAGTCTAGAAGTTAGGCTACAAAATTTAGAACGCCATGTCACCTCTGACAACTTTGATTTAAAAAGACAAATCAATAGTTTGTAACCCTTCTAAAGGGCGGCCATGTCCGCCCTTGTTGCTTAATCTCTGCTCCATTCCAGTGTATAGTCAACATCACTTGACATAAGTTAACATCATTCGACATAAGGGAAGTCTCTATGGGAATGCTTGATGCCTCGCTCCATAAATTAACCCAAAAGGGCCAATCCCTGTTACATCGCACCGCGGACCGGCATTTACGTTTGGCCGTGACGGGGCTTTCTGGTGCGGGAAAAACGGCGTTTATCACGGGGTTAGTCAATCAGTTACTCAATTCTGGACCTGTCTCAACGTTACCTCACGCACGTAACAACAGCGCTTTGCCACTGTGGCAGGTGAGCCGCGATCAGCGTTTACTCGGTGTTAAGCGTGCCATGCAGCCGGATCTTGAAATCGCTAGTTTTGATTATCAAGGCGCCATGTTAGCGCTCACTTCCGAACCTGCGACTTGGCCAGCCTCTACCCGTACTATTTCTGAATTACGATTGGCTATTAAATACCAACCTAAGAAGGGCTTACTGGCCAAGTTTTCTGATACCGCCACCTTGTATTTGGATATAGTCGATTATCCTGGCGAATGGTTACTCGATTTACCTATGCTGCGCCAAGACTTCGTTACTTGGTGCCGTGCTCAACAAGTTCGCATCGAGAATCTTAAAAGCTCTCCCTTGTATGCCGAGTTTGAGCAATCTTTGACATCATTGGATTTAGCCGCGAGCACCGATGAACAGCAATTAAAGCAGATTGCCGATCAATATCAGCTATTACTCAATGATTTAGTGCACGTGCAAGGTTATTACCAAGCGCAACCTGGACGCATGTTATTGCCGGGTGAATGGCAGGGCGCTCCCTTATTGGCTTTTTTCCCCCTGTTATTGGTTAATGATGAAAAGTTTGCTGAGCTTTCGCAAAGCGATAAACACAGTGGATTCCATGTACTTGAAAAACGTTATCAAGAATATGTGGCTAAAGTGGTTAAGCCTTTCTATAAAAACCACTTTGCCGGTTTTGATCGGCAGTTAGTACTTGTTGACTGTTTTAGTGCGTTGAATCGCGGTAAAAAGCAATTTGAGGATATGGGCACGGCGCTCAATGCCATTATGGAAAGCTTTCAGTTTGGCCAATCGAGTTATTTACGGCGGTTATTTGCCCCCCGCATCGACCGTTTATTGTTTGCCGCGAGCAAGGTTGACCATGTGACCCGCGATCAGCAGAGCCATGTTTTGTCCCTGCTGACCGATATGCTGAAACACAGTCAGCATTTTGCCAGTTTCGATGGTTGTAAAGTGGAGACTATGGCGATTAGCGCCATTAAAGCGACTCGCCATGGCATGGTAACGACCCAAGAGGGCGAGGTGGAAGTCGTGCAGGGGATGGGACTCAACGGTAAAGCCCTGACCTTGTTTCCTGGCGAAGTGCCCACTCGCTTACCTGAGCCCGATTTTTGGCGTGAACAAGGGTTTAACTTTGTCGGCTTTGCACCGCCGAGCAATGCCAATGTTGACCCTTCTCAAGTGCATTTTGACCATATTCGTCTCGATCATCTGCTGCAGTACTTACTGGGAGATAAGTTGGAATGACGCTAAAGCTATCGGATAACGCTAATGAGCAGGCCTCTAATTCCTCTGTACACTCATTTGAGCATAAGGCGCTGAAAAAGCAGCAGCTGTTTGACCCACAAGTCGTGGAGCTCAAACCCAGCAAAGAGGATCTTAAAGGGGCGAAGGCCTTTGATCCCCATACGCCAGTGCAAGAAGTGGCTGCCGATATTGAGGAATTGATGGATGAAACGCTGTCAGCTCATCCCAAAATGATTGATGCTAAATCGGTATCGCCTCAACTTGTAAAATCACGGCGTTGGTCTTGGCTCGCCCGTCTAGCAGCTGTGAGTTTATTGCTGCTTGTAGTCGTTCAAACAGGATTAGGACTGAGGGATGCTTGGCTTGAGAGCCCTTGGTTGTTCAGTTTTTATGGTGCGGTGCTTGGGGTGGTCAGTGCGTGGGCATTGGCGGGCGCAGTCAGTGAATACCGTAAGCTCAAGCGACTCAAACAGGTTGCCGATACTCAAGAAACAGGTGCAAGACTAGCGCAGAGCATGCAAATGGGTGAAGCAGACAGCTTTATCGATAATATCGTTTGCCACTATGGCGACAGCAAAGGGTTGCAGCAACTTCGCCGTTCATTAAAAGATGAGCATAATGATGCCGAGAAAGTATTGTTATTCGAGGACTTAGTGCTGACTGAGCGGGATGAACTGGCAAAGAAAGTGGTGCGAAGATATGCTGCCGAGTCGGCAGTGCTACTGGCGGCCAGTCCGTTAGCAGTGCTCGATATGGCGATTATCCTCTGGCGTAATCAACGTATGCTGCGCGATGTGGCCCGTTGTTATGGCATTGAGTTAGGTTATTGGAGCCGGATTAAACTTATCCGCAGTATCATCATTAATATTATTTATGCGGGCACTAGTGAGTTAGTCACTGATTTAGGGACACAGCTGTTATCGGTTGAAATGACAGGTAAATTATCTGCTCGCTTGGCCCAAGGTTTAGGCGGCGGTATGCTAACGGCGCGCCTTGGATATCAAGCCATGGCGCTGTGTCGGCCGATTGTGTTTAGAGAAGATCAAAGGCCTAAATTGTCTAAAGTGCATCAGGAATTGTTGATCGAACTTAAGCAGTTTTCAGGCAAGCTGTTTACCAAAGAAGGTCGCGACGCATTAAAAGGCCAGTTCGCCGATGTTGATGATAGGGTATCGCGGTCATCTAAAGATAAGTCTAAAGAGTAGATGCTATTGAATATCATATGATTAAACGATTCAAATAGCCGAAAGTAGATGCGCTAATGGACTTGTTCCTTAGCGCATTTTTTATGATTCTTGCAGATAAAGAGAATGACTAAGTGTGACGTAAAAGTGCTATGTAACAAGTTAATTACACCTTTGATCTCTGCTATTTTCGTCATGCTACTGGCTTAAGTGCTTGGCCGCGTTATGGTAGGGCTTATTCGATAGGGCTAATGTTTCATTAACTTATCTATTAGATTATCCATAATGCGGGCATTGAGCGCTCCACACCAACAATCAATCAAGAACGGGAACTGCTCAATGCCAATGACAAGGAGCTAGGTATGCAAGATGAGTCAGGCAAGATGTGGAAGGCGGCAACACAGGTTATTCATGGCGGCCATGAGCGAGAGGCTTTTGGTGCCTTAGTGACGCCGCTTTACCAAAGTGCGACTTTTGTGTTTGAGTCTGCACAGCAAGGTGGTGAGCGATTTGCGGGCAATGAGCTGGGGTATATTTACACGCGTTTAGGTAATCCGACAACTGCCGAGCTTGAACGTAAAATGGCGATTTTAGAAGGGGCAGAGGCCGCAGCAGCAACCGCTTCTGGTATGGGCGCAGTATCCGCCGCATTGCTGGCTAATTTGCAGATGGGCGATCACTTAGTGGCGTCGAATGCCGTATACGGTTGTACTTATGCGCTAATGACGACTCAGTTTGCTCGCTTTGGTATTGAAGTGTCCCTAGTGGACTTTTCATCGTTAACAGAAATAGAAGCGGCGATCAAATCCAATACTAAGGTCATTTTCTGTGAAACCCCTGTCAATCCGCATTTGCAGGTATTTGATTTAGCGTCAATTGCGAATATTGCCAAACGTCATCAGTTGGTCAGTATTGTCGATAATACCTTTATGACCCCATTACTGCAGAGACCGCTGGATTTTGGTATTGATTTGGTGATCCACAGTGCGACTAAATATCTCAATGGTCATGGTGATGTGATTGCGGGGATAGTGTGTGGCAGTGAAGAACAGCTCCATAAAGTGAAGTATGAAATTTTAAAGGATATTGGCGCTGTGATATCGCCACATGATGCTTGGCTGATCTTACGCGGCCTTAAAACCTTAGATGTGCGTTTGCAGCGCCATTGCGATAGTGCCCAGCGCGTTGCAGAGTTTTTGGCGGAACATCCAAGCATTACACATGTGTATTATCCCGGGCTTAAATCTCATCAAGGGCATAAATTCATTGGCCAGCAGATGAAACGTGCTGGTGGTGTTATCGCGTTTGAACTGGCGGCAAATTTAGAAGAAGCCATGGCCTTTGTCGGATATCTAAAGTTGTTCTCAATTGCGGTGAGTCTAGGTGACGCTGAATCCCTGATCCAACATCCTGCATCGATGACGCATTCACCTTATACGCCAGAGGCAAGAGCGGCGGCTGGCATTGGTGATAACCTGCTGCGGATCTCTATTGGTTTAGAGGATTGTGACGACATCATCGCCGACTTGAACCAAGCGCTAGCTCGATTAGCTTAATGAATGTTGTTATTTTAAAGACCGTTAGCTATTTGAATGATAAAAGGATGCTTTTTGCATCTTTTTATCATAGTCAAGCACTGGCTCATTGAGCCGAAGACAGAAGTTTAGCGATAGTGAATATTTATGACGCCGATTTGGTATTTCGGGACAGCTTAGACTATTTTTGATTTGAGGCCACGGAAGTAGGACGAAAGGCCGCAAATCATGGAATAGAGGAATTGTTATGAAAACCACAAATCGTATACCTGCTTTTATGAGTGCCATAGCATTAACGGCTTTTTTGGCAAGCCCAGCAATCGCAACAGAAACCCCAACCAAGGCCGCCGTGAAAGTAGAGGCTAAAACTGAAGCGGGTGAAATGGCATCGGATGTGAAGAAAGCTATGCCAGATGCCGCTCAAGTCAACATCAATACCGCTTCAGCCGAGCAGTTACTCGTACTCAAAGGGATTGGTGCCGCAAAGGCTCAAGCGATTGTCGACTATCGCACTAAAAATGGTAAGTTCAATGCCATAGATGACTTAGCGAATGTCTCTGGTGTTGGGGCTAAGATAATTGAGCAAAATCGCCATTTGATCAAGTTGTAACCACCTTTGGCGATGATTGCGCTGTAGCCTACTGATTTTTATGATAAGAGATTCAGTAAAACATATATAAAAGTCTGCATTTGCAGGCTTTTATCATTTCAATCACTCCATTTGCTTATAGATTGTGCAGTTAGGTGGGATATTAAGAGATCTTATCGATTAGCGCTTGATCCCATAGGGGCCATGGGGGATAATCCTTCGCGTTCAAGCAATGCTTTGGTTTATGTCATTCAAAGTAATGTTCGAAGTTATGGTGACCCTAGGGTCCCCCCGCAATGATAACTTGTGAACTCGGCCAGGCCCGGAAGGGAGCAACCGCAGCAAGCGACTCGTGTGCCGGGGTGTCGGCTCTAGGGGAACCTCCAATTCAACAGTCCCTCTGCTTATTTCCGTTGTACTTCTCTATATCTACTCAATTTATATTATTCAATATTTTAGCTTACAGGCTATTTCCGTTTTCTGCCGTTAATCATTTATAGCGTTAATATTTCTGCACAATGAGATAATCCATTACCTGCCTCTGTTCTTGCCACTACAACGGCTAAAAATGCTCTCAACAGTAACCTTTAACTAAATCAACGATTGGCTTCGGCTTCTTCCTGTAATCTTTTTTGCAGATTTTGTTTAAGAAAAGCGCGGGACTTTTCGAGTGCGGTTTGGATCTCACGTTTTAATTCCTGTAGCTCGTTATAGTCTTCAAAGAAGTAAGTATCGACGAGGTGGCGTATGTAGCGCACAGGCAGTTGATTTAAGGTCACGCAACATAAGTCGGCGAGATAGTCCTCAGGAAGTTCGTCCATAAGTCCTTCATCTGACAATATTTCCATTAAAAGAACTTCGTAGTAATTACGGATTTCGAGTTGCATTGTTATGCTCCATGACGGTTTTCATTGAGTTTGCTACCACAAATGATTTGCCGCAATAAAAAGTTGGCTGTGTCTTTGGCTTAATTGTAGTGCGTCTCTGCTGTAGCCGCCGCCTATCACGGCTGCAATTGGAATATTTTCCGATTTTGCCATTGATAACACAGTTAAATCCCGTCTGAACAGTCCTTCTTGGCTGATATTGAGCAAGCCAAGATCGTCATTTTGATGAATATCGACCCCAGCATCATAAAGAATCAGATCTGGTTGATGGATTCGGATAAGGAGGGCGAGTGTCTGCTCCACGGTTTCGAGATACAGATTGTCATCGCTGTCTTTGGTTAGCTCAATATCATGGTGGGAATGCTGCTTACGACTCGGGAAATTCTCTTTGCAGTGAATCGAGTAACTGATGATCCCTTGATATTGGTGGCTAAGGGTTGCACTGCCATCACCTTGATGCACATCGCAATCAAAAATCAGTACCTTGTGTACTTGCTGGCTCGCGATGGCATTTCTGGCCGCGAGGATAAGGTCGTTGAAAATACAATAGCCGCTGCCAAAATCGTAATGAGCGTGATGGTAGCCACCCGTGAGATGCAGGGCAATACCTTGATTTATGGCTAATGAAGCTGTGAGTGTGGTGCCAGCCACAGAATGCAAGGTACGCTCAACTAAGGCTTCACTCCACGGGAAACCAATCCGTCTAAGCGCCGCTGTTGGCAAGGTACCCGCGATAAATTGCTCTACATATTCGCGTTGATGCACTTGTATTACATCTTCTGCAGTCATGGCCGTTGGCGTGTGGAACTGTGCAGTCGTGGCAATGTGGTTATCGAGTAAGTACTGCCGTAAATGTGCGTATTTAGTGGTGGGAAATCTGTGATGGGGAGGAAGCGCCAGCTTGGAATAGCTGGCGTGATAAACCAGTGGGATCAGAGTCAATATTGACTAAACCTCGTTATCGCAAGTTGTTATAGCTGTGAAATTGCCCAGCTCATAAATTCTTTACGGGTTTTTTCATCCGCTTGTAGCCACCAGTATTGCAACATTTGTTGTGGGTTGGCTCCTGCTGCTTTAGAGGTGTCTACGGGGGTTGTGAGTGATGTTGCGTTAACGGTCGCCGATGTTGTCACGGGTGCTGGTGCAACGGCTACTACTGCTCCAGCGGCACCGGTTGCTGCTGCGGCAGTACCGGATACGTCAACGGCTTGATTACCACTGAAAAGGCGAGAGACGAAGCTTTCTTCTTCTAAATTGGTATTCACCACTTGGTAATTGACGCTGCCTTTGTCACTACGGGTTAATTTGACTTGTGGGTTTTGCGCGTAAACTTTAGGCTTTTTAACGACTTCACCTTCGGCCGCTTGCAGGTAATATTGATGGTCGCCATCAACATCTAAAGTAACGATGAAAGGTGCTGACTTAACAAAGGTTTGGCTGTCACTAAAATCATCCTCTACCATTTCATGATAACGAATGGCGATTTTGTGAGTGCCGGGGGCCAATTCTAAGCTGCTTTTATGGTTGAATACGCTCGACTCGACTTTTTTACCATCAAGAGCAAGGTACTCAAATGACATAGGAATGTTCAGATCTGCAGCGAAGGCTGAGGCAGATCCGAGTAATACTAGCAGGCTGCTAATTGGCAAAAGTGATTTCATTGTTACTCCTTAACGGTTATTACTCTGATACGGGCGTTCGAATATTTGAATGCGATCTTCTATATAACTAATAGCTTGCCTGCATTTTCCTAGACGACGATGCATCAAAAGGATGTCATTTTGCAATTTTATTTTGTCAGCACTATGACAGTTTTCAAGTTTTGATTCCATTTCTTCAATTTTTTGTTCAAATTTTTTCGCCCAATTCAGATGTTTGTTCAATTCTTCGTAGATCTCATGACTATTTTGCATCACGTTATTGGCGATCCAATCGAAACCACTGGCTTGGTGAGACTGATTCTGGCGTTGTGCAAAACGGGCACGGCTACTGGCACGCTGCTGAGTTTTAGACTTAATGTCGATAGAAGTGGTCAGCAAGGCTCGTTTGACTGCGGTAAATCTATCTTGGATCCGCTCACAGCTCAGGGCAATGGTCTGGGGGGCGAGTTTAAGCTTAATTTGTTTTTCGAGCTGCATAATACTGCTACGAATTTGTTCAATACAGGGGCCGAGTTGGGCGCCGTGTTGGACAAACAGCGAGTGATTAAAACGCTCCGTTTCTTGCAGAAGTTTACGCTGCGGCGGGGCGAGTCGATTATCGTGTTGCAGCACTTCTTGTTCTAAGGCTTTAAGCTGATTCTTCAGCATCACCATTAATTGTTGGGTGTTCACAACCATGCGCTCCATGCCAAATTCGCTGCAATCATTAGCACGATCAAAATAAACAGTGGACGGATAAAGGGCATGCCAAATTTAATCGCACAGCGGGCGCCGATAAATGAGCCTAACATCATGCACAATCCCATCCACAAACCTATTTGCCACTCTACCTGCCCAAGCCAGCCAAAGATAGTCAATGCGGTCAAGTTGCTGGTGAAGGTCATCGCACGGGCGAGGCCGCAACTGTGCAGTAAAGGCAGTTTATACAAAGAGCCGGATGTGACAGTCCAAAATGCACCAATGCCTGGGCCAGCAAAACCGTCATAAGTGCCTAAAGCCAGTCCCTGTAGCCATTGTTGCTTGGCTGGCGGCTTGCTGGTTGGTGCTTGGCAGTTAACGTCTGACATCGCATTGGGGCTGACTAAACTGTAAATGGCGATGCCAATGATCAGCAGCGGCAGGACTTTTTCGAGCCATTGGGTATCGACTAAATAGACTAAAAAACTGCCCAATACCGCGCCGATAAAGGTGGCGATAAAAGCCATGTACCAAAACGAGGGTTTAAAGAGGTGCTTGCGATAATAGGTCCAAGCCGCCATAAAAGAGCCAAAGCTTGCGGCTAACTTATTGGTGCCTAATACGGTATGCGGCGCAATGCCTAAGGTTAACAGTGCGGGGATCGACAATAGGCCACCGCCACCCACGACGGCATCAATGAATCCAGCGATAAGACCTATGACTGCCAACAGGGCCCAATGACTGGGCTCGAGTAACAACTCCAAATTTTAATCCTACTCTATAACACGTCTAAAGGGCGGTAAGGCATCCAGTAAGGACTTGCCATAGCGTTTAGTGACTAACCGCCTATCTAAAATGGTCACTCGGCCATAATCTTGCTCTTTACGCAGTAATCTACCACAACTTTGAATAAGCTTACGTGAAGCATCTGGGATCGTCAGTTGTAAGAAGGGATTACCGCCTTTGACTTTGACATATTCTGCGTGCGCTTGCTCAACGGGCGAGGTTGGCACGGCAAAGGGCAGTTTAGTGACGATCAAGTTCGTCAGATAATCGCCGGGCAAGTCGAGACCTTCAGAGAAACTGCCGGTGCCAAACAAGATGCTTGGTTCGCCCTTATCGCATTTAGCTTTATGATTTTCTAACAATTGTTGCCGTGGCGCATTGCCTTGGATAAGTAGCTCAGTGGTGAGTTTGCCTTCAAGTAATTCAACCACTTTTTCCATCTGCCAGTAGGAGGCGAATAGCACTAAGGTTGCCATTTCGCCTTCAATAAGGGTGATGATTTGTTCGGCAAGTTCAGCCGTATAGGCATCGTCCGTCGGCTCAGTGCGCATTTTGGGTAAATAAAGTGTCGCATTATTGGGGTAATCGAAGGGCGATTGTAAGGCTAAATAACGACTGCCATCGTTTAGTGACAAACCTACTTGATGCACGAAATGGTCAAAGTTATTGAGTGCGCGTAGCGTGGCGCTACATAAGACCACGCCCGCGGCCTTTTGCCACAGCATGGATTCCAGCATAAAGCCGACTTCGATAGGTGAAGCGCTAAACAGATAATCCACTTGTTTACCTGTGATGAGTTCGACCCAGCGCGCCATAGGTGCGCCTTTGTGCTTATCTTCCTTGGCCATCATCCTCCACAATTTCTGCAGGTTTTCGAGCCTTTGCAGCATAAATCCGGTTTCGGCTAATAGTGCTTCGGATTGATGTTTAGGAATGTCGCCATCTTTAATCGCCTCTGCCAGCAGTGACAGCATTTTATTAAACTGCTTGAGGGCAAGATTAGAGGTCACTGCAAGGTTTTCAGCCAGAATGAGTAATGAGTCCGGCAGTTTGCCGTGCTCAAAACGCAGACGGTTTTCAGGATTGGCAAAGTGTTTGGTCTGGGTATCGCAATAGTGGGCCACTTGATTGAGCTGGGCGATAAGATCGCCTAAATGATCTTGCATCGTCTGCGCGGGGGCAATGATATTGTTGCTCTTTATTTGGTTTTGTAACTTGGCGCAGGTTTTACCAATTTTTTCGAGCCAGTCGCATGCGCCCCTCAGCGTGGCCTGTGCACTGGAGAAATCCCGCGCCACAATCGGTAAGTGATGTGCCTCATCGATAACATAAAATACGTCTTCGGGATCGGGCAAAATCACGCCGCCACCTAGCTCTAAATCGGCGAATAACAAGCTGTGGTTGGCGATGAGTACATCCCAAGTATCAACATCTTCACGGGCTTTATGGAACGGGCAATTTCTGTGGCTGGCGACTTGGCGATGACAGCTGTGTTTGTCGCAGGCGATTTGTTGCCACAGGTGATCGGGCAGCGGCACGGCTAAGGTGTCGATTTCGCCGTTCCAGCAACCTTCGTTATAGTCTTTTAACAGGCCATGCATCATAGCCACTTGGCTATTGTCAGGTTTAGTTTGCCACATGGCCATTTGTGTACTGTTGTCGTCACCGATGAGCATCGCCAGTTTCGATAGACATACATAACGTTGTCGACCTTTAACTAAGCCAAAGCGGAAATTTAAGCCAGATTGCTCAAGAAAAAAGGGTAAATCTTTATGCAGTAATTGCTCCTGCAAAGCGACAGTTGCGGTAGCGATGCAGACCTTTTTCTTGCTCGCTAATGCCAGTGGAATGGTACCGAGGATGTAAGACAATGATTTACCGATCCCAGTGCCTGCTTCGACCACAATGATGCGCCTATCTTTATCGTAGTCGCCGGCGAGGGTCTTGGAGATTTCCGCCACCATATAGTTTTGTTCGCGGCGCGGCCTAAAATTAGGCAAGGCGGTAGCAATATCCTTATAGATGGCGCGGATCTGGGTTTTTACATTGTCAGGTAACATGCGTCACTACTTTATCGAATTAATGCTGTACATAATAACAGTGATTGCATAGCCTAAGAAACTTTTCTGCCATTTGGCGGCATTTTAATTGAGAAACCATCTAAATTGACTAGCTATGCGATTTGGGAACCCATGCGATGAAGTCAGAGGCTACCGCGGCCGTTAGTGTACAAGGTCGAGTCTTAACACGCCATGCGATTCATCGTCATGGGAGTTTAGTGTTGCAGTATTATCTGGCTACCGCCCAAGGCCCTGTGCTGGTGGAAGTGCAAGGCACTGAACACATTTGTTTTTGTCATCAAACTGATGTCACGGCTTTGCAGTTGCAAACGCCGGGTCAAGCATTGCGGTTTGTACCGTTAGCGCTCAAAAGCTTTAAAGGCGGCGCAGTCAGTGGTGTTTATGCTAAATCGAGCAACAGCTTACGTACCTTACAGCGCATCGCTAAAGATGCCGACATCCCCTTATTTGAAGCCGACATTCGCCCTGAACAGCGTTATTTAATCGAGCGGTTTGTGGCGCTGGATGTGGCGTTTTTAGGGCATTTCTCTGCGCCGACTAGCGACAGTCTTGAGGCTAACTCGCTGCCCGTGTTTATCGCCGAGCGGGCTAAGAGTATTGCCCCTTTAACGGCTGTACATTTGCGCTGTATTTCACTGGATTTTGAATGTAGTTTTGAAGGTTTACTCTATTCAGTTGCACTATATGGTCAATACAGTGGCCGAGACGAAGAGCAAGACAGTCTCAAGCAGACTTATGAAAAAGTGATTATGGTGGGTGAGGCTGAATCAAACTCTCCCGAATATATTGAATGGGTGGCCGATGAGGCTGCACTCATTCATCGATTAATCGCGTGGTTCCATGAGTTTGATCCTGACTTTGTCATAGGTTGGTCAGTGGTGAGTTTTGACCTCGCACTCTTGTCACGCCGGGCATTATTACACCGTATTCCGCTCACCATTGGCCGCGGAGGGGCAAAGCTTGAGTGGAAAGTCGATAATAAATTTCGGCCAGAAACCTTAGTTTTACCGGGCCGTGTGGTACTCGATGGTATCGATTGGCTTAAAGCCGCTTTCTATCATTTTGAGCGGTTTTCGTTGGAATTTGTTTCGCGGAAATTATTAGGTGAAGGCAAGGCCATTCATAACGTGGATAATCGCGTTGAAGAAATTGATCAGCTGTTTAAGGCCCACAAACAAGCATTAGCGCATTACAATCTTACTGACAGCCGTCTGGTGTGGGATATTTTTAGTCATACTCAATTATGGGAGTTCGCCCTCGCGCGAGCTGAACTAACAGGTTTAGAGTTGGGGCGGGTTGGGGCTTCGGTGGCGGCATTTAATCATTTGTATTTACCCCATCTACATCGAGCAGGTTACGTCGCTCCCGATGCTCCTGCGAGTGATGGGATCGAAAGCCCCGGTGGCTATGTGATGGATTCTGTACCGGGACTTTATAAGCATATTTTAGTGTTCGATTTTAAAAGTCTATATCCCTCCATTATTCGTACCTTTTTGATCGACCCTAAGGGATTAATTGAAGGTTTGCAATTGCCCGAGTCTGACTGTGTTGCGGGATTTCTCGGTGGGCGTTTCAGTCGGCAACAGCCCATTTTACCTAAGCTTATCCAAACATTATCTGAGCAGCGCGAAAAGGCCAAACGTGAGCACAATGCACCTTTATCCCAAGCGATAAAAATTATCATGAACTCGTTGTATGGGGTTTTAGGTTCTCAAGGTTGTGTTTTCCATGATGCAAAGTTAGCAAGTTCGATCACTATGCGTGGCCATCAAATCATGAAACAAACCCGCACATGGATAGAAGAGATGGGCTATCAAGTGATTTACGGCGATACGGATTCGACCTTTGTCTGGCTTGGCAGCGAGCCAGATCTCTCAGACATTAACGCCTTAGGTAACACTCTGGCGCGGGAAATTAATGCTAAGTGGCAGGCTAAGATCGGTGAAGATCATCAAGTTGAGAGTTTTCTCGAGTTACAGTTTGAACGCCACTATGAGCAGTTTTTTATGCCGACCTTAAGAGGGTCGTTAGAAGGCAGTAAAAAACGTTATGTTGGCGCGTGGCGTAATGCGAACGATGAACTTGAGCTTACTTTTAAAGGTATGGAGCAAGTGCGCAGTGATTGGAGCCCTTTAGCGCGCAAAGTTCAAGAGTCACTCTATGAACGGATGTTTAACCAAAGGGATATCAGTGTTTATTTGGCCAGTGTGTTTGAAAAGCTGCTTGATGGTGAGTTGGACGATGATTTGGTATTTCGTAAACGTATGCGACGCAATATTGAAGATTACACGGCTAAATCTTCTCCCCATGTTAAAGTCGCTCAACAATTATGCGACTTAACAGGAGATGCCTCTTTTGGCAAGCGTGGGGCGCAGATTGATTATCTGATTACTGTAAATGGACCGGAATCCTTACTGTACAGAACGTCACCAATTGATTACCAATACTACATTGATAAGCAAATTGGCCCTATTGCCGAGCCTGTTTTTTCGATAATGAAACTAAACTACATGGATATTGCGTCAAAGCAGTTACTGTTAATATAGTGTTTTTAATGTTCTTTATGTGTTGCGCGGGGTGGCGAATGTAGCGTTTTAACCTGTTTTGTAGAGGTTAACTGGTTTGTTTTTGTGATGTTAATCGACATATTCTTTAGGTTTAGCTTTGAGGGAATATTGAAAGTTTGCTACCCTTTAAGAGGAAATTGTAAGGAAATATAACAACGGAATGACGTTGACAGAACATAAACAAAAAAGGTTAAGCACCAAATGAACAAGACGTTAGTAGCAACTGCGCTTGCAGCAATTTTTTTAGTTCCATCAGTCTCAGCTATCGAGATCTATAAAGATAATAAAAATGCCGTAGAAATCGGTGGTTTTATTGATGCACGCGTGATCAACACTCAAGGGGAAACAGAGGTTGTTAACGGCGCATCTCGCATTAATTTTGGTTTTAATCGTGAGTTGACTGACGGTTGGAAAGCATTTGCTAAGTTGGAATGGGGTGTGAACCCTGTAGGTAGTAGCGACATCGTCTATAACAATCGCTTCGAATCTGTTCAAGAAGAGTTCTTTTATAACCGTTTAGGTTACGCTGGTCTGTCCCATGACACTTATGGAACACTGACTATTGGTAAGCAGTGGGGCGCTTGGTACGATGTCGTTTACAACACTAACTACGGTTTTGTGTGGGACGGTAACACTGCAGGTGTTTACACTTATAATAAAGATGATGGCGCGGTAAACGGTGTTGGTCGTGGTGATAAAACAGTTCAATATCGCAATGCATTTGGCGATGTAAGCTTTGCAGTTCAAGCACAGTTGAAAAACAGCAGCTTCTATACCTGTGATACAACGGATGATATTTCACAAGCTCAGTGTCAAGCGAACTGGGAAAGCGGTGATAAAGCGGCTCAACAAGTAGAATACAATTATACTTATGGTGGCGCGCTGACCTATAAAGCCACTGATATGCTGACCTTAACTGCGGGTGTTAACCGCGGTGAGTTTGATGTGAGTTTTGGTAACGGCGAACAAACCACAGCGGTTGATCTTATCTACGGTGCGGGTATCACTTGGGGTAACTTCGATAGCAATGGCTTATACGCTGCTGCAAACGTTAACAGACAAGAAAATCATGACACAGACAATATTGGTCGTTTGATTAAAGACGCCTATGGTATTGAAAGTTTAGTTTCTTACAAGTTTGACAATGGATTACGCCCATTCATTTCTTACAACGTGCTTGATGCCGGTAAAGACTATGTCATTCAACCTAACTTTAATGCCGATCCTAACGATGAGTTCAAACGTCAGTTTGTCGTGGTTGGTTTGCACTTTGTATGGGACCCAAACACAGTGCTTTACGTAGAAGCACGTAAAGATTACAGCGATTTTTCTGGAGAACATGAAGCCAGAATGTCGCTTTCTGAATCTGACGGCGTTGCCATCGGTATCCGTTACACGCTCTAAGTTCGACCTTATCTATTACAACTGTTTAGAATTGTGCCAGTTGTAAGTATTGCTGCAAAGCCCAAAGTGTAAACTTTGGGCTTTTTCATTCAAAAAGGCTATTAAACTCAATAATATCGTCTTAAATGGTTTAAGTTTTAGCATTTTCTCTCCTTACAACAAACTCATGTCAATTATGATCTAAGTTGTGCTATCTCCATCCCCTAAAATCACTTGCTGTATAAATAATCATCATCCACGCATCCACATGTACCGTTTTTAGGGTAATAATGTTTTGTTTGTTTGTTATTTGTTGATTTAGTGTTTCACATGTGATTTTATTGCTCTTGAAATTGACGTGTTAGCAACTAAGGTTGCGATAGAGCAATTTACGCTATCTATGCATAAATGTAGATGCAGAATATAAGAAAAACATGATTTATCAAGGGAGATAGACAATGTATAAGAATAATTTTTTAGCAAGCTCAGTACGTTTGGCTCTTGTTGGTGGAGTTGCTGCGTTAGCATTTACATCAGTACCGGCTATTTCTGCAGAGGCGCAGGGAGAGAAGATCGAGCGTATTGAGGTTACTGGTTCAAGTATCAAGCGCACTGATATGGAAGGTTCACTGCCTATTACTGTAATATCAAGAGAGGATATTGATAGAACTGGCCTGACTAGCGCTGGTGATTTAGTTCAATCTTTACCATCAATGCAAGGATTTACAACTGACGCAGATTCTGTTGGTGGTGGTGGTGGTGGTGTCAAATCGGCTTCTTTACGTGGTTTAGGTGCTAGTTACACACTAGTATTGATGAATGGGCGCAGAATGGCGCCCCGCGGTTCGGGTTCAACAATTGATTTAAATAGTATTCCTTTAGCTGCAATTGAGCGTGTTGAGGTATTAACTGATGGTGCTTCTGCGTTGTATGGTTCAGATGCTATTGCAGGGGTTGTTAACTTTATTACCAAAAAAGATCTTCAAGGTTTTAACGTAGCAGCTCGTTACAATAAACCACAGGAATCAGGTGGTACTAGCAGTAATCTTTCATTCACTGGTGGCTTTGGTGATTATGAAAAAGATGGCTTTAACATTTTATTCTCTGTTGGGCATGATGAGCAAGAGCAACTAAAAGCAACCGATCGTGATTTTGCTAAGACTGGTATTATTAATTTTAATCGTAATAATCAGGAATATTATTACGTTAAGGGTTCTCCAAATGCTATTCCTGGTAACGCTAGAGCCTACTATATGGAGAATGGTGTAAGAAAGAACGTTGTTTTCAACCCATATTTGAAAACAAATGGCGATTGTGCTCCTGACAATTTCCAAGTTGGGGACTTATGTCAATTTGACTACACTACAACAGTTGAAATTTTGCCAGAAAGCTCTCGTGACTCTGTAATTCTAGGTGCTGATTTTGCCCTAACTGATGACATCAAGCTCTTTGCAAATATGATGTATTCAGATTTTTCTCAAACAACTCGTATTGCACCCAATGCAACAGGCTTCTTTACCATACCCACAGATTCGCCGTTAGTTGATAAATGGGTTACTCCAAATTTGACTCAAGCCCAACGTGATAATTTAGTACGGGTAGATGCACAGTGGCGAGCATTACCACTTGGGGGGCGTGCAACTGAATGGAATACAAAGTCTACGCATTTAGTGACGGGCATTGAGGGGCTCGCGGGTGAAATTGATTATTCAGCTGCTTTTACTTACTCTAAAAATGATACTGATGAAAATGTGGCTGGTGGATACCCTCTTTTTGATGAATTTATGACACTGATGGGAACGGGTAAAGTAGATATTTTTGCAACACCAGATCAAATAAGTCAAGAAGGTAAAGATCTGCTTAGTCAGACACAATTTAATGGCAATTGGAGTAATGATACAACAGAAGTAAAAGCGTTAGATGCTAAAGCTTCTATGCCTGTTTTTGAAACATCTGCAGGTACTGCATATTTAGGTACTGGTGCAGAGTTCCGTAATACCCATTATGTGTCTTCAATAGCAGAAGCAAATAAGCAAGATTTGTTATTGGGTTCTAATACTGGTACTGAATATGATTTAGCGCGTGATAGCTATGGTGCATTCGTAGAGTTAATTGTTCCTGTTATTACTGACTTAGAGCTTACAGGCTCACTACGTTATGATAATGTTGGCGCTATAACCAATGATTTTGCTTACGATGCTGCTGGAGTTGCTATTCCTGGTTCAAGTACAGTAAATGATTCTGAAAGTGCTGTTACTTATAAAATATCTTTACGATATCAGGCAACAGAAGATCTTTTATTAAGAGCTTCAACTGGAACCGGTTTCAAAGTACCTTCAATGTTGTCAATTGCTAACCCTAGAGTTGATTTTGGTGTAACAAGTGGTTCGTATGATTGTCCTTTCGCGGGAACTTCAGATCCTCTAGCAACACTATGCCCTACAAGTGCACAGCAGTATGAAGCATTTAGTGAAGGTAATGCTAAATTAAAGCCTGAGACCTCTAAACAGTATTCTGTTGGTTTTGTATATGCTCCTGATTCTGATTTCAGTTTCTCATTAGATTACTGGAATATTGAATTAAGTGATATGGTCACAAGTGTGACTGAATCTCAAATTATGTCAGATCCTACTCGTTATAGAGATTTGTTTACAACTAAGTTAAACAAAGGAACAGGTGAAGAGGAGATTGCAATTGTTTACTCAGATATTAACGTCGGTAAATCCAAAAATGCTGGTTATGACTGGAATTTAACATTAGGACATGACCTTTCATTCGGTCGTTTGAATAACACATTATCAGGAACTTACATTACTGATAGCGAATATACCCGTCCAGGAACAGATAGTGATTGGATTTCTAGCTTAGGTCGATTTGGCGATGATGACGCAGTCGTATTCCGTACAACAGCACAGTTAGTTAGTACTTTGAAAACTGGTGATTTTGATAACTCAGTTATAATTCGTTATCGTTCAGGTTATGCAGACCAAGAGAACTATGTTCGCGAAGGAAGTATTACGGGCGAAGATAAATTAATCCAGTTAGCGGTACCGTCTTATACAACGGTAAACTTTCAATCTCAATACACTATTATTGACGATTTAAAACTGTCATTTGGTATCAATAATTTGTTTGACGTGGCTCCGCCATTATCTTTACGTTCGAGTGGTGCAGGTCACCAAGTTGGCTATGATCCAAGATATACTGATTCATTAGGACGTACTTTCTATGTTTCAGTAGATTACAAGTTCTAGAAAGCTAAAAATTTATAAGTTATTGAAAATGATGACAAATCCAAATTAACGGGTTTGTCATTTTTTTGATGGTATGTAATTATTACGCAATAATCAGTATTTTTTACCAAACATTAAAAACCTGAGTTCGGTTTAACAAATCATAACTGCAATAGCATTAAACTCCGCGTTAGTGATGTTCAGTTGTGGTTTATTGTCTTTCAATTGATTGGCGATAAGTCCACAATTATATTGAGCATAAATCCATGCTCGCTGCGGTGTCTGGATTGCTCTATTTGTGATATATTTTTTAACTAGCCGTTGATGGTTTCTATGATAAAACGTCTCGACAGCATCGCTCTATCCCACGATGACATCGCCTTCGCTTTCATATTCTTACGCACGTTCGTCATCAACTTCACGCCTTTCTCCTGCAATTCACTGGACAGCACTTTACTGATATCTCCTTTATCTGCATAGAGTTTATTCATATCACTTCGCACCATCTCGTTCACAGGTTGTGTATCATGTACATTCGCTGGGGTCACTTTGGCCGCCACTATTCCGCCTTGATGATTCACAATCAAATGCAGCTTAAAGCCATAGAACCACCCCATAGTGCCTTTACCTCTGCACGCCAGTCCCGCCAAGGTTTTATGGCGATGAATACGTAGGTTATGACACACTTTGATGCTAGTTGAATCAACAAATTCGATACCAGTGGGGTCACTCTTGAGGCTGACAAAGTAGCTGCAAAGCGGCACTAAAGCGTTGGGCATCACCTCAAGAAAGCGGGCATAGCTGAGTAAATTAGGAAAAGCGGATTTGTAGAAATGAGCCAGATAGCCGATGAAGAAGTTCTTGAAATCACGGTGGTGGTGTTCTGATCTAATCCCATCGGACACTTAATTTTGAGACAGTATGGTCAATAAATTAAGAGGTCTATATGAGTCTGAAGAAATCACATAAGAGTTATCCGCAGGTATTTAAAGATGAAGCCGTCTTGATGGTGTTAGAACAAGGTTATAGCGTTGCCGATGCGGCAAAGTCTCTTGGAGTTAGCGTGAGCCTGCTTTACAACTGGAAGGAAAAACACGAAGCCCTAAGAAGCCCTAAAACAATGCATCACCTTAGAAGAGTCTGAGCGTGATGAGCTAAAGCGATTGCGTAGAGAAAACAAAGAATTACGCATGGATAAAGAAATTCTAAAAATACCCAAGGGGCACGCCGAGGCCAGCGCCTTCTTTGCGAGAGAAATGAAGTAAGATTTCGTTTCATCAAACTGCAATCTCACCTTTTTCCCATAGTACTGTTATGTCGAGTAATGAGTGTAAGTAAATCAGGCTATTACGATTGGCATAAGCGCCCTGCAAACGTGATAAGCCTTGAAACACTGAAGCTTTATCGCCTTGTTCGACAGCTATTTAAGCAAAGTCGAGGCAGCTTAGGGAATCGTGAAATGGTGGAGAAATTGCACAAGGAAGGCTACCAGGTTGGTCGCTATCTCGTTAGTAAAATTATGCACCGCCTTCGACTCAAAGCAACCCAACGACGCGCTTACAAGGTGACTACGCAGCGAAAACACTCAGATGCAGTGGCTGATAACCTGTTAAACATGAACTTTAATCCAATATCGGCTAATCAGGTCTGGGCGGGTGACGTGACCTATTTAAAGACGGGTGAAGGCTGGATGTATTTGGCAGTGGTGATGGATTTATATTCACGCCGGATTGTGGGATGGCACATAGACAAACGCATGACCACGGATTTGATATCTAAGGCATTAATGAAAGCCTACAACCTGCGACAACCAGCGCGAGGGYTGGTATTYCACAGTGACCKAGGCTCGCAATATACCAGTAAGCAATTCGGTAGGCTGCTATCGARCTATGGTRTCCGAGCCAGCATGGGTGATGTGGGWGCGTGTTGGGATAAYGCCGTTGTTGAGCGTTTCTTTGGTAGCTTGAAACACGATTGGATTTTTAAAGTTGCTCAACCAACAAGGGAGTTTATGAAGCAAGATGTGACGGCTTACATGAAATATTACAACTTGGAGCGGCTTCATTCTGCTAATGACGATCTGTCACCTGTAGAGTTTGAGAATTCTCAAGTAAAAGTGTCCAATCTGGGTTGACCAGTACAGGTTAGTCTTATCTATTTGTTAATGCATTTCGACAAATAATCAAATTGTGATTGGTTTTTGTTCGCTTTTATCCGCAGTTCGGATGAGTCAAATTAATGAAAGCTTCCTCTAAATTATCCATTCTAAATTCTTCTACTATTAACATTTCTCGAAAAACTGGGTCTTCGATTTCTTTAATACTGCTTCACTCCTAATCCTTAAGTAAATTTTTATTACGAGGAGTAGGATATGAGTAAAGAACATCTACTTGAGTCGTCTTTATGTTAAAAAATGTTAATATTAACAAAGAGGATACACAAAGTTGGCTGTTATCTATCACTATGATTTTATAGGATTTAAATTAATTTATTATTTTTTGGAACAAAAAGTAATAACCCTAAAGATTCATTTTTGCCTAAAAAAACACCTTTCGTAAAAAATTTCATTATTAACGCTTCTTTACACTAGTTTTTAGTCGCCTGAAATGTTGACACAGGTCAACATTTTGTGAAATGATGCCAGCGGGTCTATGCCTGTAAGGGCGTAGGAAAGGGAAGAAAAAACTAAGAATCACAAGAGAAAGACGAACTTACAGGAATTTTTTCGGCAAGTATTTATGCCTTGTCGTTATGTTGCTGGTAAGTTAAACCTTTTTATTCACTTCAAATTGGTTGGGAACTATGTCCAAGGTAAGCAATAGAACAAAAATCGCTACTGCACTTGTTGGCGTGCTGGCATTAGCGAGCAGCAACTTAGTAGTTGCAGATCCTCTTACCGACGTGCAGAAAGCGGATAGTATGATCCATGCTGATGCTGCTGCGTCGCAAAAGAACGTTGATAAGTATTTCGATCAAGCACAAGACATGCTTTTTGAGTATGGTTCTGTCGCAGATGAGCGCGAATCACTGAAATCATATAACGATTACGTTGCAAGCTTAGTCGCTGATCAACAAAAGACAATGGATTCAGTGCAGGGTGACATCAATGGTGTAGATAAACTTCGCCAAGGTGTTGTGCCATTAATGTTTAAAATGGTTGAGTCATTAGAACAGTTTGTTCAATTAGATTTACCTTTCAATTCTGAAATACGTACTAATCGTGTTAATGAACTGAAAAAACTTCTTAATACTGCCGAAGTAACACTAGCAGAAAAATACCGTCTAATTCTTGATGCTTATAGTATTGAGCGTGAATACGGTAGTGCTGTTGCCGTTAACCAAGGTAAGTTAAACCTAGATGGCAAAGAAGTGTTGGTTGACTTCTTTAACTTAGGTCGTGTTGCTCTTTATGCACAGAGTTTAGATCAAAAGACTGGCTGGATGTACAACCCAGAATCTAAGGGTTGGGATAAGTTAGATGACAGCTATTTGCGTGAACTGACCAAAGGTATCCGCATTGCCCGTAAACAAGGCGCTCTAGATCTATTCGCGTTACCAATTCCTGCTGCGGAGACTGCACAATAATGAAGAAGTTAATTACTACAGCTGTGTTGGCTGCAAGTTTCTCTTTAACTGCTGGTATGGCGAGCGCTGCTGATGCGCCTAAGTCAATTGACCAATTATTGCAACAAGTTAAAGTTGAACGCGCTGCAGAAGGTAAAGTCAACAGCAAGCGTGAGCAAGAGTTCCAAGCAGAGCGTGGCGATAAGGCCGCTTTACTGCAAAAAGAAAAAAATGCGTTAGCTGCTGAAAAGCAACGTGGTAAAGATTTAAACCAAGCGTTCTTAGATAACGAGCGTAAAATTGCTCAGTTAGAAGAAGATCTAAAAACGGCTCAAGGTGACTTGGGTGAAATGTTTGGTGTAGTTAAAGGTGAAGCCGGTGATTTCGCTGGTAAACTGGCAAGCTCAAACATCAGTGCTCAATTCCCAAATCGCGATAAGTTTATCGCTGATTTAGGTGCCCGTAAGCAATTGCCAAAAATTGAAGAGTTAGAACAATTTTGGCAAGAGCAGCTATTTGAAATGGCGCAATCTGGCAAAGTGGTTAAATTTGAAGGTTCTGTTACCGAAATTGATGGTAACGTGAAAACGACGACTATTCATCGTATTGGTGCTTATAACTTAACGGCTGACGGTAAATACGTTGTATATAACCCTGAATTAGGTTTAATTCAGCAGTTATCTCAACAACCTGAAGGCTATCAAGTTAGCGCTGTTGCTAAATGGGAAGAAACGGCCTCTGGTACAGCACCTTTCTATATTGACCCTGCACGTGGCGTACTGTTAAACATCTTTACGAACAAAGCTAGCATGGAAGATCGTATCGAGTCAGGCGGTACCATTGGTTATATTATTCTGATATTACTTGCTATTGGTTTATTAATTGCGGTTGAGCGTTTCGTTGTGCTGGCAGCTATCGGTGCAAAAGTTAAACGCCAAGCTAAGAATGTTGATAACCCAGGTAACAATGCCCTTGGTCGTATCTTGAAGGTTTACCATGAAAACAAAGATGTTGATGTTGAAACATTAGAGTTGAAACTGGATGAAGCTATTCTGAAAGAAACGCCTGCATTAGAAGCTCGAATTTCAATTTTGAAAGTCATTGCAGCTATCGGCCCAATGTTAGGTCTACTAGGTACAGTAACTGGTATGATTGCGACCTTCCAAAGTATCCAACTGTTCGGTACTGGCGATCCTAAACTGATGGCGGGTGGTATCTCTATGGCTCTGGTTACTACAGTACAAGGTTTAGTTGCGGCTCTGCCACTGATGTTACTACATGCAATACTCGTTGCGCGTAGCAAATCAATCACCCAAATTTTGGAAGAGCAAAGTGCGGGCATTATCGCAGCACATGCTGAGAAGAGGGCTAACTAATGATGCTATACCTGATGGACATATGGGATTCCGTCAGGGGCTTCATGGCCGCTGGAGGAAACGTCCTTTGGTTGGTTGCGTTTGTATTGTTCTTCATGTGGGTATTGATGCTTGAGCGTTATTGGTATCTTAATTGGATATCACCAAAGCAACATAAAGCTATCATATCTGCGTGGGATGCTAGAGAGGAAACAACCTCTTGGTACGCACACCGTATCCGTGAAGCTTGGCTGTCCCAAGCGAAGCAAGATTTGAATGCACGTATGCTGATGATTAAAACCTTAGTAGCTATTTGTCCTATGATAGGTTTGTTAGGTACCGTAACCGGTATGATTTCAGTGTTTGATGTGATGGCAGTTCAGGGGACGAGTAATGCTCGTTTAATGGCGGCTGGTATTTCAATGGCGACTATGCCCACGATGGCGGGGATGGTTGCAGCATTATCGGGAGTATTCTTTAGTACTCGTCTGGATGTAAAAATGAAAATCAGTTTAGAAAAGCTAAAAGACAGCATGCCGCACCACTAGAGAGAGATTGAACATGGCACGTAAAAAGCATTCCAGTGTAGACGAGGAAGCGCAAATTGATATGACACCGATGCTCGACATCGTGTTTATCATGTTGATCTTCTTCATTGTAACAACGTCATTTGTGAAACCTTCTGGTTTGGATTATAACAAACCAAAAGCTTCGCAAGCGACTTCAAAACCTTCGGCTAACATCTTTATCGGCGTCAGTAAAACAGGCGTGATCATGATGGAAAACCGTCAGGTTGATATCGAACGTGTAACGGCAAACGTTGAGCGCATGCTGGCTGAAGCTCCTGAAGCTGCGGTATTGATTCAGGCTGATAAAGACGCAATGCACGGCTTAGTTGTTAAAGTTCTAGACCAAGTCAAAGCGGCTGGTATAGATAAAATTTCGGTATCTGCGGGGAACGATTAATATGCTAAGAGCACTAGTATCGATCATTATTGGTGCTGCTGTGACTTTTGGTCTGTTCGCTTTTATGGCGTTCTTGGTCGGTGGCGGCGCACAGCGCGGCGAAACATCGGCCGAGACCCCTGTAATTGAAATCACTATGGATAGACAGGATTCAAAAGCACAGAATAAGCCAAGGGTAGTGCCTAAGCCGCCGCCACCGCCAGAACAGCCACAGAAGCCTGAGGCAACGCCGCCAGAATCTTCGAGCAATATTGACACAGCAATGTCGTTCAATATGGGTGGTGTAGAAGCTGGTGGTCCAAGTACCGGTTTTAAATTAGGCAATATGATGACTCGCGATGGTGATGCTACACCTATCGTTCGTATCGAACCTCAGTATCCAATTGCTGCGGCGCGTGATGGTAAAGAAGGTTGGGTACAACTTCGTTTTACCATTAACGAACTCGGTGGTATCGACGACGTTGAAGTTATTCAAGCAGAACCAAAACGCTTATTTGATAAAGAAGCTATTCGTGCACTGAAGAAGTGGAAGTACAAGCCTAAGATTGTTGATGGCAAGCCATTGAAACAACCTGGTATGACAGTACAACTAGACTTCACCTTAGATAAAGGAGGCAACCAATAATGCGTAATGTTAATAAAATCGCAGTTCTATTATTGCTTTCTGTTTGTGGAGGTTCATTAACTCTTTCATCTGCAGTCGCAGAAGAAAAGTGTGCTATCGACAAACGTCAATCTAAAGCCGTGGGCGAAGGTGCGGCGAAGAAAGTTCAGAAGTCATTTGAAGCTTATACCAATGGTCAGGTCGATGAAGCTATTGCTATTTTGCTAGAGGCAAATGCCAAGAACGACTTCGATAAAGCCTATGTTGCACGTATGTTGGGTAACTTTTATGCCGAGAAAGGCAAAATGGATACCGCGATCAAGTACCTAAAGCAAGCTGTTGAAGCTGATATTTTAGGTGGTACAGATCATGCAGCAACTATGCGTCTTTATGCTGATTTGCTATTACAAGAGAAAAAGTTTAAGGAAGCGATTCCTTATTATTACAAGTGGATGGAATTTACTTGTAAATCTGATTCTCAAATGTATCGCCGTATTGGTATTGCGCATTCAGAACTTAAACAGTGGGATAAAGTGATTGAAGTGGCCGACAAAGGTCTTTCATTAGCTGAATCTCCTGACAAAGGTCTGTATCAAATGAAACTGACAGCTTACTTCAATCAGAAGAAGTATAAGAAAGCTGTTGGCGTGTTAGAAGTCATGGTGCCTTTATTCCCGGATGATGGCAGATTGTGGGTTCAATTAGCACAGTTTTATTTGATGGTTGAAGACTATGACAAGTCTCTTGCAACTTACGATTTGGCTTATAGAAATGGTTTCTTAGATAGCGCGGGCAACATTACGCGTTTAGCGCAGTTAATGGCACAAAAAGGTGCTCCTTATCAAGCCGCTAAAATTTATCAGAAACATATGAAATCAGGCATGATCGCTGAGGACGCTAAGTCTTTAGAGATTTTGGCGGGTTTCTATCAAAATGCGAAAGAGTTTAAGCAAGCTGCTGAGTATTACGGTAAAGCTGCAGCCATCACCAATGATGGCAAGACTTACTTAAAACAAGGTCGCTTATTAAACTTGAATGAACAATATACAGCTGCGATCCCTGTGCTTGAAAAAGCCATATCAATGGGTATTGATCATCCTGGTGAAGCAAACTTTGAATTAGCTTTGGCTCATTTAAGTTTGAAACAGTATAAGTCGGCTTATAACCGTGCAGTGTTAGCTGCTAATGATAAGAAGACACAGAAGAGTGCAAATAGCTATATCTCTTATATTAAAGAGAAAGCACGTATGCATAATATCACGCTGTAATTACTTCGCAGTTTAGTGTTTGAATCGAAAGCCCCGCAAGGGGCTTTTTCTTTGGTATCAATAAACCGATTTACTGTAATCGGATTAAAGCTTGTGATTGATCATGATTTTTTTCAAGCTGTTGTGAAAGTTGGCTGACATTACTGAAGAGTGACTCTATTTTACTTTCCTGTGTAGGTAGGCAAATACAGGCAGCCAGTTTATAGTCGATTGTCAGTTTATGATGTTTACCAAAATCTTGATTAAAGTCAGATATTTGTTGTTCTATTCGCTTTAACACTACTTCCGTCCCCACCTCATCTATGTTGAATAAACCCAGTGCAAAGTGATTGTGATCTAGCCTAGCAATCATATCTGTTGCTCTTAATAGCGCTTCTTGCACTTGTTTGGTAAAGAATTCGAGTAAATGGGGTTGTTTGACGGTTTCATGAATGTGAGGGCACAGATACAATAGTGCCAAGCTTTGGTGGTCTCTCATGTGACGATGCCATTCTCGGTTGAATACTTCCATGAAATAGGTTTGGTTATAGACTCCAGTTTCAGGATCCCTGAAACCTGAGTTGCGGAACGAGTAGATCATAGATTAACTCCGATAGCAGACCTTGAACTAAGTATAGAAACAGTTCTGCAATAGCGGGCCAAAAAGGAGAAATATTAAAATGAAATTGGGTTTATTGGCAGGTTCGATAGCGTTAATCTTCACCCTTCAAGGTTGTTCTAAACCTGAAGTCACTGCAGTTCAAGAAAATAGCTCGGCTAATATGACAGCAGTGCAGGGCGAAACACAAACGACAGAGCAGCGTTATTTAGCGCTTGTGGATGCTTATTTTAAAGATTACCTAAAGCTTGAGCCCATCTACGCTACTTTTGTCGGCGTAAATGACTATAACGCCGATTTCGGTGGGGATTTAACTGAGGATTACCTTAAGGCCCGTCATGATCTTAACACTCACTATTTAGCTCAGGTGCGTGCGATAGATCCAAAGCAACTGCCTGCAGATCTACAGTTAAGTTATGACCTGTTCGTCTATGACCGTGATATGGCGTTAGTGGACGAAACTTTCCCATCACGCTTTATGCCGATAAGTCAGTTCTATAGCACTGTCATTACTATGGTGCAGCTGGGAAGTGGCGAAAGTGCACAACCTTTTAAGACTGTCCAAGATTATCGTAATTGGGAACAGAGAGTCGATGGTTTCATCAAGTGGGTCGCACTTGCTGAAAATCGTATGAATCAAGGTATTGAAAGTAAAGTGGTACTACCTCGAGTGTTGGTAGAGCGCATTATTCCTCAGTTAGATGCTATGTTAACGACGGATGCGACTCAGAGCATTTTTTACTCGCCAATCAAGCATTTTCCCGAAAGTTTTTCAGAGCAAGATAAAGCGGAATTGACCACCCGTTATCAAGCCATGATAGCCGAGCGTATCGTGCCAGCGTTAACGAACTTACGCGATTACTTTAAGCAAACCTATTTACCTAAATCGCGGGCGACTGATGGTTGGTCAGGTTTGCCTAACGGTAAAGCTTGGTATCAGCATCTGGCGAACTCACATACGACCACCACTATGTCTGTAGATGAAATTCATCAAATTGGTTTAGGTGAAGTGGCGCGAATTTTATCTGAGATGGATAAGGTGCGTGAGCAGGTTGGTTTTAAGGGCGATTTGAAGGCTTTTTTTGCGTCTTTATCTTCAGAGCCGCAGTATTTCTATAGCGATCGCCAAGGCTTGATTGATGGCTATATGGTATTAAAAGATAAAATCAATCATGTATTGCCTAACTACTTTAATGTGATGCCAAAGGCTGATTATGTGGTTAAGCCGGTTGAAAGTTTTAGAGAACAATCGGCAGCGGGTGCCTCTTATGAAGCACCTGCGGTGGATGGTAGCCGTCCAGGAGTGTTTTATATCAACACTTATAACCTCAAAGCACAGCCTAAGTGGGGGATGACGACTTTATCTTTGCACGAGGCCGCTCCTGGGCATCACTTCCAAATCGCGATCAAACAAGAGCTGACCGGTGTGCCTGAGTTTCAGCGTTTTAGCGGTTATACCGCTTTCGAGGAAGGTTGGGCACTTTATGCTGAATACTTAGGTATTGAGATGGGGCTATTTACCGATCCTTACCAGTATTTTGGTAAGCTTTCCGATGAAATGCTGCGTGCAATGCGCTTAGTGGTTGATACTGGCCTTCATTCTAAAGGTTGGAGTCGTGAACAGGCTATTCAGTACATGAAAGACAACTCGCCTATGGCTGAGAGTGACATAGTCGCTGAAGTGGAGCGCTATATGGCGATCCCTGGTCAAGCTTTGTCTTACAAGGTCGGTCAGTTGAAGATTTTGGCACTGCGTGCCCGCGCAGAAAAAGCCTTGGGGGATAAATTTGATCTTAAAGCGTTCCACGATCAAATCCTCACATCAGGTTCATTACCCATGGCGGTCATGGAAAACAAGATCGATCGTTGGATTGCGTCGAAACAAGCTTAGCCGTGTAAGATGCCGTTAATTGACTTTGTTGTCAGTGACGGCATTTTAAGACTTTTTTATTCAACAGAAAGTTTTTATACTGTTGATTCCAAACCTGTTAAAACGAATGTTTTAGTGGGAACTCAATGATATTTGGGGCAAATGTCTCATGATCCTTACAGGAGTTTTACTATGGTCCAGGCAACAGCAAGACATTTGTTAGTCAGCAGTGAAGAGCAGTGTCAAGCGCTGAAACAGCAAATAATGGAAGGCGCAGATTTTGCTCAAATTGCTCGCGCGCACTCTTCTTGCCCATCAGGTGCCCAAGGCGGCGAATTGGGGTCATTTGGTCCTGGCATGATGGTCAGAGAGTTTGATGAAGTGGTTTTTAGTGCACCATTAAACGAAGTACAAGGCCCCGTGAAAACGCAATTTGGCTTTCATTTACTTGAAGTGACCAGCCGCGCGTAAGTTTTACCGCTTATCTAATACAGCTTGTTTGATACGGCAGCGTTTGCTGCCGTTTTGTTTTATATGCTCATCACGGAGTCACTATGCTGGAACTCTACACTGATAGATTGAAACTCAGGAGCTTACAAGATAGTGATTGGGAACATTTTTATGCACTGCATAACGATCCTGAGATTAATCGTTTTGTACGCGTTCCAGAGTCGCAAGAGGTGATCCGCAGTAAGTTTCAGCAGCGTTCTGATACTTGGTTCTACGGTTCTGGCGATTGGCTGACCTTAGTGATTGAGACCGTTGATACTGGGCAGTTTATCGGTTTAACGGGCCTTTATTGTCAAAGTTTCGAGGAACAGCGTGCCGAAGTGGGTTATTTACTGGCAGTCGAGGGGCACGGTAAAGGTTATGCGACTGAGAGCTTAATGGCGGTCATTGATTGGGCCTGTTTAAGTTTTAATGTACATAAATTTGTTGGGCATTGTGCTAAAGATAATCACGCATCGGCACGAGTACTCGAAAAGTGTGGTTTTCGGCTTGAAGGTTTACTCAGGCAGCAATTCAAAATAGGTGAAAACTGGCTCGATGAATCAGCCTTTGGCCTACTCGCCGATGAAAGACGTCTCTAGCCAAATTATCTTCAGCGAATTTTGTACTGTGCTGGTATAATGCCGCAGGTTTATTTTTAGAAGGCGTGTATTAAGTGGCGCAAATTAATCAATTGGCTTTGCATTCTGGCGAAGATTTCATTGAATTGTACAAAGTATTAAAAGTGCAAGGCATGAGCAATGCAGGTGGTGAAGCCAAACATTTTATCGACGAAGGTCAAGTCACTGTGAACGGTGAAGTTGAAACTCGTAAACGTAAAAAAATTATCGCGGGCGACATCGTCAGCTTTAATGGTGAATCAGTTCAAATCATTGCGGCAGAATAAGCCTGAAACAGTGGAGCAAGAAATGCAATTTCCAGATGATGACAATGGTAAAATGCTGGCCGCAATGGCTGAAGCGGGAATCGATTTAACTAAAGAGTTAGATGTTGATTTCTTTTTGGTTTTTGATGACCAACGCGATGCTGAAACTGCGTTAGAAGAATTAACAAATTCTGACTTGGAAGGCGAGCTTGAGCTGAATCTGAATGATGAGCTTGGTAAGTGGGAAATCATTGTTTGTCTCAATATGGTGCCTGAGTACGATACATTGGTTGAACAAGAAGTCATGCTAAATGATTTTGCTGCCGAATTCGGCGGCATGACCGACGGTTGGGGCGTAATGCAACATCAAGACGGTGACGATGAGTTTATGGACGATGATGACCATGACCATGTTCACGGTGAGCATTGCAATCACTAATTTTGATGCGCTTTAAGCCTTGAATCTAATAAACCACCTTTTGGGTGGTTTTTTATTGGTGTTTTTCTGCGCTCAGTTAGTGATCTCAATAGCCTCGTTTGGCATTTATAGCGTTATTGTGCCTCGCTTGAACTGAGATACGTTTAATGCAGATTAATGACGATAGGGCGCAAAAATCTCTAATAACCATTCGATAAAAGCTTGAGCTTTTAACGGCAGGCTTGGGGATTTTGGGGTGAGTAAATAATATCGATAGGGACTGGTAAAGGGGGCGTCGAAGGGGATGACTAAGCTGCCGTTTGCCAGTTGTTCTTCGATGAAGAATCGCGGAATAAGTGCTGCGCCCATACCACTCGCAGCCGCTTGACTCAACATATAAAAATGCTCGACACCAAAGGTTTGTGCTTGGGTGAGTGTTAAATCCACCTTTTCCGCCCAATACTCCCAAAGTTCTGGTCTTGTGGTGTGTTTCAGTAAAGTGACATGATTAATATCTTCGATACGCTGGAGTTTCGGGGCTAACGAAGGCGCGCAAACTAAGCATAAATCCTCATCCATTAGCTTGATATAATTCGCGCCCTTAGGGATGACTGTGCTACTACGGATCGCAATATCATAACGACCTTGGCTAAAATCCACGGCAAAGTCGCCAATGGATAAGTCGACATACAAGTGTGGATGGCGGGATTTAAACTGCTCCATTCTTGGAATCAGCCAATTGATGGTTAAGCTTGGCAGCACATTGATGGCTAAGGTTTGCGGCTTAGTGGGCTGACGGCGCAAGTCACTGGTAGCACTCGATAATGTTTGCAGAGCGGCTTGAACATGGGGTAAATAGCGTTTGGCTTCATCGGTTAAACCAACTTTTTTGTGTAAACGTACAAAGAGCGCAAAACCTAAATAATCCTCCAATACTCTGATTTGTTTGCTGACTGCGCCATGGGTGACATGCAACTCCTTGCTGGCTAATGTCATGCTCTGTAAACGTGCTGCGGCTTCGAAGGCACGGAGAGAATTGAGGGGCGGTAGTTCGGCAAACATTTTATTTCCTACTGCTAGAAAATCAGAACAGGACTCGGGGTTTTGTGTGAGTTTATCTCACGCTGTGCCGACAATAACTCCTTTGCGTTTATTTGGCAAACGCAGTCTAATATTCCGCAATCACTCTCTTTTTTATCAGAAGAATAATAAATCATCATGGAATTTGAACTGACTCTACAAATCGCAGCGATACTTTTTGCCATCGCTATGGTGGCTGGTTTTATTGACTCAATCGCCGGTGGCGGAGGCTTGCTGACCATTCCTGCACTTATGTGGGCAGGCTTGCCGCCTGCGGTTGCCTTAGGGACAAATAAGCTGCAGGCCTGTGGCGGCAGTTTTTTTGCGAGTTTGTACTTTGTCCGTAAAGGGCTGGTTGATCTTAAATCCGTTAAGTTAGCCTTGATTTGTGCATTTATCGGTGCGGCATTAGGTACGATTCTAGTTCAACTCGTCGATACTGAAGTGCTGGAGTTGATGTTACCTTTTTTGATTTTGGCTATTGGTTGTTACTTTTTATTTTCGAAAAAGATTTCTGAAGATGATAAACATCAAGTGCTGACACCTACCGCATTTGCCTTTACTGCAGCATTGGGCGTGGGATTATACGATGGCTTTTTTGGCCCTGGTACTGGGAGCTTTTTTGCGCTGGCTTTTGTATCGCTAGCGGGGTTTGGTTTGGCGAAGGCAACTGCCCACGCAAAACTACTTAATTTCTCCACTAACATTGCTTCGCTGATCTTCTTTGCCTTGGGCGGAAAAGTGATTTGGTTATTAGGATTAGTCATGCTGGCAGGGCAAGCGATTGGCGCAACCTTGGGTTCTCGTCTCGTGGTCACTAAAGGTACAAAGATTATCAAGCCATTGGTGGTGACTATGTCCCTTGCTATGAGTTTTAAACTTTTGGCGAGCCAATATAATTTATTTTCGTAAACTATTTGATATTAAGCATTTTATAAAACTCACTCATCAATAGACGCTCTTTAAGCTGCGCATGAGTGTATCTTAGTAGCGTCCATCTTGGCTCAAAAGTTAAGCCGAGATGGATATCACCCAAAAGATCCGCCAAATGACGACTTAAAACGTCTCATCCTACTTTGAGTTAGGTGTACTCTTTCAAGTTTTTTGAATAGTATTACCTGTCATTTTTAATACACTTTTTAGGCTTCTTATTGTTTTGGTGTGTATTTTAAATATTGTGTACATATTTAATCCGATTGATATAAGTGCAGTGTCTATCTTGCTAGTCTTATTTGCATCGACGGGCGGCATGTGCGCTCGGGTTTAGCGCCACCACTTCTTTAAAAGAGCGATTATGAAATTTATCCACACCTCGGACTGGCACATAGGTCGTCAATTACACAATCAATCACTACTGGATGATCAAGCCTTTGTGCTCGAGCAAATTATTGCTCTAGCGGATGAACACAAAGTGGATGCCGTGATTGTGGCGGGGGATATTTATGACAGATCGATTCCGCCTGCGAATGCGGTTGCGCTGTTAGATGATGTGCTTAACCGCTTAGTGCATGATTTAGGCCTGCAAGTCATTATAATTGCAGGTAACCACGATGGTCACGAGCGCTTAGGTTTTGCAGCAAAACAAATGGCGGCAAGTGGGTTACATATTATTGGCCCTTTGAGTGCTGATATTCATCCCATTACTTTGTCGAGTTCAAGCGGTGATGTGGTGTTTTATCCCTTGCCCTATGCCGAACCTGCCACAGTGCGCCAAGTTTTTGAGTGTGAGGCTACAAGCCATGAGGCCGCAATGACGCTATTGCTTGAACAAGTATGCCAGCACGATAGCCAAGGTTTGCCGAAAGTGGTGATAAGCCATTGTTTTTTGGATGGTGGCAGTGAGTCAGAATCTGAGCGACCACTGAGCATTGGTGGCGCCGATAAAATATCGCCAACGCTATTTACTGAGTTTGATTATGTCGCCCTTGGGCATTTGCACGGACCGCAATACAAAGGTGCAGAGCATGTGCGCTACTCAGGATCGATTTTGAAGTATTCCTTTAGCGAACAACGTCAACATAAGTCGGTGACCTTAGTCGAACTTAGCGCGCAAACGCCGATTAAAATTAGTTTATTGCCATTAACGTCGATACGCGATGTCCGTATCTTAGAAGGGGAGTTAGCCACATTACTCGCCCAAGGTAAAACGGATATCAAGCGTGAGGACTACCTTATGGTCAGACTCCTTGATAAACATGCCATTTTAGATGCTATGGGAAAATTGAGAGCTGTTTACCCTAATGTGCTGCATTTAGAGCGGACTGGTCTGATGGCGGGGCAGCAACAAGTCACCTTGAGCCGAGATCATATCAAAAAAGGCGAGATGGACATGTTCCGTGACTTTTTCTCTCAAGTGTCCGGCGAGTCATTAACACAAGCACAGCAAGCTGTGATGGATGAACTCCTGACTAAGCTACACAATGAGGAGCGCCAAGCATGAGACCACTTAGCCTTTCCATGTCAGCCTTTGGCCCCTTTGCATCGACTCAACAACTTGATTTTACGGCCTTAGGGACTAATCCATTATTTTTGATTAATGGACCCACAGGTGCGGGTAAGACGACCTTGCTCGATGGTATTTGCTTTGCCCTCTATGGCAAAACCACAGGTAATGAGCGTGAAGGCAGCCAGATGCGCTGCGATATGGCCGATGATAGTCTGCTAACAGAAGTCACTTTTAGTTTTCAGTTGGGTAATAGCAGTTATCGTATTCGCCGTGTGCCAGAGCAAGACAGGGTTAAAAAAAGCGGTGACGGCTCAACGGTGCAGAAGCCCGAAGCTCAGTTATATAAGATAGACGCTGAGGGTAATGAAAGTTTGCTTGTAGCGAGCAAAGTCTCTGAGGCAACCGCTGAGATTGAAGCCTTAACTGGCCTTGATGTGGAGCAGTTTCGCCAAGTGATGGTGTTGCCGCAGGGAAAATTTCGCGAATTGTTAATGGCAGACTCTAAAGCCAGAGAACTGATATTTAGTCAGCTATTTCAAACGCATATATACCGACGTATTGAAGATTCCTTAAAAAGTAAGGCTGCAGATATCCGCGCCTTAGTGAAAGATCAACGCAGTCGCCGTGATGGCATTTTACAAAGTGCGGGTTTAGCATCCGATGACGAGCTTAGCTGTGAATTAGCTAAGCTTATGCCAGAACTTGAAACAGCCCAAAGTGCGAAAGAACAGGCATTACAGCAGCAACAATGGGTGATAAAAACCAGCGATGCCGCCCAGCATTTATTGGCCGAATTTGCGCAGTTTGATGCCTTAACTCAAACGGTTGCTGCGCTTGATGCACAGCAAGAAAACATGGCTGCGCAAACCTATAAACTGAATTTGGCTAAACAGGCGCAGCACTTGGCACCCATGCTTGAGGTGTTTGTGGCCCGTGAGCAGGAAGCCAAGGCGGCAAGTCTTGCCCTTGAACATGCGAAAACAGCATTAATCCATGCTAAAAAAGCCTTCGATAACGCAGAGCTTAAGGCCGCTGATTTACCCGTGTTGGAAGCGTCGTTACTCGAACAGGAACAGGTTAAACAGCAACTGAATGCCTTAGGGCCGCAGCTCAGGGAATTGGATAGGCTTAATAAAACCCTTGAACAAGAGCAAACGCAACTCATTAGCGCGAAAACACAACTTCAGAACAGCAAACATGAGTTAGCCACTGTAGTCCAAAAACGCCGTGAATTGGAATCCGCTCTGCCGCAACTACAGGCCAATAGCGAAACTCGCCTCTCATTGCAACAAGCGCATCAGCAGCAACAGCAGTTATTGTCTACCTATCAGCAATGGCAACAAGTGGCGGCAAGGGTATCGTCGACACAGGCAAAACTTGTTGAGGCTAAAGCCAAAGGGCGACAACTCAGTGCTCAGCATCAGCAAGCACAGGTTGCATATAAAGCCTTATTGTTGACTTGGCACCAAGGGCAGGCCGCTATTTTAGCGCGGCAATTACAGCAAGATGAACCTTGCCCCGTTTGTGGCAGCCAAACACATCCACAGCCAGCACAAAGCCAAGAGCCGCTCCCAAGTGATGAAGCGCTGCAATTAGCACTAGAGGCTGAAACGAATGCTCAAGAAATCCTGAGCAAAGCCAGAGCGGAATATCGTGGGCTACAAACGCAGTTAGAAACCTTGCAACAGCAAGCACAAGATCTCGCGGTCCAATTGGGCACTGCGGTTGATATTCCTTTAGGCGAACATACACATACCTTGTCGCAATACGCTTTCTCACTCACTCAAGCGGAGCAAGCCCATCAGCAGTTACAGCTGTTACAGCAAGAGATTGCATTGTTGCACGCACAGGAAACGCATCTACAACAAAAGCTAGAGCAAGGACAAACACACGACAGTGCACTGCAATCTAAAGTGGATCTATTGCAGGGGCAGTTAGCGCACATGCAGCAAAGTGTTCCATCTGCGCTTGCAACGCTTGAGGCCTTAACTGCAGCAATCGCGCAAAATCAGCAAAGTATCAGCCAAATTAAGCAACAGATCACTAGTGTTAGGGAGCTCCAACAAGAGACTGGCCAATCTTTTGTTGCGGCTAAAGCGGCACTTAATGGTGCTGAAAATGCTGCTGAGGCGGCATTAGCCCAGCAAACGCGTGCACAGCAGCAACTCAATCAGCAATTAGTCGCAGCAGGTTTTGCCGATCAACAGGCCTTATTTGAGGCCATGCTGGATGAAGAACAACAGCGTGCATTAGCCAGCGAAATTGAGGCTTACCAGCAGCGCAGTGCTTTGACCAAGGCACAGTGCGAGCAGTTAGCGCTTAAGCTTAAGGATAAAGTACTACCCGATAGCATTAAGCTGGCTGCTGAGCTTGAGTTCGCGCAGCAAGCATTACACGCTGCCGAGCAGGCATGGCAGTTGCTTCACACTCGCACAGTATTACTGATGCAAACCCAAACCCAGCTGAGTATTGCCGATGCAAAAGCTAAGGTTTTGGAAGATGAATATGCGGTTATCGGTACCCTCGCAGATGTCGCTAATGGAAATACGGGTAATAAGATCAGCCTGCAACGTTTTGTGTTAAGTGTACTGCTTGACGATGTGTTGTTAGAGGCAAGCCACAGGTTACACCTGATGAGCAAAGGGCGTTATCGTTTATTGCGTAAGGAAGATAGGGCCAAGGGTAACAAAGCTTCTGGGCTCGAATTGGAAGTAGAAGATGCTTATACCTCCAAAGTGCGTCCTGTGGCTACCTTAAGCGGTGGTGAAAGTTTTATGGCAGCATTATCTATGGCGTTAGGCCTATCTGATGTAGTGCAAGCCTATGCTGGTGGTATTAAACTCGATACTTTATTTATCGATGAAGGCTTTGGCAGTTTAGATCAAGATTCTTTAGAACTGGCCATTCGGACCCTGATGGATTTGCAATCCTCTGGCCGCATGATAGGGGTGATCTCGCACGTGTCGGAAATGAAAGAGCAGATAAATACCCGCATCGACATCAATAAAACCTCACATGGGAGCGAAATGACGATAGTTTTGCCTTAGTTGCTCATTCTCACAGAGTACGATAAATAACAAATTGTTTTATAAGTGTTATTTATTGTATCTCCTGCGTGTTTAACATTCGGATAATACACACAAAGTGAGTTGGAAATGCCAACTAGCGCATGTTTTTCATTAATGGTGCAACAAAAGAGTGAAATAGCGTTTGTCATAATCGGTTTTTTGATATAAGTTGGAAAAAATTCGGGCTTCCCTCAAAGGGACTGGTCAAAAATAGAACGCAAAGTTAACGAAAGGTGAAAAGCGTTGCAAACAGGCAAACCCAACTTTATCAACTTATCGCAAACCCGTTTGCAGAACTTATCATCGACCCAAAAGAACATTCTATTAATGGGTAGTTTGTTGATGGGTGCTGCGATGTTGATGCCGAATAATAACCATGTTACGCCAACTGCTCAGCGTATCCCTGTTGTTCTCGATATTGAAAATATTCTCCCTCAAGTTTCTGAACCTGAAGTCCTAGATCAAGCTGCACTCATTAATAATGCTCCCCAGTTTGAGCGAATTATCGTTTCCGGTGATACCTTAAGTGGGTTATTTTCCAAGGCGGGTGTTGATCAGCAGACTATGTATAAGGTTTTAGAAGCTGATTTAAACATTTTGGCACTTGATACCTTGTTACCTGGTAACAGAATGCAATTTTGGCTTGATAGTGAAGGTCAGTTACAAAAATTAGAACTTTATTTTAACGCTGCCCGCCAAGTGGTTTTTACGCGTTATGAAGACGGTAGTTTTAATGTTGAAGAAGTGAACGTTGAAGGTGTTTGGCAAAATCGAATTTTGACTGGCGATATTAAAGGTTCTTTCTACGTTTCAGCCCAAAAAATGGGCTTAGCCGCTGCAGATATTCAGCGAATTGAAGATTTACTCAAAGAAAAATTGAATTTTGCCCGTGATTTACGAGCTGGTGACAAATTCTCAGTTTTGGTAAATGATCAATATGTTGAAGGTGAACCGACGGGAAGTAGCCAAATTTTAGGCGTCAGTATTAAAAGTGGTCGTTCTGAAATTAGTGCATATCAATATTCTGATGGTAGTTATTATGATGCTAAAGGCCAGAGTTTAGTTCGGGCATTCCAACGTTATCCGTTAGCTAAGCAACCGCGTATGAGTTCACGTTTTAACAGCCATCGCAAACACCCAATCACAGGGCGTATTTCTCCCCATAATGGAACAGATTTTTCCGTGCCAATCGGGACTAAAGTTATTGCACCTGGTGATGGAATTGTCAGTTTAGTGACGGACCATCAGTTTGCCGGTAAGTATATTGTGATTGAACATGGTGGTAAGTACCGTACCCGTTACCTACATTTGTCTAAGGCGTTAGTGCGTAAAGGTCAACGTGTAACTCGCGGTCAAGTGATTGCTTTATCTGGTAATACAGGTCGTTCGACTGGCCCGCATTTGCATTATGAATTCCATATCAATGGTAAACCTGTTGATCCGTTGAAAGCCGATATTCCTATGTCGAGCAAGTTAGCAAATCAAGATTTACGCACATTCACTAATATGGTGAAGAGTCGTGAAGCTATAATGAACTTAGGTTAGCCAAACCTAAGCTAATAGAATTTATAGTATCAAAGTTTGAATAAACAATAGCACTGATTTTCTAGAAGAGTTTATCAATGCCGATGAAATGAAAATTTCATCGGCATTTTTGTTTCCACAATACTTATTATGGTAGGCATTTTTTTGCTATCACGAGTACTGTTCGAGTTGTATAAAAGCTTAAAACTTGTTCGATTCGAAGTCGTGGCGATAAAACATAAGGGATAAAATAGATAGGATCTTCAGTTAGAAGTGGTATAGCGAGTCATTCAAAAGGTTGTGAAGAGGAAAATTGTGCAGATGAAGAGCTTATAACGTTTTTTATTAAGGACTGAACAGAGAACCCAATATGCAGTGCTAAATCGTGCCTATCAGCTTGCGTGGCGCCTTTGCATCACTTTTAATGCGCACTTGCACAATTTACCTTTTAATGCGGGACAGCCACCACAGGGTGATTTTTTAAAGGGACGTAATGCAAAGCTGTGTTCCGTGGGTAAAGGAGAAAGTCGAGTAATAATAGTCGATGAAAATGTCGCATCATTTGCGGCAATAAAATTAGCTTTCGCGAGTTTTAATTGTTTTTTGAGTGTTGATTTATTGCTATGGGCAAATTCTTGCTGAGCAATATGCTTAGAGAGTAATTGGGTGAGGTGCTTTCGTTGAGCCTTTTTATTCGTCAAAGATTTATCAGTCTGCGCGCGTAGATGTGATGAGGATGTAATAGCGTTCCCTGTGTTTGAAACAGATTTCGCCTGTGTTTTGAGTAGCTTTTTAGCTTGCTTTTTACACCACTTGCTTAATATTTTATCGATATTCTGTTTCGTCATTGTCATTACAGTATTTTGCTGCGCTAGATACTACAACATTCTAAATGAAAACTATTATCAGTCAAGTTTTGGGCGAAAAATATACGAAGGTTAGGTGTCGACTTTATCTGCAGAATAAGGGGATATGTTAGCGTCGATGCAAGTCAATAATAAGCGCAAATCAAATTCAAACTGGTGATAATCCGGCTCCATGTGGGTACACAAATTATAGAAAGCTTTGTTGTGATCTTTTTCTTTTAAATGGGCTAATTCATGTACGACGACCATACGCAACAAAGGTTCTGGTACACGCTTTAAACGCGAAGAAATGCGAATTTCGTTCTTCGCTTTGATTTTATTGCCTTGAACTCGTGCTACGTAAGAATGCAAGCCAAGTGCATGATGGCTAATATTAATTTTGTCATCAAATATCACTTTTGAGAGCGGGGAGGACTGGCGTAAAAATTGATTTTTAATCGTCTGAGTATAGTCGTACAGCGCTTTATCGCTACGAACGCTATGTATGACAGGATGACGTTTCAGCAATAGCTTGGGTAATGTGCCAGCATCGAGATGTTGCTGTACCTGCTGTTGAATATCAAGGCTGTAACCGTTTAAGTACTTTAATGGATTCATAGAGGATTTAGCTCCGAATGACTTCGGAGCCTGAGTTCATCACATTACTTATACTTTGCCAAAAATTCGGCGATTTTGATGGGCATAAGCGGCTTCGAAAGCTAACTGCTGTACTTTTTTAAGATCTAAACTATCGAAATCAACTTGGGGTGGATTGCGCTTGTTTTGCTCTTTGATAGTGACAGGAGACAATAGACTGACAGGTAATTCCCCTAATTGAATGGCTGCTTCAAGTTTAAAGCTTGTCGCTGAACCCGCGAGTTTACCTTTTTGCTCACGTTCTATGATGACAACTTCATCAACGCGATAATCTTGCATCAGCTTATGAAAAGCGAAGTGAAACTCACGAATAGCTTCTGTGGTAGCAGATTGGGAAACGGTGAAAGACACCTTACGGCATTCTGGCACATTGAAGGTTTCACCTTCATAACTCAATAAACTGATAATGGCTTCGCCACCTTTTAATTCAACACCACAAACTCTCATGTTACACCTTCAAAATATCGATAATAGCGCTATTGTAGCTGGAAATGACATGAGGATCAGTGTTTACCATGCGCTTTTGATTCGCTTGGCGACAGACTGATAATTTTAGTATGTCAATTTCCAGTATTAGATCATGCCTATGTGATTTGTATCAGAGATAATATCTGATGTTAAATCCAACGGCCTTTATGCATAAATTAGTTTTAAACTTCTTCAGTATCATTATCTTGTAGTAATTGTGCCGCAGCAGGTTTTCTACGCATAGGAGCATCGCCGACATCCACGCCCGTGATGAAACGCTTATCCCGCGACGGTGCTGGTGTGGTTGCTTTGGTTCTTTTGCTCTTACCTTTAGCAAGCTCCGCTTTAGCAACACGTTTTACTGGCGTTTGTTTAGCTTTGCTTTTTAGACCACTAAATTTAGCTTCTAGGCCTGGAATTGTGCTGATCTCAAAGGTTTTTCTGAGGAAGACTTGGACTTTCTTAAAGTTGTCCCAATCTTTTGGCCCGACGAGCGATATCGCATCACCTTTTGCGCCTGCACGACCAGTACGGCCGATACGATGCACGTATTCTTCGGCAAATTTAGGCATGTCGAAGTTAACGACCAAGGATACATTGAGCAAATCCAGGCCGCGAGAGGCGACATCGGTTGTCACTAGTACTTGTTGTTGGCCACGGGCAAATTGGTCCATGATTTGGTTTCGTGCGGCCTGCTTTAAATCACCGCTGAGTGCGGCGGTTGCAAAACCTTGCGTGGTTAATTTAGCGGCTAAGCGCTCAGTATCTGGACGCGTCGCGGTAAAAATAATCACTTGTTTATGGGTTTCATCTTTGAGCAAACGGGCTAATAACGCTTCTTTATGGTCTAAGTGGTCACATAAAAAGATACGTTGATGAATATCGTTATGCTCAGAGTGAGCCGCGCCAATCGCCACGTGCGCTGGATTTTTTAGTAATGTTGCTGCGATATCATTGATTTCGTCGTGATCTAACGTGGCAGAAAACATCAGCGTTTGACGACGTTTATGATCGGCTGCATCGTTGATCGCTTTTAGCTGCGGTGCAAAGCCTAAATCCAACATGCGGTCGGCTTCATCGAGGACTAATAACTCTAAGCCATTGAGAAAAAGATGCTTCTGTTCTAAATGATCGGCGATACGGCCTGGAGTCGCGACAATAAAATGCGGTTCTTTCGCTAAGGCTTTGGCTTGGTCATTAAAGTTTTCACCGCCCAGTACGCTGATGGCCTTGTATTGGGTGTTGGCGACAAGGAGGCGAAGCTGACTATAAACCTGATGTGCTAGTTCGCGAGTCGGTAATAAAATCAAGACTCTAGGATCACGTTTCGACAGTGAGCGGGTAGAAATGACTCTTTGCAATGCGGGTAACAAAAACGCTAAGGTTTTACCTGAGCCCGTTTTTGATGACGCCATTAAATCTTTACCTGCCAATGCGATAGGCAGTGCTTGTTCCTGGATGGCGGTGGGTTCTGTGATCCCCATATGTTTTATGCTTTGAAGCAGACGCTGGTCCAGAGAAAAATCGGTAAATTGCAAAGGTATATCCCCTAAATCTTAGTAAGGGCAGATTATAGCCTTAATCGCCCTTGCTCAGCTATCCACATCGGTGATTATCTCTGCTTCATGCACGGATTGATGTAGAAAGTGTGCCATTTATGCTCTGTTGATTGTATTTATTTACATTGGTATTACAACCTCTTAATTGTGTCGTTTTTACCGATTGACAGTGGATATGGCAGGATTTTACGTTATCGTGTACTGCATTGAGTTACAGGAGAAATGATTTATGGCTAACGGAACAACCCCTTCGGTAGGTATTGCCTTGGGTAGTGGGGCGGCGAAAGGTTGGGCACATATAGGTGTATTGAATGGTTTAGCTGCCATGGGTATTAAGCCCGATAAAGTGGCTGGATGTTCGGTAGGGGCTTTAGTGGGGGCCGCTTACGCCCATGATCATTTACCCGAGTTAGAAAAATGGGTGCGCGGTTTTTCTAGTTGGGACGTGCTTGGCTTGATGGATATTCGATGGCGTAAGGGCGGGCTTATCGGCGGAGACAAGGTGTTCGATGTGCTGCATGCACGTATAGGAGATGTGAATATTGAAAATCTCAATCGTCCCTTTGCAGCCGTCGCGACTGACTTATACTCTGGTCAGGAAATTTGGTTTACTGAAGGGGATTTACGGCAAGCGGTACGGGCCTCTTGCTCCATGCCGGGGATTTTAGCCCCTGTCAGACAAGGAGAACGCTGGTTAGTCGATGGTGCTGTAGTGAATCCTGTTCCTGTTTCGGTCAGCCGCGCCATGGGCGTTGATGTGGTGATTGCAGTGGATTTATATGGCTATCATTCTGGGCGTATCCAAGTGTTACCCGTGAATATGACCAGCCAAAGGACTGTCCAAGCTGAAATGGATATGCCAGCGCGACAAGAAACGGGCTTTATGGATTTATTCGCCCGTGGCCGAGATTATGTCAGCAACCTAACCGATAAGTTTTCACTCGGCACTAAATCGAATCCGGGGATGATTGCTGTGATGTCGCAATCTATGGGTATTTTAGAGCAAAGGCATAAACGGGCGCGGTTGATGGGCGATCCACCAGATATTTGTATTGTGCCAGAGGTGGGAAATATCGGCACTATGGAGTTTCACCGTGCTGATGAGGCGATTGCCGCCGGCGAAGCTGCGGTGGAGAAAGTCGCCCACTTGATTGAAGCTGCGCTCTGGAAAGGCTGATGATGCAAAATGTAGAGTCAAAAGCTTTCATATAGATAGCGTTTGATTGCAAAATAAACAAAAGTCGGTATCACTTTTGCGATACCGACTATTTGTTATCTCATATTGAGATGTTTATACCGCTTTGTTGGTGACTTAGGCTAGTTTTACCAACATTTTACCGCGATTCTTACCTTCAAATAGACCGATAAAAGCATCAGGTGCTTGTTCAAGCCCTTGATAAATTGTTTGTTCTGCTTTGACTTTGCCTTCCGCTAACCATTGAGCCATTTTGGCGGTGAACTCAGGATAATGCGCCCAATGTTCGGATACGATAAAACCTTCTAACTTGAGTTTTTGCATTACAATTAGGGCTAAGTTGTCAGGGCCAGGCGTTGGAGTTGTGTTGTTATATTGCGAAATCATACCGCAAACAGCGATACGTCCATGATCTTTCATATTGCTCAGCGCTGCGGCTAAATGCTCGCCACCGACGTTCTCAAAATACACGTCAATTCCTTCTGGGGCGGCTTTTGTCAACGCTTGGGTGAGATTGCCACAAGTCTTGTAATTGATGACCGCATCAACACCATAACTTTTTAATAATTCAGCTTTTTCATCTGAACCGACAGAGGCTATAACACGGGCACCTATTAGTTTACCAATTTGGCAAGCCACACTACCTACTGCGCCAGAGGCGGCGGAAACAAACAATGTCTCACCCGCTTTTAAATCTGTAATGCGAGTCAGTCCTGTCCAAGCTGTCATGCCTGGCATTCCGAGTACGCCGAGGAAATGTGAATTATCAAGCGTAGTTAGTGGTAAAGCTGTCAGTCCTGCGGTATCTGTGACTGCGTGTTCACGCCAACCTAGCATGCTGCTGACTTTAGTACCAACCGGGAACTTGGTGTTTTTTGACGCGATAACTTCACCAATCGCACCGCCTTCTAAGACTTGATTTAAGGCGAAGGGCGGAACATAACTCTTGCGATCAACCATGCGCCCGCGCATGTAAGGGTCAACCGACATCCATAGATTTTTAATCAGCACTTGTCCATCAGCGAGCGGTGCTAACGCTTTATTTACTAAAGTAAAATTCTGTGCTGTAGGCATGCCTTCTGGGCGACTAGCTAGATGGATTTCACGGGTTTCAGTCATACTCTTCATAAAAACTCACCTTTTGTTTGTGCGCAAACGAATGATGTTAACTCTACGTGGCTTTAAGATTGAATGCAAATAGTTTGCGCGCAAACTAGATGAGGTGGGACAGATCGGATAAGATAGCGTTATGTTTAAATGACAGGCGCTTAAACGTGCAGAATTGCTTACCTCAACCTGAGCTAGACGCTACAAAACAGACTCATAGCCAAGCTTCTAGCGATCCACTCTGTTTATCCGATAATGTTTGTTTCGCGTTATATTCTGCGAGCAATGCATTAGTGCGTGCTTATCGGCCTCTACTCGAGGCATATGAGTTAACTTTCCCTCAATATTTAGTGATGCAAACCCTGTGGCGTCAAAACGGCTGCAGCCAAACCCAGCTATCAATGGCGACTAAACTCGATATGGGAACCCTAACGCCAATCGTCAAGCGGTTAGAGTTGAAGGGGTTGATTACGCGATTAGCCTGCGTTGAAGATGAGCGGAAAAAGCTGATCACTCTGACAAGTCAAGGAGAGGGTATCAGGCACGAAGCTCTTGCCTTGAAGCAAACCTTGCTTGATAAAGTGCAGATGGACGCTGAGGCACTCGATTTACTAAGGCGGCAATGTCTTGCCCTTATTGAAGATTTACAGTCCTAGAGATAAATCTACTGGTGCTGTTCGCTACCCGAAAATTCAGGATCTGCACAGATTAATACTTGATTGGCTTAGTTTTTGCTTTAAAACCGTTATTGAGTCTTAGACGCCGAATTTTTGACGATGAATTCTATTTTAAATGCCTTTAATCTTAATCGCAGCAGTGCCAGTATCGCCGATGCCTATGGTGCCAATAGCCAAAAGACGAGCACGGCTAAAACCGATACTACGACAGAAACAAATAAAACGCAGACGGATGCTACCAAACCCGATAACGGTAAAACCGATGAGATAGCGCTGTCGCCAAGGGCGCAACGCGCACAGAAAATTCAATCGATGGCGAAGGATTTTTTTGCCGATGGTCAATTTGGCGTCGCCGATATTCCCGCATTGGTGTCGCGCTTACAAAAAGATGGCATTTTATCGGATGTGCAACTCGAGCGTTTATCGAAAAACGGTATTACAGTGCCGAGCACAACAACGCCGACTAAACAATCGTTGCAAGATTTTTTAGATGATGAAATCAAGTCATTAGCTAAAAAATCACCTAATAATCCTCTTATCAATACCTTAGTTGATGCTAAAAACGTCTTAACCAATATGGATGATGCTCAGTCGCCGGTGCTAGCCCAGAAGGCCACGAAAGTCCTTAGCCAATTGACGGATTATTTGAATTCTGAACCTCCGCTTACGGATGCTCAAAAGCAGCAGTGGCAGGGGCTAAAATCTATGATGCAACTTGCTTCATCTATGGGGGCACATCAATCTGCATCGGGCCAACTCAGTAGTTATCTTGCGCTTGCTAAACGTTAATTCACATCCATAGTGCGTGATAAACACAAATTGTCACGCATTCAACTAGCTGGGTTTAATCAGCAGGTCAAGGCGCAATTTTCAGATAATTGGGCCTAGCTGCAGTTCTTGTTTGTTCTTTTATTTCATCCTAAAAACTATGATCTGGATCATGGACTCCTTACCGTCATTGTAGCCTAATGCTCTACATATTGTGTTTTATGCTTTTAAAATCACTAGATGTAGTGTTAATTTTTAGGCGAGATGGAGAGGAACTGAACAATGCCAGTCGTAATTAAGCGTGATGGTTGCCGCACACCTTTTGATGAAACAAGGATAAGGGATGCAGTGAATGCCGCTGCAAACTCAGTTGGAATAGAGGATGGCGACTATGCAGCGACAGTGGCAGCGTGTATCAGTCAGAGCGTCGCGCCATTAGCTGAAGTCGATATCCACCATCTACAAGATGCGGTTGAGAATTTACTGATGGAAGGGCCGTACAAGTCCCTGGCGCGGGTGTATATCGAATACCGTCACGACAGAGATGTGTGCCGTGAAGCGACCAGTAAACTCAACCTCGAAATCCGTGGTTTAGTTGAGCAAAGCAATGCGGCTTTACTCAATGAAAATGCTAATAAAGATTCAAAAGTCATTCCTACTCAGCGGGATTTACTCGCGGGCATAGTCGCCAAACATTACGCCAAGAGTCATATTTTGCCAAAGGATGTGGTCGCTGCCCATGAAGCGGGCGAGATCCATTACCACGACCTAGATTACTCTCCGTTTTTCCCGATGTTTAACTGCATGTTGATTGATTTAGCTGGCATGTTGACCCACGGCTTTAAAATGGGTAATGCCGAAATTGAAACCCCTAAGTCTATTTCAACAGCGACAGCGGTGACCGCGCAGATTATTGCCCAAGTGGCGAGTCATATCTATGGCGGAACTACTATCAACCGTATCGATGAAGTGTTAGCGCCATTTGTCGCTAAGAGCTACGACAAGCACTACCAAATTGCCCTGAATTGGAAGATCACCGACGCCAAAGCCTTTGCCACGGCGCAAACTGAAAAAGAATGTCACGATGCATTCCAGTCTTTGGAATATGAGGTCAATACCTTACACACTGCCAATGGCCAAACACCGTTCGTGACCTTTGGGTTTGGTTTAGGTACGTCGTGGGAATCACGCTTAATTCAGCAATCTATGCTCAAAGTGCGGATGGCGGGATTGGGTAAAAATCGCAAGACTGCAGTATTCCCTAAGCTAGTGTTTGCGATTCGCGATGGTATTAATCATAAAGCGGGCGATTGCAATTACGATGTAAAACAGATGGCGCTCAAATGCGCAACAATGCGCATGTATCCCGACATCCTCAACTACGAGCAAGTCGAGAAAGTTACCGGTTCATTTAAAACCCCAATGGGCTGCCGTAGCTTTTTAGGCACCTATGAAGAAAATGGCGAGCTTGTGCATGAAGGGCGCAATAATTTGGGAGTGGTCAGTTTAAACCTGCCGCGGATTGCCTTAGAAGCCAATGGCGATGAGACTGAGTTTTATCGCATTTTAGATGACAGATTAGTATTAGCCCGTAAAGCGCTGGATACCCGTATTGAGCGACTGAATGGTGTTAAAGCCCGCGTGGCACCTATCCTTTATATGGAAGGCGCCTGTGGTGTACGCTTGCGCGCTGATGATGATGTGGCGCAAATCTTTAAAAATGGCCGCGCTTCGATTTCACTCGGTTACATTGGCCTGCATGAAACCATGAATGCACTCTATGGCACCCAAACCCATGTATTTGACGATGCACAATTAAGGGACAAAGCCGTCGCTATTGTAGCTTATCTTAAAGCGGCTACCGATGCGTGGAAGGCCGAAACAGGTTATGGCTTTAGTCTGTATAGCACGCCAAGTGAGAGTCTCTGCAGCCGTTTTTGTAAACTGGATGCGAAGCAATTTGGGCTAGTCACAGGGGTGACAGATAAGGGCTATTACACCAATAGTTTTCACCTCGATGTGGAAAAAAGTGTTAACCCTTACGATAAAATTGATTTTGAACAGCCATATCCCGCTATCGCGAACGGTGGCTTTATTTGTTATGGCGAATATCCCAATATGCAGCATAACCTCGAAGCGCTGGAAAACGTCTGGGATTATAGCTACAGCCGCGTGCCTTACTATGGCACTAACACGCCAATTGATGAATGCTACGACTGTGGCTTTACCGGTGAATTTAGTTGTACCAGTAAAGGGTTCACTTGCCCTAAGTGTGGCAATCATGAGCCTAGTCGGGTTTCTGTGACGCGCCGTGTGTGCGGTTACTTAGGCAGTCCTGATGCGCGGCCCTTTAATTATGGCAAGCAAGAAGAAGTAAAACGCAGGATCAAACACTTGTAACACTATTACCTTATTCTGCCTGTTAGACTTATTCCGTGGCATCAAATAGTGCCACGGGATGAGTGTCAGTGTTAAAAGATGAAATGCACTATGAGTGACCATCAATGAATTACCATCAATATTTCCCTATCGATGTGGTCAATGGCACAGGTACCCGTGCGACCTTGTTTGTCTCTGGCTGTGAGCACCAGTGCCGCGGTTGTTACAACCAAAGCACGTGGGATCCCCGTTCTGGGCATGTGTTTGATAGGACGATGGAAGATAGGATTATTGCCGATCTCAATGATCAGCGGATTGTGCGCCGTGGTTTATCGCTTTCGGGCGGAGATCCTTTATTGCCTGTCAATCTCAGTGCCATTTTGACGCTCGTCAAACGAGTCAAGGCTGAGTGTAAGGGGAAGGATATTTGGCTGTGGACAGGTTATGTGCTCGATGAGTTGAGTGATGAACAGCGCGCCGTGTTGGCCTATATTGATGTGCTGGTGGACGGAAAATTTGAACAAAGTCTTGCCGATCCGAGTCTTGTCTTTCGCGGTAGCAGCAATCAGATCATTCGTTTGTTATAAAAGCGGTAACGAGGATCTGTAACTTGCTGCTATAATCTCAGGCCTTGACACAGACGCTAGCATAATCAGGCTAAGATTTTACTGTGGCTAACTTAGGTAATTTAAGGTAACAGAATGAATTTAAAGCAAGAACTGCAGCAGCTTAACGATAAATTAGATAAATTTCGTCGTAAACTTGCTGCGGCTGAACAAAGAGGCGATGACGTCATTATTGCCCAGTTCAAACGCGAAATCGCTGCGGTCACTAAGCAAATCGGCAGTGTGAAAGGGCAACAAACCCGCTTATTGAATAAGCAAGGGTCAGATATCAAAGGTTTGCCTTTCCATCGTGCTTTGACAAAAGCGGAACAAGCGGACATGGGCAAACTGAAAAAGTCTGTCAAAGGGCTTGTGGTAATCCACCCTATGACGGCTATCGGCCGTGAAATGGGGCTAACGGAAGTTACTGGATACGCTCCCGCAAAATTTTAATGTGGGATTGGATGTCACTGGCACGGGATCGAGTGTCGATCACGTGTTTGTGCTCCTGTATTTAATGCACTGCTTCGTTTTAATCCATTCCTTCGTGCTGCCCATCGAAAAGACATTCATGTTTGGTTTAGTTGATTAAAACACTAAAGTATTTCTGGATTGTTCGAAAACACTTTAGAATAGTGCGCTTAGTTGGCTAAGTGCCTAATCCTCGTTTTGTTTCTAGGGATCTTATTCGTCTCATGGAATGAGAGTTGTCGTTAAGGTTAAGTATGTCGATAAAATATGTCGCGACGTCAAAGTTACCCACTCCTTGGGGCGTGTTTGCCATGCATGGTTTTGAAGATACCGAATCAGGTAAAGAGCATGTTGCGCTCACATTCGGTACACTCAGTGCGGATGAACCTGTGTTGGGCCGTATTCATTCCGAGTGTTTAACCGGCGATGCTTTATTTAGCTTGCGTTGTGACTGTGGTTTTCAGTTACAAGCTGCTATGCAAAATATTGCGGAAACGGGCAGTGGCTTTATCCTCTATTTACGCCAAGAAGGACGTGGCATTGGTTTGCTGAATAAAATTCGCGCCTATGAGCTGCAAGATAAAGGCGCCAACACTGTTGAAGCCAATGAGCAACTCGGTTTCGAAGCGGATATGCGTAAATACGATATGATCAAGCCTATGCTGGAACAGATAGGGGTGAAGCATGTGCGTTTGATGACCAATAATCCGCGTAAAGTGAAAGCGATGAAGGAGTTTGGCATCGAAGTGGTTGAGCGCGTACCGCTGCAAGTTGGTAAAAATCGTTATAACGAAGCGTACTTAAAAACTAAATCTACTGAGCTTGGACACATGATGTCTGAATATCATTTTATGGATGAAAATAAGTAATTTTGTCATCATGATGAGTCGACCGATTGAGTTAAAAATGAGGAAGGTTTAAGTCAATTGAGCCATTTTTTCAGTCGGTTGCTATTAAGCTTGTCGCTAATGTGCTTGGCATTACTGAGCGTTATTCCTACCACCTTTGCCAATAGTATTTCCGCTACAAATACATTCATATCTGCATCTCAAGCGGATTATTCCGACTTTTCTATCAATCATGCACCTAATAATGCTAATGGTAGTAATCCGATAGAAACTAGCGCTAATCCAAATTCTGTTTACGCCTTTGGTAGTTATCTTGGCACAGGCGTTTACCGCGCTGCAAACCAAAATGCGACCGTCGTTAGTATTCCGTTAACTTTTGATTTGAAGAAAGATAGCGGTAGCCAAACTTGGTTACGTTTACCTATCTCCTTTGGCTTTTTTGATTATTTAGCCAAAGATATCACTGAAGGTGAGTTGCCGTCGTCGATAGGTACTATGACAGTTACCCCAGGTTTTGAGCATCATTGGCAGGCGAGCGAAAACACTCGAATGGAAGGGTATTTAGATATCGGTTTTGGCACTAACTTCGATAAAAACGATAACGTTGCTATTATTGCCTCAGGGATTAGTAGCTTGTATGACTTTACCTTAGCAGGGCAGGATGCTGTGTGGGTATCGAGATTACGCTTTGCTGGGTACAGCGAGCACTATGGTAAGTTTTCTGATCAATTTGCAGTACTACAAACAGGTGTTGATTTAGGGTTAGCACCACGCTGGCAATGGTGGGATCTGCAGGTGCAACCAAGGATCTTTGCTGTAGGCTATTGGTATTTCAATGAACTTAGATTTATTAGCGAGATAGAGCAAGATACCATAGTTTCAGGCAGTTATGAGGCCGGTTTTTCCCTCGCGTTTTCTAAGCCGTTAGGCGGTGAATTATTGAGTGTTGATCGCATCGGATTCAGTTATCGTCGTGGCGATGGGCTCAATGTTTGGCGTTTAATGTTTAGCTTTCCTATCTAGGTTATCATCCATTACGGGCTGTATTACAAAGACTATTGGTCAGTTATTTTGTCTAAGCTGACTTTTGCGCGTCGCGCATCTTCTTATCAGTCAAGGTCGCTATTTGACTACTTAGCTGCATTATTTGTTCTTGGATTAACTTACGCTGTTGCTCCGCAACCTCAGAGTCATCTCCTTTAAGTTTGGCCAGCATTTTTTGTAGTGCTTTGATCTGCTCTTTTATTTTCTGGATCTGTTGGTCGATTAACGTCATGGGCTCTTCTGACGCATCATTTTCTGTTCCATCTTTTTTTGCTGCAGCATTGTCTCTTAAAGGGGCTCCTACATCTGCGGACAATGCGGCGCGGCCGGCTGAAGAAATGGAGACTGTGTCTTGAGTATCCTGCGCATCTGCTGTCGATTCATTAGTCGCCGTTTTTGTTGTGGCAGGAGTTGCTGCGATATATGCGCTCGATACCGGAGTGAAAGTTGAGCCGATTGTGGCACTGTTTATTCCATTAATGCTCATTCCATACTCCATTAGATGCAAACTGTGTTGATACTCAAATCGCTATCGGCCATTAATTGGAAAACTGAAGCTAATTTTTGGCTTATTTGGCAAAAAGCGCGATATTGCTGATGACAATACAGCCCTCAAGTGAGGACTGTTCACGTTTTATGGCTGCAGAGGGCGAAGATTAACTGTTACCCCAAATATGGCTATTTACTTTGTCATCTGTGCTAGGTTTATCGCTTTTAGCTGACTTGTCAGGGGGAGTTTGATTGGTTTTCTTCGTCGCAATTTTTGCCGCAGGCTTCTTAGCGGTTTGACTCGCTTCCGCTTTAGGTGGCGGTAACGGTAATTTATTGGCTCTTAAATAAAGATATTCAACTTTATCCCGCGCCCACTCTGTTTTTCTCAAAAAACGTAAACTGGATTTGATGCTGGGATCGTGGGTAAAACAGCGGATATTAATTCTTTCACCTAATTCTTCCCAGCCGTATTTCTCGACTAAATAAGTGATGATCGTTTCCAGTTTAATGCCGTGGAGCGGGTTATTCGATTGATTCATATTATGCATGTTGCAGTGTGCTATGGCGGGAGTATAGCAGTTTTGTATGCCTGATACAGTGTGGAATGGTATCGAGTCAAGCTTGAATACCTTGCTAGCTTAAACCTGTGATAGCTGCTATTGGTGGAGCAGTATGATCAAAACAGGCGCAATAAAGCGCCTGTTTTAGGTTGGTCATTTAAATTGTTTGACTAGTCTTTGACTGGCTCTTTAAGCTCAGTTTCAACCGGTAAATCAATTTCGCCTTTACCTTTGGTTTTCACAATCAAGAGTGCTGTAATCACTAAGGTTGTGACTATGCCCGCTATGGTTGATACCGTCATAGGTAAACCTGCGCCTAAGGTTGACGAGTTCAGTAGGAAGGTGATAACCACAGTGGTCATAAACATCGCTGGAATTGTCGCAATCCAATGTAGTTTGTTATGTCGTAGCAGGTAAGCCGAAGCCGTCCACAGCATTAATACTGCAGTGGCTTGGTTTGCTACACCGAAGTAGCGCCAAATCACACCAAAGTCCACTTGGGTCAATATGCCGCCGATAACAAACAGTGGGAGAGCTAACACTAAGCGCTTTGGTAGTGAGATTTGTGGCATATTGAAAAATTCAGCCAGAATCAAACGCGCAGAGCGGAAAGCCGTATCGCCTGAGGTAATCGGCAGAATAATCACCCCTAGGATAGCCATAAAGCCACCGATAGCGCCTAACAGACCGGTAGAGGCCTCATAGACGACGTTGGCAGGGTTACCTGACATACCCGCACTCAACCCTTCTACTCCGCCAAAGTAAGACAACGCGATGGCACACCAAAGCAATGCGATTATGCCTTCGCCAATCATGGCGCCAAAGAAGACGAAGCGACCATTTGTTTCGTTTTCAACGCAGCGGGCCATTAACGGTGATTGAGTAGCATGGAAACCCGATACTGCGCCACAGGCAATAGTGATGAATAGGGCAGGCCAAAGTGGCATGTCGTTCGGATTTAAGTTTTGGAAGAAATCGCCCGCTTGTACGTTAGGCAGTAAGGTATGCTCGCTTGATAGCATAATTGCGAAAGCTAAACCAAACGACATGAAGAACAATAAAGCGCCAAAGAAGGGGTACAGACGACCGATAATTTTATCGACAGGTACCACAGTTGCAATCAGGTAATAGACGAAGATTATACCAACGAAGATACTGACATCCCAACCAGTAAGCTTGCCAAGTAAGCCTGCAGGCGCAGAGATAAAGACCACACCGACAAGCAGTAACAGCACAATAGCAAACACGTTCATGAAGTGTTTGGCGCTCTTACCTAAATACTTACCCGCAAGGTTTGGCACGGATTGACCGCCATTGCGCACTGACAACATACCGGAGAAGTAGTCATGTACTGCACCTGCAAAGATACAGCCAACCACAATCCACAACATGGCTGCAGGACCATAGAGTGCACCTAAGATAGGACCAAAGATTGGGCCTACGCCTGCAATGTTTAATAATTGAATTAGATAGACTTTGCCTTTAGACATAGGCACAAAGTCGACGCCATCAGTTTGACTGAAAGCGGGTGTTTGACGATTAGCGTTAATGCCGAAGACTTTCTCGACAAAGGCGCCGTAGATAAAGTAGCCGCCGATCAGTAGACCGACACAGAGTAGGAACCACATCATTTTTGTTATCTCCCCATTTGAGTTCTGGCGAGTGTAAACAAGTTGTTGATATAAAACTTTGTAATTTTAATGAGTGGTCGAAAATGCAGTGTGAGCGGCAATTGGTGAGCTTAAGTGGTTACCATTGTATGTTAACGGTGAGTGTTGTTGGCCATCTTATGGCTAAAAATACGTCGCTAAGATAACTTTGGTATTGTGTTTATTGAAAGCCAAATAGCTGTTTAAGGCTTTTAAGATAGCGGCGTGATACGGGTACTTTATCGCCTAAATGAGTGGTGACTTCAGCCCCTGTATCTAACAGCTCAATTTCAGCAATCGCCTTAGGTGAAATCAAATACTGCCTATGGCAGCGCACCAGTGGGGTTTTTTCTTCGAACACTTTCAAGGTCAACTGGGTATGGACTTTGCCTTTCGTGCTGGCCACATGGATGCCGCTTAAGTCACTGAAAACATATTCCACATCTTGGATTGCAATGACTTTGAGTTTATTGCCGCTGTAGCAGGGAATATGTTCAAGACTCTTTGGGGTAATGGAGTCCATAGCCTGAGGCGTTAGATTTTTACGCACACGAGTGAGGGTTTTACTGAGTCTGTCGGCATCTATGGGTTTGAGTAAATAATCGAAGGCATGATTGTCGAAGGCTTTGACGGCAAATTCGTCGTAGGCGGTGACAAACACGATTTTCGGCATGTCATCGGGGTCGAGCATTGCAATAAGTTCCATGCCCGAAATGCGTGGCATTTGGATATCAAGAAAGATTAACTGAGGTTTTTCTTTGGTTATGCTCTGTAATGCCTCAATAGCATTGGCGCATTGACCGACGATTTGGATGTCGTGTTCTTGCCCCAAAAGGTCAGCTAATTCTTCACGAGCAAACAGCTCATCATCGACAATTAAACAAGTGATCACGTGCGGTTATCCATATTTGATGTTTCAGGGCTTTCTATGGGCAATCTTATGGTGACACGAGTCAATTGATCGGGCTCGCACTCCACTGTCACGCCGTATTGTTCGCCAAAAATATTTTGAATTCGCTTATGCACTAAGTTCATCCCTAGGCCTTCTGATCCCTCAATGGGCTGATACAACCCGGCATTGTCTGTGACTTCTAGCTCCAACACATCATTTTCGAGCTTGCCTGTCACTTTAATCTGCCCTTGCTCAATCATGTGCGAAGTGCCGTGCTTTACGGCATTCTCAATAATTGGCTGCAGGGTAAAGGCGGGAACTTTACAGTGGTAGAGTGATTCAGGTATCGCGATACTGACTTGTAATTTATCAATAAAACGCGCTTTTTCAATGGTGAGATAGGACGCTATGTGATCTAGCTCATCCCCAAGCGTCACTAAGCCTGTCGTTCGCTTTAAATTGATCCGTAAAAATTGCGATAACTGCTGCAGTAGCTGCTTAGACATATCAGGATCACGTTTGATAATCGCGCTAATGGTATTCAGTGCATTAAATAAAAAGTGCGGATTGACCTGAGCCTGTAGCAATTTAAGTTCGGCTTGAGTCAGTAGATTTTGCTGTTGCTCAAAACGCCCATAAAGAATTTGGTTCGATAACAGGCGGGCAATACCTTCACCTAAAGTACGGTTGATATTCAAAAAAAGTTTATTCTTAGGCTCATAGAGTTTAATCGTGCCAATGACTTCGGTATCACTGCGCAGCGGGATCACTAGACTTGACCCTAGACGGCAATGAGAAGAAATAGAGCATGCATAGGGCGTTTCAACGCCATCGGCGAACATGACCTTATTTTGATTGATGGCTTCTAAGGTGATTTTGGACGAAATCGGTGTACCAGGGAGATGGTGATCGGCGCCTATGCCAATAAAGGCTAACAGTTTTTCCCTGTCCGTGATGGCGACGGCACCCACATTGGTTTCTTCGATGACGATTTGGGCGACGTGACTACTACTTTCTTCGTTAAATCCTTTGGATAGTAATCCGACACTGCGTTCGGCAATTTTTAATGCCTTAGTCGAAAAGCTCGATGAGAGTTTATCAAACATGGTTTTTTGGTCACGGATCATGCTCATAAAGAGTGCTGCTCCCACGGAATTGACTAATAACATGGGCGGCGCGATTTGACGTACCAATTCCCATGCATCATCGAAGGGGCGTGCGACCAAAAGTATGATGCTCATTTGCATCATTTCAGCATAAAAAGTCACTAGGCAAACGAGTAATGGATTGTAGATGAGCTCACTTTTATCTGCGCGTCTTAAGTAGAAGCTTATCATCCCTGCGGATAAGCCTTCTAAGGTGGTAGAGATGGCGCAGGCTATATCAGTAAAGCCGCCCATACTGTAGCGGTGTAGCCCACCAGTCAGCCCCACCAGAAAACCAGTAACCGGTCCTCCTAATAATCCGCCTAAAACTGCGCCCATAGCACGAGTGTTGGCAATCGCTCCCGAGGTTTGCTCACCAAAATAAGTGGCCATGATGCAGAAACTCGAAAAAATCAGATACATAAAAATCTTATGTGGCAGACGAGGAGACGTTTCGGCAAACAGTTTAAACAGCGGTGTTTTACTGACTAAGTAAACGATCACTAAGTACAGCGACATCTGTTGGGTCAGTAATAGGATCAAAGACATAATGGCTCACATTATCGTCACAGATGTCGGCGCAGTCGTCCCCATTTGAAAGTTTGTGCGCGAGATCAGGGTTCGAATTTAACCGTTAGGATATAAAAAACAATAATATTGCATCTTTAGGAGGACATATGTCCAATTCTGTTCACGGTCATGATGTTATGGCGCTGATGGTAGCTCAAGGGGCCGCTATTATAAAGCCTGAATTAATTTCCATGATGGAGCAAAAGTTTGGCTCGGCGGCTCGATACCATACTTGTAGTGCAACTGATTTGAGTGCCGAAGCGTTAATTGAGTTACTTATAGGTAAAGGTAAGTTTTACGAAACGTCCCAAGGTATTCAACTTGTGGCTGGGCGAAAGTGTGAACATTAATACCCATCGTATTAAATATCTGTTCATTCAGCGGGAGCTCAAGGCGCTTTAGACAAGGCGAAGGCTTGAAGGCATAGTGGTGCTCTCTGTCGAAAGTCTTAAACGCAGTATAAAGCGCGATGCCATTAACATCAGCCGCCCTTCGGGAGCCACAGGCATTCCACTCCGGTGTTGCATGACTTAAAAGGGAATGACCATTTCTGCGTCAATGCGTCTTGGATTGATATGCCAGTGAGGCTCTGAACTGACTAACTATTTAATATGATTGGTATAATACACAGTGCCATAGCGTACTCATTTTATTTTGTTGTATTTTATTGATTATTTTTCAGTCACTTAGACGTGTAATCGTTTTGTTGAAGCTCAGGTTTCATCGTGGCGCTTATTTGCAATTTGCTCCTGCTGTGCGGGAGTGAGTAGGGTAAACTCATTGATCAAAATACGCAGTAATCGAGATTTTGCAATATGGGTGGATTTCGATAGGGCGTCAAGCTGAGAAATACTGTTTTCAGTGAGGGTAAAGGTCGCGTGGCGATAAATCTTAGTCGATTTTTTATCTAAGCCCTTAACTATGGTGTGTGTGGTGGGCGCAGCTAATAAACTCGCCTTACCTAAGGCGTAGTTATTGGCATCTTCAATGAAATCATCGACAGAAACCGGCTTGATGATTTGCTTAGGTTTCTTACGTTTAAGATCAGTTAAGCTCATAGCTATTTTCTGGTGGCATTGCGAATAACTCATCCGCTATGGCGCGGATCTCATCAGCTGCTTTTCCATCGGGTTCTATTTCGACGACTGAAGAGCCTCTTTCTTCACTGTCATCATAAATATTTCGGCAAAATGTAACTGAATTTAGCACTCTTAGTCCAAAGGATTGCACCACATCTTTGGCTTCTAAAATGCGTTTAAACTGTGTGGGAAGCGCTGGGCATTGGGTGAGCACTATAGTCGCGATCATTTTAGGATTCACCATCTTACAAGTACTTAGCATGTCTTCCATGTGGGGTAATGTTTTGAGATCGCGTCTTTTGGGTCTGAGGGGGATCACAACATAAGTCGCTACCGACATAGCTGCGCGCATGGCTAAGTTATCTTGGCCACCACAATCTACAATTACGTAGTCAAAACGCTCATTGAGGCTGAGTAAATCATTACGAATTTTGCCGTAAAGTTGGATGCAATTAATACTTGGGAGGCTTGGATCATTATTTCTTGCTTGGATCCAATCTGAAGTCGTGCGCTGGGGATCACAATCGACCATGAGGACGTTTGCCTGAAATTTTTGCTTAATATAAACGGCAAGATTTTGAGCGAGACAACTTTTTCCGCTACCACCTTTTTCACCACCTACCAGCAAGATCATACAGACGCCCCTTAATGAATTGTTCAATTCATTAAGTGTAGAACAGAGCCATTAAAGCTGCGAAATTTAAGTTAAATTAAAGCAGTTGCATAGCAATATGGTAGCTTTGGTCATGGCATCTCGCGCAACGGCAGACTTGTCCTTTAACAGTATTTTGTTGGGTTGAATTGGGATTAAAGGTCACTTCGATGAGTTCGCCCAGTGCAAACGGATTTTTATAATCGAATAAAATGCCGCGTCTTGCTAAGTCGATACATACACCTTCATCAGTTTGCCTCATGCCTTGAGTGTCGATCCAATTCAAGACCACGCGCTCTGCTTCCATGTCGACTCGCAGTGATGTGCGTTTTTCTTCAAAACCAGTAGTATGGTCACCCATAACTCAATTGCCCCGTAAATTATTGATCTCAGTAAAACTAGCATAATTGCTTTTTGGCAGAATACCAATGTGAAAGCTAGGTCTTTGATAATAGTTTTAAAACGAGAACAGCAGGTGCCATTGATTTAGGTTTCAATAGCACCAACTCAGGTATTTGATTAATTGTCGTATTCTTGATTTTTTGGATAAGGCATTTTTAATTGGCCCCAACGAATCACAATCACGGTTGCTGCTAAAATTAGCGTCGATAATGATATTGCTGCGATACGCCAGTCTTCCATGCTCTTCATATCTAAGATTAGGTAACGGGCCAAGGCGACAATCGCAATATAAAGCGGCATACGTACTGGTAACTTACCGGATTCATAGTAGTTAGCCACCATGGCTAACACTTCTAAGAAAATAAATAACAAGAGTAAATCGGCCAGTGCGACCATACGTACAGAGATGATATGCACAATTTCTTGGCCTATTGCGACAACGGTGGCAATGGCAATAATAAATAGGACTAAGTGTTCAACGGCTTTGAGGCTTTTAGAACCATATTGATGATAAAAAGGCATGGATATTCCCTACTTGATGTTTTTATAAATAGTAACAGCAAAAATCTGTTTTTAGGGAAAAGCTAGGCGCCGCTGTGTGATTTAATTCACAGATATGTACGATCTTAAATTCGGCGCAAAGTGGAGTTAACGTGCTTGTATGTAGAAGGTGATTTACATGATGAACAAAAGGGAAGCGAATGTGTTAATCCGCTTATGCTGTTACCTTGACTCAATCGTTGTACCAACATAAGCGATTTGAATATAAGAGATTATTTATTCTTGCGTTTCTGCCACTTAAACATAATTGAATATTTCCACAGATTATTAATCAGCAAATAACCGACAGCGGAAAAAACCACTCCTAGCACGAGACACCCGAGTAAGAATGCCGGACCTATGGTCGCAAGCGATGCTTCAATCCATTGCCAACTTGCTTCGAAGGCAAAATCTTGCGGAGCATGGCCGAGTATTTTAGCACCGAGTAAATACGCCCCATAAAACATCACTGGCATAGTTAAGGGATTGGTTATCCATACTAATGCAACTGAAACAGGAATATTAACGTTAAATAGAATGGCAAAAGCCGCTGCAACAACCATCTGAAATGGCATGGGGATCCAAGCGACAAATAACCCTACGGCAAATGCGCCTGGGGCGGATTTTCGATTAAGTGCCCATAGATTGGGATTATGTAACAAGCGTCCGAACATGCGTAAGTGTTTATGCTCACGCAAGGTTTCAGGCTTAGGCATAAATCTTTTAATTAATTTTTTTGGCATATGCTGAAATTGCTGTCTTAACTTAATTCACTATGAATCGATTCATGTTTGGCTTTAGTGCCATCTTATTATCAGCGATGTTATGGCCTTCGCTGCCGCCAGTCAGTTACATACCCTACCTTGTTGTTGGGGCGTTAATCTTACACCGAAAAATCCCTGTCTGTGCAGGAGGGCTCTTTGCGGTAGCATGGCTAACTGGTTTTTGCTTAGGATTATCTAGGCAGGATTTGCCAGTGTTACAACAACCTATACAGGTAAGGGGCGAAATCATATCACTAGTTAGTCGAAACAGCGACTGGCTAAGTTTGGATATATCGCTCATTAAACCAAATTTAATCTTAGGGCCAAACGCAAAATTGCGACTCACGTGGAAAGATCCGCCAGAAGTCGATGTGGGTCAGGTTTGGCTGTTTACCTTGACACCTAAGAGCATTGCTAGCGTGCTAAATCAAGGCGGCTACAACGAACAAAAACAATTAATCAGTCAACATGTGGTCGGTAAAGGGCGAGTGATTGAGGCGCAGTTACTTGCGGTTTCGCCTTCATTGCGTAATGACCTCATAAGCGCATTGACACCTGAATTAGCCTCTTTACCTCAAGGTGACATTTTACTCGCCTTGCTTTTGGGGGATAAGCATTTGATCTCACAAGCTCGTTGGCAAGCACTAAGGCAGACTGGCACTGGCCATTTAGTGGCGATTTCCGGTTTGCACCTCTCCGTTGTCGCGGCATGGGTATACGCTTGCCTTTTGTTTGGATTGAGTCGTTTGGTGTCACATCAGAGTCGACGTAATATGACTTTTGCGTTAGTCGCGGCAGGTATAGGCGCAGCATTTTATGCCTATCTTGCAGGTTTTGGTGTATCGACTCAGCGTGCACTCGTGATGATTTTACTGTTAATGCTACTGAGTTTATTAAAGCGATTTTCTACTGCGTGGGAGCGCTTGCTGTTTGCATTGTTTGTCGTATTGTTACTCGACCCGCTTGCTTGTTTAAGTGCGGGATTTTGGCTGTCGTTTTGTGCTTTAGGGGTGATTTTATATACCTTAGTCATCCAGCCCAAAGAGTTTACGGCTGTGTCGACTCGAAGGACGCGTGTAGGCGCGGGGCTTTTACAATTTTGGGCCATCCAGTGGCGCTTGAGCCTTGGGCTTGGATTACTGCAAGGAGCACTCTTTGGTGGTGTGAGTTTACACAGCTTGTGGATGAATATCCTAGCTGTGCCATGGTTTAGTTTTGTTGTTATCCCATTAGCTATGGCGGGATTTATATGCTGGTGGGTTGGTACTGCGTTTGGGTTCTCTTGGTTAGGACTGCTTCGCCTAAGTGATTGGAGTTTATCACCCTATGCGCAGTTGCTAGACATAAGCCAGCAATTGCCTGCCCATTGGTTAGCGCTTTCAGATACGATATTAGCCTTGGGGTTATCTGCGTTCATCGGTGGTGTGTTATGGCGCTATGTGCCTAAAAATAAAAATTATACTGCTTGGTTAAGCCTGCTGAGTTTACTGTTTATTCCCGCTTTGCTTTTCTGTATTACGCTGTGGTCACCCGTTCAAAATAATCGATGGGCTATGCATTTACTGGATGTGGGCCAAGGTTTAGCTGTGGTTATTGAAAAGAATGGTAGAGGGCTGGTTTACGACACTGGTGCCGCCTTTGGTGATGACTTCAGTTATGCGGAGCGGGTGATATTACCTTTCCTAAAAGCCAAAGGCATTCAAGATATTGATTATATTGTTATCAGCCATAGCGATAACGATCATGCAGGTGGTGCCCCTGTTTTGATTGAGGCTTACCCTAAGGCTTTAGTGATCACAGACATGGCTGGCTTTAGTGGCCAAGATTGCCGCCCAAGGCAGATTCAATGGCAAGGGCTGAGCTTGAATTTGCTTTCTCCGCCTCAAGCGTTAGTGGGTAATAATGGTTCCTGTGTTATACGCATTGATGATGACAGGCAGAGTCTACTGCTTACGGGGGATATCGAAAAGCAAATCGAAACTTCGCTATTAAGTCGTGCCTTAAGTGGTGAGTATGAGTTACAAAGTGAAGTGCTCGTTGCGCCCCACCACGGCAGTAAAACCTCGTCAACTGAAGCCTTTATTGATGCTGTGGCCCCCAAGTTAGTCTTGTTTCCTGCTGGTTTTGCTAATCGCTGGGGGTTTCCAAAATCCACAGTGGTTGAACGGTATCAGCAACGGGAGATTATGGGCCTAACTACAGGTATAGAAGGGCAGATTAGTGTGATTTTTCAGCAGTCTGAGCGAGAGGTTAAGACCTATCGTGGTGATTTAGCGCCATTTTGGTACAACTCTCTGTTTAGATTTGGTGACTTGATTAATCCAGAGTAGAATGCCTACTTTGCCATAATTTAGTGTTATCAATGACAACATCTCCTAAAGACGAAATGTGGACAGTTTTCAAACGATTACTGGGCTATATAAAACAGATGAAAGGCATGTTTATGCTTTCAGTTGCGGGATTAATTATTTATGGTCTCGTCGATGCCGCCTTTATCGCTTTCATCGGCCCCTTTATTGATAAGGGTTTCTCCGGCGGCGCACCTGCTGCGGTGACCAACGGCATCGCATTGCCAACCAGTGAAGGTTTCCACGCGAACAACGACGTGCTAATGATGGCGCCGCTTGTGGTTATCGTCATGTTTTCCCTGCGCGGTTTTGCCAACTTTGTCTCGACCTACGGCATTTCATACATGAGTGCGCGTTTGATCATGGACATGCGTCAGCAAGTGTTTGAGCATTATCTGAGCCTGCCTGTCAGTTATATGGATAAGGAAAATACCGGTAACTTGATCTCAAAAGTGACTTTTGATACTGAGCAAATCGCTCGAGCATCGGGAAGTGCTTTGATTTCAATCGTCCGCGATAGTGTGACTGTGTTTGGTATGCTGGTGCTGATGTTCTATAACTCTTGGAAGCTATCCCTCTGTATTCTTGTGATTGGTCCTATCATGGGCATGGTCATTGCGGTGGTTAGTCGTCGTTTCCGTAAGGTCTCTAAGCAAATTCAAACAGCCATGGGCGGGGTGAGTGCGACTACGGAGCAAATGATTAAAGGCCATAAAAACGTATTGGCCTTTGGTGGACAGGAAACAGAAGCAACCCGTTTTGCTAAAGTAAACGATCAAAACCGCCATCAAAATATGAAGTTAGCTGTGGCACAAGCCATTAGTCAGCCTCTGATCATGATTATTGGTTCATTCGCCTTAGCCTTTGTACTTTATGCGGCAAGCTTAGACAGCATGAAAGCCGATCTTACCGCGGGTACCTTCGCGACGATTCTTGGTGCCATGATGGCCATGTTACAGCCAATCAAAAACTTAACCCGAGTGAATGCCGAATTTCAACGGGGTATTGCGGCTTGTACCACAGTGTTTGAATTACTGGATACGCTGCCAGAGTCCGATACGGGAACTTATACTGTCGAGCGTGCTAAGGGTCATCTACGTTTTGATAATGTGTGTTTTACCTATGACAGCCAAGATCGTCGTGCACTTGAGAATGTCGATTTTGAAGTCAAACCCGGGCAAACCTTAGCCTTAGTTGGACGTTCTGGCTCAGGTAAGTCGACTATTGCGAGTTTAGTGACCCGTTTTTATACCGGCCTTGAATCCGGCGATATTCTGCTTGATGACGTCAGTATCTACGATTACTCGCTAAAATCGCTGCGCAATCAAGTGGCACTAGTATCGCAACAGGTGACCTTGTTCAATGACACGATAGCCAATAACATCGCCTACGCCTACCCAGGTGAAGCCTCTCGTGAGCAGATCATCGAAGCTGCGACCTTGGCCTATGCGATGGAGTTTATTGATCAGCTGCCCCAAGGCCTTGATACTCAAGTGGGTGAGAATGGTGTGTTATTGTCCGGTGGTCAAAGACAGCGGATTGCGATTGCGCGCGCTATGCTACGTGATGCGCCCGTGTTGATCCTCGATGAAGCGACCTCCGCACTGGATACTGAGTCAGAAAAAGCCATTCAAAAAGGGTTAGATAACCTCAGACAAAACCGCACATCTGTAGTGATCGCCCACAGGTTGTCGACCATCGAGAGTGCCGATCAGATTTTAGTAGTCGATCAGGGGCGTATCGTCGAGCGCGGGACGCACCAATCACTATTGGAATTAGATGGCATGTACGCCAAATTATACCAAATGCAATTTGGTAGTTAGATGCAGGCCTTAGTGAATAAAATTTGGTATCAGGGCCATCCACTGCGATGGCTCTTGTTACCGTTATCTGGCTTATTCGCGGTTATCACTTATGTGCGCCGCGCTTTGTTTCACCTCGGGATGAAATCACAAACTGCAATGCCTGTACCTGTCATCGTCGTCGGTAATATTACCGTCGGTGGCAGTGGTAAGACGCCAACTGTGATTTATCTGATTGAATTACTGCGCCAACATGGATTTCACCCCGGTGTGATCAGTCGTGGTTACGGTGTTGATATTCAAGGCGTTAAATCGGTTTGCTTAGGTGCAAGTGCGGCAGAGGTGGGTGATGAACCTGCCATGATAGTGGCGCGTACTCAAGTGCCCATGGTGGTTGGCGCTAAACGGGTCGATGCGGCTAATGCGCTTATTGCTGAGTTTGGTGTTGATGTCATCATCTGTGACGATGGCCTACAGCATTATGCTCTGGCACGCGATATTGAGCTGGTGGTGATTGATGGTCAGCGCGGTTTAGGCAATGGCTTGCTATTGCCAGCAGGTCCATTGCGTGAAGGCGCGTGGCGTCTCGATACCGTGGATTTTATCGTCAGTAATGGCGGCCCAGCGGCAAAAGGGCAGTTCGAAATGCAACTGACACCTACGGCAGTGAAGCCTGTAAAATGTGATGCGACGTCTGGTGAATATACTTTCGATAAGTCTCAGCCGCTCGTTGCGATGGCGGGCATAGGTAATCCAGCGCGTTTCTTTGAATCGTTGCGCGCACAAGGCTATCAACTGGCCTTCTGCCATGGTTTTGATGACCATCAGGCCTACGATAAAACCCAGTTAGGTGATTTAGCCCAAGGCTTGCCACTGTTGATGACAGAAAAAGATGCGGTTAAATGTCGCGATTTTGCACAAGAAAACTGGTGGTATTTGGTGGTCGATGCCAAGCTATCCCCACAATTTGATGAACAGCTGCTCGCACATCTTCGTGAAGTGGCTGCAGCTAAATAAGGAAACTTCCATGGCATTCGATAAAAAATTGTTAGATATAGTGGCTTGCCCTGTGTGTAAGGGAAAACTTGAGTACGATAAAACGACGCAGCAGTTGATTTGTAAGGCAGATAAACTTGCTTATCCGATCACTGAAGGTATCCCTGTGTTATTGGAAAATCGTGCTGTGCCACTGACCGAATCAGTCTAGTGTGATGTGAATGCGCGTATTGTCTCATACGCGCATGCTTGCTTTTTATTCTGCTTATTACCGTTTTCGCTATTTTTAGCCGATTTCAGTTTTTTGTATTGGTAACTGTGCACGTTTCTTCATTACTCTGAGTTTAGTTAATAGCTCATAAATTTTTGTTTATCAGCATTGGTTGCCCCCTCTTGGCACTCACCGCGGATTTCTCCTCGACCAGGCTCGATAATTCGGCTTAATTCAATATAACCTTCGCGGCAATAACCCGTCATTTCAAGGGTTTTGATTAAACCTAAATCAACCTGTCTCCCCCAAATTTCTAATGAGTCCTGTAGATCTTGCATCGCGCGACGTTGCTCACGGGGATCTTGCATATTACGTATGCGTGCCTCGTGTGGAAAAGGGCGCTCGGTATCATTCATTGTCGACTTTTCATCGACCAGCCGCGCTTTGTAGCTGAAGAGTTTAAGGCCATCGCTTTTAATATCCGTCGTTAACTTATCCCGTAATTTTCCGGCGAGTTCACTCGGGTCAATTGGCGCACTGCTGCAGGCGATGAGCGAGAAACAACTTAAGATGGTAAGGCTGAGATATCGAAACGGCATAATCAAATTTAACTCTTAGTTATTAACTGACAGAAGAATACCTTAATATGGCCCTAAAGTTCATGGATTTATGGCATTCTCATAGGCAGAGTACGCGCCGATAGGTGTAATGGATTAAGGATGGGCGAGTAATGTTGGCGTTTTGGTCAAATAAATGGGCGCAAATCGAATGGGATATGGGCCTGACTCAAGGTATATGCCTTATGTTCTTGGCGTTATGGCTCTACGCCATATGGCCAAAAGAAGAGTTAGTGCAGCTCCGGCGGGATAAACATCTCCAATTACGTTTGTTGCTGACGTTGGTGGGGATCAATGCGCTGTGGTCGTTAAATGCCAGTATTCAAACAGGGTTGCATCTGCATTTTCTGGGAATTGTCACTTGTATGCTGATGTTCGGCTGGCGTCTTGCGACTCTAGTGTTGCTATTGCCGAGCGCTTTTTTTAGTCTTTTTGTATTAAAGCAGCCCGCTGATTTTGGTGCTTTTAGTTTGTTCGCTATGGCTGTGCCGCTGTTTCTGTGTTTTATCCTATACAGTCGCAGTTACCATTTATTTCCTAAACATATTTTTGTATTCATCTTCGTCGGTGGTTTTATCAATGCGGGCCTCTCAACTGTGTTTCATCAATTGAGTTGGGCGATGTGGTTGTGGTCTGCAGCGGATTACGATTGGAATGTGTTAGTGGACGACTACCTGATGCTCATCCCTTTGCTGGCATTCCCAGAGGCATTGCTTAATGGCATGGCGGTGACGCTATTGGTGGTGTATCAGCCCCAGTGGTTATTTGATTATTCTGACCGTGAATATTTGTGGCGTAAGTAAATGTGATAAAAGAATGTGGTAAAACAACGCAATAAAAGAACTGCGCCCTAAACCTCGTCATTCCAACGTAAAGCCCTTTGTAAGGAGCCCATTGAACAGACGATTGAAAGGTTATTGGACGCACTTATTTGTATATTTGCGCTGACCGTTGCGCCGTGATTTAGGCGAAGCGTTGGTCTAAGTAGTTAATGATTTCTTTTGATTCATATAACCACTGTACTTGACCGTTTTCTTCAATCCGCAGACAAGGCACTTGCTGTTTGCCGCCTTGAGCGATGAGTTCATCTTTATGCGGCGCTTTTTTAGCGTCGTGGGTCACTATGTTGAGTCCTTGGCGACGCATTGCACGGCGGACTTTTACACAAAATGGGCATGCAGGATATTGATACAGGGCTAATGCTTGAGTTTGAGCATCAATTTTTTGTTGCTCAGCCAGTGGACGTTGGCGCTTCTTAGGGCTAAATACGAAGTTTAAAAACAGAATAATCCTGCCTAAAATCCAGCGAATGATAAACATGTTATTGACCTTAATGATAATTTTTGTGGAAGAACATTTGTGCGTCATGGCGCCACAGAAAGCGTGCGGCGAGTCTGGGATCCAGTCGTTTAAAAACTGTGATCTCAGTTGTATAAAGGCCGCAGAGTGTAACCTATGGCACCAAGCTCGGCCAACATTTTAGAGTGAATTAACAGATAGATGATTTGATTGTAGAAGAATGGTTTTTTGATTGGTTATGACGCTTAGCCATAAGGTAAAAGCCCGCTAAAGTCGGACTTTAGCGGGCTTAGTTTTATATAAAAAGCAGTTAATTGGCTGACTTATTGAGCATCAATAGTGAGACTCACTTGGGCTGCATTCTGGGTTAAACTCACTCGGCTTTCGAGCAAGAAGATCCGCTCAGGGGCTATTTCTTTCACGTCCACAAGGTAAGCTTTAACGGCTTTGGCTCTTTCTTGGGCCAAATTACCCAACATGCCATCGTTAACATTCTGCGCTTTTACCGACAGATTATATAAAGCGATATGCCAGCGGGTGGTGATTTCGTCATCGGAAAGCTGCGCGTCTTTGGCCTCTGCGATAACAGTGTCTCTGATTTGGGTAGGATCGGCTTTAACTTCTTGTTCATAAAGCTTTACTAACGCATCAGCAAGCGGCCCGTGGGTCGGGAATTGGCTCGGACTTAAATCATCAGGTAACGCACTGAATTCGATATTGGCTAATTTAGCCAATTTACGCTTCATGATGCGCTCAGCAATGGCTTGGCTGTCATTGATGGCATCGACTTCCCCTTCAACGCTAAGCTTGAGCATAGGTCTGTCGAGTAAGGCGCTAGCGAGTTTGTCTAAACTTTTTTGCTCATCTTCACTTAGGCTGAATTTGCCTGCGGCAAAGCTGATCTTATCTAAGGTTTCGTCAGAGCCTATGAGTCCTGCTAAGAAAGTGAAGGGCGCTGTGACGGCTTTAGTGATTACATTGGTAATCGCCGTCATTATGATGCTGCCGACACTAAAGCTAGGTGAGTCTAAATCGCCAGAGACCTCCATACCTAAATCAATCACGCCGTTACGGTCCTGCAGCAGGGCAATCGCGAGCGTGATGGGTAAGCTAGTGGCAAGGTCACTGTCACTGGGTTTACCAAGTTTCAGTTGGTCTATGACCAGATGGTTACTGCCCTTGAGCTTGTTCTTATCGAGTTGATAGTTCAGCGATAGTGATAGCTGCCCTTTATCTATGTAGTAACCCGCATAGGTGCCAGAGTAAGGATTGACTGAGGTTAACTCTACACTCTTAAAGACTAAATCAAGATCTAAATATGGCATATCTAACAAAGGGTTAATATCGCCTTTTAGGGTTACAGGCGCATACTTGTCTATCTTACCTTTGATATCGACCGAGGCCTTCGTCCCTGGTGTTGACGACAAGTGAGTGATATTGCCTTCAAGTAACTCAATCCCTGAGGCAAAGTTTGGTGTCAGTGAGTTATCGGCAAAGTAAGCTGAGCCTTGGCTAAAGCTAATTTTTTGAATATCGAGGCTTAACTCAGGCGTTGTCTTGCTTGCCCTTTGCAGCTCGGTTTGCTTAGCACTGGCTGTGGTTGTGTTTTTAGTTGTCTTGCTATTTGCAGCCGGAGCCTCAACGATAAGATCGCTGATATTAGTGGTTCTATCTTTGGCTATCACCACTTTGGCGTAGGGTTGATTAAAGGCTAAGTGATCAATTTTGATTTGATTTTTCTGTTGGTCAAAATCCAGTTGATTGATATTCATCTTTTGCCATTTGACCAGCGGAGCATTACGCAATTTGTCATGAATAGCTAAATCATCGAGCTCAACACTACCACCGTAAATGGCTTTGCCTTTAGCATCGGCGGTCAGCTTGCCTGCTGAGCTTAATAGACCGCTCTTGAGCTGGATATTCACGTAGGGCGCTAAATAGGGCTGAAATTGGGTTAATGCCAGCTTATCGAGTTGGATATTGGCATCTATGGTTTCGCCTGTCACATCGACTTGGCCTTGAGAGCTCAAAGTACCTTGACCATTGAGGCTGAGTTGTAGCTCATATTCAATCGGAGCGGTTAAGGTACTCGTTATGACCTTAGTTGAAAAATTAAGCGGATACACTCGCCATTGCTGCGGTGTGGCCGTTAGCTTTTGTTCCGATAGATTAAGGTCATAGTTTTCAATATTGAGCGCATCGAGTTGCACTAACCAAGTGTCTTTTGAAGGTGTCTTAGGCGCTTGCTTGACTGGCTGTTGAGGATTTGCCTCTGAAGCGGTGTCTGCAGCGGTTTCTTTAGTAGCATCAGTGGTGACATTTGCGGTCGCTTCTGTCTTTTGTTCTGTTTTATCACTCTCGTTAGTTGCGGCTAATTCGCTTTCTGTTGCTTTGTTTGCGCTATCGCTTGCATCAGTGGCAGTCTCTGCTATTTGACGTTTTTCTTCGACTTGCGCAACTTGTACGTGCTCTAGCGATTGAGCATCTGCTGGCTTAGCATCGATTGGTTTAGCAACCGGCTGCGTAGTCGTTGTGGAGGCGCTTAACGATTTAGGCATGAATAAGCCAACAAGATCGAGCCCGTCTTGGTTCAAAATGGCACTCATTGTTAGGCCATCGCTGTGGAGTTTGTTGATATGCACTTTCTGCTGCTTCAAGTTGGCTGAAATGCCGTCGAGGGCAAACATGGGGAGCTTGACCACTGAGCGATCTTTGTCGTTAATGTTAAGTTTTTCAACAATAAACTGGCCATTGTTGCTAGTGACTTGTAACTCACCATTCTCGGCAAGATCCACTTGATACTGAGTTTTAATACTGAGCTCGCCATCCGTGAGGACGGGATTAAATTGATCGTCGATAAATCGCCATAGTGGTGTCAGTTTGAGTTTGGCGACTTGGATGTCACCCGCAACTTTTAGCGGGAACAATTGGAATTGCCCCTGCAAACTGATTTCACCAGCATGATCATCACTGAGTTGTATTGCATAGTGATTGTGCTTGATAGGCGCAATGGGTGAGTCAGACGTTGATTGGGCGTTTGGTGTCGTATTATCAACTTTGTTTACTTTTATGGCTGGTGTTATCGATGCTGATGATGCCGCCATCAAATATTCAGTATCAAGGGAACTGAGTTTTAGATTGATATTGGGGTAGTTCACTTGAGCATGGGTAATTTTGTCATCGAAGTTAAATTGTCCCGCATCCAACACAAATTGGCTGAGCAGGACACGAACGGGTGAGCTGGCTTCTGTGGGTGTCGTTTCTGTGCTCGCGGATGAATGCTCGTTCAAGGTCTGCAGAATATCGTCGAAGTTGAATCCAGCTTTCCCTTTTTTCTCCACGCGAATGATATGTGCGTAGGGCGCTTGTATGTGTATGTTTTCGATAACGGCGGCGCGATTAAAAACAGATCGCCAAAAGTGTATTTCGAATTGGACTTGTGCAATGCCAGCAAAAGGTTTGTCGTCTTTTTCTTTAATGGCCAGTTGGTCGATTTCGACTTTGAAATTAAAAGGGTTAATGCGTATATCACCGAGGGTGACGGGACGACCGAGCAGAGTTGAGAGTTTTTCTGGTGCCAGCGTGGTTATCGCATAGGGGAGGATTAAACCTAATGTGCAGACATAGCTAAGGTAGACTGCTGTGAGGTAAATAATCACTCGCAGGTATCTTGGGAGGGCAAAAAAAGAGTGTCTGAATTGCGATAACTGGGTCAGCATTAATATCAAGGCTCCAATGCATAAGACAGGGAAAAACTTCCATAAGTACGGATATTCTAGCGAATAATGCTAATGTTTCCAGAAATTATTTATATTTTTACCAATGAAATCTTGGTATTACACATACAATAACGTCTTCTGATCTAAGACGTTCCTGAGTGGTAACCTATCATCTACATTGATAACTACATGTGTTTCAGCCTATGGCTAATGATTTGAGTCGTCAATACTCACTATGTTGGAGGCTATTTTTGATCAGCGATTTAAATAACTAATCGCTGCAATAATGGCGCCTTGTGGATCTTTTATCCAACAAAAACGGCCTACTTCGGGTATATCTTCAGGACCAAACAGAATATCCCCACCAAGTTTTTTTGCGCTGATAGCGACTTGATCTACATCATTAACGGTAATGTAGCCGGTCCAATGTGAGGGAAGCGTTGGGAGCAAACTATCGGTGATCCCCCCAATACTGACGCCCTGATTTTCGATAATATGATAATTACCGTGGGGCATTTTGACAGTTTTAAAGTGCCAGCCAAAAATCTCAGCATAGAAGTGCATAGCCTCTTCGGTATTATGGGTTGTCAATTCATGCCAACTTAACGCCCCTGCAGTGTTAAAAGCCGATTCCATAAGCGCATCCTTTATTCTATTTTGGGTAAATTTTGTGTATTGAGCCGAGGTTAACTGTCAGTGTTCAGTGCCGACTGTATTCTGAGCCATATTTTTTGTGTGTTATCTTGATTGAGTGTAGTTGAGGCAAGTTGATAATTCACAAGCGGCAAATTAAAATTTTTGCTTTTTTAGATCGGCAAACATTAAATTAACTTAATGTTCTACAAGGAGATTCACTTTATTCAGTGCTGGCTAATCAGCTTCTTGTGGCTCAGTGACGCTGCGGCTTAGTTGATGGGCTTCATCTTGCCCCTTGCGCCAAGACTTAGCACTGAAAACAGATTTTAAAACGGGTTTGTTTACTGTGGTTTGAGTGTTAGACCTGACTCCCGTTAACTTGTTAATATAGGCGAGTTTTGCATCTTATCGATGCCACCTTAGGGGATACGAGATTGAATAAGAGTTTAGTGACGAATTTATTGGCGGCTGCTTTGGTCGTTGTGGGTTACCTGATGAATTCGGCAATTGTCCTGAATGTCGGATTATTTGCTTTATCGGGTGCGATTACCAACTGGGTTGCAGTTTATATGTTGTTTGAGAAAGTCCCCGGACTCTACGGTTCGGGAGTTGTGCCTTCTCGTTTTGAAGAGTTTAAGGCGGGTATTGCTCATTTGATGATGAAACAGTTTTTTACCACTGAAAATATCGACCGATTCCTATCTGAAAAAGAAGGGCTGAGTAAAATAGACTTGGCGCCAGTAATTGAAAAGGTTGATTTAGCGCCTTCTTTTGATGCGTTAATTAGCACAGTCGCCCAATCTTCCTTTGGCGGCATGTTGTCTATGTTTGGTGGCACAGATGCCTTATTGCCGTTAAAAGAGCCGTTTATTGTAAAGATGAAAGCTTCTTTAGTTGAAATGGCACAAAGCGATGCATTTCACGAGTTGCTGAAACAAGAAATTGAACAGCCAAATGTGATGGCCGATCTGCAAACTAAAATTGCTAACATAGTGGAACAAAGATTAAACGAGTTAACACCACAAATGGTGAAACAAATCGTTCAGGACATGATCCAAACGCACTTAGGTTGGTTAGTGATTTGGGGCGGCGTGTTTGGCGGTCTGATTGGACTTGCCGCAGCCTTAATCCAAGGTTAACCTGAGTTAAAGCCGCGAATAGAATGGGAGCTTTGGCTCCCATTTTTAATGACGCATTTTATGTCCATCATTTTGTGTCCTGATTAAATAGCAAGGAAGTCTATGAACCGTCACCACAGTATCAATTATTTGGAAATCCCAAGTCGCGACATTGCGAGTTCTAAGGCTTTTTTTAGCCAAGTTTTTGGATGGACCTATGTCGATTATGGCCCTGAATACAGTTGCTTTATGGATGTCGGCATTACTGGGGGATTCTATCAAGCCGATGTGAATTTCACCCTCGCAAAAGGTTGCCCGCTGATTGTGATCTACAGCCAGAACTTAGAATTGACTCTGACGGCTGTCGTAACAGCTGGTGGCATTATCACAGCTGACATCTTTAGTTTTCCGGGAGGCCGTCGATTCCATTTTGTTGAACCTTGTGGCAATGAATATGCCGTCTGGTCAGAATGATCCTAATGTCACTCCTTGTATTCGAAATTGTTGTTTAGATCAGCAAGATATTTGTTTAGGTTGTTTCAGGCATCTTGATGAAATTTTAGCGTGGCGCGTTATGTCGGAAGTGGAGCGGCAAGCTTGTTTTATCAGGATGGAGGAGCGTAAGGGGGAGTATCTGGCTAAGTTCAATGACGCGGTTAGTAGAAGACAGAATGGAGCATGATTAGTCGTCAGCATTAGCGCGTTATAGATTGATTTTGAAGTGTTAATTGAATAATCCAACGGCGAAATACGCATTAACGTATTTCGCCGTTGGCATTTTGAAGCACCTTGGCATCTTGAAGCAGACGTTACACTGGATCTACCACTATGTGCTCAAGTTCGATGGCGGCAACGGTATGGAGCGCATCCATAGTCGCGCCAACTAAGCTGATTTTTCCTTGAGATGACTCAATTAAAACCGCACGGCTGATATCGCTAAACTCACGATTGTGGCGCGCCAGATTTGATAAGGCCATCTGCATGGGAAGCATAGAAGGATTGAATGCCGCATTTTCTGCGTAGCGACCACAATAGGTTGCGCCATCATGGGTTTCTAATACCACGGCGGCAAAACTTTGGGTGTAAGGTGCATAGCTTAAACCTGCATGATCTAAACCTTCGATGATCATAGGATCGGCACTGTCTAGTGCAAATTCAGTTTGTTGCTTGGCCATTAAGGGCGAAGTGACATTTAAGTCTTTTGGCCCAAAAGCATAGGGTAAATAATAGGCCAGAGGATGGCTTTCCTGTGCGGGTAGATGAATGCTGATCTTGCTCCCTTCAACCAGTTCATTCATAAACTGACGACAATGACCGCAAGGACTGGCATTAACTATGATATCAACAATTTGGCTTTCACCACTGAGCCATGCGTGGCTGATAGCGCTTTGTTCTGCATGGACAGAATGAAATAACGCTTCACCGGGTAATTCTAAGTTGGCACCCATGTAGATATCGCCACTTTTACCTTTGGCTATCGCGCCGACATAAAACTCACTGATAGGCGGTTTGGCCAATGCCGCTGCTATCGGCAGTAATGCTAATAACACTTCTGCTTCGGTCATTTTGCTTGCACTTGTTAGCGTAGCAAGTTGCTGCGCATCAATGTGTCCAGCAAAATTCTGGTGTAACATTGGGATAAGTGCATCGGCTAACGGCGTTGGCAGTTGGGTTATGCTACGAATGAATCTATCTTGCATTTCCCTATTCCTTATTTGTTAAGTTCATGGAAGAACATTCTAGTAATTTTGTTACAGCATAAATGCGAGTTAGCTCGCGTTTATACGCTGTCAATGTCAGTGCTATCGAGAGTGATAAACTTATGTTACTCACGTATAGATTGAGTCTATTGGTGCACACAAATAAGCTTAAGACTATAAAACAAAAGACTTAAGCTTGAATTTACACAACTTAAAGTTCACGCAAATAATGACAAAGGGCAGCAAGTAGCTTTTGCTTAGTCTCATCCGCTTGTGTTTCTTGTAGCAAATTTTCTAATTTAAGTACGTAGTCTTGATCGGCTAAGCGATTTTGACAGAATTCACGCCAGCGCTGCGATTCTGTATCATCGAGTAGTTCAGGGTAATTACGGGCGCGGTAACGAAACAGCATCTCAGGAATACGTGGATCATCAAACTGCAAATCTAACGCCGCTAGATTTTGCGGTAGGGTATGACGGATGATTTCCATTTTTGCTTTATCAGCTTGGCTAAAGAACCCACCAGAATACAGCATCAAATCGGGATCTGTGGTTACTCTGCTGTCATCATGCTCAAATAATAGCGCCAGTTTTTCGCGTAATTCTGGGTGACGTTTTAGGCGTTTATACTGCTCTCTGGCAAATTCTTTATCTATGCCTAAACGAGCGGCATGCTCATCACTGAGGATTTTTGCCGAGGTGATAAAAGGGCACTTATTAAGATGAATTTGTTTTACTGCGATAGGTAATTCATCTTCGGCAAGATCAGCCCTTGACGTATACATGCGCGTTTTAATTTGTTCGACATCTAGCTCGAATAGCGGCGTTAAATCCATGGCTAAATTAACGCAAATAACGGCATTTTTGTTAGTAGGATGGTGCGCTACGGGTGAGATCAACGTTGCACAACCATTGCGCGCACTAATTTTAGAGCTCACGTGAACCAAAGGCTGCATATTGAGCACATCGATTTGATCGCTAACCGCTTGCTTACGGCGCAGGTCAAAATAGTACTGATATAACTTAGGCTGTTTCTCGCGAATGAGTTTTGCCATAGCGATGGTCGCATACACATCAGACATAGCATCATGGGCTTTCTCATGGCTTAAACCATTCGCTTGTGTCAGATGTTCTAGCTTAAAACTCGGAGAGCCATCTTCCTTTGTCGGCCAGTTAATACCTTCGGGCCTAAATGCGTAACAAGCGCGCACTAAATCAATGATATCCCAACGAGAGTTGCCATTTTGCCATTCACGGGCATAGGGATCGATAAAGTTCCGATAAAAGCCATAACGGGTCACTTCATCGTCAAAACGCAGTGAGTTATAACCTGCAACACAAGTGTTTGGTTGGCTAAATAGTGCTTGAATTCGTCCCATAAACTCAGTTTCAGGGATGCCTTTTAAATTAGCTAACTGTGGAGTGATCCCTGTGATTAATATTGCTTCCGGAGACGGCAAATAATCAGTGGCTTGCTTACAATAGAATGTCTCAGGCTCGCCGATGATATTGAGATCTAAATCCGTGCGAATACCCGCAAATTGCGAGGGTCTGTCTTTCGCTGGGTTCGCTCCAAATGTTTCGTAGTCGTGCCAAAAAATCGACCCTGCTTTATCGTCTTTCATCTTCATTTATTTTCGTTCTCTAAAGCATGTAACTTCATGTTATCAGTAGTTAAATTTCTTTAATTGGATTCGTTGTCATTCACATCAATTTAGTATGCAGCTCTTCGATGTGAGTACATAATCTGTATATATTAGGTTCTGCGTCAGATTAGCTAAAATCACATGTACACAGGGTAATTAAAATGTCTTTATCTGACAATTGGTTACGTGCAATAAACGGCAAACCATATTTAGAGAAACCAGAGCTTGCAGACCGCGACGGCTTAAGCGTTCGTATTACCCCTGCAGGGACTATAACATGGCAGTATCGATTTAGGATTGATAATCAACCTGGACGCTTAACCCTTGGTCGCTATCCTGATTTGAAACTAGCTGACGCACGGAAACTGATCCCTGAATTACGGAACTCTGTGGCAAATAATATAGATCCACGTGTGTTTTGGAAACAGCGCAACACATTTGCAGGCCAGACAACACTGAGGGATTGCTGTGAACAATTTTTATCGGCGCGAAGTGCAGCACTTAAGCCGAGCACTGTTGCTACGTAGCAATCCTGCTTTAGAGCACATCTCTATGATGCTTTTGCTGATCGCAAAGTCGAAAGTATCACACTCGGCGAGTGGATAGATTTTTTCGATAAAAAGGCAATTCATAGTCGAGTCACCGCAGGTGAGATACTCAAACAGTTAAAGACGGTACTTAGCTGGTCCGTTCGCCGACAAATGATATCGCTTGTTGATGTTCTTCAATTACGAGTCAGTGATGTGGGCTCCGCGCCCAAAGTCGGTTCGCGAGTACTCACCATTCTAGAGTGTGGCAAAATCATCCGTGAGCTTGATAAATGCCGCGCGACCAAAGCAGTAACCAATGCTATCAAGGCATGTTTACTTACGGGGGCATATATCAGAAATATTAAAATCCAAACGGGCTGATTTTGACCTTGAGTCGATGGTCTGGACCTTCCCGATAAATAATAGCAAAACTAATTTGTCAATCCGGAGGCCAATCAGTCCCACCTTATTCGACATATTGCAAGAACAGTGAAACCTCTATCACTCGCCATGGAGTTTTCCCGCTGCAAACGATCTTAAGCGCCCGGGCAACATCGCTTCAGTAAATAAGCTGGTCCGCGAGATCAAACTAAGACTAGAAATCCCTGACTGGCGTATTCAGGATTTTAGACGCACATTATCGACCAGAATGTTAGAAGCGGGGGTGTTGCCCCATGTGGCAGAGAAGATGCTAGGCCATCTATTAGGCGGGGTGATGGCGGTGTACAACAAACATGATTGGTTAGATGATCAAGCTGAGGCCTATGAACAATGGACAAATAAGCTGAGATTGGAAGCTCTGGGTGGTAGCAAAATAGTCGTGTTAGAAAGAAGGGGTTAGGCATGTTTGTCGCTGACAGCAGAAAATGGTGAGCTTATTCAGTATGTAAATTAGTTGCGTTGCGTTGCAGTGCAGCAGAAACACCCTTTTGTAATTAGGTGCATTGGAGCTCAATTCGGCACAAGGTAAACTGTTATCTGTTCACTATTAGCTTTATTTATGGTTTAGTCATTTCAACTCAATTAATCATGCACTTGGCACAGTGTTCGGATTAACGTTAAGCAAGGACGTCATGGAACTACAATTTTTAATCACGCGGGAACAGTTAATCACAATCGCGGAAAGAATAAATTCAGCAAGCATTGCAAAGAATACTCGTTTAGCTAAGTGGTTGTATGCCCTTATCGTTCGTGCATTATTCCTATGGATCCCGTTATTATCCCCGTTACTACTGTTTTATTTTTTCGTAGAAATTCACTCCCCAGAGACATATATCGCAATCGCAATTTGCGCTATCACTTACCTTCTTGTGTGGAGATTTGTATTAAAAAACATCGCCGAAAATCAAGCTAACAAATTTGCAGGCAAGATAACCACTCTGGATCGAACTATTGAAAACAAAACCTTACAGAGCCTTGCGAGCCTAGAAGGTAGCCATACAGTGACCGCCACAGCCTCGACGCTAACGTTTGTGCCCCCTAGCGGTAAATCCATCACCATACCGTGGAAAAAGTTTTGTGCTTTCAAGCAAGACGATGATTTTTATTATCTTACCATCTGTAATCTGATGATGTTTAAAGCCACTTATTTAGTCGCCAAAAATGGTGACACAACAGAAACCGCAGGCTATCAAGCAGGTTTAGAGTACATAACGTCTCGGCTGCAGCCCGATAGAATGGGACGGTAAAACATCAAAATATCGCATGAATGATTCAATCAGTTCACTATTGCCACTAACGCGATTGTTGTTGAACATCCAGCGAAGTGAGCCTTTGTTAAAAGTCACATTTGAACTAACCTTAAAAATGATGAACTGATCGCTACAGCCTTCTTTTAGGGGCTGCTAGATGCAGTTTTTCAGCTCATTAAAACGCTATGTTATCAATGACGATGTATAGCTTTGTTAGTTAACTAAAAAGGACTTTTGTTATGAGCACGCTTAACACTTCTGCCTCAAATAGTGATCCAATATTCCCCTCAACATTTCCTGTCATGATCAGATCCAATCAATTTCCACAATGCTTATTGAGAATGTCTGGACAGGATTCACCACAGTTCAATGGTGATGGCTTTGGTACCGTTAATTGTCAGGCAGACCAAAATGATCCAGATAAAAACCCATGGGAAATTTTTAACGCTATTCGTAACGGCGATGGCACAGTCTCCTTTGAGTCTATGGCGTTTCCGAGTAACTATTTACGAATGGCGGGTGAAGCTTCGCCAGTTTTTAATGGGAATGGATTTGGAACCGTAAACTGCCAAGCATCGATTGGTCCTTGGGAAAAGTTCAATGTCGCAGTTCTAAGCGACAGCGCCAGTGGGGTCTTAACCTCCATAGCGTCAAATGCGTTTCCAAGTAACTATCTTCGTATGGCCGGAGAGCAATCTCCCTCGTTTAATGCTGCAGGGTTTGGTACCGTAAATTGCCAAGCCTCTGTCGGACCTTATGAGCAATTTCATCTAGGTGCAGTCCTTAAAGAGTCAGTTGAGACTCTTGGACTGTGGTTCCCAGACTCACAGCCTACACCTGCACAGATAGAGAAGCTTGTGGCAGCCATTATCACAGGCCAACAGCCAAGTAATGTCGAAATGCAAGCGGCCACTGAAATGCAAAGTTTTTTAACGTTAACTGAGAGCGAAAGTGTAGCAATAGAAGCAATTGATTTAGAAGCAATTTCACCTTGCACTAAATCAATCGCAACATTCTGTATTGATGTGTTATTGCTTGCTCTGCAACTTGCAAGCATACGCATTATGCGAACTGACAGCATGGTAAAAGCGGCAGTACAAGCGCTGGGGGCTGAAGCTGTAGGCTTGGAGAAACTGATCACGGGTATAAGCAGTGCTTCTACCACGTTAAAAAAGGCGACATTGATATTTCAGTTCATCTCACAACTATTCAATATAGGATTTATTAAAGGCGTCATTAAAACAATCGTCAGTGGCCTAAGCTGGTTTGGAGCCATAGTCGCGGTGGTATCATTCATCGCGACAGTCGTCGCATGGATATCAACCGATGGTGTCTTGTTAATTGCCCAAATAGTGCTGGTCGGCACAGGTCTCGCCGCTATCATCGCTGATGCTGTAGCAGTAGGCACTAACTGCGGTAGTAGTAAAGGCTGCAACGTCGAAGGCGAGGGGGTAATGGCCTAGCAGTTCATCAATAAAGGTCTAATAATAAAGCCCCAAAAATGGGGCTTTATCTTAAGGTTTAAAAAATTAATTCAAGCAGCGACTTGCTGTTTTTCATCCCACTTATCGAGCGACGCTTTTAAGTAATGGCGGCCATTATGGATAGGAGCAGGGAAACCGTCGTTTCTTCGCCACTTCCAAAGCGTTGCTGATGAGCTAATCCGGTAGCGTGTCATGACTTCCTTAGTGGTAAGAAAGAGCGGCACTTGCATTTGCTGATCCACGGTCGATTGGGTCGAAATCATCATTTACCTTCCTTTGCCAATTCCTCGGCGAGTCGTTTTAAAAATTGTTGGCAGCTGCTGACTTGTTTGCGGGGCAGGGTGTAACACTGGCGTAAAGCGTCTTTGATGACTGCAGATTGCTTCATGCCGATTTCTCCTTGGTGCTGTTAAACGCCGTGAAGGTGAGAGCAGGGCGCAGTGATAACAGTCGCTGTTTAAAGGCTTCGGCCTTAGCATTGTGCTGCGCAATGTCAGCTTGCTTTTGTGAATGGCCCGCCGCGTTGCAATAAAACGCCTCGCCGATGCAGATCACCGCTTCAATGTCCGTCGTATGAGCGTTTTGTTCCCTTACGATGTAGGGCCGGTGAGCATTCGCACTGCGCAATATTGGAGTGAAACGATTCGGTTTAAGGCATTTACCTCCCACACACACTTAATCACACTGGGGTTTGATGATGTGGCGCCCGAGATTATGCGCCAATCGACCACTGAGACGGACGAGCCAATGTTAGTGGGGTGGTTATGACAATGACAATAACAAATAGCACAACTGGGTTATGGACTTCACGCAGGAGGATTTATGGCTAGTCGCGCCGCGGATTTACTGAAAGTAGGGCGCCGTTTACGGGGCATGACCCAAGACGAAGTGGCTGAGATTTACGGCATCAGTCGCAGCACTTATCAACGTTGGGAAAATGGCCGCACTAATGCGCCCTATGACGATGTGACATCGATATGCATTGATGTGTTTAAGCTTTCGGTTAAGAAGATAAATGAGGTAGCTAATGGCCTTTAGCGATGACCCCGAGTAGAGGATGAACATTAAGGCGTTACGGTTAGGGTTATATCGCTGGGGCTGTTATTGGGTGTACCAAGAATTGGGCAAGGGTTTTTCAAACCGCTACGCCTGCGACCGTTTAGGCGAAGCCTTGGGCGGTGGCAACTTAAAGCATGAACTCAACGTGCCTGCCCACGTCGCCCATTTTGACCAGCTCGTTGAACAGTTATCGATTAACTGCAAACGCGCTATTCGCGCCCATTACTTGTGTAAAGAGCAGTGGGCTTTAATGGGATTTGACAGCAAAAAGTCTTATATCTTCTGGCTAAGATAAAGCCGAAATGGCACTGCTGGATAGGATGAATTAGAAAGAACGCCCTCTTGCGAGGGCTGGCGGGTTAGACGGTTGTCCACCAAGACTGCTAACCCGTTGATTGGATTTTATCAAAGGTTCGGTACGACACCCACAGTCGCAATCCTCGATCCCACCATCTCACGAACATGCAATATTACTTCCCCAAAATCTTTACTTGCACCTAAGGTCGGCTCGTCAGTCAAGCTCTGACGTAGCACTTCATCTAATGACAAATTATCATTAGCAGAGAGTTCAATACCGTAGGAGTGCTTTAAATCTGCTACTTTGGTGTAGCCTTTCAACTTCAATTCACCCGTAGGTAATTCATAATGATTGGCTTCTGCAACACCAGAGCAAACCAGATCAACAAACTCACGCACATCGGGTTTCATCACAATAAATAAATGATCGCCAGCATACAGGAAGGTTGATCCCCTAGGTGGAATTACATTGTTTCCTCTGGTTATCATCGCCACTACTGTACCGTCAGGTAAAGCCATTTGGGATAAACGGCGACTAGAAGCGCGTGAGGTATCGCCCAATTGATACTCGACAATGTCAGCATCCACATCGCCTAAAGCAGTAATTTCCAGTGTCGCTGCAGGTGTCGCAGGAGGCGGTTCCGTGAGTCCTAAAGCGCGTGCAACCCAGGGTAATGTTGACCCCTGTATTGTCGCTGAAATTAACACGACGAAAAACACCACGCTAAAAATAAGACTGGCACCAGGCAGGCCATAAATCAGCGGATATATAGCCAGAATAATAGGCACCGAACCACGTAACCCAACCCAGGATACTAGGGTAATTTCACGCGCATTAAAGCCAAAAATCTTTAGTACAGGGATTACCGACAAGGGGCGTGCAATTAAGGTCAGGACGATTGCAATCATCAGTCCTTCCTGCCAGACATCCAGCAAAGACGAAGGATTAATCAGCAAGCCTAAAAAAACAAACATAACAATCTGGCCTAACCATGCCAAACCATCGTGAAATAAAAAGGTACTGCGCTGAAAAACAAAACGACTATTCCCTATCACCACACCAGTGATAAAAATAGCTAAAAAGCCGCTGCCGCCAAGATTAGCTGCTACGCCAAAGGACAGTAAACCAAATGCCGCGACCATCACAGGATATAATCCAGAGGTCGTCAGATGGATACGATTAATAATACGTACTGACAACCAGCCTGCCGCTAAACCCACTGCGGAGCCGATACCCATTTGCTGGATAAACAGCATCAATAATCCAGTCCCAGGTTCAAGCCCTTTGACCATGACCTCCAATAAGCCAACTGTTAAAAAAATTGCCATAGGATCGTTAGTCGCACTTTCAATTTCTAATGTGGCTTTAAGGCGTGGGTTGATATGAATACCTGCATTACGCAGTAATGAGAATACGGCGGCGGCATCGGTTGAACCAACAATGGCACCAATCAGTAAACCGTAAAGTAAGGAAACATCTAGAATATAAGCTGCTGCAGCACCAGTGATCATGGCTGTCACCAATACGCCTAAAGTCGCCAACACAGAAGCAGGCTTCCACACTTGCTTAATCGACGCGATGGGTGTTTGCAAACCACCATCAAACAAAATAATGGCTAAAGCTAAAGACCCAAGCGCGTGAGCAATTTGTGCATTATCAAAAACAATACCTCCAGGGCCATCCTCACCAGCTAACATGCCCACCATGAGAAAGAGCACCAGTACGGGTAAACCCAATCTCGCAGACAATTTACTGGATAAAATACCAAGAATAATCAAAATCGCGGCGAGGAGAATAATTTGATCGATCACAAACATAAATAGTTTCTCTTTAATTAATGTAGGGAAATTAAACCATTACAGAGCTTTCAATGACTGCGCCAGCTCTAAAAAGATACTTCACTAAGCCTAATTGTCAGTTAGAAATCGTCAAATGCATGATGCATTTTGGTCTTGTAGTCAATGATTCCATTTATCCAAATGATACGTGACCCGCTTCACATTTCAATTTTGATAATTTCAAAAAAATCAAAATTTACGATTGGCACTCAATAATGCTGTTTACCGTAGCAAGGTGGCCCTGCTGACTTGATTACGTCCATACTTTTTAGCTAAGTATGATTGCTTATCTGCGGATTCGATAAGCGTTTGCCATTTCAAATGCCGATGAGGTTGAATACGCACAACGCCAGTTAATGGTGACCGCTTGGAAACTAGAGTAAATGTAAAGCGAGCACTGCGTTGACGATGAGGTATGTTCATCGCGCCTAAATGCTGAGTATCCGGTAATAGACAAATAAATTTCTCACCACCATAGTGCGCAACCAAATCGTTCGGGCGGTGTATCGCTGTGCGTTGTGCTTTTGTGACGAGATATATACATTGATCATCACTACTGATGGTCACAAGGATCACTGAAAAGTTTAATTCATTTAAATCAATTTTTTGCAACATTTACAAAATTTAACATTACACTCTTGGCGTGTTGGGCAAATTTAGCCAAATAGGAACGCCGTACCACACGGCGTTCTCTGACACTTTGCTCCTTAGAGAGGGAAGTAGAACGCAATCAGCAAGGCAAATATGCCGTACAATGAGCTTACTGCGACCAATGCACGCGCATCGACAACGCCTCGCCGAAATAGCTGCCATAGAAAAATAATAGCCAAAGCAGTAATGACTCCTGCCGCCATCAGTGGACCATCAAAAAGCCATGGCGTAAAGAAGATACCCAACGCACTGGGAATCGTTGCCTGAATCATCATGGCACCAGAAATATTGGCCAATGCCAAGCGTTCCTTTCCTTGCCGTATCCATATAAGTGTGTTCATCATCTCTGGCAGCTCCGTCGCCACTGGACTCAGCAGCAATGCTACCAAGTGTGGTGACCATTGTAGCGCTGTGCCAATGGCCTCAAGTTGACCTACGAATATATGGGATGCAATGCCTATAACTATCAGGGACAACACGGCTTGCAGCGCCGCCCATTTTAACGATGGCTCCGTCACGGAAGGCTGAATTTTGAGAGGTTCAATCTCTTCTTCTTCAGGCGCTGTGTCGCTCTCCTGAATTTCGCGCCAGACATAGATTGCGTAGGCGGCGAGAAACAAGACACCCAGCCACGGCTTGATGGCAAAGGCGATTAGGCCAAGTGCCACTTTCACTGCAAACACTGCGAGAAAGGCGAGCTGGTCGTGACTCATTCGGGCGTGATCGGCACGTACATGATACGTTTCCCGTTGAAGGCGGCGATGGTGGTAAATCAGTGCCAAGCCGACCACTGCATAGGCTAAAGTAGCGAGAACGAGCGGACCGCCCATGGCTGCGCCGACGCCAATGTCCTTTTGCTCTGGTGTTTTGCCGAAGACAACGGCAATGAAGGTCACCGCCGTTTCAGGTAGTGCTGTACCGAAGGCTGCAAGTACTGAACCCACTGCAGTCGCGCCAAGATTCAAACGGCGGCCGAACCATTCGATGCCGTTGACGAAGTATTCGCAGGCCAAATAAATGGTACCTGCTGAGAGGAAAAACAGAGTCAGAGTAAGGATCATGTGAGCAATCCGGCCGGGCGAGCAATAATCCAATGGCACGACAACACTGCTCGCCCGGCTGGGAAAGCGTATTGCGGCCAAAGGTCTCGCCTGGCTCTCCGCATTCGCAGAGGCTGACCACGCCATGAGGTGTTAGACCTCAATTTTGTTGACGTGGACTCCTTAGTGGGAGGCTAAGGATGACTACTCCCCAATGACAATGGGGGCATTTTACCTTTCTTGCAGGTAAATGTCGCCATTAGGTTTTAGTGTGCTCATAATTTCAAACTCTGTGCATGGTATTGATTTTGCGTTGTTATTTTTTTCTTCTCAGAAGTTGAAAATAGTAGGTATGCGGGAAACAACAACTTTGACAGATCTATTTTGTGATCTTTTGATCTTTGCTTTATGCGCCCTTTCTCTTAGCTTTGTTAGACTTATGGTAGTTGAGCTGCGAAATTATAGGCAGCATATGAAGAAATTTTCGATAATCGTATGTATACAAATTTTGGAATATTTCGTTTATCAGGAATGTTACAGGCATCAGTGGAAGAACCTAGATGTGGCGGCTCGCAATCGAAATCCCTCGGGCTAGCTATCCATTGCTTATGGTTCACAATAACTGCAAATGAAAAACGCCATACCTGTAACCCTGCCGCCCGTATTTAATCGCGTTGACTGGGTCTCCACTATCATTAGGTTGAAGCTGTGATTTGTTTAACAGTACTATCGCAACAACCTTTGTTAACTCAACAAACTGGACTGCAGAACATTATGAAAAATAACCAACCTGCTCAACCCTCACGCCGGACAATCCTGAAACAAACACTTGCTGTCTCGGCCCTTTCGGTAACTGGGCTGGCGGCCTTATCGGTGCCCTCTATCTCTTTTGCGGCATCCCTCAGTAAAGATGAACGTGATGGCATGACACCTGAGGCTGTGATTGAACATTTTAAGCAGGGCAATCTGCGCTTCCGGGAGAATCGCACGGCGAAACATGATTATTTGGCGCAGAAACGCAACAGTATCACGGGTCAGTATCCTGCTGCAGTGATCCTTAGCTGCATTGACTCACGTGCGCCAGCGGAAATTGTGCTGGATGCGGGGATCGGCGAAACGTTCAATTCCCGTGTTGCGGGTAATATCAGTAATCGCGATATATTGGGCAGTATGGAATTCGCCTGTGCTCTTGCTGGTGCGAAATTGGTGCTGGTTATGGGGCATACCCGCTGTGGTGCGATACGTGGCGCTATTGATAATGCAGAACTAGGCAACCTGACGGGCCTGCTGAATGAAATTAAACCTGCTATTGAAAAAACCGAGTACACCGGAGAGCGTAAAGGGAGTAATTACGATTTTGTCGATGCTGTGGCAAGGAAAAATGTTGAACTGACTATCGAGAATATCCGCAAAAACAGCCCGGTACTGAAACAGCTGGAAGACCAGAATAAAATTAAAATCGTTGGTAGTATGTATCACCTTACTGGCGGTAAGATTGAGTTTTTCGAGGTATAACGGCAACATAAGTCCCTAGCCCTAAAAGTCTGCCTCGCACTCTACTAAGAGATTATTAAATTTTATCTCTGATGCTAATGTATGTTTTGAGTATACCTAAAGCATACATCCAAATGAGACGGTTTTTCTGTCTCATTTGGATGTTATGTTTTCCTCATCTAAAGCCTAACGAGACATTTTTAATAACAATGGCCTTTTACGGTTATGCTCGGGTTTGAAGCAAAGATCAGGAGCTCGCCTTGCTGACGCAAACTCTGCGCGACAGAACACTATTGTGAACTGAACACTGCATTGAAATTAAGCACTACCAATAAAGCTGACCGTCATCTGTCTATCACTTAATGTGAGCTCAGTAAGATTTTATTGTCACTTAATCTGAGCCGAAGATTGCGCTAATGGCGAGCACAAGGAATTTCGATTGTGAGCCGTTACACCTAGGATTTGTTATCTACTGGCAGAGTTTATGAGCACTGATGGTTGGTCTGAGCTTAATTTAGAATTAGAACACTCTGCTAAAGTAATCAGAAGTATGGAGCCGGAAGTTCTTAAGCACTTGTCATGCACACCACTTTTTAATAGATAAACATAATTAGACAACATTTTTTTGCAATTAAAAATAGTATCGAATTTAGAAGTGATTTTGTTGTTTAGCAGCTGTGATATTGGAAGGTTCTTAAACGAAGTGTGTACATATATTTATTATAAATCAATGGTTAATATTACATGTTTCCATAGTCGTGCCAAAAAATCGACCCTACTTTATCGTCTTTCATCTTCATTTATTTTCGTTCTCTAAAGCATGTAACTTCATGTTATCAGTAGTTAAATTGCTTTAATTGGATTCGTTGTCATTTACATCAATTTAGTATGAAGTTCTTCGATGTGAGTACATAATCTGTATATATTGGGTTCTGCGTCAGATTAGCTAAAATCACATGTACACAGAGTAATAAAAATGTCTTTATCTGACAATTAGTTAAGTTCGATAAACGGCAGGCCATATTTAGAGAAACCAGAGCTTGCAGACCGCGACGGCTTAAGCGTTCGTATTACCCCTACAGGGACTATAACATGGCAGTATCGATTTAGGATTGATAATCCATCAGGGTGCTTAACCTTTGGTCTCTACCCGGATTTAGGACTTGCTGACGCATGTAAGCTGGTCCCTGCGTGACTAAATTCATGGGTAAATATTATAGATCCCTATGCGTTTTGGAAACCGCTTAACACATTCGAAGGCCGATCAATTCCGCTTTACTCGAGATATTATAAGAACAGTGGAACTTATATCACTCGCCATGGCGCTTTCCCACGGCAAGCGACCGGGTAATGTTGCTTCTATTAATGAGCTGGTCCGCGATATGAAATAAAGACTGGCATATCCACGATTTTAGACGGACATTATCGACCAGAATGTCGGAGGCTGGGGAATTTATAGCGTTACTGTGAGTATGGGATAAGTTCAGCAACCATGATAAATAGCGTTCCAAATTAGTTAATGTACATAACTTAACTATTATGTTGCTGCTGACATTCATGACACCAACCCGCTAATTCAAGCTGTGGGCTCGATAAGGTAAATTCTGCTTGGCTAACATTCAACTGTAACTGTTCAACAAGAGCAGTGGGCAATGCTATCTCCGTGACTTTTTGACAAGTATTACAAATTAAAAATTGATTGTGAATGTGATGATCGCATACATGATGGCAGGCAATATACTTATTCACCGTTAATAACTTATGCACTAATTGTTCCTGTACTAAGAAATCCAACATGCGATAGATAGACATTATGGGTAAACTCTCGCCCAAACTTTGTTTTAACACATCGGCAATTTCATAGGCAGACAAAGGAACATCATGTTCCTGTAATACGATAAGTACTTTTTTGCGCTTACTGGTAAGATTGATGCCTTTTTCTTCACACTTTTTCACTACTTCACGCAGTAAATCAAGATTTTTTCCTGTCATAGAACTGCCAATTTTTTTGAAATGATCATACTTGCACAGTTTACCTGATCCACCCCTTCTAATGACAATCTTTGTTAGCAATCATCAGTCACCATACCGAGTGTTGTTCTGATTGCCATTTACAATCAGTAACTTAATTTACTTTTATTTATATTGAACCCGATTGACACATAATGATACGTTATAACATATCATTTGTTTCAGTAGTAATCATATGGAGACGACCCACAAAATGAACTTCCACAAATACCTTCTGTTATTAGGTGTTGGCACTTTAGCTGTTTCAGCAGAACCTATTGAACGTATCAATGTCACTGGGCATGCTTTAGAAAAACCGCTAAGTCAAAGAATACAAGCCAGTAAAATCGAACTCAGCGGCGATGAACTTAATAATCGTAAAGCCGATACCTTAGGAGAAACTTTAAGCCAATTACCGGGGGTAGACAGTGGTTTTTTTGGAAGCTCATCGGGTAGGCCACAAATCCGTGGATTTGGTGGAAACAGGGTTAAAATGTTGCTCAATGGAACTCAAGTTGAGGATATGTCGTCGGTGAGTGAGGATCAATACATCCCCATCGAGCCCTTTCTTGCTGATAGTATCTTGGCCATTAAAGGTCCTACAGCTGTGATTGCCTATGGTGGGCAAGCGATGGCAGGCATTGTTGATCTCCAAGATGGTCGTATTCCATTGAGCCCAATCAATGGGTTTAACAGTCGCGCTGAAGTGAAAGCTGGCTTCAATAGTACAAGTACCGCACTGGCAAAACTTACCGCAGGGAATGAATCTTTTAACTTTGCGCTGAATATGATCAACAAAGACCGTGGTGACTACGATATCCCTGGATATTCTAAAGACAGCGATTGTAAAACGTGGTCAAAAGTCGTAGGTGCTGCACAGTTTGCCGATCTATGCCAAATCAAATATGCGCAACCTGTGTGGCAGATGAACAATCAATTAAAACGCTATGAAGATGCTACACCTTTAGAACAACAAATTATCACCGACTACTCAATAGACAGTAATGGTACTGTGCTTAACAGCAGCCACCACACATCATCATTCTCGGCAGGCGGAAGCTACACTGGCCAACAACGTCTTTTGGGTTTGGCTTACGGTTATACGGACACTCATCGCGGTATTCCGGGATTCATGCGTCGTGGCAGCAGCGCACCAGTGGATTTTGATCAACGGGGTAATATTCGAATTTTTTCCCGTGGTGATCGCGTAGATATGAAGTATGTCGAAAACTGGGATGACAATTGGATAAACTCATTTAGCCTCGATGGCGCCTATTCGAATCAAGTCGATGATGAGCATATGGCAGAGGTATCCGTCAACCAATTCGAACTTACCTCTTGGGTCATTAGCCCTAAGCTCTATCATAGTTGGACATCAAACTTCGATGGTGTCTTAGGATTACAGTACGACACTAAAGCCTATAAAGGGGAGGGCTATGACAATTACATGCCTGATGTCGATAGTCAAAACTATGCAGCCTATACGCTACAAACCCTGCACTTTGGTCCGGTTACTTTTGAGTTTGGAGGTCGTTATGATGCGATTAAGCACCAAGTAAACGCAGAGGGGTACAAGGTAGGTCGAGGCTCAGGAGCGAATGTTAAAGATAGAAATTTTTATCTCCAAAGCTACTCAGGATCACTGCAATGGGACATATTGCAAAATTGGTCAACACGAGTCAATTACGTTCATGCCGAGCGTGCTCCTGAAATGAATGAGCTTTACGCCAGTAACCCACACTATGCTCTGTTAATTGAAGAACAGGGCAGCTCAAATCTTAAAAAGGAAATTAATCACTCCTTTGAAATAAATACCACCGCTAAAATCGCCGATTTACAGCTAATGGCAAGTTGGTATCAAAATCAATTCAATGATTTTATTTATCTTGGTAGTACAGGCCTTGAGCGTAATGGTACTTATGTTCGTGAATGGCGCCAAGCAGATACAAACAATCAAGGGTTAGAGGTACAAGCTATCTATACCTTCCCGTGGCAAAGGTGGGGAGTTTTTGAGCTCAGCGCATTTACTGACAGAGTGAGAAATACTCCTCGATATCAATACGATGGTAGTTACGACATCTTTAGTACTCGTCCACCTCTCACTGGTGAGCGGGACGAATTCTTTCGCCGTAGCTTAGAAGGCACTTCAATGCCTCGTACACCACAATCCAAAACAGGCACTTCACTAAATTGGCAGTATGATGCGCTTACTGTGTCCATCGATTATGTTCGCTATCATTCACAAAGTGACGTTAGCAGATTTGAGAGGCCCTCTGAATCTTATGCTTTGCTCGGAGCCAATATCACTTTAGATCAAGTCATTTCGAAAGTGCCGACTCAATTCTACCTAAGCTTAGATAATCTTACCGATGTAGATGCGCGCCCACATAACAGTTTCCTAAGGCATTTATCCCCTATGCCAGGTCGCTCAGCGGCTATTGGTGTCAGAGTGCAATTCTAAAAAAGTTTCCTTCAAGGCTAATGCCCTTGAAGGTTTTCGTTTGATTTCTTGATACCCAAGGCCAAAAATCTAACCTCCTTCAATTCAAGCCGCGATTTGCTGTTTTTTATCCCATTTTCCGAGAGATGTTTTTAAGTCATGACGGACCCTAAGCGTTTATCTGATGAAGCCTATTCAATGATATTTCTTACATAATATGGAAAAGTCATCCATTGGATTGAGTAAGAAATCTTTACCGACAATGGAAGTCATTTCTGATTCAGATATAAAAGGATTGTCAATTTTAAAAAATAATCGTTGATTCAATTTACTTTTTATCAAAAAATCGCAATGGCGTTGATAAAATAACTGGTCAAATTGACCATTATCGATAATTCTCTGGAGGCCAATTTGTATTCGCTGAGCTAAGCGAGGTTTGTTAGGTGAAACATAATAATATGTCGCTAGCGGAATATGTAGCATGATGCTTTCATCAACAACGAGATCTGGATATTGTTGATTAAACTGCTTAACCTCTTGAAAGACTTCATTCACTCCGCGGCCAAATGTTATAAACCGTCCTTTTGATAACATATTAAATAAACTGTCATATTGATTGCTTTCTATAATCTTAAATCCTGCTTGTTGCATGGCAACTTTAGTTGACCATTGGCTACCTGAACCAGTATCAAGAGCAGTTAACTGCGCTAGCGAGGTGATTTGAGCTAACCTAGGTACATTTTCCTTTTTAATAATAAAAATTCTAAATCCTTGAATGCCTTTTCTAATGGGAATTTTTATTGGAATAAGCTGTTTATTCCACTGTAGGTTAGAGGCTTCTGCAATAACATTGATGGTTTCACCCTCTTGTAATGCTCTGAAGATACGATTTCGACTCATTATTAGATCTGAGACTTGTAGTGATGCTTCACCAAAATCGGCTTTGGTTACATCAATAACTAATTGTAAAAGGTCATAAGTATACTGATATCTGTGATCAAGCTTGGATTCTGACTGATTGATAATGAATTGATCATTAGCAGAAGTGACGGGTATGTTTGCCAAGACCCACAGGGAAAGAATACAAAAAATAATGCCCAGTCGCTGTAAATTATCCATCAATAAACTCATTGCTAGAGGTTGAAATTGATTCGGTGTGCTTATTTTAGCAGTAGCCTAGATGGCTTGCGGGATAAAGAAACAGATGATAAGCGTAAATGATATATTTTTTTAGTTTGGGTTTATGTGAGTTGTAAATCAATTTAGACAGCCCAACGGTGTTGGCACTGGGTGCGAGTGGCTCGCAGAATATTTTAAAGTCCTTATGTTGTTTAGCCATAGTGTTTTTAATATGGCTTTACGTTATATATGCATAAACGTGTTTGTAGTCTGGCAACGATTTTGGGGGAAGTTTGAAGGTCGTGTTTATTGCGTTAATCATTTATGAGAACGTGCTTTGAGCGTTTAACCAGCGCCGGCGCATGCTCCAGGTTTTTACAGTGCTATCACTTTGGCTCTACTGCTGATGTTAAACATATAAATTGACCACTCAAGACCCAGAGAGGACATCAATGAACTCGGATAAAATTTTAGAATCTGCACAAGCAACCTTGTCTGGATTAATACCATTTCCTCAAATTGTCGGCAATCTTATTGCTGAAGGTGTCGAGTATTACTATTTAGACTATGCCACGAAGTCATTTACTTTCTATAGCGCAGCAGGTTCTACAGTGCAAGCATCTTTATCATTTGAGTGGCTTCCATTAATTGCTGAAAATTTTAATGTGATTGAACTCAGAGCTGCCATCTTGGATAGTCAGCAGCATGGGCAAACATTTCGGCTTTTCTGCCAGCGCGCTATGAATGCTGGAGTTCAAGGTTATTTCGTGTTTTTGCGAGGTAAACGTGTAACCTATTTTGGCCGTCAAGGTGACCAGCATACCGAATGGTTTTCTGGTGCTAAGCCGAGCGATGTCTAACAATGCTGACTAGGCTCGTCACTTTCTGGGCAGGGTGCATCGTGAGTTTTACATTGGGTGAATGGTTACGTGAAGTTCATTGTATACGTCACTTACATCTTCCTGTGCTTAACGTTATAGATCACTGGAGGCATAAATATGCTACCACGCAATGTCACTACTATTTCTCGAATGCCGATTTACGGCATCATGAAGATTAAGTCATATCTTGCGATGGTAATGGTTTACGGGGTGATTTTAATTGGTATTGGACGGTACAATTGCGGTTAAATAGGAGAATAATGTCTTATGTACCATCAATTTCTAAATGAACCTATGGTGCTTGATATTGAAAAGGCATCAATACTCACATTACGGCTACCCGACGATGTGAGTGATTTTATTGTGTCACAGGCGATCAATGCCCCTTTACTAGAGATTATCGTCATAGCTGAAGCCGGAATTCAGCAAAATATAGTCATCCGCTTCCAGCCGTTTATGGGTCTTAAGGTCGAATCGTTACCGCAAAGCCCTCAGGCTTTTAATACGCCAATAACCCGCAGCATTGGGCAAGGTTTTAGGCTTTATACACGGATGGGAACTGCTGCGAAATTTTGTGCGGCTGAATTGAGGCGAGGTGTATCTTTTACCTTAGACACGACTCGTCATTTAGGTGCAGATAATGACTTAACTTTTGCCTTACAAGCCAATTCAAAGTTTGAGTTAGTACCCTTAGAAGCGGATTTGCGGGTTTTGCACGAGCCCAAAGCGTTAATGGTTGCTAAAGCACTGTTAGCAAGGCACTACGACTATGCCGCATCATCTGAATCTCTTGCAATTTACATGACCGAAATCGAGCAGGTTAGATTAGAATTGCAGTCGTTTATTCGCGGGGAGCTTGGTCAATGTCACGCCAGCCTTGCTGATGAAGTATTAAGGATCGATCCCTTGCTACTGCAGAAACAACAATGGTTATTTAGAACCTATACCCATATGTTTGAGCGACCAAACTACAGCCGCGCTGCTAATGATGTTGATAACACTGATAAGCTATTAAGAAAATTAGAGTGTTATGAATTACTCGCTTCACCGGAATTGACCCTGATGGTAGATCGATTGATGGAAGACGAAACATAAACTTTTTACCCAAATTTAGCTAAATGATAAGAGTCCATTATGCATTATTTATGTCCCCTGTGTGCCGCCCCACTGACGTTAACGGAGCGAACTTGGGGTTGTTCACAGCAACATAAGTTTGATATGGCCAAAGAAGGCTATGTCAACTTATTACCTGTACAGAAGAAAAACTCAAAAGATCCTGGTGATAATAAACAGATGATGTTTGCTCGGCGTGAATTTTTAAACGCGGGTTACTATCAAGGTTTGAGTGATAGAGTGAATGAGCTCGCGCTTGAGTTTGGTGTCGAAGCAAAACAAATCCTCGATATAGGCTGTGGGGAAGGGTACTACAGTCAACGTTTATTCCATGTGTTGAGCCAGCACCATGATTGCAATTTACAAGGTATAGATATTTCTAAGTCTGCAATTAAATATGCAGCTAAACGTTACCCTAATTTGCAATTTTGTGTCGCAAGTGCCTATGAAATGCCAATCGCATCCCAAAGTGTCGATCTTGCCATTCGTATTTATGCCCCTTCAAAAGTAGAAGAGTTACAACGGATTATGGCTGATGGAGGCTTACTGATAACGGTTTCTCCGGGACCTTTACACCATTTTGCGTTGAAACAACAAATTTATGCTGAGCCAAGATTACATCCCGTTTCCACAGCGCATATTGCTGGATTTGAGTGTCTTCATCAGGAGCGCTTAATCTCCCAGTTAGAACTGGCAAACAGTGAACATATTGCTCATTTTTTAGAAATGACGCCCTATGCTTGGAAGTTTACTCATGCCCAAAAGCAAGCATTTGCGTTGCAAGGACTGAACTGTGAATTGGATTTCCAAATTGAAGTGCATCGGATTTCAAAGTAAGCGATAAGATTAAGCTATTGAAATAAATTATTTAAAATGCTTAACTGTACTTGCTAAACAGCATGAACCTAGTGTTCTGCTAGCCGGTTGCAAAACCGTAAAGTAGATTTAGGCAAAATAAATAATCCAAAGTGTCGCAGTGTGTTGACTTATCTTTAGAATGGTTTATAGTCTTATCAGCTTGAAGGTTGGGCTTATATTTATGTGTTCAATACGACCAGTTCGTCCTGTAAACATAAGTAATACCGGCATTTTCCAGCTCCACCCGCCGTTAAGGCTTTAATTTTTTATTTACAGGATTTATATTATGTCTCAAGTTACTGGTGTTGTTAAGTGGTTCAACTCTGACAAAGGTTTCGGATTCATTGAGCAAGAATCTGGTCCAGATGTATTCGTACACTTCCGTGCGATCAACTCTGACGGTTTCAAAACTCTTGATGAAGGCCAAAAAGTGTCTTTCACTGTGACTCAAGGTCAAAAAGGTCCACAAGCTGAAAACGTAACTATCATTGGTTAATTTTCAGTGCTGTTAGCCTAGAGCTGATAGCAATGGATTAAAGGGCTATGGTTAATTCCGTGGCTCTTTTTATTTGTGCGAAAATAAGATTTCATTTAGTTTAGATTGTTGAATCCAGTATAAGCGACGAGATCCACTTAACATGTCGCATTGATTTAATGCTTAAATCTGAAGTTAATCCTCTAATCTTTCTCTGTTAGAATCAAATTCTGATATCTCCCAGATTTTCAATAAAACCATTTGATACACTCTCCTTATTTTTACCCCTGTAACATTCAATTCCATTATATGTTAACTCTTAACGCTTGCTCTTATCGAGTTTATTTTTTGCGTAATCTTATATTCAATGTCGAACGCGAATGTGTCTAATCATTCATTTGTTGTAAATCAGTGACTTCAGATATTGCCGAATATTATTGGTGCATATACATTTCTTGCACTTAGTCATCCTACATATACTAAGCTGCACCTAAGTCTGAAAGACTTGTAGTAAAGATTTGAGACTGAAAAAGCGTTTAGTGTTTGATATTAAAGAACATTACCTTATTTATGATGTGTTTTGGAGTCGACCAAAAAACGAATATGGCTATTGATATGCCTTGCATTTCGTACATTTAAGTATTTCCGACAGAAGCTTTAGGCTGCTAATCCAACTTAATTATCGGCTACTTTATAGCGGGATAATGCTCTCCCTCTACTAGTTTCCCTAACTTATAAAGGAGAGGTCTACAGTTAGCACTAAATGGATTAAGTGCCCTTTCTACTGGCGGTATTGGCCTGATATTTTGTTAGCATATTTATTGCTTCTAATGTGACGTTGGTGACAATACAAGAATACTTAAAGTTGATAACTATATACTGAGGATCTTTTGATGGGTTATGTTATTCAAGGGGCTACGATTAAGCCGAAAAATGGATTGATCTAAATTTAAATATTGTGTGAGTATTACAGTGTAAATAAAAAAGCCATGCAATTGCATGGCTTTTCTGGTTTAGCTTAAGTGATTATGGACGTGCCATATCAGACTCTGCACCATTAGCGAGTTTGATTTTGGCAGTAGACTCTTCGTTCGCAGTATTCTCATACTCTCGTCCTTTAGGGACTGTCACTTGTTCTCTCACCTCAACGACAGGCTTGGTCATATCCGAAGACACCATAGAGCCAAAGCGGCTGGCGGCTTTTGGCTTGCTGACAACAACTGCATCCGTGATTTGCGGTGTTGTTGGAACTGTTTGTACTGTGGCTTGAGGCTTAGCGATAGCAGCCGGTCTGGCCATTGGCGCAGAGGCTGTTGCTTTCACGGCTTCTTTTACTTCAGCGCTCGGTGCAACACTTGGCTCGACAAGTGTTTCGGTTTTAGCTGCTTCAGCTTTGGGTACTGCTACTGATTTAGTCACTGAGCTTTCAACTGATGGGACTGCAACGACTACGGCTTCAGCAGTAACGCTGGTCACCTGAGTTTCAACGATTGACGCAAGGTCAACTTTTACGTCAGCAGCCTTTGGCTCTTCCGCTTTCGTTTCAGTGGTTTTAGTCACAACAGGTTTAGTTTCAACTTGCTGAGTTTCAACTGCTGCAACGTCATTTGCTTGAGGCTGAGGCTCAACTTTTGCTTCTACTTTAACAACAGCAGGAGCTTCAACAGTTGGAGTTGAACTTGTTTCAGCTATTTCGACGCCATCAGTTTTAACGGCCGGTTCAGTTACCGCTGTTGTTTGAGTTGCAACAACAGGAGTTTCCACTCGAACACTGACGATTTCGCTTGGGTACTCTTGGTCAGCACCTAATTCGTCATTAGGAACGAATTGCGCTGGCGTTGATGTACCTTGGTCATCTTCGTCGCGACGACGACGTTGACCCGCTGCACGAAGGTGGCGAGGGCTACGACGGCTACGACGTTGACCATCTCTTTGCTCGCGTTTTGATTGATCATCTGCATTAGCATTTTCGTTGTCTGCATCAACTTCGCTATCTTGCGATACAGCATCCGCTGCTACAGTATGAGCTGCTATGTCAACCAAGGAGTTTTCAGCTACGTTAACAGCATCAACAGCAGGTGTTTCTACTACAGTAGAAATTACAGTTGTCTCTTCTAGCACAATATTTTCTTGCGCTTCTTGAGCCGGTGCCGCTTCCTTACGAGGCTGGCGACGTGTTCTTGGCGCTTTAGTTTCTACTGGCGTTTGGGCAATGACTTCAGCTTTGGCATTAACACTGATAGTGCTTGCCGCTGCGGCGTTAAGGGCTGCAATTTCCGCTAACACTTCTGCGGCATCTTCAGGTGCAATTGGGATCGCATTATCTGGCGTATTATGGCCATTATCGATACGCACCTTACGACGCATGTTACGGCGCTGACGACGCTCACGGGCGACTTCTTGCTTAGGGGCATCATCTGCTTCAATATCGGCAACAACATCTTTTGGCGCTTGTACGCGAGGCTTTGGTTCAGCTTTAGCTGGACGTTTAGCCGCTTCTTCTTTTTCGCGTACTGGACGTTCTTGTGTGCTGACTACGGCATCAGCCGGTTTTTTTGGATTGCGGCTACGCGGCTCACGAGTGCCTTCTTTTGCTTTGTCGGCATCTTGGGCATTGCGTGGGCGGCGAGTGTCATTACGACGGTTACGGCGATTGGCGTTAGCCGCACTGGTATCAGTTGCTTTAGTTTCAACAACTTTTACGGGTTCAGCTTTTTCACTTGGCGCAAACATGGCACTGATTGCACTCACAAGCTTGCTGAAGAAGCCTGGTTGTGGCGCTTCAACTTTCACCGTTGGTGATGGGGCTTGTTCTACTTTTTGTGGCGCTGCAAAACCTTTTAATGCCGGAATAGGCGCCGCAGTACGTTCCAGTTTGCGTGGCTCATACAATTTGGCTTCAGGATGCTCTATACGCTTATAGCTTGATTCACTGATTTCATCATCACTACGGTGACGGATCACGCGGTAATCAGGCGTCATCATGTGTGCGTCAGGGATCACATACACTTCGACATCGTGACGCTGTTCTGTGATGCGAATGGCTTTGCGTTTCTCGTTTAACAAGAAAGCTGCAACATCCACAGGCACAATCGCTTCGATTTGTGAGGTGTTTTCTTTGATGGCTTCTTCTTCCATCAAACGTAAAATTGACAGTGCTAAAGACTCGGTACTGCGAATCGTGCCTTGGCCATGACAGCGAGGGCAGATATGCGCTGCAGATTCTTCTAAAGAGGGGCGCAGACGTTGACGCGACATTTCCATCAAACCGAAACGAGAAATGCGACCTAACTGCACGCGAGCACGATCATGGTGCACAGCATCACGTAAGCGGTTTTCAACTTCACGCTGATGACGCACTGGCGTCATATCAATAAAGTCGATAACCACTAAGCCACCTAAGTCGCGGAGGCGCAATTGGCGGGCAATTTCATCGGCGGCTTCGAGGTTAGTGTTAAGTGCTGTTTCTTCAATATCGCCGCCTTTAGTGGCACGGGCAGAGTTGATATCGATTGAGGTTAAGGCTTCAGTTGGGTCGATAACAATTGAACCGCCAGATGGCAGACGCACTTCGCGTTGGAAGGCGGATTCAATTTGTGATTCGATTTGGAAGTGAGTGAACAATGGCACTTCAGCTTCGTACAGTTTTACGCGCTCAACGAAATCAGGGCGAACTAAGGCAATATGTTGCTTCGCTTCTTCAAAAATACGTGGATGATCGATGAGGATTTCGCCCACGTCACGGCGTAAATAGTCACGAATAGCGCGAACTATCACATTGCTTTCTTGGTGAATTAAGAAAGGTGCGCCTTTAACTTGTGAAGCTTCGGTGATCGCCGCCCAGTGGTGTTGTAGAACTTTTAAGTCCCACTTTAACTCGGCAGATTCTTTGCCTACACCCGCAGTACGCACGATAAGACCCATGCCCGCAGGCACTTCTAAGTCAGCCATCGCTTCTTTTAGCTCAGTGCGTTCATCACCTTCGATACGACGAGAAATCCCGCCAGCACGTGGGTTGTTTGGCATTAATACTAAGTAAGAGCCTGCAAGGCTGATGAAGGTCGTTAAGGCTGCACCTTTATTGCCGCGTTCTTCTTTGTCAATTTGGACAATAACTTCCTGTCCTTCACTGACCACTTCTTTGATATTTGGGCGACCTTGGAACGAATATCCTTTCGGGAAATATTCTCTAGCGATTTCTTTCAGTGGCAAAAAGCCGTGACGATCGGCACCGTAGTCGACGAAAGCGGCTTCTAAAGACGGTTCTACGCGGGTAATTTTACCTTTGTAAATGTTTGATTTTTTTTGCTCATGACCTGGGCTTTCAATGTCTAGATCATACAGTTGTTGCCCATCAACAAGGGCAACACGCAACTCTTCTGATTGAGTTGCATTGATTAACATACGTTTCATGATGACGTCATTCTTCTTTAAATAGAGGTCATCAAACATCGCGCTTCGCTGCATTACGGGCCTAGCAGTAGGTCAACTGAGCCTCACGGCTGGTGGCTAGGCAAGAGGTGCGCATTACTGTTAGACGCAGTCGCTGCGTGTCGCATCCTATTTATGGCTTATTTTTTAATGATTACAAAAACAAGGAATTCGTTGTAAAACATCAACCAACCCCATAAATTCTTTAGTTTCGTTCCGGTAATGCCCAAGTCGAATCGGTTTGTCTGACGACAAGTTAAAATATCCTTCGAAATCGGGGAGGAAAACCTAGGGTAAACCTTATTAAAGTAAGGTGACTTTCTCGATTTAATCGTAAAAAACGCATTTGTGGTATTTTTACTCTGTATACGATTTGCAAATCAATGATTTGCTATCAAGAAAATCTTTTTTTATCCGTTAAATTTTCCGCTTGGGATCAGGGCGTTGTGAACACTTTATTCACGGCTTATCCCTAATCGCTGGTGAAATATAGCAATAATCAAAAAATTCAGCAATGGAAAGGCACAATTCTTCTCAGTTGTTGTACAATGGCGACCGTTATAATTAGATGGCGCATCATGAATATAGAATCCACCCCACAACAGGTTCAGTTGATCACGATTGATGAAGATCACTTCGAACAGCGTATCGATAACTACTTAATGACCAAGCTGAAGGGCGTGCCGAAAAGCATGATCTATCGCATTGTCCGCAAGGGCGAGGTTCGAGTGAATAAGAAACGCATCAAACCCGAGTACAAGTTGCAGATTGGCGACATAGTACGTATTCCGCCAGTCCGCGTGGCAGAGCCGGATAACCGTACCGCACCATCGGCGAACTTAAGCAAAGTCTCGCAACTCGAAGATCGTATTTTGCATGAAGACAATCATTTGATCGTGCTGAATAAACCTGCTGGCATTGCCGTGCATGGTGGTAGTGGAGTCGATTACGGTGTGATTGAAGCATTGCGTTCACTGCGTCCTCAACAAAAGTTTTTAGAGCTAGTACATCGTCTCGATAAAGATACTTCGGGTGTGTTGTTGGTGGCGAAAAAGCGTAGCGCGCTTAAACATCTGCATGATCAGCTTCGGTATAAAAAGATGCAGAAAGACTATTTGGCCTTAGTTAAAGGTGAATGGTCTGCTCAAGATAAAGCCGTTAAACAGCCTTTATTGAAAATCACCCTTAAATCCGGTGAGCGCATTGTGCGTGTTAATGCTGAGGGTAAACCTTCAGAAACGCGCTTTAAAATTATGCAGCGTTACCAAGGTTGTACTTTAGTGAAGGCAAGCCCTGTCACTGGACGTACTCATCAAATTCGGGTGCATTGTCAATTTGCCGGTCATCCAATCGCCTGTGATGATAAGTACAGCGAGCAAGGATTTGACGATAGCATGCGTGCATTAGGCTTAACTCGACTCTTTTTACATGCCGCTGAATTGATGTTCATTCATCCAGAAAATGATGAAGTGATGCGGGTTTCAGCGCCTTTAGATGAAAATTTGTCGCAATTACTCGATAAGTTAAAGCGTGCGTAATCGACGGGGATAGGTTTCAAGGATGAAGATAAAGCAATACGATTTAGTGATTTTCGATTGGGATGGCACTCTGATGGATTCCATCGGTAAAATTATCACTTGTATTGAAAATATGGCTAAGGCATTGCAGTTACCTATCCCAACTGAAAGTGACATTCGCGATATTATTGGTCTTTCTATGACAGAAGCGCTGCGAGTCCTGTTCCCACAGGGGCTTAATTGCAGCGCTTCTTCAGTATATTCTCAGCCTCTACATTCTAATAATGCATTCTGCCAAGGCGAAGATGATCAATATCAGCAGATGCGCGTTGAGTTTAAAGCGCAATATTTGCATTTAGACACCACGCCAACGCCATTGTTTGTACAAACTCCAGCGTTAATTGATGACTTGCATAGCCAAGGCTATAAGTTAGCCGTCGCAACTGGTAAAGCCCGTGCGGGACTTGATCGCGTCTTTGAGCAAACAGGCTTAGGTCGATACTTTGTTGCGTCACGCTGCGCCGATGAAGTGCACAGCAAACCCCATCCTGAAATGATCTCAAGCTTGCTGAAAGAATTGAATATTGCACCGAACAGAGCCTTAATGGTGGGTGATTCTCTGCTGGATTTAACCATGGCGGCCAATGCAGGGATTGATAGCGTTGGTGTGACTTATGGCGCTCACAGTGCCGAAAAGTTGCTGCGGGCAAAACCTATCGCCTTGATTGATTCACCAAAGCAATTACTGCAATACCTCTAACACTGCTATTTAATACTGAAGCGGCAATACATGCCGCTGCGCATGAGACTTCCTTATCACTTTTATTCACGTCTCATCTTTTCGTCGATGAAACGACTCAGTAGCTCGGTATTTTTGATGCGCGTCATCGATTCAATAAACTGAGCAAATAGAGCAAAGCCTTGGTAAACGTTTAAGCAAGAACGTCTACACCTTGGGCTAACAGCATTTCCGTCAGTAATATCAGTGGTAAGCCAACTAAGGTATTGGGATCGCGCCCTTCGAGCTCTGTAAATAACGCGATACCTAAACCTTCGCTCTTAAAACTGCCTGCACAGTAGTAGGGCTCTTCCTTTTCTACGTATGCCACAATCTGCGCATGGCTAAGGTGCCTAAAATGAACCGTAAAGGGTTCAACCTCAGCGGCCATAGCGCCAGTTTTGGCATTATAGAGTGCAAGACCAGTATAAAAGGTGATTGCCTTGCCTGAGGCTTGAGTGAGCTGCGCGACGGCATTATTAAAATGATGGGGTTTACCGATAATCTTGTCATCAATGACGGCAACTTGATCGGAACCAATAATCAGACCATCGGGGAATTGTTCTGCTCCCGCGACGGCTTTTGCTTTGGCTAATCGCAGCACTAAAGCATGGGCCGATTCTTCGAGATACGCCGTTTCGTCAATATTAGGATTGCAGCATTCGAAGGGTAACCCGAGTTTTTGCAGTAAAGATTGTCGATATACAGACGTCGAAGCTAAGATTAATGGGGTTGGCATAATGAGATATCCGCAAAAGAGTGACTCATATTGTGACCAATCAATGCGAGAGAGTGCAAGAGTTTCGTCTTTTACGGTTTCTTTTCAATGAATGCGACTATTTTAGGCGGCTTGCGCTTGTATGCGGCCCCATGCTTGGGTACTATTTCGCTTCCGTCAATTTCAATGTTGGGGCAGGGGAAAGGCTTAAGTCGCAAACTGGGACTTAAGTTAGCATTTTTTCTTTGACTCTAGCGTTTTCAAACTATAATATGCGCGCCTTATGCAAACAGTAAAGATACCGGTTTCAATTGATCCATTTCGCGCCGCCTCGAGTCGCCTAGTTTATCAGGGCGTTGTTCCTGGTGTGCAACTGAAAAGATTAACTGAGTTATGTGCCGGCGACTGTTCCGATGTGGCAGTGTCGCTTGAATGTGGCGTAGATTTACAGGGGATAGTCTACCTGAAAGGGAAGGCTGTGACGGAGCTCACTCTGATATGTCAACGTTGCATGACGCTATTTACCACTGAGGTTACGGTCGAGTTTTGTTTTGGTCCATGCCGGACTAAAGCAGAAATCGATGAGCTCCCGGATGCGTATGACCCAATTGAGTGCAATGAAATTGGCGAAGTGCGTCTACATCAATTGATCGAAGATGAATTGATAGTCGCTATGCCGATAATCCCAATGCATCAAGAAATTGATTGCAGTGCAGGATCTAAAGACATGGTTGTAGGCGAGATAGAACCCGCTCAAGAGGAGCGTCCAAATCCGTTTGCAGTGTTAGAAAAACTGAAGAGCAAGTAATCGAGGAGACAGGCCAATGGCTGTACAACAGAACAAAAAATCACGTTCAAAGCGCGGAATGCGCCGTTCACATGACGCACTGAGCACTGCTCAGCTGTCTGTAGACGCTACCAGCGGTGAAATCCATATGCGTCACAATGTGACTGCAGATGGCTTCTATCGCGGTAAAAAGGTAATCAACAAGTAATTTGTTGGTTTCCTAATGACGAATCTGACGCTTGCGTTAGATGCAATGGGTGGTGATCATGGCCCCCACGTCACGGTGCCTGCAGTCTTGCGGGCACTACAATTACATTCTTTTCTTAAAATCATTTTAGTCGGTGACAAGACTGAAATTGATGTCTATCTACGTCAAGCCGAAGCGAGTTTACTTTCGCGCATAGAAATCATTCATACCGATGAAGTCGTTAGTATGTCCGATAGGCCTGTGCATGCCTTGCGTACACGTAAAAACAGTTCCATGCGATTGGCTATTGAGTTAGTGCGTGACGACCGCGCACAAGCGTGTGTGAGTGCCGGTAACACAGGGGCGCTGATGGCAATGGCGAAAGTATTGCTGAAGACCTTGCCTGGTGTTGATCGACCCGCATTAGTCAGTTGTTTACCTGCGGTGACTCAAAAACCGGTTTATTTGTTGGATTTGGGCGCGAATATTTCCTGTGACTCGGAAACCTTATTTCAATTTGCCGTGATGGGCTCAGTCCTGTGCGAAGTGGTCGATAAGAAATCTCGGCCAAAAGTCGCCTTGCTCAATGTGGGCGTTGAAGAAATTAAAGGTAATGACCAAGTTCAGCAAGCCGCGCAGTTGCTGCAACACACAGAACAAATCAATTACACAGGTTTTATCGAAGGGGATGAAATCTATTCCGGTAATGTGGATGTGATTGTTTGTGATGGGTTTGTGGGTAACATCACGCTCAAGACCTCTGAAGGTATTGCCAAGTTATTAGTACATCAGTTAAAACGGGGACTAACCCAAGGTTTATTCGTTCGTTTTCTGGCTAAACTTATCGCCCCTCGTATCCAGGCGGTCCTTAGTCAGATGAACCCCGACCACTATAACGGTGCAAGTCTGATAGGATTGCGCGGAATAGTTGTAAAAAGCCATGGAAACGCGGATGAAACTGCCTATTTACAAGCAATTAGTTTGGCAGTAACGGAAGCTCAACGTCGACTCCCTGAAATGATAAAAGATCGTTTGGAGTCGATTCTTTTAGATATAAATAACTGATCCCTCCTTATGCATACAAAAATTCTCGGAACTGGTAGTTATCTACCAGTGCAGGTGCGTAGCAATCAAGATTTGGAAAAAATGGTGGAAACCACTGACCAATGGATTGTTGAACGTACAGGTATATCAGAACGTCGCATTGCGGCTTTCGATGAAACCGTTTCAACTATGGGCTACCAAGCGGCATTAAAAGCGCTAGAAATGGCTGGCATAGAAGCATCAGATTTAGACATGATCGTTTGCGGCACCACCAGTGCTCCCAATGCTTTTCCGGCTGCAGCTTGTGAAATTCAAGCCATGCTTGGCGTGCATACCATTCCAGCTTTTGATATCGCAGCGGCGTGTTCAGGCTTTGTTTATGCTTTATCTGTTGCCGATCAATTTGTAAAAACGGGCGCGGCTAAAAAAGTATTAGTGATTGGTGCCGATGTACTGTCTCGCTTATGTGAGCCAGAAGATCGTTCAACGATTATTTTATTTGGTGATGGTGCGGGCGCGGTTGTGATAGGCGCATCCGAAACACCAGGGATCATTTCGACCCACATTTATGCCGACGGTCGCCAAGGTGACTTATTGAAATGCGCTTTCCCACCACGTAAAGGCGAAACTTCTGAAGCGGTCGGTTTTATGACCATGAAAGGCAACGATGTCTTTAAAGTGGCTGTGACTCAATTGTCCCATGTGGTGACTGAGACGCTGCGCATTAACAATATCGATAAGTCAGAAATTGACTGGTTAGTGCCACATCAAGCCAACTTCCGAATTATCAATGCTACCGCTAAAAAGCTCGATATGAGTCTTGAGAAAGTCGTATTGACTTTAGCTAAACACGGTAATACTTCTGCCGCGTCAGTGCCCATTGCATTGGATGAAGCCGTACGTGATGGCCGTATTCAGCGCGGACAATTACTGTTGCTTGAGGCCTTTGGTGCTGGATTTGCGTGGGGCAGTGCGCTCATTCGTTTCTAAGTTCTACATGTGTGTTCCACATGATTTTTCAATAAATTAAGTTAGCCATAGGTAATTTGAATATGGAAAATGTTGCTTTTGTATTTCCGGGTCAAGGTTCACAAGCCATAGGCATGTTAGCCGAGCTTGCCGAATCTCATGCTGTTGTTGGACAAACCTTTGCTGAGGCGAGTGACGTCTTAGGTTATGATCTGTGGGCATTGGTTCAGCAAGGTCCTGTTGAAAGCTTAAATGAAACCGATAAAACTCAACCGGCCCTATTAGCGGCGAGCGTGGCGATTTGGCGTACCTACGTGGCTTCAGGCAAACCTATGCCTGCTATACTCGCGGGTCACAGTTTAGGCGAGTATTCTGCTTTAGTTTGCGCGGGTGTGATGGATTTTAAAGACGCGATTAAGTTGGTGGAATTACGTGGTCAACTGATGCAGCAAGCGGTACCCGCTGGCACGGGTGCTATGTATGCGATTATCGGTTTGGACAACGAGAGTATCGCTAATGCCTGCGCCGAAGCGGCTCAAGGTGAGGTGGTGAGTCCAGTTAACTTTAACAGTCCTGGTCAAGTGGTCATTGCAGGTCAAAAAGACGCAGTTGAGCGCGCTGCAGCAGCTTGTAAAGCAGCGGGCGCTAAAATGGCGGTGGCTTTACCTGTCAGCGTGCCATCACACTGTGCATTAATGAAACCTGCGGCGGATAAACTGGCCGTGGCATTAAACGATGTACAGTTTAATACCCCAACAATTACTGTGATTAATAACGTTGATGTGGCATCACCCACCTCTGCTGATGACATTAAAGATGCGTTAGTGCGTCAGTTATATTGTCCTGTCCGCTGGAGCGAAACTGTTGAGCTAATGGCCCAAAAAGGCATTACCCAACTGGTGGAATGCGGTCCTGGTAAAGTATTGACAGGATTAGCAAAACGAATTAATAAATCACTATCAGCCCAAGCGGTTAATGATGTTGCTTCATTAGCAGCATTAACTGAGTAAGGAGTTTATATGAGTTTCAACCTGAATTTAACAGGCAAAGTGGCTTTGGTGACAGGTGCGAGCCGCGGTATTGGCCGTGCGATCGCTGAGACATTGGTCGAAGCGGGCGCCGTGGTTATTGGAACCGCAACCAGTGAGAAGGGCGCTGCGGCGATCCAAGAATATCTGGGTGACAAAGGTTTTGGTTTAGTGCTTAATGTCACAGATAGTGAATCTGTTACAGATTTATTCGCCTCGATCAAAGAAAAAGCGGGTGATGTTGATATTCTAGTCAACAACGCGGGTATAACCCGTGATAATCTGCTGATGCGGATGAAAGATGATGAATGGCAGGATATTATCGACACCAACCTGACATCGTTATTTAGACTGTCAAAACCTGTGATGCGTACCATGATGAAAAAGCGCTTTGGCCGAATCATCAATATCGGTTCAGTGGTAGGCACCATGGGCAATGCAGGTCAAGTTAACTACTCGGCAGCAAAGGCGGGTTTGATTGGATTTACAAAATCTCTTGCAAGAGAGGTTGCATCTCGTCAAATTACAGTTAATGCTATCGCTCCTGGATTTATCCAGACCGATATGACAGATGAGCTGACCGAAGAGCAGCAAAAAGCTATCATGTCACAGGTTCCGATGGAACGATTAGGGCAAGCGCAAGAAATTGCCAATGCAGTGCTCTTTTTGGCCTCGGACTCAGCCGCTTACATCACAGGCGAAACTTTGCATGTGAATGGCGGCATGTACATGGTTTAAGGGCGAATGGCAGGGATTTCTGTCGCAACTGAGTAGTGATCTGTATCAATTGATAGTGAAATTTCGTGGTTAGACCACGAAAACTAAGCTTGCATTGTCAGCCAAATCTAATAAACTACTCGCAATCTTACGCAAGTGCGTAATTTGAATAGGAAAGAAAACTAATGAGCAACATCGAAGAACGTGTAAAGAAAATCATTGTAGAGCAACTGGGCGTTAAAGAAGAAGACGTTAAGCCAGCGGCATCTTTCGTTGACGATCTGGGTGCAGATTCTCTGGACACTGTTGAGTTGGTTATGGCTCTGGAAGAAGAGTTTGATACCGAGATCCCTGATGAAGAAGCTGAAAAGATCACTACTGTTCAAGCAGCGATCGACTACGTTTCTAAGAATCAGTAATTCTGAATTCTTGACGACAGGCGGCATTTTTGCCGCCTGTTTTTGTTTTACCCCCGTCAAATTCTGCCTCCGTGCCATTCAATCGTCTCTGGATCGTGTTTTAATTATTATCCACGAGATGCTCGCCGCAGATTGGCGAATTTTTCTAAATAAAAGTTATTTAAGAAATTGTCTAATGATAGAAAACCCTGCGTCCTCTATCTGAATTAACAAATTAGCATTTAAAGGTGACTGCCGTGTCTAAACGTCGTGTAGTGGTAACCGGTTTGGGGTTAGTAACTCCAGTGGGCAATACTGTCGATACTACTTGGAAGGCTTTGCTTTCGGGTAAGAGTGGTATTGCACCGATAACCAAATTTGATGCCAGTGAATTTACCACTCGTTTCAGTGGTTCAGTAAAAGATTTCGATGTTGAGCAATATGTAACGAAAAAAGACGCCCGTAAGATGGACCTCTTTATTCAATACGGTATGGCGGCTGGCATCCAAGCTATCCAAGACTCAGGTCTGGACATGAGTAAAGAAAACCCAGGTCGTGTCGGTACTGCTATTGGTGCGGGTATGGGCGGTATGTGGTTGATTGAACAAGGTCACAGCGCATTGATGAATGGTGGCCCGCGTAAGGTTTCTCCTTTCTTCGTACCTAGTACCATTATCAATATGATTTCAGGCCACTTGTCGATCATGTTTGGCATGAAAGGCCCAAATTTTGCCGTGACGACCGCTTGTACTACGGGTGTGCATAATATCGGTTTCGCGGCGCGTACCATTGCCTATGGCGATGCAGACGTGATGGTTGCGGGCGGTGCTGAGGATGTCACTTCTCCTTTAGGCGTTGCAGGTTTTGGTGCAGCGAAAGCGTTATCGACACGCAATGACGATCCGACTGCGGCGAGCCGTCCATGGGATAAAGACCGTGATGGTTTTGTGATCGGTGATGGCGCTGGTGTTATGGTGATGGAAGAGTACGAACACGCAAAAGCGCGCGGTGCGACCATTTACGGCGAATTAGTCGGTTTTGGTATGAGCGGTGATGCGTTCCATATGACATCGCCTCCAAGTGACGGAGCAGGCGCTGCAGCTGCTATGGTCAATGCTATTAATGATGCTAAGTTATCACTGGAGCAAATTGGTTATATCAATGCCCACGGTACGTCGACGCCAGCTGGTGATAAAGCGGAAGCGGCAGCGGTTAAGTCAGTATTTGGCGACCACGCTTATAAAGTACTGGTTAGCTCGACTAAATCGATGACGGGTCACCTGTTAGGTGCTGCGGGTGCGGTTGAAGCGATTTTCACTTTGCTAGCACTGCGCGACCAAGCCGTACCGCCAACCATCAACTTGGATAATCCAGATGAAGGTTGTGACTTAGATTTTGTTGCCCACACAGCCCGTGACGTGAAAATGGATTACGCTCTGTGTAACTCCTTCGGTTTCGGTGGGACTAACGGTTCGTTACTGTTCAAGAAAGTGTAAAACACGCATTTATGGTGTAAAAAACAGTGAAAAAATGCGCCTGAGGGCGCATTTTTTATGGGTCAAATTCATTGCTCATGTGAGTTGAACTCCGTTATCTTATGACTTTATTGTGATGGATGTCACTTTCTAACTGTATGATATCCATAGTGTTAACATTTGTTCATCAAGCTTGTTTAATTCTAATGACCACAGATAATGACAGACATATTCAATCTTAATGGAGTGTGTCATGTTAAATCCCGCGGTGATCCCGCTTGTTCCCCTCATTGGCGCATTAACTGCCAATCTGACCGAATTGATCCGTGGTGAGTTTAAAGTGTGGCATCCAAACATGGACATTGGGATCAAGACTTTTACCTTAGCAATCGCTGCTTACGTGGTGGTTTGGTTTGCCTTATTGGTGACGGCGATTAACGTCGGTGGCGATAGCAATATGTCTTCGGGCCTCGAAGTGCTTGGTTTCTTTATGTTTGGCTTAGGCGTTTACACTTTTGCTAAGGGTACGCGTTTCGTCAGTAGTGAATTTCAGCTATGGATTTATCGTTTAGCGTTGCCGAGTTTATTGCTTTGCTGCGTGCTTATTAGCCACTTTGGTTAAATCGAATTTTTTGACGAGGTCAATCGTAATTATTTTTACGCTAATGGCGCTTTCTATCGTAAACTCAGCCTATTGCACGAAACATTGAGCCACAGTGGCTGAATAAGTTGAGGTTATATGGCTGGTATCGATAGACAAAGTACCCTGAGATTTTTGTCAGAGCCTGCGGATGTGAATTTTGGTGGTAAAGTTCACGGCGGCGCTGTGATGAAGTGGATCGATCTCGCGGCCTATGCCTGTGCAGCGGGCTGGAGCGGTAAATATTGTATTACTGCTTATGCGGGCGGTATTCGTTTTGTGCAACCCATTTTGGTGGGCAATATCGTTGAAGTCAGCGCAAAAGTGATTTATACGGGTAAAACTTCTATGCATATCGGTATCGATGTGCGAGCGGGCGATCCTAAAGTTTCTGAGCGTCATCTCACCACCCATTGTATTGTGATCATGGTAGCAGTTGATGAAGATGGCCTACCTACGCCAGTGCCTGAGTGGATACCACAGACGGAACATGATATTCATTTGCGGGATTCTGCACTGCGCTTGATGGAAATGCGTAAAAAGATTGGCGCCGAAATGGAAGCCCATGTGGTGAAATAGCCCCATAAATTAAATCAGCAAAGGCGCTTAAGGCGCCTTTGTTGTTTCTAGCGAAAAGTGCGTTTATCACTCGCTCCGATTTCACTCTGACGTTATCGTAGATGGATGTTAAACTGCGGCTACTATTTTGAATCGATTCATTTTGTTTATCTATTTAAGGATCAGCTCATGGCAAAAGTCGCATTTATTGGTTTAGGCGTAATGGGATATCCCATGGCGAGGCATTTACTGAACAAAGGCCATGAGGTCACTGTTTATAATCGTACTTTTGCCAAGGCGCAAACTTGGGTCGACACCTATGGTGGCCGCTGCTGTCCAACACCAAAGGAAGCGGCAGAGGGTCAAGATATTGTGTTTACTTGCGTGGGCAATGATAACGATCTGCGTGAAGTGGTATTAGGCAGTGATGGCGTTATTCATGGGATGGAAAAGGGCGCAGTGTTAGTTGACCATACTACGGCTTCGGCCGATGTTGCCCGTGAGCTTCATCAAGTGTTAGCGGAAAAGGGCGTTGATTTCCTCGATGCGCCTGTGTCGGGTGGTCAAGCGGGCGCCGAAAATGGCGCCTTGACTGTGATGGTCGGCGGCGATGAAGCGGTATTTGAGCGTGTTAAACCCGTTATTGAAGCCTTTGCCCGCTGCGCCGAACGTTTAGGTGAGGTTGGTGCAGGTCAGTTAACTAAGATGGTGAACCAAATTTGTATCGCGGGTGTGGTGCAAGGTTTGGCGGAAGCGCTGCAATTTGCTCGTAAAGCGGGACTCGATGGCGAGAAAGTCATTGAAGTGATCAGCAAAGGCGCGGCGCAAAGCTGGCAGATGGAAAATCGCTACAAGACGATGTGGGGCCAAAGCTATGATTTTGGTTTTGCCGTCGATTGGATGCGTAAAGATTTAGGCATCGCCTTAGAAGAAGCTCGCCGCAATGGTTCACACTTGCCATTAACCGCGTTAGTTGATCAATTCTATTCAGAAGTTCAGGGCATGGGCGGTAACCGTTGGGATACGTCTAGCTTGCTGGCGCGCTTAGAAAAAACGGCGAAATAAGTTTTACCTTAAGTTTCATCGTTATAAAAACTTAGGTTTCGTAGTGATAAAACTCTGGTTTCGGAGTGATAAACACTCTGGTTTCTCAGTGATAGGTTTTGCAATGATAAAAATGCCCAGTCCCGATTGCGTTGGCAAATAGGACTGGGCATTTTTGTGTGTATCGTTTTTTGACTAGGACATTAAGAGCTAGGATATTTAATCGTTAGTCTTTCCAGCGAATATGGGTCACTAAACTGTGGGTTTCACCTGGAGCAAGCACGACTTTATCTTCTAATACATTGGCCGCTTCTAGGCAGACCATGGTCAGATAATCCTCTGGATTAAATCGGCCCAGGCGTTGTGACTTTTCAATCCATGGGTTCCATAATACCGCTGATTGGCTGTTTTCACGGCTGACTTCGATTATCCCCTGCGGCGTATGCAATAACTGCACTGGGCCGAGATCGGTATAGACACGATCTGTCTCGCGATTAAACAGCACTTCATCCGTTGTTTGCGGGTAAGGCCCTTGTGCAAATTCGATGTATTTTGACCCACTAAAACCGCTGGCTTTGAGTTGGTGGATATCCTCAATCGGGAAATAGCTGTGCAGCGCTTGGGTAAGCGTGACGGTTTCATCGCCTACGTTGGTATTCACAAGGCTAATGCTTAGAGTGTCGCCTAGGGTGAATAACACGCTGACCTCAGTGTTATGCGGCCAATAGATTTTATCTTGCTCACTGATTTTTAAGCTAAAACGTAAATCCACTAACTGATTACGCATTTCTACCGATTCCAGCGCCCAAATACGGGTACGGGCGAAACCGTGTTGGGGAAAGTTCGCTTCACTACTCATGCCAAACCAAGGCCAGCATACGGGTACACCACCACGGATCCCATTACCGGGTTGATAATCGTCAGCCGATGAAACCCACAGCAAAGGTGGTTTGCCTACGGGTTGAAAATAGTCTATTTGCGCGCCCTGCAAAAAAATTCTTGCCTGACATAACGCCGTATTCACTTCGACATAATCGAGCCCGTTGGCGTGCTTTTTAGTAGTGACAGAACCCATAGTAACAATATCCTTAACTCTGCTGACATATCAGAAAAACAGGCAGTTAGCTTACAAAGTTTTCCGCGATAACATAAGGCTTTGTTGCGATCAATTTACGGTTTCGCTGTTCGTTTGTGTAAACAAAAGTCTGTGGCGGATACTGAGGTGCTTTCTTTTTCGGCAGATTTAGCTAAAGTGGTCAGAGCACCAAAGTGGTCAGATCACTTAGTTGAGTTGCAGTCTAACAAGAAAAGGGAAGCGATTATGCCAGTTTATCAAGCGCCGCTGCGCGACTATCAATTTATCCTCGATGAAATGTTACATATTTATCAGCAAGATGCACTCAAGGGGTTCGATGAAATCGATCCAGATCTTGTCGATGCGATCCTGCAAGGTATGGCCGACTTTAGTACTGAAGTGATGTTACCGCTCAATAGTGTCGGCGATCTGCAAGGCTGTAAGTTGGTCGATGGTAAGGTGATTACACCGGAAGGATTTGATAATGCCTATCGGCAGTTTGTTGATAATGGCTGGCCGACGCTGACCTGCGATCCTGAATATGGCGGCCAAGGCTTACCCGAAGTGGTGGGGATTTTTGCCACTGAGATACAAACGGCAACCAATATGGCCTTTGCCATGTATCCCGGTTTGACCCATGGCGCCTATGCCGCCATCCATGCCCACGGCAGTGATGCGCTCAAGCAAAAATATTTAAGCAAATTAGTCAGCGGTGAATGGACGGGAACCATGAACTTGACTGAGTCCCACGCCGGTACTGACTTAGCCTTATTACGCACCAAAGCCGTGCCAGTATCCGAAGGCGTTTTTGCCATTACTGGCGAGAAGATTTTTATCTCCTCAGGCGATCATCAACTCACCGACAACATAGTGCACCTCGTATTAGCTCGTTTGCCGGATGCGCCTGAAGGCGTGAAGGGCATATCTTTGTTCGCAGTGCCTAAAGTATTAGTGAATAACGATGGTAGTTTAGGCGCACCGAACACTTTATATGCCAGTGGCCTTGAACATAAGATGGGCATTCACGGTAACTCAACTTGTGTAATGGTATTTGAAGGTGCATTGGGTGAGCTTGTCGGCGAGCCACACCAAGGACTGCGAGCCATGTTTACTATGATGAACCAAGCGCGTTTAGGTGTGGGCGTGCAAGGGCTGGGCGTCTCTGAGATTGCCTATCAAAATGCGCTGGCCTATGCCAAAGATAGATTACAGAGCCGCGCCTTAAGCGGTGCCAAAGCACCCGAAAAAGCCGCCGATCCGATTTTGGTTCACGGCGATGTGCGCCGTATGTTGCTGTCGCAAAAAGCCTTTAATGAAGGCGCAAGAGCCTTAGTTGGACAACAAGCTTTGTGGCTCGATGAAGCTGAGCGCCATACCGATCCCGCCAAAGCGAAAGCGGCATCCCAGTTAGTGGCCCTGTTCACGCCCGTTGTGAAAGGTTTTATCACTAACCGTGGTTTTAATGCCTGTGTCGATGCGCAGCAAGTGTTTGGTGGACATGGTTATATCCATGAGTGGGGCATGGAGCAATTTGTGCGTGATAGCCGTATTGCGCTGATTTATGAAGGCACTAACGGCATTCAGGCGCTGGATTTAGTGGGGCGTAAGTTACTTAGCGACCGCGGCGCGGCGATGCAGCAATGGTCGGCATTAGTGACTGAGTTCATTAAGTCGCATAGCACGAATGCGGCGATGCAACCTTACGTGAGTGGTTTAATGGATTGTGCGGGTGATTTGCAAAAGGCCAGTGGTTATTTAGCGACCCATGCGGCGACTAATCCTGACATTATTGGCGCAGCTTCAATGGCTTATCTGGAGTTGTTTGGGGTGACGGCACTGGCGTGGATGTGGGCCAGAAGTGCCGCGGTGGCATTAGCGGCACTGGAGCAGGGCACTGAAGAAACCGCGTTTTACCAAGCTAAATTGAAAACTGCTGATTTCTACATGGCTTACTGGGCGGTGCAAGGTCGCAGTCTGCGTAAGCAAATCGAGCAGGCGAGTGAAATGCTAACGCAATTGGATGAAGCAATCTTTTAAGCATTCACCTTATAGGCTGAGTGAAGCCTTTGCTTAAGAACAGCTCAAAAACCAGCGCATTGTCGCTGGTTTTTATTTTTGCATAGTTTAAATCTTTAACTTGTTTTCATTCTTAGGTTCCACGCCAGTATTGAGCTCGATACTGTGAGTCTCTTGCTTGTCCCACATTAAAACTTCTATCTAAGGTCTGTGCGACTGACGCTCTTTTCGTTTTAGTCATAACCAAACACAACAAGGGTTATGTGAGCTGACGCTAGCTATTTACCTAACTGATTTCACACTTATGTAAATTCAAATGATAATCGTTGTTATTCGTAAATCATTCTTTATAATGACGGCCAATTCGTTTGAATACATTTGTAAACCCTTTGGTTTATGCCATTTTTATGCGCTCGCGCTGGGGACATTCTGTGAAGACTCGTTTCGCCTACTCATTAATTGCACTTGCACTCGCTCAATATCAGTCGGCATTCGCCGCTGAAACCGTACTCGATAAAGAGGCTCCACAGCAGACCTTGTCTACAAGCTCACCCGTTGCAAGTCCTGCATCGACTGAGCCTGCAGCCTATGAGCAAGTTAAATTGGCTGCACCTGAGCGAATTGCCGTTCATGGCCGCGCGATGCAAATGTACGTCGATAAAGAAACAACGGTTGGCACTAAGACGGCGATTAATGTGATGGAATTGCCGCAGTCGGTGCAAGTGCTGACCGAGCAGTTAATCGTTGACCAAGCAGCGCGCAATATTACCGATTTATACCGCTCAATCGCTGGCGTAAGTGAGTTCAGTTATTCTGGCGTGACCTTTCGCGGTTTCCGTGACGATGCCAACGTCTTTTATGATGGGGTAAGGGGCGATCCCTATTCGGGATTTTCTGTGCCGCAACTGTTTAATGTGCAGCGGGTTGAAGTGTTAAAAGGCCCTGCATCCGCACTTTATGGCGGCGGTGAACCCGGCGGCATGATCAACTATGTCACTAAAAAACCAACCTTTGTCGAGAGTAAAGAGCTGACCTTAAGTACGGGCAGCGAGGATATGATGGGCGGCTCGCTGGATTTCACCGGTGGCTTAACCCAAAATCTTGCCTATCGCTTTGGCGCCTATTATCAGCAGGAAGATAGCTTTCGAAATAATGCCGATAGCCAAAATGCCGAAGTGGCGGGTGGGTTACTCTACGAAATCAGTGATGATACTAAGCTCACTACCACTTTCGATATTATTAAGCAGGATTTAGGTGGCAATCGACTGCGCGGCGTTCCTGTCGATAATGACGGTAACTTCCTGGTTGCGCCATCCTATAATGCCAATGAGAAGAGTGACTTCCAGAAGATGGATGCACTGGTGCTGCAATCGATTCTCGATCATCAATTTACCGATAATTTCTCGGTCAAGACTCAGATCCGTTATCTGAATAATGATTCCACGCAGCAATATCATGAATCGAGAGGTTGGGCGACCTTAGATGCCAATAAAAAGCCCATTATGGGTGATGGCACCATTAAGCGTGAATACCGAGTTCAAGCACGGGCTAATGATGAAATCAGTTTAACCAATGATTTTGTCTATGCATTCGATGTTTTAGGTTTTGAACATGAATTCCTGTTCGGCGGCGACTATCACTATGTCGAAACCGAATATCAGTACAAATTGGCGACTGATAAGGATGGTGTTGGTAACCTGAATATTTTTGACCTTAACTATGGTGAAACCAACCCTAATAGTTACAACTTGAAGGATAAAAATACCGATGGTACCCGCGCTAACCGTTACGGCATTTATGTACAGGAACATCTGCACTTTAATGAACAGTGGTCATTAATTGCTGGTCTGCGTTTTAGCCAGTTTGATGATTATGATAAAAATACTGGTTTCTCCTTCAGCGATAACGCGATAACGCCAAGAGCAGGGCTTAATTATCGCCCAATTGATTCAATGTCCTTTTATTTGAATTACTCAGAGAGCTTTAATCCAGCATCTTTAACCAATCAAGCGGAAGATATTGGTGATGGTTTCCTCGATCCAGAAACGGGCAATCAAATTGAACTTGGGATGAAAAATGAATGGCTTGATGGCCAGTTTATGACCACGCTTGCTGTGTATCGCATTGAAAAACAAAATGTCGCCCAAGCTAACCCTTTAGATACTGGCGATGACGATGGTATTCCCGCTTTACTTAATTTGGGTGAAGTACACAGTCAAGGCCTTGAATGGACGCTGGTGGGGGATTTAACCGATAACCTGACCGTCACGGCAAACTATGCCTATAACGAGACCGAAGTGGTTAAAGGGGTAACAAACGATAGTTTAACCAATACTTTTGATAGTAAGCACTTTGCCAATGCGCCGCGCCATCAAGCAGGGATATGGACCCGTTACGATATCAATGCACTCGATTCGGCGATTGCTTTTGGTATGGACTATGTGGGCGAGCAGTTCAGCCTCGATGGCCAAACGGTGAAGCCCCATACGATTTTTGACATGAGCTGGACGACCCAGTGGGATCAAACTCAAGTTCGCTTAAATCTTAAAAATATCTTCGATAAAGAATATGCCGTCAGTGGTTTTAGCGAGCGTAATGGCCATTTCCCCGGTGAGCCGCGTAATATCACGCTTGAACTGAGTCATAAGTTTTAATGTATTGATGTAAAAATAGCTTGTTCGTTAAGGATTATGAGCAAGCTGGAGCGAATGGGTTAATCTTGCGCGAATAACCGCCGTAGCTCTCTGTCTGTATTCGTGCATTTAGCATGGATTAACCTTGTGTGACTTATCATCTTAATAGTGTTTACCTATTAAGATGATAGTTTCTATCCGTTATCCTTTCTGATTCAGCTTGTTTAGACTCGCCTTATATGAATTATTCGATAAGGTTTTCCTATGCACGCCGTCAGCCACTTAGCCTCCAAAGACCCTCAATCTAACGCTAGCCCACAGGTGGCCCTGATTGCAGAAGGGGGTGGTCAGCGCGGTATATTCACCGCAGGCGTGCTCGATGCTTGGCTTGATGGCGGATTCGATCCCTTTGATTTATTTATCGGTACCTCAGCAGGTTCACAGAATCTTAGCAGTTTTTTGGCCCGCCAAAAGGGGTATGCCAAACGCTTAATCCGCGGTTTATCGCGCCATAAACGCTTCTATCGACTCGGTCGCGGGTTAGTCGGCGGCAATGTAGTCGATTTAGATTGGTATTTTGAGCAGACTCGACAAGGGATGTTTAAATTAGATCTTAACGCGGCGACAGCTTCACTCGGTCATCGGCAGTTACTGATCACCACCACTAATGCCAGTGATCGCAAAGGTTATTTTTTAAGTCCAAGCAGTAAAAGCCAGTGGCGCGAATTGCTAAAAGCTTCTAGCGCATTACCATTTTTGTATAAACAAGGGGTGAAACTCACGCCTTGGCTGAGTGACAACGCCTGTAATAACGGCGCGGCTAATCATAGCGCCTCTGGTCACGGCACAGCATTAAGCGAAGGTATTGATAGTGATTTTTATCTCGATGGCGGCTTAGCTGCGCCTTTACCTGTGCGTGAGGCCTATCGTCGTGGTGCCCGCAAAATTGTGGTGATCCGTACTGTGAGCGAGGATTTTCAGGCGCAATCGGCTTGGGTTCACAAATTAAAATCTTGGATTTGTGTTTCTGGCTTTTGTCCGAAAACCATAGATTACTTAGTGCAGCACGAACAAGCCTATCAGGATGAATTGGACTTTATCGCTAATCCACCAGAGGATGTGGAGATAGTGCAGATTTTTGCTGCTGAAAATTTGCAAAGTAAATTGCTGGGCAGTACCGATGCGGATTTACGCCATGATTATCATGCGGGGCTGAGTGCTGGAAAGCAGTTTTTAAGCTTAGATCCGATGGCGTTGACGCAGAGTAATGCTTATTTTCAAACTCAAGTGCAAACCAACGCTCACACTCAAACTCACATTCAAGCTCACTCTCAAATCAAGCCATTCAGTGCGCTGTCGGCCTAGTTTGGTATTTTAGCTAAGTCATCATTGTGTACGCGAGAAAGCAATAAAAGTAAAAAGCATCAAAATACAAGCGCCACCCTAGGGTAGCGCTTGTGGTTGGCTGTATTAACCGGTTCATCAATCTAGCTCATTAACCTAATTTATGAACTTAGTCCTTCAACGTTAGGCTATTAATAACTTGAGGTGTGTACAGAGCGTACTGCTCGGCCCGATGGGTCGATAATGCCGCGTAAGCTTTCGTCCCAAGCCAATGCTTCTGGCGTTGAACAGGCGACGGATTTACCACCTGGAACCGTTTCTGCAGCGCCGCTCAGTGGATAATGTTCCTCAAAGAAGCAGCGATAGAAGTAGGCTTCTTTGGTTTCTGGCGTGTTGTATGGGAAACGGAATTTCGCGTTCGCCAATTGTAAATCATCCACACGCGCTGCCGCTTGTTCTTTCAAACCGTCAATCCAAGAGTAGCCCACACCGTCACTGAATTGTTCCTTTTGACGCCACGCCACTTCTTTTGGCAACTTGTGCTCAAAGGCTTTACGCAGAATATGTTTCTCAATACGGCCATCCTTAGACATTTTCGCTTCAGGGTTGATGCGCATCGCCACATCCATAAACTCTTTATCGAGGAAGGGCACGCGGGCTTCTAATCCCCAAGCGGCCATGGCTTTGTTGGCACGCAGACAATCGAACAGATGCAGCTTATCGAGTTTGCGGACTAATTCCTCGTGGAATGCCTGTGCGTTTGGCGCTTTATGGAAGTATAAATAGCCGCCAAATAGCTCGTCAGCACCTTCACCCGATAACACCATCTTAATGCCCATCGCTTTGATTTTACGCGCCATTAAATACATTGGCGTGGCAGCACGTATGGTGGTGACATCGTAGGTTTCTAAGTGATAGATCACTTCTTTAATCGCATCTAAGCCTTCTTGGAAGGTGAAATGGATCTCATGGTGAATCGTACCAATCGCTTCGGCGACCTTTTTGGCGGCGATTAAATCTGGCGCACCTTCAAGGCCGACGGCAAAGGAATGTAACTGTGGCCACCAAGCGTTGGTTTCGCCATCGTCTTCAATCCGGCGTTTAGCAAAGGTTTGCGTCACGGCGGAAATGATCGATGAATCTAAGCCGCCCGACAGCAACACACCATAGGGTACGTCTGACATTAATTGACGTTTGACCGCCGCTTCTAATGCGTCACGCAATTCTTCTTGGCTGGCTGGGTTATCTTTAACCGCATCATAGCTTTGCCAATCGCGGGTGTAGTATTTCACTGCGGCGGCATCGCTTGAGTACAAATATTGGCCCGGTAAGAATTCTTCTACCGTTTTACACACTGGCATCAAGGCTTTCATTTCTGAGGCAACATAGAAGTTACCCGCAGCGTCACGGCCTGTATATAGCGGGATAATACCCATGTGATCGCGGCCGATAAGGTATCTGTCTTGGGCTTTGTCATATAACACAAAGGCGAAGATACCGTTTAATTTATCAAGAAATTCAGTGCCATATTCTTGATACAGCGCCAAGATCACTTCGCAGTCAGAGTTGGTTTGATAGCTGTACTTATCGCCTAGCTGGGCTTTCAATTCTTTGTGGTTATAGATTTCGCCGTTGACCGCAAGGATCAAGCTGCCATCTTCGGTCAGCAGTGGCTGGGCACCGTGTTCAATGTCAACAATCGCTAAACGTTCGTGGGCAAGAATTGCCTTATCACTGGCATAAATACCTGACCAGTCAGGGCCTCGGTGGCGCATGAGCTTAGACATTTCTAGTGCGACTTGGCGCAGTTCTTTGGCATCAGATTGGATATCTAAAATCGAAAAGATTGAACACATAGTACAACTCCCACACTGTCTGTCATTTGAGGATGTCTCAATTGAGGTTTAATGTGCCAGCAATTTAGGCATTTGCCAAACACTATTTTTAATGCTTTATCTGTTTATTGACGTTTTTGTTGATTTAGGTGTTTATGTTTTATGGTTTTATTTGAGAATAATTCATCTAATTCGAGTTATTTTTGATGATTTGTTTTTATTGTCTGATTTGGCATGAGGGGTTTTGGGGAATTCACAATGTGTTTTAAAAAAGTGTCGATGACAGAAAAACCGTTAAAAAAGACCATAAATAATGAGTTGGCTCGTTTAAGTGTTTTATTTTTAATCAATTAATGCGTCGAGTTTGACATCAACAAATGGCATAAGCCTATTCATAATGGCGTTGTGGAATGGATATTTCGCGATAACGGCATTTTTGTGAGCTGAAAACAAAAAAGCACGTGAATGGTTCACGTGCTTGTAGGTCTTGTTTGGCGCTTTGGCTGGCGGAGGAGGCGCTTTATTTCAAGCAGACGCCAATAAGAGATGACTAACCCAACTGTCTCTCGCAAGAAGCCACTGACTTAGCCTGTTATTTTGCGTCCGTTACCAGCGTCGTTTTGGCTGGGCGCAGGCTATTAAACTCTGTGCCTTGATAGTATCCCGGCCAATCTTTACTGTTGCCCAATGTGCGTGTGACTTGGTAGTAGATTTGCAAATCTTGCAGCGCGCCGCTCAAATCCCAGTCTTCACGGTATTCATCGCAGACATTGTGATAACAGCCTTTCATTGTAGCTTGCATCTGAGTTTTATAAGCAGCCGTGGCTTCATCAACGGGATCGCTACCGCCGCCGGCAAAGACGGCGGGCACGCCTAGTTTGGCAAAGCTGAAATGATCTGAACGGAAGAAACCGCCCGAAGCGGGATTTTTCTCACCCATGGCGATGCGGTTTTGTTGTTTAGCCGCATCGATAAGATAAGTTTCTAACTCAGATTTACCTTTGCCGACGATGGTAAAGTCTTTGGTTTTGCCATAGATATTAGTGCTGTCGAGGTTTAACACTGCCACGGTTTTGTCGATAGGATAAAGTGGATTAGCGGCGTAATAGCGTGAACCGAGTAAGCCCTGTTCTTCACCTGTGGTGGCAATAAAGGTGACCGAGCGCGCTAAACCATGGCCTTGTTTCGCATTGTCGGCTAATTGTCTGGCGATTTCGAGAATGCCGGCAGTGCCTGAGGCATTATCCATGGCGCCGTTATAAATTTGATCGCCTTCTTTCGTCTCGTCTTTACCTATGTGATCCCAATGGGCGGTGTAGAGGATTTGCTCGTTGGCTTGTGTGCTGCCGGGGAGTGTGGCGACCACATTGTAGCTATTTGCGTATTCGGCTTTATTTTTAAAGGCGATGTTGGCCGTTTGTTCAAGGGGTAAATTGATTGAGCTGTCGGCGGCGCGCGCCATTAAATTAGGCAGTGATAAACCGGCTTTATCGAACAGTTGCGTAGCCGCGTCCAGTGTAAGCCAGCCTTCGACTTGGATACGGCTATCTTGTTCTGCTTTACTGAGGACCAGATCTTGCTGTGGTCCAGTCCAACTATTTTCTATCACGGACCAAGGGTAAGAGGCGGGCTCGGTATCATGGATAATCAGTGCGCCGAGTGCGCCTTGACGACTGGCTTCTTCAAATTTGTAGCTCCAACGGCCGTAATAGGTCATGGCTTTGCCGTTGAATTTACCCGAGTCAGGGCGAGCAAAGCCGGGATCGTTCACTAAGATCACCGCGATTTTGCCTTTCATGTCGAGATCTTGGTAATCATTCCAACCATATTCGGGTGCGTTCACCCCATAGCCGACGAAGACTAATGGTGCGTTCTCAATACTAATACCACCGTTATCGTGGCGACTGCTGAGCACTAGATCTTTTCGGTATTTAAAGGGTAATCCTGCCAGCGTGACTTGCTGTGCTTCATCTGCGGTATAGCTCACCATAGGCACTGGTTGTAAAAAGCTGCCTTGGTACGCGCCCTTGAGTCCCATCTCTGTAAAGGCTTTGGTCAAATAATCCAAGGTGAGTTTTTCACCGTGAGTGGTGGGCGCACGACCTTCAAATTCATCGGATGACAGGGCTTTAATATCATTTCTAAAGCGCGCTTCATTAAACTGCACTGGTTTGAGTTCAGCCAAAGTGCTGTTGCCATCAGGCTCTGATACATTTGGACTACAGGCACTGAGCATGGCCAACGCACAGAGGGGATACAGACGTCGCATAGGTTAATCCTACTGTTGTTTTAATTAAGGTATTTTAGATTTCTGTTAATCAATCAGAAGCGAGACTTATCATGAAGCAAGCCGCTGTGAGCCACAAGGCTGAGAAGAAGGCGAATATGTTACTTAATGTTGCTTTACCCTATGCAATACGCCTTTGGGCGAGGCGTGTTGCATGGGTAATTGCAGAATGACTGGCTACGCAGGGTTAGACAAAGGTTTAGATAATTGTTTAAACAACATCTATATCGCCCGCGCAGGCAAACACATGGTTCGGGCGGAAGGGTTCTTTGTCGATATCTTCAAGCTTACTCACGCCACTGGTGACCAGAATGGTTTCAAGCCCCGCTTGGAAGCCTGCCAAAATATCGGTGGACACAGGGCTCCACAGGCCGAACTGTAAGCGGGACCGTGGTGGTTGTTGGGGGTGGTATCGGTAATGATTAGCACCTGACTTAGGATGTAACCCTTACTGTAACAACAATACGCTTATGTATTTAGTAAGGGCTTTCAATCAAAACTTAGAAAAGCTTGTTGAAGTCGATCTCGTAACCTGCTTTCTTCATTTCTTTAGCTATAGCTGTTTGCCAGTCATCTCTGACGTAAACCACACCACTAATGTCGTTTGGTATCTCAATGTTATCAGCAACTAATGGCACAACATTTTCTCGCCCAAGTAGACCAATCAATAAGCCATGTTCGAAGACAACATTTTGTCTTGCTCTTGGTTTTAGACCGCTCGATTCTGTATTCTTTATTCCACCTACATCATCAGCGGTGTAGAGGACAATCGCGAAGTCAGTTGTCTTAGCATACTCCAAGATTTTTTCGATGATTGTAGTGCTGCCGCCACTAGCTTGTTCGTGAAGAATGATTGGTTCAAAACCTAACTTTTGGATGAAGCGGGCGGTTCGCTCTTTGACTTCGTTGTTGTGTCCATGCACGATAAACACGTTTTTTGATTTTTCTTTAGGTGTTGCTTCCACTTGTTTAACTTCCTTATTGATTGGGGTGAAATCATATTCATCATTTTGGATATCAAGAATTAACGAATCTAAATATGAATATGTTTTCTCTCCATCAGTTATCCAGAAATAGTCAGCATCGCTTTCTGTTCGGCGTAATAAAACAGCATAAACCACGAACAAAGCATTAAAGTGTTTAACTTCTCGAGGCATATTCTCTTCAAGAAAAGCCGTAGTAACATGTTTCCATGTTACAAATCTGCGTGCACCGTAGTTAGCACCTCGATCATTAAACGATGTATAAACGTCGCTTAGTAGTCGTTCTTTAAGTTTCTCTAATCCATCAATAATTTCTTGCTTATCCATCCATGCCTCACAAAACAATGCTATTAGAAGCATTCTATCGCGTGATGTAGATATGGCAAGAAGTAGGGTGGTAACTTGCTGTTTTAAAATGAGGTTTGTGATGCCGTTCTAGAGGTGTTACTAGTAACTCTATCCACAATTGGAGTTTGACACTGTCACAGCTTTCAATCCACTTTAAGGGGCGCTTAGAAAACCACATCGATTTGTGAAATTAACCTGACACAGAATTATGAACAGCCTCTATTTAGTTTATGGTGCCCAGCGCTGTAAGCACTGGGCACACATTGGGAAATGAGCTTAATTAAAATGAAGATTTAAACAACGTCGATGTCGCCAGCGCAGGCAAACACATGGTTCGGGCGGAAGGGTTCTTTGTCGATATCTTCAAGCTTACTCACGCCACTGGTGACCAGAATGGTTTCAAGCCCTGCTTGGAAGCCCGCCAAAATATCGGTACGCATATTGTCGCCTATGATGACAGTGTCTTCCGAGTGCCCATCGATATGATTAAGTGCAGAGCGAATAATCCAAGCGCTCGGTTTGCCCACGTAGAAAGGTTTTTTACCGGTAATACGTTCGATGGGTGAGCAGAGTGCGCCACAAGCAGGGCTGTAGGCTGGACCGTGGGTATCGGGGTTAGTGGCAATAAAGCGCGCGCCGCGTGCGATGAAGCCTGCCGCTTTATGGATCATCTCCCAGTTGTAGGAGCGGGTTTCACCGACAATCACAAAATCGGGGTTAATATCGGTAATGGTAAAGCCTGCTTTGTAGAGTTCGTGGGTGAGGGCGCCTTCGCCAATGACATAGGCCTTGCTGCCTTCTTGGTGTTTTAAAAAGTCGGCGGTGGCCATGGCGGAGGTGTAAAAGCATTCTTCAGGAATATCAATACCGGCGGCACTTAAACGGTTTTGCAGATCCTTACCCGTTTGTACGGGATAGTTAGTCAATATTACTAACGGATTGCCTTGCTCTAAAATGCGCTGGATAAATTTGTCGCTGCCGGGGATCAGTTTATTGTCGTGCAGTAGTACACCATCGATATCGCAGATAATATTTTTCATCTAATAGTCTCTTGTCATGCCGATCAAAAATCACTTTTTCGTTAAGTTATCTAATGCCACATTGCCTAAGAAAACAATGCTTTTGTTGAAAATAGTTAAAAAAATAGAGACCCGAAGGTCTCTATTTTTTTGATTGGTACAACTTACGGTCAAGTGGAACTAATCGGGCGCGTAACCGCTTGGGCCGATAAGGTTGCCATCGAGATAGGCTTGGCCATTTTGCATGTTAAGACGTTGCTGACTAAACCATTTCACCACGAGCGGATAAATAGCATGTTCTTGCTCATGCACGCGGGCGGCGAGCATATCAGCCGTATCGTCTTCATAAACAGGCACTTTGGCCTGTAATATCACTGGGCCTGCATCTAGCTCAGGCGTGACAAAATGCACGCTAGCACCATGTTCGCTATCGTTCGCGTCTATGGCACGTTGATGGGTGTTTAAGCCAGTATATTTAGGTAGCAGCGAAGGATGAATATTGATCATGCGACCTAGGTAATGATTCACGAAATCATCGGTTAAGATCCGCATAAATCCCGCCAACACGATTAAATCGGGCTGATACTTTTCAATCACTGTCATTAAACGTGCATCGTATTCAGAGCGAGATTCACCTTGGTGAGCTATCACGCAGCTGGTATCAATTTCGCCATGATGGGCGCGCACTAGGCCATAGGCATCGGGTTTATTACTGATGACTCCGACAACTTCGGCCTGCAGATTATCGTCGCAACCGTCGATAACCGCTTGCAGGTTACTGCCATTTCCGGAAATTAATACAACTACACGACAGCTCTGGGGCATTACAGGATCTCCACTTGCTCTTCATTGCCTTCACGATGTGCGATAGCACCGATAAGCCATGCTTGTTCGCCTTCTGCAGCCAGTAATGCAAGTGCTGCATCCACTTTATCGGCTGGCAGCGCGACTAACATGCCGACGCCACAGTTGAAGGTGCGATACATTTCGTATTCTGCAATGTTGCCATTTTCCATTAACCAACTGAAAACAGCGGGCCATTGCCATGAATCGCCTTGGATAACCGCTTTTAAATTATCTGGCAGTACGCGTGGGATGTTTTCCCAGAAGCCGCCGCCAGTAATGTGCGCCATCGCATGGACATCAGATGCTTCAATCAGTTTGAGCAATGATTTTACGTAAATTTTGGTTGGCTCAAGTAGATGTTCAATCAGCGGTTTGCCGTTGAGATCTTGTTGAGGGTCTGCTTGGCTCACTTCTAATACTTTACGTACTAAAGAGTAACCATTTGAATGAGGGCCGCTTGAGGCTAATGCAATAAGTGCATCACCCGCTGCCACTTTGCTACCGTCAATAATGTCGGCTTTTTCAACTACACCCACGCAGAAACCCGCTAGGTCGTAATCTTCACCTTCATACATGCCTGGCATTTCAGCGGTTTCACCGCCAATTAACGCACAACCAGATTGGAAACAACCTTCGCCGATGCCGTTGACGACGGACGTTGCCGTTTCAACATCGAGTTTGCCTGTTGCGTAGTAATCGAGGAAAAACAGTGGCTCAGCGCCTTGGACGATCAGATCGTTCACACACATGGCAACTAAGTCTATGCCGACAGTGTCATGTTTTTTATAGTCGATAGCTAAACGTAATTTAGTCCCAACACCATCGGTGCCAGACACTAAAACCGGTTGTTTGTATTTAGTGGGGATTTCACACAGGGCGCCAAAACCACCTAAGTTGCCCATAACTTCTGGACGACGGGTACGTTTAACGGCGGCTTTAATGTTACTTACCAGTGCATTACCTGCATCAATATCAACGCCGGCATCTTTATAGCTCAGTGGGGTAGGTGTGCTCACGGAGGGATCCTCTCGGGTACATCGTTATTGGATTTTATGCGGCGGTATTCTACCAGCTTGTGCTAGGGGTCGAAAGTCATGATTTGGATTTATGCCCCTCGGCGGAGTTTTTTTGGTCTGAATGCGAGATATTCAATTTTTAGAGGTCTTGAGTTTGGTCACAAAATAGTAAATCACAGTAGGTATCTTAGACGATTGGGGATTATTCTTGGGAGATAGCTCACGATTAGACCGAATGGCAAAACTTTCTGTTTTACCTAGTAAACAAATCAACTAGAATCTGAAAAATTTGCCTAAAATAATACGCCGAAAAATAAGCAGGAGAGAAAAATGAAAGTTGTCGAGGTTAAACATCCTTTAGTGCGTCACAAAATCGGTTTAATGCGCGAAGGTGACATTAGCACTAAACGTTTCCGTGAACTAGCCGCCGAAGTGGGTAGTTTATTAACCTATGAAGCTACCGCAGATTTCGAAACTGAAACGGTGACGATTGAAGGCTGGAACGGTCCGGTTGAAGTCGATCAAATCAAAGGTAAAAAAGTCACTGTCGTGCCAATTTTACGTGCGGGTTTGGGTATGATGGACGGCGTACTCGAGCACATTCCAAGTGCGCGTATCTCAGTTGTCGGTATTTACCGTGATGAAGAGACCCTTGAGCCTGTGCCTTATTTTGAGAAGCTGGCCAGCGACATGAACGAACGTATCGCCTTAGTTGTCGACCCTATGCTCGCGACAGGTGGTTCTATGATTGCGACCGTTGATTTATTGAAAAAGCGCGGTTGTACTTCAATTAAGGCCTTAGTGCTAGTGGCTGCGCCTGAAGGCATTAAAGCCTTAGAAGCGGCGCATCCGGATATCGAATTATATACTGCCGCTATCGATAGATGCTTAAACGAGAAAGGTTATATCCTGCCAGGTCTGGGTGATGCGGGCGATAAAATCTTTGGTACTAAATAGCCAAAGTTGCTAAATAATCAGAGTTGATGATGCTCAATTGAGCGGATGTGGTCAGTAAGGGAGCCTAGGCTCCCTTTTTGTTTTTGTTCAATACAGTAATAACAACTTTATCTTAAGCTGCTAAAGTTTAGGATAAGGTAAATAATAATTATCTATTGAAGTTGTTTTTATTGGCTTATTTTGCAATTTTATTGTTCGCAGTTTACGTTTTGTGCAAGGTACATTGTTGGTAGAACAGGGATTAAGAGGAATTATGGGAAATTCGGCTCTCAACTGGTTATTATTGCGTCGATCATTTGAATTTGCGACCCTCTTGTTTGTCGTACTCCTACTTATTCTATTACCGTTTAAAATCGATAGAGAGCATAAATCCTTTGTGTCTTTTGTAAAAAACGAGCAACTTACACCGAGTTATATTGAACTGCTCGGTAAAAGCTTATCTCTGCACGATATTATTGATTTCAATAAATCCTCTTTAGCGCTTTTTCAACTCGACCCTTCCAGATTAATGCTGCCGCAAGGGGGAGTGCTTTCCGCAGAAGAAGAGCAAGTATTACGCTATTTTGATTATCTCTATTCCAGTAAAACCAGTAAAAAGACCAATGTCGAAGATATATTCCTGTATGTGGGACTTTATCGCAGTGATGCCATGTATTTTGCCTCCCCAATTCCTGAGGACGTAAAAGCGCGGCTGATTAAAGACCGTACTTCAACGAATGAGTTTTGTCAGAGTCTGCACTATTGCGCGAAAGACGCGACCCCAGAGTCCTTAGCCGATGGAATCGTATTATCCATTCCTTATCAAGATGAAGTCAGTGGGAAAGTCATTTTATCGATGGCATCACCGATTTCATCATCTAATGATCCTAATCATTTCATCGGTGATGTTATTGCCGACACGGCCTTAATGACGTCGGTTTTTATGCGTAATAAACATGTTGAATTGCAGAAAACGGATTATGGTACTGAGTTGGTGATCACGACAGATAGCCTTTGGGCTGAACTGACGCCGGAGTTCTTGTTTTATTCGATGACAAATCATTTAGATAACATGACTTCACTGACATATAAAATCAGTATATTTCGTTTCATTGTGTGGAATTTGCCCCTGTGGTTTTTGTTATCTATCGTGATCTTCTTCGTTCAAATTAATATCAATCGTTTTAGGAAACTTCGTACTGAGCGTCAACGGTTTAGTGAAGCGATGTTATTGGATGCTTTTACTCGCACCTACAATAAGAAAGTCTATGAGACCACACTGTTTGATGTCGCAACTAAGGGGCATTACGCGGTGATTTGCGTGGACGGCGACAAAATCAAAACCATTAATGATACCTATGGGCATAAACTCGGGGATATGGCGATCATGCAAATTGTTGATGCGATGCGCAGTGTATTTCGAGAAAATGATTTGTTAATCAGAACCGGCGGTGATGAGTTTGTCGTTATCTTAGCCAATTGTACTTTTGAACGGGCCTTATTGTTGGCTGAACATTTACGTCAGGCGGTCGCAGAGCGGCAGTTTTTAAATGTGCTGACAGTCTCCTGCGGTGTGGCTGATTCGCAAGATTATGCTTCCTTTGAGGCAGTGCTACAAGCGGCGGATAAAGCGTTATATGAAGATAAAAAGAATAGGCAAGGGAGTCGCAAACTTGACCCGACATCTTAATTATTACGTTAATTAGTACGTGAGTTATCGAGTGAATCAGTGAGTTAGCCAGCTGCCCGCAATAAAGTGAATACCCGAGATAAAAAACAGCGCGGAGAATGCCGCGCTGTTGTTACTTTCTAATCCGGTAATGTAAACATCTGCGATAACACTTACAACACCATGGCCGCAATCCACCCAAACACTAATAGTGGAATATTGTAGTGGATAAATGTTGGGATCACGCTGTCACGAATGTGATCGTGTTGACCATCGGCATTCAAACCTGCAGTGGGACCTAAGGTGGAATCTGATGCTGGCGAGCCCGCATCACCCAGCGCGGCGGCAGTGCCGACTAACGCGATTGTGGCCGCTACTGAAAAACCAAAACTCAATGCCAATGGTACATATATCGTCGCGATAATTGGAATGGTGGAGAAAGACGACCCAATTCCCATAGTGATCAGTAGCCCAACCAGTAGCATCAAAAAGGCTGCGAGGGCTTTATTATCCCCAATGATGTCGCTAAGCGAGGCCACAAGCGTACCCACTTCACCGGTTTCTTTCACTACAGCGGCAAAGCCTGCGGCTGAAATCATGATAAAGCCGATATTGGCCATCATTCGCACACCTTGGTTGAAGATATCTTGGTCGGCGACATGCTTCAAGGCACCCGAAAAACTGAAAATCATGAAGCCGACTAAGGCGCCAAAAATCATAGAGTCAGTTTCAAGTTGTACGATGAGAGTGGCTAATATTGCCAGTGCAGCAATGATGATATTGCGTTTGTTGAGATTTTCTTCAGGTTCAGCGACCAACACTTTTGCCTCGTCGTAAGTCCGAGGTTTACGGTAACTGATGAATACTGCAGTGAGTAACCCTACGACCATACCCGCGGCAGGGATTAACATGGCTGGCGGAATTTGCTCGCGAGCAGCGGCTAAGCCATTGCTGGTTAAGTTGGAAAGCAGAATATCATTTAAGAAAATGCCACCAAACCCAATCGGTAAAATCATATAGGTGGTGACTAGGCCGAAGGTGAGAACACAAGCCACAAGGCGACGGTCGATGTTCAGTTTGGTCATCACATGTAAGAGTGGTGGCACTAAAATCGGAATGAAGGCGATATGGATCGGTAAAATATTCTGTGAAGCCATCGACATGACGAGTAGCGATAACAGCAGTAACCATCGTACCCAGTTAGTGTTAGTGGGATTAGGATCTTGTCCAAGGCTACTAATGATGCTTCTAGAAATCAGCGTCGTTAAGCCTGAATGCGATAGTGCGACAGCGAAAGCACCTAATAATGCATAACTGAGCGCAATTTGTGCGCCGCCACCTAAGCCTGTATTAAAGGCATCTATAGTTTGGTGCAGATCCATTCCGCCTACCAATCCCGCCACGAGGGCGCTCACGGTCAGGGCAATAACCACATTCACCCTAGCTAAACTGAGTGCTAACATTAAGCACACTGCAATTACGACTGCATTCATTATCAATTTTCTTAATTCTTTAAGCCAAAGGAGCTATTTTCGACTGCAAAGGCAGTGGATGTCCAGTTTGCCGAGGCGATATCGGAAAAATATCTGAAAATGTGATCATGCTGGTTTTTGTCTGTTAGCTGAATGTGGATTGCTCCGCACACTGGATACACAGATTGCTCTATCCTTAGTCAGGTAAAACGGAAATACCCTTGAAAAATGTGATATTGATCTTAAATAGGTTGTAAGGCACAGCACACGACTTATAATGCCTAAGGATTTGATTGGTAAGAACACCTTTTAATCAGTAAGGATTTAACTTGACCTAGGTTGAGAACATACTGGCTAGAAGGCATCTTGCCTTACACTTAGTTCAACTCATAGATGGAGATATAAAATGAGCGTATTAGTAGGCCGTCAGGCTCCTGATTTTACTGCTGCAGCTGTATTAGGTTCTGGCGAAATCGTTGATAGCTTTAACTTGACTGCAGCCATCAAAGGCAAACCAGCCGTCGTATTCTTCTATCCACTTGACTTCACTTTCGTTTGCCCATCAGAGTTGATCGCTTTTGATCACCGTATGGAAGAGTTCACTAAGCGTGGCGTAGAAGTGATTGGTGTGTCTATCGATTCTCAGTTTACCCACAATGCATGGCGTAACACCCCAGTTGAAAAAGGCGGTATTGGCCAAGTTAAATACACGCTAGTGGCTGACGTTAAACATGAAATCTGTAAAGCATACGATGTTGAGCATCCAGAAGCGGGTGTGGCTTTCCGTGGTTCATTCTTGATCGACAAAGAAGGCATGGTTCGTCACCAAGTCGTTAACGATCTGCCATTAGGCCGTAACGTTGATGAAATGCTACGTATGATCGATGCATTGCAATTCCATGAAGAGCACGGTGATGTTTGTCCTGCTGGCTGGGAAAAAGGCGATAAAGGTATGAATGCAAGCACTGAAGGTGTTGCTGCTTACCTGTCTGAAAACGCAAGCTCACTGTAATTAGTACTTTTCTAATCACAGTCGCCTGTTAAATGAAAAAAGCTGCCAATGGCAGCTTTTTTGTTTTTTCATTACTTAAGATCTATTGTTAACTGTTAAATTTATTCCACAGTACCGCTTTCTGCATCCTGCGCATCCACAGCCAGTAATGGCCAGCCACCTAATGATTTCCAACGATTCACGATATGACAAAAAAGCTCCGCGGTACGTTCGGTATCATATAGCGCCGAATGGGCTTCTTTATTATCGAAGGGAATACCCGCCATAATGCATGCCTTGGCAAGTACGGTATGACCAATGGCGAGTCCGGCGAGCGTTGCTGTGTCAAAGGTGGCAAAAGGATGAAACGGCGAGCGTTTTAAGTCGCAACGTTCTATCGCCTTACTCACAAAACCATGATCGAATGCCGCATTGTGCGCCACTATGATACTGCGATGGCAGTCGGAGGCTTTTTGGGCTTTCTTCACGGCTTTAAAGATTTCTAAAAACGCTTCTTTCTCGCTCACCGCTCCCCGTAACGGATTAGTGGGATCAATACCGTTGAATGCTAACGCTTCGGGTTCTAAATTTGCACCTTCAAAGGGCTCAATGTGGAAGTGTAGGGTTTTATCGATTCCTATCACACCTTCATTGTCCATTTTTAGTAGGGTGACGGCAATTTCTAGCAACGCATCGGTTTGAGAGTTGAAGCCCGCAGTTTCGACATCAATGACTACGGGAAAGTAGCCTCGAAATCGGTATTTCAATTTGTTCGCGTCGCAAATGTCACTCATAAAGTACTCAAGAAAATTCACAGGGCGCTATTATGCTAAATGTGTTGGGGTGTGTCATGCTTGATTGGTGGTTTTATGAGCTAAAGGAACTAAATAGTTTGCCGATAAAGCCATGTAACCGATTAAACATGAGTAAAGGCTATGTGGCGAAAACTGATATTAGTATCAATTTTATGCGTTCCAGCAACTGCAATGGCAGAGTTGCGCCATTATGTCGCCTCTTTAAGTGATTCCCAGTGGCGAGTGAGTGAAAATACTCCCATCGTCTGTCGCCTTGAGCATGATATTCCTTCTTACGGTAAAGCGATTTTTACCAGTGAAGCAGGTAAACAGCAGAATATGACTTTTACCTTAGATATGTGGGTAAAACCTGATCAAGTGACGCAGGCGAAATTAATTAGCCGCGCGCCGCAGTGGCGTCCTGGTGTGGTATCGAAAGAGATCACTTCATTACATTATCAAAAGTACTTTAACGGTGAAGTGCCTAAGCGTGCAGCTTGGTCTATGTTGGCAGAGTTGAGTCGCGGTATGGAACCAACGTTTTACTATGCTGATTGGTATAACGAGTCGAATAAGATAGCTGTGGGTTTGTCTTCAGCTAATTTTGGCCGTAAATATACTGAGTTTAAAGCTTGTCTAGCGCATTTATTGCCCTATAGCTTTGAAGATATCGCTTTTACTGTATTAAATTACGATGAAGGCGGAACCGATTTAACTCGTTTCTCCCAGCAACAACTGTCTCGGGTGCAAGAATATTTAGCCTATGATCCCTTGGTAGAGTTAGTGCTGGTGGATGCATATACCGACAGCTATGGTGGCCGTTCAGTAAACCAGAAAGTGTCGGATACACGAGCAGCGTCGGTAAAAGAGTTCTTTGTTGCCAGTGGTATTCCTCAAGATCGTATTGTCACATTTGGGCATGGTGAGCGTCGTCACGTGGCTTCCAATGATGATATGGATGAAAGGGCGCGTAACCGTCGTGTTGTTATACGGATCAGTAAACCTTTGTAGTGTTTGTTTTACCTAGGTTTTAAGTGTTTTCCAATGCCAAGTTTATGACTTGGCATTGTCGTTTTTAAAAGAAGGAGAGTTCAGGCAGTATGCCACTTTAATCGAATGATTCGCTCAATTTGCGCGTATGGGTAAAAATAATGAGATTTTTTAATTTGTAGTGATGACATATCCACCTCAACAAGTACTGCAGAAAGCGAGAGTGGGATAAGTACGAGTAATATAGATGAAGTATAAAACTTGGCCGTTGCAATAATCAGGATTGTGTTTGAAATGCTAAAAAAAAGCCCGCTTAAACTAAGCGGGCCGCAAAAATAATGCATTTGCAATCAACAAATTGAAGGAAGGAAGTCAAGCATAAGAACCAGAAAAGAAACTGAAGTGTTGGGAACACACCAGTTTAAAAGTTCTTTGTTTTCGATATCTGCAAGCAGTTATCTCCTGAAAACAAGCACATTCTATTGGGAAACCCGTTGTAAAACAAACGAGAAAAATTGCCCATAAACATTAGTAATTCTAATGGCTACAAAGGTGATTTATATCACTTAAGTCACTATTTACCTTGATTAATAACTTATAACTCACTATTAATGCATAATAATACACTTCAATAAGTTTATCCTTGCTGCTATTTTGTTAAATTCACGATACAGCTTAAAAAACTTCATATTAAGTTACGCCATTGCCATGATTTTTTTTGCTTGTATAGTACTTGCTGAAAAGGCCTTAAGCCCGAAACCATAAGAAGGACGACAACACGATGGCATTAAGATTTCGCCTTGCAAAGCAAGGTTTGTTAGTGGCCACATTGGGGATGGCACTCGGTGCCTGCCAAAGTGGCAATGCACCTGAGCAAAATTCGACTGAGCAGGCAAGCGCAACTAAACTCGTTTACCCTGTTACTGAAAAAGATGACCTCGTCGAAACCATTCATGGTGTCGCAGTGGCCGACCCTTATCGTCATCTGGAGGCCAATACGCCTGAAACTGAAGAGTGGGTAAAAGAACAACAAGACTTTGGTCAAGCCTACCTCGCTAAGATCCCCAATAAACAAGCTGTGGTCGAACGTATTACAGAACTTTGGAATTACGAAAAAGTCTCTGCTCCGTTTGAAAACGGCGACAATCAATTTTACTACCGTAATGATGGCCTACAGGCGCAATCGGTTTTGTACGTTAAAGGTTTAGATGGTGTTGAAAAGCCTGTTCTTGACCCAAATAAACTGTCTGCGGATGGTACTGTTGCCTTATCCGGCGTTGCTGTGAGTAATGACGGTAAAATTTTAGCTTATGGTGTTTCAAATTCTGGCTCAGATTGGCAGCAATGGCAGTTCGTTGATATCGCAACCGGTAAGAAACTGGCCGATGAACTGAAATGGATTAAATTTTCTAGCGCAGTGTGGGATAAAGAAAATCAAGGTGTGTTCTACGCCCGTTATGATGCCCCAGCAGGGGGGGATGTCTTAGCTGACGTTAATTTTAACCAAAAAGTGTATTACCACAAATTAGGTACAGACCAACATCAAGATCTATTGATTTATGAGCGTCCACAGAATAAAGATTGGGGCTTTGGTATTGATGTCTCTGAGAAAGGTGAATACTTATTACTGTCGATTTCTCAAGGTACGGATAAGCGTAATCGTTTCTTCTATAAATCGTTATTTGAGCCTAAATCCCAAGTGGTGGAATTGATCCTCAAATTAGAAGCTGAATATGAATTTCTCGGTAATGATGGTTCAGTGTTTTATTTCAAAACCGACTTAGAGGCGCCTAATGGTAAAGTGATTGCGATTGATACCCGCAATAGTGATAAATCGCAATGGCAAACGATTATTCCTGAGTCTAAAGATCCGATTAATAATGTCGCCATTATTAATGACCATTTAGTGGTGAGTTATTTACATGATGTGTTAGGTCAATTATCGATTTACAGTATGGGTGGTCAGAAGCGTCAAGATGTGGCATTGCCTGGTCTTGGCAATGTGGCAGGGCCTTTTGGTAAAGCCAGCAAAGATTATTTCTATTATGTGTTCAATAGTTATATTCAGCCTGAAACCACCTATAAGTTTGATTTTAAAACTGGCGGTTCAACCGTCATTGCTAAACCCAAAGTCTCGTTTAATCCCGATGACTATGTTTCTGAACAGGTTTTCTATAGCAGCAAAGACGGTACGCGTGTGCCTATGATGCTCTCCTATAAAAAGGGCTTAGTGAAAAACGGTCAAAATCCGACATTACTTTATGCCTATGGTGGTTTTGCCATTTCGATGACACCACGTTTTAGCCCTGCCAATATCGCTTGGTTAGACATGGGGGGCATTTATGCTGTGCCGAGTTTACGTGGCGGTGCTGAGTATGGCGAAAGCTGGCATCAAGCGGGGATGTTCGATAAAAAGCAAAATGTGTTTGATGACTATTTTGCTGCTGCTGAATATCTGGTAAGCGAAAAATACACCAACAGCTCTAAACTCGGTGCCTATGGCCGCAGTAATGGTGGTCTGTTGATGGGCGCTGCTGTGACTCAACGTCCTGAACTTTTTGCTGCCGTATTACCTGCGGTGGGCGTGTTGGATATGCTGCGTTTTCACAAGTTCACTATTGGTTGGGCTTGGACGAGTGAATACGGCAGTGCTGATAAAGCAGAGCAATTCCCTGCGCTATTGGCTTATTCGCCCTATCACAATGTAAAAGCGCAAGCTTATCCTGCGACTATGGTAATGACAGCGGATCATGATGATCGTGTTGTGCCATTACACAGTTTCAAGTTTGCGGCCATGCTGCAGGAGAAACAGCAGGGCAATAAACCAGTCATTATGCGTATCGAGTCAAATGCTGGTCATGGAGCGGGTAAGCCCACGGCGATGAAGATCGACGAATTTGCCGACATCTACAGTTTCTTGTGGCAGAGTTTTGGCTTAACCTTGCCACAAGCTATCGCAAAATAACTAACTATGTTAATAAAATGGGGTCGTTTGACCCCATTCTCTTTTACAATTGCCCCTATTCATCTGAAACCCGCGCTATTCCTATCTATATCTTCATCGGGTCATTCACAAGTCTTGTTTCCCTAGGTATAGTAAGCGTCAATTTTTCAACCAAAATTTGCTTATTTTCAAATGATGTTTCATTGGCCAATTTCAGTCTATTACGAAGACACCGACGCTGGTGGCGTTGTCTATCATTCGAACTACCTCAACTTTTTTGAGCGCGCGCGAACCGAGTGGCTAAAAGCCCTTGGCGTGAGTCAGACTGCGTTATTAGCCGACGACACCGCTTTTGTCGTAAAGCGTGCGGAACTCGATTTTCGCAAAGCAGCACGTTTTGAACAGAACCTTATTGTTGAAACTAAGGTCATAGAGTTGAAAAAGGCCTCGTTGATCTTTCATCAACGCTTGGTCGATAAACAGGGAGACTGTTATTGTGAAGGCACAGTGCTGGTTGTTTGTGTTGCGCTATCACGTATGCGTCCCCGAGCTATTCCCTTAAATATTGTGCAGGAGTTTGACAGTGCAAGCTGATATGTCGATTGTTGGGTTATTTTTACAAGCCAGTTTATTAGTGAAATTTGTTATGTTCACTTTACTTTGCTTGTCGGTGATGTCTTGGACTGTGATTTTACAACGCCGTAGCTTACTGACATCCGCAAAAAGTAAATCGGCGAAGTTTGAAGACAAATTTTGGTCAGGTGTTGATTTAAACCGTTTGTATAAAGAATTATCATCTCGTCCAGATAATAGCGGTTTAGAGTCATTATTTGTGACTGGCTTTAAGGAATATTCACGCCTGAATAAATTAAATAGCAAAGTGCCCGATGCCGTCATGGATGGTACATCGCGAGCTATGCGTGTGACCTTGTCTCGCGAAATGGAAAAGTTAGAAGCTAACTTGCCGTTATTAGCAACGATTGGTTCGACTAGCCCTTATATCGGTTTATTTGGTACTGTATGGGGGATCATGAATTCTTTTATCGCTATTGGTTCGATGGAAAATGCCACTTTAGCTATGGTTGCACCAGGTATTGCTGAAGCCTTGATTGCAACGGCTATGGGTTTATTTGCTGCAATTCCAGCGGTAATTGCGTACAACCGTTTCTCGACTCAAGTCGATAAATTAGAAATGGCTTACGCAAACTTTATGGAAGAGTTCTCCAGCATTTTGCATCGCCAAGCATACAGTGAGAAGGAAGGGGCATAATGCAACCAGCTTATCAGCGCAAACGTCGTCGCCCCGTTGCTGAAATCAACGTGGTGCCTTATATCGACGTCATGCTCGTGCTGTTAATTATTTTTATGGTAACAGCACCCATAGTGACCCAAGGGGTCAAAGTGGAGCTGCCTCAAGGGGCGGCAGAAGTTTTACCCAATGACAGTAAGCCGCCCATTGTTGCTTCAATCGATGGTGATGGTGATTACTTCCTCAATAAAGGCGGTTCAACGAATGTGCCTATGGATTTGGAAGAATTGGCAACGGAAGTGGCTGCACTTATCGTGACTGAACCTGAACGTCCTGTTGTGGTTAAAGCCGATAGAAATATTCCTTACGATAAAGTGATTCAGTTGATGGTGACACTGCAGCAATCTGGCGTGCCATCAGTCGGTTTGATGACGGATTCACCCAAGGAGAAATAGGTGGCAGATAAGTCAGATGTAACATTACCTCTGTCAATTTCAGCGGGTATTCATATTGGCGTGATAATTATTCTGGCATTAGGAATAGATTTTTCTCACAAACCTGAGCCTATGCAACAAGTTAGCGCACCAGCAATCAAAGCGGTTATGGTTGATCAGCAAAAAGTGGCTAATCAAGTTGAGAAACTTAAGCAAGAAAAGCGTGATGCCGAACGCCGTGAGCAAGAACGTCAAGCCGAGCTTGAACGCAAAGTTCAAGAAGCGAAACAGGCACGCGAGCGCGAACAAGCTCAGATTAAACAGCTAGAGCAAGAACGTAAGCAGCAGGAAATTGAGATTCAAAAAGCCAATGAAGCGACCAAATTAGCCCAGGTGAAACAGCAGCAGGAAAAGGAAAAGGCGGTCAAAGCCGAAGCCGACCGTAAGCTGAAAGAGCAGGAGCGTAAGGTTGCTGAAGACGCCGCACAAAAAGCCGCTGAAAAACGCAAGGTTGAAGAAGCTGCTGCAGTGAAAGCTGAAACTGACCGTAAGCAAAAAGCAGATGTGGAAGCTAAAGCGGAGGCAGATGCTAAAGCTAAAGCAGATGCCAAAGCTAAAGCAGATGCCAAAGCTAAAGCGGATGCTAAAGCTAAAGCGGATGCTAAAGCTAAAGCGGATGCTAAAGCCCTTGCCGATCAAGAGCAGGAAATGGCTGATGCATTAGCGGCTGAGCAAGCGGCGCTGTCGCAAACCATGAATAAGCAGATGCAGAGTGAAGTCGGTAAGTATCAGGCAATGATAAAATCAACTATTCAACGTAATTTGGTAGTGGATGAATCTATGCGTGGAAAGACTTGTACTGTCTCTGTGCGTTTAGCGAATGATGGGTTTGTGATCAGCAGCCAAACAAAAGGTGGTGATCCCAACGTTTGTCGTGCAGCAAAAGCGGCGATTTTGAAAGCGGGCAAACTGCCTGTGTCTCCGGATCCTGCGGTTTATAACTTGATGAAAGAAATTAACTTAATCGTTGAACCAACGTTTAATTAAAGGAGCACCATGAAAATATTGGCAAAATGGTTAGCACTGGCAGTTCTGCTGTGCACCACCCCCGCGAAAGCGGCATTGGATATTGTGATCACAGAAGGTGTTGACGCAGCGCGTCCCATCGCTGTGATGCCTTTTGTATGGCAAGGTCCTGGCGCACCGCCACAAGCAATTGCTGATGTGGTGATGTCTGACTTAGCTCGTAGCGGTACCTTTAAACCTTTAGACGAGCTCGGACTACCTCAGCGCAATATTGGTGCTTTGGCTCAGTTTCAACCTAGTTCATGGTCTAGCGTTGGCGCAGAAGCTGTGGTGTTAGGTACTGTGAAACCTTACGGAACCGATCAGTATTTGGTGAGCTTTGATTTAATCGATTTAGTTAAAGCACAAAACCAAGCATTGAAAGGCTCAGTCAGTGCTACAGAATTTTTGATGGACAGTCGCCAAACTGTGATTTCAGCAGCGCAATTTCGTCAATATGGTCATAGAATTAGCGATATCGTCTATGAAAAGTTAACCGGTATTCGCGGTGCATTCTTAACGCGGATCTCCTACGTCGTGGTCAATCATACTCAAAAAGCCCCTTATCAGTTGATGGTTGCGGACTATGATGGTTTTAACGAGCAAATGTTACTGCGCTCACCTGAGCCATTAATGTCACCTACTTGGTCGCCTGATGGGCGTCGTTTGGCGTATGTTAGCTTTGAAAATAAAAAAGCAGAGATTTTCGTACAAGACCTTTATACCCAAGTGCGCACTAAAGTGAGCTCTTTCCCTGGTATTAACGGTGCGCCGGCTTTCTCTCCTGATGGCAAATCTTTGGCTGTGACGCTGTCTAAGGATGGTCAGCCTGAGATCTATGTTATCGATATTGCGACAAAAGCGATTAAGCGTATTACCAATCACTATGCTATCGATACTGAACCATCATGGTATCCTGATGGGAAGTCGTTGATTTTCACCTCTGAACGTGGTGGTAGACCGCAAATTTATCGCGTAGAGTTAAGTTCAGGTAAAGTGAGTCGTGAAACATTTGAAGGTGAATGGAACCTTGGCGGTTCAATTACTCCAGATGGACGTAGTATGATTTTTGTTAACCGTACTAACGGTAAGTTTAATATTGCGCGTATGGATTTAAATACGCGTTTTATGCAGGTGCTAACCTCTACACGCTTGGATGAATCCCCAAGTGTGGCGCCTAATGGTACTATGGTCATATACGGCACTACACACCAAGGTAAGCAAGTATTAGCAGCTGTTTCTACGGATGGACGCTTTAAAGCGAGATTACCCGTGGGTCAAGGCGAGGTGAAATCACCTTCTTGGTCTCCGTTTCTCTAATGTTATACCTTGATTTAATCACATTTAATTTTATAAGGAACACGTAATGGATCTGAATAAGTTGTTAAAAGCTATGTTGGTAGCACTTCCAATTATGGCTATTAGTGCATGTAGCTCAACTTCAGAATCAGAAACTGATGCAATGGGCTCAACAAACGGTTCAGGTAGCGAACTGAATGGTGGCATTCAAACTGGTGGTGTGGGTGCTATGTTGTCATCTGAAGAGCAGCAACGTCAGCAGTTAGAAGAGTTGAGAAAAGAACACATCATTTACTTCGATTTCGACCGCAGTGAAGTTCAAACTGAATTCGCCGCTGTATTAGAAGCTCATGGTACTTACTTAGTTGAGCACCCAAGTGTGCGCGTACTGATTGAAGGTCATGCGGACGAGCGTGGCACTCCTGAGTACAACATTGCTCTGGGCGAACGTCGTGCTAAAGCCGTTGCTAAATACCTACAAGGTATGGGCGTACAGCCAAGCCAAATGAGCGTAGTCAGCTATGGCGAAGAAAAACCACTTGATTTTTCTCGCACTGATGAAGGTTTTGGCAAAAACCGTCGTGCAGTTTTAGTTTACTAAGATTGAATCTCGGAGAGTAACACAATGAAACGTGCCGTCTTAATTACGGCAATGTTCCTTGGTGCGGGCGCTGCAGTTGCAGCGCCTGCTCCTGTGGAAGATATTGCTGGTGGTTCGGGTGATGACAGACTTGCTCGTATCGAACGTATTGTAAAATCGAGACAACAAAGTGAGCTCGAGATGCAACGTCGTCTTGATACACTGCAGCAGGAAGTTCTCGATTTACGCGGTTTAACCGAACAACAGAATTATCAGATTGAGCAGATGCAAGAGCGTCAGCGTCAGTTATATGATGAGCTTGCTAATTTATCCTCAAAGGCATCTGCCGCACCTGCAGCTGCAGCGACATCAATCCCCTCTGTGGTATCGACCAATGCTGCCGCAAGTAGTTTAAGTGAAACTGCAAGTTATGAAAATGCCGTTAACTTAGTCTTAAAAGAGCGTAAGTATGACGATGCCATTCCTGCCTTCCGTGCTTTTATTAAACAATACCCAGACTCTGTGTATGCCGCGAATGCGAACTATTGGTTAGGACAGCTATTATTTAATAAGAGCGAATTTGCAGAAGCCAAACAAGCCTTCAAAACTGTGGTTGATCGTTTTAGTGATTCTAATAAACGTGGCGATAGTTTAGTGAAGCTTGGCATGATCGCCGAGAAAACCGGTGATAAAGCTGGTGCGATGCAATACTACCAACAAGTTGTCAAAGATTACGCAAACAGCGCCGCAGCACGCATTGCACAGCAGCAACTGGCTGCAATTAAAGCGTAATTAACTAAAAAACATACTCTTAGTCTGTTTTTCATGCAAACGACAAAAAATTGGGAATTTGCGCTTGCATGAGAAGATGAAAAAGGTATTATAGGCGCCCTCAGAGCGGCGAGGTCGTTCGGGGCGTGAAATACCAGTAAATGGGTCGTTAGCTCAGTCGGTAGAGCAGTTGGCTTTTAACCAATTGGTCGAAGGTTCGAATCCTTCACGACCCACCACTTACTCTAATGAATAGAATAAGTTAGTGGTATTTAATGAGATAGCCAGTAGTACAATGGGTCGTTAGCTCAGTCGCTTTTTTATAAAGCGAGGGCAGTTGGCTTTTAACCAATCAGTCGAATGGTTCTAATCCTTAATGACACACCACTTTACTGAAAGTGCATAAATCAGCACAACACCAGATGGGTCGTTAGCTCAGTCGGTAGAGCAGTTGGCTTTTAACCAATTGGTCGAAGGTTCGAATCCTTCACGACCCACCACTTTACTGAAAGTGCATAAATCAGCGCAACACCAGATGGGTCGTTAGCTCAGTCGGTAGAGCAGTTGGCTTTTAACCAATTGGTCGAAGGTTCGAATCCTTCACGACCCACCACTTATTATTCGCATTGTTGATGCCAAAATAAGTGAACATTTTTATCGTAATACCTCGATGGGTCGTTAGCTCAGTCGGTAGAGCAGTTGGCTTTTAACCAATTGGTCGAAGGTTCGAATCCTTCACGACCCACCACTTTACTGAAAGTGTATAAATCAGCGCAACACCAGATGGGTCGTTAGCTCAGTCGGTAGAGCAGTTGGCTTTTAACCAATTGGTCGAAGGTTCGAATCCTTCACGACCCACCACTTTACTGAAAGTGTATAAATCAGTGCAACACCAGATGGGTCGTTAGCTCAGTCGCTTTTTTTATAAAGCGAGGGCAGTTGGCTTTTAACCAATCAGTCGAATGGTTCTAATCCTTAATGACACACCACTTTACTGAAAGTGCATAAATCAGTGCAACACTAGATGGGTCGTTAGCTCAGTCGGTAGAGCAGTTGGCTTTTAACCAATTGGTCGAAGGTTCGAATCCTTCACGACCCACCACTTATTATCTGCATTATAAATGTCACAATAAGTGAATCGTTTTATCGCAATACTTAGATGGGTCGTTAGCTCAGTCGCTTTTTTTATAAAGCTAGGGCAGTTGGCTTTTAACCAATCAGTCGAATGGTTCTAATCCTCCACGGCACTACACTTTACTGAAAGTGCATAAATCAGCGTTATACCTCGATGGGTCGTTAGCTCAGTCGGTAGAGCAGTTGGCTTTTAACCAATTGGTCGAAGGTTCGAATCCTTCACGACCCACCACTTATTTCTTCAGCTGTATCTCTCTTGAATTTCCCCCCTGAATGTCCCACGTTAAACTCCAATACTGAGTACCGAATTTAATACCTTCGTTTTACTTATTCCACTGCAAAATATTTTTCTAACATAATTATTGGCATTAGCAAGTTCGACTAATGCGGCATCTTTAAAAAGAAACGTATCTTGAGTTTGGTGATTATATTAAAGCTGACATTATGTGCAGTGATGATGACAACGGTGCGCTGGATTCAGGGGGGCTTTCTAGGCAGTTTTATGTACCGAGCACTATCTTATGGAAAGCTCTAATCCCACTGGGTTGTGATAAAGACTAAAAAGGAGACCTTAGGTCTCCTTTTGCATTAAGCGGATCACATATCTATAGCGCTTAATCTAACAGATTGTTTTCACGAACATATTGCTCGAAATCTGTGCAGCCACCTATGTGCTTCTCATCAACAAAAATCTGCGGTACTGTTTCAACTGGCTTACCGACAGTTTTTTCTAAATCTGCTTTAGAGATGCCTTCTGCATGGATATCGACATATCTGAACTTAAAGTCATCACGTTTTTCAACGAGTTGCTCAGATAATTGCACAGCACGAACGCAATAAGGACAGCCTGGACGGCCAAAAATAACAACGAACATAATAGCTCCTTAGGATTACTTTAGTCGTTTTATACCATAGGCCTAAGTGAATTGATAATGTCAGCCGCGTTTATTTTCAGTTTGATAGCGACCTTGATAATCAAAATAGCTTTCGAGCAGATCCCAGCCTTTTTTATGTTTCTTCAGCAGCAAGAGATCGGGCATGCGGAATTTATCCGCGTCGCTGATTAACTCTGTCACCTTAGTGTATTTTTTCGGTTTTAATCCCGGTGTACGGCTATGGGGAAAGATGAATAAGGCATATAGGGCTCGCCACTGGGCCGGCGTTTGTAATTTAAAGCGGCGATTGAATTCATTGCCGTCGATATCGAGGTACTGCACTTTCAGATTGCCGTCATCGTCGATGAGGCTCATATGCTGGCAGCGGAATAAATGATGGTGCTGCTGGCTGAGCACTTGGCGTAGGCGTTTATCGGGATCGATGAGGGTCGATTGGCAGTGCTGGCAAATGCGCGCGGGGATATCATTCTCTTCGCCACAATCAGGGCAAGATTTAGATCTAAATCGAAAGTCGCACTGCAGCTTTTTACCTTGCTGTTCGACTATGCCCTGACAGCGGCGACCAAAGTGTTCGATAATGTCGCCATCGTCGTCCGTGAGTCCCCAGAATATATTGGCAAAATCGCATACAGGGCAATGCACCTGCACGGGTACCGATTTACTGTTGGGTTTCGCTTGGCCGACCTCGGGGAAATACAAGTCATAACCATTGGCTGCATAGTCGATGATAAGACAATCTTTTTTGCCTTCAGCGATTCGCAATCCACGGCCGATCATTTGTTGAAACAGACTGACTGAGGCGGTAGGGCGCAAAATTGCAATCAAATCCACATGGGGCGCGTCGAAGCCTGTCGTCAACACAGCCACGTTGACTAAAAACTTAAGCTCTTGGGCTTTAAAGCGTTCAATCGTCGCGTCACGTTCATTGTCGTGCGTTTGTGCCGTGATAATGGCGCTCTGCGCAGCGTGAGCTTGGTTGAGTAGGCCAAAAATCTCATTAGCGTGGCGCACCGTTGCCGCAAAAATGATAATGCCTTTTCTATGTTGGCTCAGTTCAATGAGTTGTTTCACAATCGCTGTGGTCGCGCGGCCGTAATGTCCCAGTAAATCGTTAACCTCGGCTTCGGCATACTCGCCATTCTCGTTTGCTTTAAGTTGGCTGAAGTCGTACTGGGCACTTAGGCCATCAAACAGGGTTGGCGCTGTGAGGTAACCTTGCTTAATGAGCGGCCTGATGGGTAGCTCAAACACACAATGTTCGAACACGGCATGTTCGGGAGACCCCACTTTGCCGTGATAGTGTTGCTGATAAATCCAGCCAGTGCCAAGGCGATAGGGTGTGGCGGTGAGACCGAGCAATCTTAATTGGGGATTTTTCGTGCGTAAATGGTTGAGTACTTGCTGATATTGGCTGGTTTTTTCTAGGCTGACTCTGTGGCATTCATCAATAATGACTAACGAGAACGGCTGATCGAACTGGGTTAACCCCCGCGCCGCCGATTGAATACTGGCAACGACGGTTTTCCCCTCTGTGGCTTTTTGATTAAGCCCCGCCGCATAGATACTGGCTTGTGCGGTGAGGAGGCCGACTTTCTCGGCATTTTGTGCAACTAATTCTTTCACATGGGTGAGCACTAATACTCTGCCTTTGGCGATGCGTGCCAGTTCGGCGATCACTATGCTTTTGCCGGCGCCTGTGGGTAATACGAGTACGGCGGAAGCTTGGCTTTGCCTAAAATGGGCGATGGCGGCATTAACCGCTTGCTGTTGATAGTCTCTGAGTTTGACTGACACGCTGATAAAAAATCTATGCTGAATAAAAGTGAGGCTGCAAGCTTAACATAACAGGCAAAAAAAATGCCCCTGGTTGGAGGGGCAAGCTAGAGAAAGGAGCAATCACACACACTCTCTCAACAGGGTTCACTTTTAACCTGAGGTTTAAAAAGGGAGGTTCAGGTTACGCTTAGCCTATTGGGCATAGACTAAGCGTTGTGGACGTTGTTCGTCACTCGGATATTACTCAGTACGATTCAAGCGTGATTCAATCAAGGTCTCGATCACAGCTGGATCGGCCAAGGTTGATGCATCCCCTAAGTTGGTCACTTCGTTAGCGGCAATCTTACGCAGGAAGCGGCGCATGATCTTGCCCGAACGTGTCTTAGGTAAGCCCGTCGCCCATTGGATGAGATCTGGGGTTGCCAGCGCACCAATTTCTTTACGAACCCATTGACGCAGCTCTTGTCGTAGCTCTTCGGTTTCTTCAGTGCCGCGGGTTAGCGTGACGTACGCATAAATACCTTGGCCTTTAATATCATGTGGGTAGCCAACTACTGCTGCCTCGGCGACCAGTTCGTGTGATACCAGCGCACTTTCGACCTCTGCAGTACCTAATCTGTGGCCGGATACGTTGATTACGTCATCGACGCGGCCAGTAATCCAGTAGTAGCCATCTTCATCACGGCGTGCACCGTCACCGGTAAAATACATGCCGCGGAAGGTTTTAAAGTAGGTCAGTACAAATCGTTCGTGGTCGCCATACACAGTACGCATTTGGCCCGGCCAAGAATCGAGTAACACTAAGTTACCTTCGTTCTCACCTTCTAAAATATTCCCCATGTTATCCACTAAGGCGGGTTGAACGCCAAAGAACGGACGGGTAGCTGAGCCAGGTTTAGTATCGGTCGCGCCTGGCAGTGGCGTGATCAAAATGCCGCCCGTTTCAGTTTGCCACCAAGTATCGACGATAGGGCAATGTTCATGACCTATGACCTCATGGTACCAACGCCACGCTTCAGGGTTGATAGGTTCGCCTACCGAGCCCATGATCCTCAAGCTGCTACCATCGAACTTATCGAAGTGTTGCTTACCTTCTGCCATCAATGCGCGAATTAAGGTTGGCGCTGTATATAGAATGTTCACTTTATGGCGGTCAATCATTTCGCCTAAACGGGCAGGGCTTGGATGATTCGGCACACCTTCATGGATAAGCACAGTCGCACCATTGGCAAGTGGGCCGTAAACCATGTAAGAGTGGCCAGTGATCCAACCCACATCGGCGGTACACCAGTACACTTCTCCCGCTTTGTAGTCGAACACATACTCATGGGTCATAGACGCATAAACCATGTAGCCACCAGTGGTGTGCAATACGCCCTTGGGATTACCGGTTGAACCTGAGGTATACAGCAGGAATAACGGCGCTTCGGCGTCCATTTCCTCTGGTTCACAGTATTCAGATGCGGTTTCCATCAGTGAATGCCACCAAACATCACGACCTTCTACCCAATCCACTTTGCCACCCGTGCGTTTAAGCACGATAACTTTTTCAACGGTAGTGACATCAGGGTTTTTTAAAGCATCATCGATGTTGCGTTTCAATGGGATAGCACGGCCACCGCGCATACCTTCATCTGAGGTAATGATGACTTTTGATTTGCCATCAATCACGCGAGAGGCGATAGAATCCGGTGAGAAACCACCGAAGACCACAGAGTGCACAGCGCCGATACGGGCACAGGCAAGCATAGCGACTGCGGCTTCTGGCACCATAGGCATGTAAATTGTGACTATATCCCCGCGGCGCACGCCTTGGCTGCGCAGTGCGTTGGCAAACTTACACACATCTGCATGTAATTCACCGTAGGTGATTTTGCGTTGTTCGCTGGCGTTATCGCCTTCCCAAATAATCGCCACGCGATCACTGTGCTCGGCTAAGTGACGGTCTAAACAGTTGGCTGAAGCATTCAGGGTGCCATCGTAAAACCAATTGATCGATAAGTTATGGTCATCAAAAGAGGTTTTTTTAATTTTGGTATAAGGTTTAATCCAATCAATACGCTTGCCGTGTTCTCTCCAGAAACCTTCAGGATTGACAATCGACTCTTGGTACATTGTTTTATATTTATCGTTGTTTACAAGTGCATTGGCAGCGATATTGCCGGAGACTTTGTAGAGAGACTGCGAGCTCATAGGGCTTCCCTTTTGAAAAATTGCGTGGACTGAGTATGGTATGCAAGGGGGCGGCAACTCCATTAGACCTTGGTCTAGTGTTAAATTTTCCTTTATATTTAGTCTGTTGCATTAAAAATCCGGCTAGATTTTAGACAGGTTTTATCGCACAATAATCAGAAAAAAGAGCAAAGTATGAATTTAACCTTAGTCGTCGCCGTTATTGCCGTCTGTTATGTCTCGCTTTTATTCCTATTGGCTTGGGGGGCGGAGCGTTGGTTTACTCAGATCACTAAAAAGCTTCAGGTCGTGATCTATGGTCTGAGCTTAGCGGTTTATTGCTCCTCGTGGAGTTTTTTAGGCACAGTTGGGCAATCTGCTAAGGATTTTTGGTCTTTTTTACCGATTTTTATCGGGCCTATTCTGATTTTTACTTTAGGTTTTGGCATGTTACGCAAGATGGTATTAGTGTCTAAGGCGCAAAATATCACTTCCGTGGCCGACTTTATTGCCGCCCGTTATGGTAAATCTCAAACCTTAGCCGCTTTAGTCACCTTAATTGCCTTGTTTGGCATCATGCCCTATATCGCCCTGCAGCTTAAGGCGATGGTGTTCAGCCTTAATTTGTTTCAACCCGCTGACGATCCCCTCGATGGCGTGACGATTCCGTTACTGATCACTTCGCTGTTAGCCATATTTGCCATTTTATTTGGTACTCGCAAACTCGATGCGACCGAGCATAATCCCGGCATGATGCTCGCGATTGCCTTTGAGTCTCTGGTGAAACTTGCCGCATTTTTGTTGGTCGGCATCGTCATCAGTTTCGGAGTGTTCGATGGTTTTGGGGATATTTGGCAGCAGGCCAGTGCGCAGTCACTAATTAATTATCCCAATCCACGTATTGAAGCTTTAATGCCTGAGTTACTCGTCGGAATGGCGGCGTTTTTGTGTATGCCAAGGCAGTTCCATGTGATGGTGGTGGAATGCGCCGATGAGTCTGTGCTGTCGAAAGGACGTTGGCTATTTCCCATCTATTTAGCGCTTTTTGGTTTATTCGTTGGACCGCTCGCTTTAGCAGGGAAAATTATCCTCGGCGATTCTGTGTCGGCCGATACCTATGTGATTAATCTACCACTCGCCTTAGACCAACCTTTGCTGGCGGTGATTGCACTGCTGGGCACACTTTCGGCGGCAACCGGCATGGTGATAGTCGCGGTGGTGACTATCAGTGTGATGGTAAGTAACGAATGGCTGGTGCCAGTGATGCTGCGCACGGGTCATATCCGCGAGAAAAACTTCAGTCAGTTCTCGCACCTGTTACTTAATGCCCGCCGCTTGGCGATCGTGATTATTCTTGGCTTAGGCTATGGCAGCTATTTGGCATTATCAGACAGTGATTCCTTGTCCCATTTAGGCATGTTGTCTTTTGGGGCTTTTGCCCAACTCGCGCCAGCTTTAGTTGGTGGACTCTATTGGAAACACGGCAATCGTGCTGGGGTATTTTTAGGACTCGGCGTGGGCTTTTCGCTGTGGTTCTACATCATGTTGCAGGGCATGACCGATGTGCAAAGTTCATCGGCGTTCTTGTCTAGTGTCGCGAGCGAGAAAGGCCTGCTAGATGCGATAACGCCCAATGTGCGTGATGCGCTGACGGCTCTTTTTGCCAATATCGCCTGTTATATTTTGGGTTCTATTTGGTTTAGAGCCGGTGTGGCTGAGCGTATTCAGGCCAGTGCTTTTGTGAGCCCTGGCAAATTGAAAAACAGCGCTAATAAGAAAAATGGTCCGATTTCACAGCAAGATTTACTGATACTGGCGAGTCGCTTCGTTAGCCCAACACGCGCCTATGAGAGTTTTAGCCGTTTCTCGATTGATGCGGTAAAAAGTGATAGTTGGCATAAAGCGGCGCCGCCGGAGTTGATTTCCCACACTGAACGTTTATTGGCGGGGGTGCTCGGCGCTTCAAGCGCAGCGCTAGTGATGGATTCCGTGCTGCAAGGGCGCGATTTAGCGCTGGATGAAGTCTTTAGTCTGGTCGATGAAGCCTCATCGAAAATCATGCTCAGCCAAGACATGTTGCGCGGCGCGATTGAACACGCCTATGAAGGCATGAGTGTTATCGATAACGATCTCAATCTTGTGGCATGGAATTACAAATATGTGGAGCTGTATCAATATCCCGATGGATTTTTGCAGCAGGGCATGCCGATCAGTGAAGTGATCCGCTTTAATGCGGCGCGGGGTTATTGTGGTGAAGGGGAAATAGAACAGCAGGTTGAGCAGCGGGTGCAGCATATGCGTAATGGCACGCCGCACACTTCTGAGCGCCATCGCAGGGACGGTAAAGTGATAAAAATTCAGGGAAATCCTATGCCAGATGGCGGCTTTGTGATGACCTTTACCGACATTACTCAGTATCGCGAACAGGAGCGCGCGCTGCTTGAGGCCAATGAAACCTTAGAGAGCCGTGTTAACGAACGTACCTATGAATTGGCTATGTTAAACAGTGAGTTACTGGAGGCTAAAGCGCAGGAAGAAATCGCTAACGCTTCTAAGAGTCGCTTCTTGGCCGCCGTCGGCCATGATTTAATGCAGCCACTTAATGCTGCGCGATTATTCACTGCGTCGTTATCTCAGTATCCCAATCTAGATCGTGAGGCCAGAACCACCTTATCCCATGTGAATAGCTCGCTAAAAATTGCCGGCGAGTTGCTCACCGATCTGCTGGATATTTCTAAACTCGATTCTGGCATGGTGGATGTTAATCGCCGTGACTTTGCGATTTCAGAACTGATCAATGGCTTATCCGTTGAATTTGAAGCGATGGCGGCGGATAACCAAATTCGTTTTAAGATGATCCCATGCAGCGCAACCGTTAATTCCGATCCTTCGCTGTTAAGGCGTGTCCTGCAAAACTTTTTAACGAATGCCTACCGTTATGCTCGCGGTGGCAGAGTGTTATTTGGTTGTCGTCATCGAGGTCATTACCTTGAAATCCAAGTGTTAGACACGGGTTGTGGTATTGATGAAAAAGAAACCCAAGAAATTTTCAAAGAATTTAAGCGGTTGAATAATCCTAAGAGCAACAATGTTAGCGGCTTGGGCTTAGGTCTGGCGATTGCTGATCGCATTAGTAAAGTGTTAGAACACGGTATTCAGGTTTCATCCCATTTAGGGCGCGGCTCGGTCTTCTCCATTTGTGTTCCGCTTGGAGAAACAGTGCGTCAGCCACAAGTGAAAGCGTTACCGTCGCTGCTGCAGCCGTTATCGGGTATCAAAGTGTTGTGTATCGACAACGAAGAGGCCATTTTAGCTGGATTAGAAAGCTTATTAAGCCGCTGGCAGTGTGAGGTTATCTGTGCAAAAGATTTATCTGATGCACGCATTAAACTAGGACTGAAAGGCGTCGCGCCTGATATTGTGCTCGCGGATTACCATTTAGATGATGGCCAAAATGGCGTCGATGCGATGGACGGTATTCGCGCGCTTTATGGACAAGATTTACCCGGTATTTTGATCACCGCTAATACCCGCAAAGAGTTGGTGGAAGATGTGCAACGCCGCGGCTATCACTATATGGCGAAAATGATAAAACCTGCCGCGCTACGTGCCTTGATTTCTAGCTTGGTAAAATAAGCTTGGTATACGTGCTAGGTAACATGAGTTTAGTGACGTCGGCACGTTTAACGAAATGCCAAGATAATCGCGTAGTTTTTTATGCGGCTTATCTTGGCTAAACGGCTTGACACAGGTTTGCGGGTGTAACTAAATACATGACTAGAGTTTGAATACGGCCAGTTTATTGTTTAAATTCAGTGATAATTCGGCCAAACTTTCACTTTCTTGAGCCAAATAAGTTGCCGATTCAGAGACTTCGAGCGCTGAGTTATTAATCCCGCACACGTTTCTGTTCATGTCTTCTGCGACCACACTTTGTTCTTCTGCGGCGGTGGCGATATGGGTTGCCATGTCACTCACATGTTTTATATGAGCAACAATAAGCGATAAATCTTTCCCCGCTTTTGCCGATTGACTCACACTGTTTTCTGCCAGTGCACGGCTTGCATCCATTGCCTTAGCGGCGCTCACGGCCCGTTGTTGCAATAATGAAATCGTGTTTTGAATTTCTTCGGTCGATTGCCTAGTGCGACTGGCAAGTTGCCTCACTTCATCGGCGACTACAGCGAACCCTCGCCCTTGTTCGCCAGCGCGGGCGGCTTCAATGGCGGCATTCAGTGCCAGCAAGTTGGTTTGGTCTGAAATCGCGCTGATCACAGAGGTGACCTCGCTGATCTGCATGACTTCCTCTTTAAGCATATTCACTTGATCCGTCGCTTGCTCCACTTCTTTGGCAAGAGCATGAATACCATCTACGCTGGCGTGAACATCTTGGTCGCCAAGGCCTGCTTCCCAAGTGGCTTCTTTGGTATCTTTGGCTGTGCTCTCCGCATTATTCGCGACATCGGCGATAGTGGCGCTCATTTCATTCATGGCTGTGGCAAGTTGGGCGAGTTGATCCCGCTGATTATTTACCGCTTGATTGGTTTCCTCTGCAGTTGAGGCGATCCGAGCCGAGGCCTGTGCAACATTGTCAGCGCTATGACTCGCTTGAAGTAAAGTGCTACGAATGGAGTCTATGCTTTGGTTTATATTGTGGGCTAAGATGCCAAGTTCATCTTTACCATAGATTTTTAGCTGAGTCGTTAAATCACCTTTTGTGATGGCGAGCATAGCCAGATTCACATCATCCAATGGCTGAGTAATAGAGCGGCTAATGGCATAACCTAGCCAAGCCATAAGCACAATAATGAAAAATGTAATGCCTCCCATGGTGAGGTATTCATTCCAAATGGTAGCTTCGATATCTTGGAGTAACATACCTGAGCCTAAGATCCAGCCCCAAGGTTTAAATCCCATGACAAGTGAGATTTTTTGCGCTGATTTGCCATTCGCCGTCGTCCAGCGGTATTCGACTAATCCTTGTTTGCCATCACGGCCGAGTTCGACCATTTCGAACCAATAATTCTCTTCGCCTCGATTCATCAATCACAAACAAGTAGTTATCACCATCAAAACGCATGTCGTTCAACATGTCTTTAGCGGCTTGCTGTGCTTGATCTTGGGGCAGCGATTGCGACAACGCTTGGATACGGCTGCTGGCGAGGGACAATACGGCATTAAGTCGTGCTTCACGCTCTGCCATCAGGTTGTGCTTTAGGGCTGTGACGGAAATAGTGAGTAAAATTAAGGCACCTGCGAGGGCGATAATGAGCTGTAGTGCGAGTTTTCGATTAACGGGGATGTCAGCGAGTTTGAACATATGATCTCCTTTTCTTTGTGTAGCGATTTAAGCCATTCCCTCTGCTCAAGTTGTTGTCAGCTTTTGGCGAAAGATATGTTGTGTAAAGTGAGTGATATAAGCATCGTTGGCTTTGATAAAATTTCCAGTTGGCGGATTAAATAAATGCACTAAATTACAGAGTTTTAATGGAAATTGTGAGCAATATTGCAATTGCAACCTTAGCGCGTTTATCTATCGAGAGAATGCGAGATTCGAACAAGGGAAGGGCTGCTGAGTCTGATATAAGCCAAGCAGTTCGCCCCCCTAGCGCACAGTGCGCAGGGGTTCGTTTATTCGACGTTAAAGGCTTATTGAGTTGAAAGAGCGTTAAGCTAAAAGATGGTCAAGTGTTAAAGCATCAACCGTGGCTGATAAGCTGCGGCTCAAGACTTTTTGATACCGCGCTAATACCTGCTGCGACTTGCTTCATCGCGCTGGTGAGTTGGCTTAATTGTGCTGAGCTAATGATATAGGGCGGCATGATATAGATAAGGTTGGCGAAGGGGCGCACCCAGACGCCTAAATCGACAAATTGCTGCTGTAACTCTGCGGTATTGACGGGTTCGTGCATCTCTAACACGCCCACTGCGCCGAGCACTCGCACATCTTTTACGCTCGGCAAATCAATCGCATCGTTAAGTTCTAAGCGCATTTGCTGCTCGATAGCGGCCACTTGCGCTTGCCATTCATTGCGATTGATTAAGTCTAAGCTCGCACACGCCGCCGCGCAGGCCAGCGGGTTGCCCATAAATGTCGGACCATGCATAAACACGCCAGCGGGAGATTGGCTGATTCCTTGGGCAACTTTATCGGTACATAGCGTTGCCGCTAGGCTGATATAACCGCCCGTCAGCGCTTTGCCTAAACATAAGATATCAGGGGTAATATTGGCGTGTTCATGGGCAAAAAGCTTGCCTGTTCGACCAAAGCCAGTGGCGATTTCATCTAAGATCAGTAGGACATCAAATTCATCACATAGGGCACGAAGACCTGTTAAATAATCTGCGCTGTAGAAACGCATACCGCCAGCGCCTTGCATTATCGGCTCTATAATCACTGCGGCAATATCATGGTGATTAATGCTTAATATGTCGCGCATTGCGGTTAAATCATCGGCTTGTAAGGCTTCGCCAAAGGCGGTTTGTGGCGCGGGCACAAATGATTGCTTGGTTACTGCATCGCCAAACATAGTGTGCATGCCGCCTTCGGGATCGCATACGCTCATCGCGGCAAAGGTATCGCCGTGGTAACCCTTCTTAACGGTAAGAATGCGTTGTTTTAGCGGTCGCTCTTCTCCATGTACACTTCGCCCTTGCCAACTCTGACCTTGCCAATATTGCAGCGCCATTTTAATTGCCACTTCGACTGAGATAGATCCAGAGTCGCACAAAAAGACCTTTGTTAGCGGTTCGCAGGTCATAGCGATAAGTTTTTTACACAGTTCAATGGCGGGTTCATGGGTGATACCGCCAAACATCACATGGCTCAGTTGATGCAACTGTTTTTCCATCGCGGTTAATATCTTGGGATGTGCATAGCCGTGCACGCAGGCCCACCACGAGCTAGTGCCATCGACCAGCTTGCGGCCATCGACGAGTTCAAGCTCGCAGCCCTTTGCACTATGTACACCAAAAACAGGAAGAGATCGGGTCATTGAGGTGTAAGGATGCCAAATATGGGCGCTATCAAAGTCAAAATCGAGTAAATTGCGCATAAATGCTCACTTTTTTTGGTGATAAAGTAGCCATTAGTAAACTGGGTTCACTGGTTGGCGTTGACAGTTTAAGGGCTGAGGTTATCCTAGCCAAGATAAAAAAACAGAATAAAAAGGGTGTTCAATGTCGCAGTTGCAAGTTCGTCATGATTGGAAGCGGGAAGAAATCGAAGCCTTATTTGCGCTGCCGATGAATGATTTGTTATTTAAAGCCCACAGCATTCACCGTGAAGTGTACGATCCTAATGAAGTGCAAATTAGCCGCTTGTTATCGATTAAAACCGGTGCTTGCCCTGAGGATTGTAAATATTGCCCACAGAGCGCCCGTTATGACACAGGTCTAGAAAAAGAGCGTTTGCTGGCGATGGAAACTGTGCTGACCGAGGCACGCAGTGCTAAAGCCGCGGGTGCCTCTCGTTTCTGCATGGGCGCTGCTTGGCGTAATCCAAAAGAAAAAGACATGCCGTACCTTAAACAAATGGTGCAAGAAGTTAAAGCCTTAGGTATGGAAACCTGCATGACGCTTGGCATGCTGTCGGAAGAGCAGGCGAACGATTTAGCCAGTGCTGGCTTAGACTATTACAACCATAATTTAGATACTTCGCCTGAATATTACGGCGATGTGATCACGACACGTACCTATCAAAATCGTTTAGATACACTGACACATGTGCGCGCTTCTGGCATGAAAGTGTGCTCGGGCGGGATTGTCGGCATGGGTGAAAAGGCGACGGATCGCGCAGGCTTACTACAACAGCTGGCTAATTTACCGCAGCATCCTGATTCAGTACCAATCAATATGTTAGTCAAAGTGGCCGGTACGCCGTTTGAGAAGCTTGACGACCTCGACCCACTCGAATTTGTTCGTACTATCGCCGTGGCGCGTATCTTAATGCCGCTTTCCCGCGTGCGGTTATCGGCAGGCCGCGAAAATATGAGTGATGAGCTGCAGGCCATGTGTTTCTTTGCTGGCGCTAACTCGATTTTCTATGGTTGTAAATTGCTGACCACACCAAACCCAGAAGAAAGCGATGATATGGGGCTATTTCGACGTTTAGGCTTACGTCCCGAGCAGGGCGCCGCGGCAAAACTGGAAGAAGAAAGTGCTGTTTTAGCCAAAGCGGCGGCCTATCAAGATAAGTCATCGGCACAATTCTATGACGCGGCTGCTTTGTAATACCACTGAGTGCATGTTGTCCGACAAACAGGTCGAATAGCCTGTAAACCTTGTTGGCTGCAGCCTATTTTGATTGCGGCCGATAGCTTTATTGGCCGCACTCCATTTTTCAAGCAGCATTTTTAAGACAATCATTCTTGAGGCTAAATCGATGAGTTCTCTGCTCGAGATGAAAATTGCCGCCCGTCAGCAAGCCTTACGTGAGCAAGGTTTATTACGGCAACGTAAAATGTTGAGTGTTGATCACAGCTTTGATATTAACGCACCCACTTCGAGCCCGCGCTTTGTGTTCGAAGGGCGATCCTATGTTAATTTTAGCAGTAATGATTATTTAGGCTTATCCCGCGTTCCTGAGTTGGTTGAAGCGCTGCACCTTGGCGCGCAGACCTACGGTGTGGGTAGTGGCGCATCGCCCTTAGTGACAGGGTACAGTGATGCGCATGTTACACTTGAACGTGAACTCTGCGCCTTAACGGGGCATGAAGCGGGATTATTATTCTGCTCGGGCTTTAGTGCCAATACGGCGTTAATGAAAACCTTGTTTGATCAGCAAGATACTGTGATTGCCGATAAACTTGTGCATGCCTCAATTATCGATGGTTTACAAGATAGTGGCACGCAGCTTAAACGTTTTTTACACAATTCGCTTGAGAGTGCTGAGCGGCTTCTAACTCGAAATCACGCATCGGCGTTAATCACAGAAAGCGTGTTTAGCATGGACGGGGATTGTGCGCCGATCGTGCAGTTATCGGCGCTTTGTCGTCAACAAAATACTTGGTTGATTGTTGATGATGCCCATGGTTTTGCGGTGCTCGATGGCTATCAAAATAGTGATGTAAGAGATAAAGCCGCCAAGCTTATCGATGTGCAAGTGGTGACCTTTGGTAAGGCATTAGGTTGCCAAGGCGCAGCGGTTTTGGGGAGTCAGGCGCTGATCGACTTTTTGGTCAGTAATGCCCGCGAATATATTTATTCGACCGCCTTATCGCCCGCCAATGCCGCATTAGCGTTAGCCGCGACTCGGTACTGCACTGCACATCCTGAGTTACAGCAAAAGCTGCTTGAGAATATTTCGCTATTCAAACAGTTATGCCTCGATACTGCCGTGCCCCTTTTAGGTTCGGATACCGCAATTCAGCCGTTGATCATTGGCGATGCGCAGCAAACCCTGCAAGTCGCCGAAGCGTTAAGAGCCGCGGGCATTTGGGTTGGGGCGATTCGCCCGCCGACGGTGCCTGTAGGGTCGGCGCGGTTACGCATTACCTTAACGGCGACCCATAGCCCTGAAGATATTGCTGCTTGTGTTGAGCAATTAGCCCAAGTGCTCAGTCGTATTGGTATTCCGCTTGTCAGTGAACGAGAATCTGCCGATGAGTACAGATAAATGTACCCTATAGATCGCGTTATTTTATTGAATGTTAAGTTTTTATGGTTGAGTGTTAGTTAAAATGCCAAGCCTGATAAAGTCTAGTGATCCAAGCTGTAGTGAGTTTGCTCATGAGTCAAACAAGTTTATTTCTTGCGATCTTAAGCTGAGTGAGCTTAATGCGGGCGTTTCTTATGGGGGCGTTCTCGCGGGGACTGTGTCCAATGTGCACGGGACTCAAATTGCTGAACGTTTTTCCGCAGCGGCCCATAGTTACCAAGATCATAATCAATTACAACGCCTGAGCGCTGCCAGTTTACTCAGTGAGTTTTCGGCAGCAGGTTATCTGTTAGACATAGGGGCAGGCCCAGGCACGGATTTTTCTGGGTATCACAGTGTCTCTCAACCAGCAGATCTCTCTACGCAAAATTCATCCACAACAGTATTTGCCGTGGATATTGCCCTTGGCATGCTACAAAAGCTAAAACAGTCTTATCCCGATTATCATGGCGTATGTGCCGATGCGCAGTGTTTACCTTTTACCAATGGCAGCATGGATGTTATTTACTCTAATCTAGCCCTGCAATGGTGTGCTGATTTTCCTGCTGCGGTAGCCGAAATGGCGCGGGTACTTAAGCCGAACGGCGAGTGTCATTTGAGCCTAGTAGCGCAGGGGAGTTTGAATCAATTAGCTGAATTAGGGTTAAGAGTGAATGACTTTTCGACGATGCAAGCACTCAAGGCTGCATTTAAACTCGATACATGGCAATTACTTGAAGTGCAACTCGTCCCTATGACAGTGTATTTTGACACTCTTAAGGCACTACTCTATTCAATTAAAGGTGTGGGGGCTTCTGTACATGTCGCCAGTTCAACAACTCGGGTTTCAGGTTCAACAGTGAGTGCTTCAGAATTCACTCCACGGCTGCGTGGTCGTCAAGATTGGCAGGCCATGCAGGCCAAAGCTGAATCGCTACGTTTACCCGAAGGTTTGCCTTTAACCTACCAGATAGTTCAAATACGTGCTCGGCGCAGGTTTTAAAGTTCACATATTATGCCTTTAGTCATGGCATTATCAATTAGCACTAATATCTAGAAAACGTTGGATTTTTAACATTACGTATAGAGATCGTTAGCTATATGGACATTTAGCTTATGGAGAGTGTGCTTAACAAAGCACAACTCATAGCAACAGATAAGGATCTAATATGTATTTTGTAACAGGTACAGATACCGATAGCGGTAAGACTTTGGTTTCGGCGGCATTATTAACCGCTGTGAATCGTTTAGGGCTCATAGCCAATGCTGACTCCGCTGTGAGTATTCTTGCAGCCAACACTATGTTGACTTTAGGTGTTAAACCCATCGCCTCGGGCTGCGCGCAAACCTCTGAAGGATTGCGTAATGCCGATGCGTTACAGCTGATGACGTCATCATCGTTAAAATTGGCTTATCCACTCATCAATCCTTTTTCCTTCGAACCTGCGATTGCACCGCACATTGCCGCCGCCCAAGTGGGCGTGAGTTTAGCGCCTGAAGCTATTATTGAAAGTTTAGATTTAGTGGCATTTGCTCAAGCGGATTTTTGCTTGATTGAGGGCGCGGGAGGCTGGCGTTTACCCTTAGGTGATGGCAGGTATCTTTCGGAAGTCGTACAGAGATTAGAACTGCCAGTGATACTCGTGGTTGGCATGAAACTCGGCTGCTTAAATCATGCATTGCTGACTCAAGAGGCGATATTGGCCGATGGGCTTAAGATTGCAGGCTGGGTTGCTAATCGTGTCGACCCGAATATGAGTATGTTTGAGGAGAATCTGACGAGCCTTAAAGAGATGATGACGGCACCTTTCCTCGGTTGTGTGCCATTTCTCGAGGATCCCTCGGCTGATAATGCCGCGAATTTTTTACATTGTGAAGCATTACTAAAACGGGTTATCCCTGAAGCTCATTAACGGGAGTGGCTTGGCATGTTGCTGTTAGTGTTATGCGAGTTGTATTTAGCAAAAGGTCATACCTGACCTTTTGCTAACAGTATGAAAATTAAGATAAGCCTAATAACTTAGCCGTAATTCTGCAAACCAAAAACGTCCCGGACTGAGATAAAACTGGTTGTATTGTTCATTGAATAAATTATTGATCCCTAATGAAGCTGTGATGTTGTCGGAAACAAAATAAGTGGTTTTTACATCGGTTAACATAAAAGAGTCTGTTGAACCTGGCACATGAGTCACGACATCAGTATTGGTTACATTCGTAAATCTCTTACTTTGATAGCTATGATTTGCAGTAATATACCAACTGCCTTGGCGCCAATTCAGGTTCAAGTTGTACATATTTTTTGGGGTATGGGGGAGTGCTTTACCGACAACATTCAGATTGGGGTCTTGGGTGACTTCACTGTCCGTATAAGTGTAGTTGGCTGACCAACCTAAACCGTAGTGCCATGTGCCTTTGAGTTCTAACTCGATTCCTTGAATTTCTGCCTCTGCGACGTTTTGAGGCATACTGATACCATCAACCGTTTGAGTTGCAATTCGATCATTAATCTCGGAACGGTAAATCGTCGCTATCGCATTGATATTATTTTGAAAACTGTGGTCAACACCCAACTCCCATGACACCAATGTCTCTGGTTTTAAATCAGGGTTACCGACATAGATATTTCCTCCTAGACTTGCGGTACCAAAAAACTCGTACAAATTGGGCGCTCGAAAAGCTTTGCCTAGAGAGGCGCGGTAACTGGTATCGGTACTGGGTTTATAAACCATTGATATTTTAGGACTGATAGGGGAGTCTGTTACCTTGTCATAGGTAATACTGCCCGTTCCACCTGCTTGAGTGTAGGAGTGAGATTCTCCACCGCGCATTTCCCACCAATCTTGTCTGGCACCGATATAGACAGTGAACTCATTATTCAGTTGCCAAGCATCTTGGATATAAAAAGAACGTATTTGGTCTTTGGCTGTGGTGTCCGCAGACATAAATACTTTGGACGTTGGGTCTGTCCAATTGCTTAAGCTCCAACGCTCTTCAGTGACATCACCTTCGTTTGTCGCAACCCCGAGCACTAGTGTATGGTTATCGCCTAGGGGCATATCTAGCTGAACATCAATGCTTTTTCTGGTGCTTTCAGTTGCAGGTGCTAGCCGACCATCTCCACCCTCAAAGGTGACCGGATTCATAGGTGCATGTCCGGCACTGGCGGTTGTGAGTCCTGCAATAATTGTCGTAGTCTCTTTACTAATATGCCCAGCTGAGATGTGTAAATTGATTTGATCCCAGCTTGTACTCAAATTCAATCCTGTATTAGTTTGTGTTGTACTCCCCCCCCGAGCAAACAATGCGCCATTTAGCCAAGTAGTCATGGGGATATTGCCATAGGTTGGAATGCTATCGACCTTGCCTGATTCTGTGACTTCGGTGGTGCGTAGTAGGCTATGGGGCTGATCATAACCATATACTGAGTCTGAGTTAGCGTAGCTAAGGTTTAGACGAGTATCATCTGATGGGGTGTAAGTTAATCGAAGGCCGTAGGTTTCATCATTGAACCAGTTATCCCCCATATCACCAATAAGATTACTTTTTCCACCGATGTTGGTTGTGTAGGGGAGCCAACCTGTAACGCCTTCGGGAAGTTTATCAATAACAGCATCTGAAGCATTAACGTGGGTCGTTGGATAACCATCGGTTTCACGCTTGCGGTAGTTTGCGCCTAATGCGACGGAATCCAGTATTTTTAAGGTACCTTGTAAGGCTTGATCGTGAAAATTTTCAGGGGCGATACTATCAGCTGAACCACCTATCCCCAGCTTCATTGAAAAACTGTTTTCGTCGGGGACTTTGGTAAAAATATTGACGACACCGCCTATGGCGTTGCCTCCATAAAGGCTAGAAAATGGTCCGCGTACAACTTCAATTTGCTGCACATTTTCACTGTCGATCATCGTCCAGTTGACTTGCCCATTGCGGGAATCATTTTGGGGAACACCATCGACTAACACTAATGTATCCCGTGCATTACTTAATCCCCGTATCGTGAGTGACGGAGTGGTTTCCATAAATCCTTTAGTACGTCGGTCCATTACACCTGCGGTTTTTCCTAAGGCTTCATCAATGGTAAAGAGTGTCATTCCTTGGATATCTTCTTCCGTGATCACATTGATGGCGGAAGGGGAGGATTTAATATCCTGTGCAGTACGTGTTGCTGAAACTACGATGATCTCCATTTCATCGGTCTCTTTTGGGGTTGATGCTTGTGCTTGTATACCCGCAGAAGCAAGAAAGAGTGCTAGTACAGTTAAAGGATAAGGAATATGAGCTATGTGGCCTTGATACATTAATATCTCCTTGAAATATTATAATTTTTAAGGGGTCATTATTTTAGGGTATCGGTTGAAACCAAAGATAAAGGCTAAGCACAACAACAGGTAGCTAAGCCAATGTAGCCAAACTGAGGTACTTTGCTGTTCAGTTGGATGCGTCAAATTGACTTCTTCGATGGCATATCCTTGGATGGCTTTTGTTGCCTCATTCGGCTTTTTGAGCGCTTCAGGTGATGCTTTGCTTGACTGCATTGGTGGCGCAGGCATCATTGGCTGTGGCGTTAATTTAGGGGCTGACACTAATTTTGCCTGGATCAGTTTTTCTAAAATGGGATCTTCACATCCTTGGCTATCACAAAGAACACCTTGTTCTTCTGCCAGCTTGGTGATGCGCTCACTCAGATCTTTAACGGTTTCAGCATCGGCTTGCCAATAACCTTTTCGAACGGCTTCAAGCATGCGGGACATCATCATTTTGTATGCCCCTAAATTTTCAGATTCACGGAAAAACTCTTCCATGTCTAATTGATAGCGATCCTGTACATAGGTTTGGTACATATCATTCCATTTACTTGCATCGACAGCTTCTGGCACTGTGACCTGCCATCCCCACATATTCTGAATCACACTATTAATGAACTTAGCGCCAGCATAGCCCTCTGTTTGCATTGCTTTTATCCATTCAGGATTAAGGTAGCGAGAGCGTAATTCGCGTCCCATAAATCGTTCTAGGGTTTCTTGTTGGGCTTGATTTGGATCAGCAAGGTTACTTATCATCACCTCTGGACTTGTGCCATCTACGGCTCTGACGGCCATGGATACACCACCAAAGGATGCAAAGGGATCATCACCATCAAGGACTTGAAATACATGACTTGAGCGAGCATGAACAGTGATGGCGGTTCCCGATAAGGCATTTTTGAGTAGCATTTGCCCAACTTGGGAGGATTCGTCTGTTTCAGTCTGAGCCCCCGATTCTCCCCAAAAGCCTTGTCCATAGAGATGGCTCATTCGATTAAAGTACATCTCTGTCAGCGTCTGCTCGTTATCCCAAGTATCAGAACGATCTATCGCGCTTTCCAAGTTTGTGCCATAGGCTCCAGAGGGAACGGAAAATAGCCTAACCGCGGCCATTCTGGTGGCTAAGGTGGTTTCAACTCCTTTGGCTTCAAGCATAGCTTGTGTTTTTATCGTATTGATACGTAGTTGGTTATCCTGCTCATCCTGTGCTTGGGCAAGAGTAAATGCTTGATCTAGTAGGGTAACCACATTAGCAAAGAGATCCCGATGTAATCCGGATGGGATCACAGTGACATCAATTCGAGGTCTGCCTAATTCTTCACGCGGTATGGCTTCAACGCCACGCACTATACCTCTTTCATCGTAGCTAGGGCGTATGCCGAGCAAATACATGATCTGCGCTTCTTGAACTCCTTCATTACGCATAGTTTCAACGCCCCAAAGGGTAAAGGTTAACTTTTTAGGGTATTCGTTATGGCGTTGTCGATAGTCCTCAATGAGCTGATTTGCGAGCTTTTTACCTATTTCATAGGTTGATTTAGCTGGAATTCGGCGTGGGTCAAAGGAGTAAAAATTGTGTCCAGTGGGTAACGCATCTGGATTACGCAGTGGATCCCCCCCTACGCCTGCTGGAATGTACTGGCCTGAAAAACCAGCAATAAGAGCATCGAGTTCTTGTTTAGCGCTAGCTGAAATGGCTGAAGATAATTGTTCTATGCGTTGTTTGTACTGCTGTTTATCTAAAGTGGGTTCAATTGATAGAATCGCTTGCGCTGTTTTTTGGATTTGGTCAGCAGTTGGAGAGACACCAAAGCTGTGCAGTCCCATCGGATTAATACGGTCTGAAATTTCTTCAAGATAATGATGAATATCCTCAATGAGTTGATGGGATGACTCATTATCCTGAGTGATTAAAGTTGATGCCTTTGCATCAATTGCAGTGGGGGCTTTACCCAAATCTTGTAAAATCCCGAGTTTTTCTGCCTGTAGCTCAATTTCTTTAATCTGTGATTCTGCTAATTGTGGGTTTTGTTGCCGCGCGCGCTGGTAACTTTCGATCAGTCCTTTCAGGGTTTGTAGTTCAGGGTTTAAGGAGGTGCGATCCATGGGTGGGGTTAAATGGGTGATCATAATGCCCATACCACGACGCATTGCAATTGTACCTTCTCCTGCATTATCCATGATAAAACTATAAAAGTTTGGCAGATCTCGAATGAGATATTCAGGTGCATCTGTGATATTCATACCAGCCTCTCGGCCTGGCAGCCACTCATGGGTGCCGTGTGTGCCAAATTGGAACATCGCATCAGCTTTAAAGACTTTGTGGAGCCAAAGGTAAAACGCAATATATTGATGTGATGGTGGAAATTTTAGGTCGTGATAGAGTTTTTCAGGATTTTCAGTTTTTCCTCTGGAGGGCTGTGGTCCAAGTAGGACATTACCATAGCGGCGTACAGGTAAAACAAAGTATGCAATTCCTGCACTGTCTTTATAGGTCATAGCGTTACTTTCTTCTGGACTTCCCCAAGTATTTGTCACCATTTCCTGTGCTGACTGTGGCAATGCTAAAAACCACTGTTGATAGGTCGATATTGGTAAAAGTACGGGCTCGCCTGAGACGGCGAGAGTATCAATTTGTGATTGCTCCCAACTGGGGATATTGGCACCATATTTGAGAATATCTTGGCGTAATAGTGAAGGCTCCTTAGGAAGGTTTTGGATGTTATATCCTTCTTGCTCGAGGCGTTTAACCACTTGCCAAATGCTTTGCGGCAACACATTAAGGTATGCGGCGCCAACATTGTCTCGTCCAGGAGGAAAATTAAAATACTGCAGAAAAATGCGCTTTTCTGAATTAGGTTTTTGACGCAAGGTTACCCATCGTTTGACTCTGTTTGCCAACATGGCAACGCGTTCTGGTATGGGCTGCTCTTCTATATAAGTCATGCCAGATTGAGGATCTTGTATCATCTGTTTAGCAGCATATACGGTAGGTTGTATTAACCCCGCCATTTCTGGCATGGCTAATTGCCAAGAGCGTTCGGTAATATCCATCCCAACCGATGAAGCCTCCCAGTCCTCGATTGATGTTGAAAACAATGAAATGGCATTAATCACTGGAACATTGAGGCGTTCAAATAATGGTGTCAGTATCTCTGGAGTGACGCCAATTTTTATGCTTGCAGCAATAATGACTTCTACCCTTGAATGGCCTTGGTCGTCGAAAAAATAGCGCTCGATGGGAACCTGTGCAGGATAACCAAATACCGTCATCACGTTTAGGTCCCGACTCTCCAGAGCGTTAATTACTGCATCAATATGGGATGTACTGCCTGCAATAATATTACTTTGATAAACCACGAATCCAATCCAAGGTTTACCAGGTTTGTATTGATGATAATCTTGCTTAAAACGATCAAAATCAGCATAAACAGTCCCCGTTCCTGCATGATATAAACCTATTTCAGGTACAGTTTCAGGTGGCTGATAGGGCAGATTAATCCCTATTTGGTTAAGTGCGTAAAGCAATCCATTACGGATATTATTTGCTCCAGCATTAACAAAATACTGCTGGATTTGGGGATCCTCAATAATTCCAGCATTTTTATCGGTTTCATTAATACTAGAGCCAAACGCATATACTTTGGCACCATTTTTCATAGCCTGTTGTAGATCGAGTTGCACATGGTTTATTAGATTTCTTCCAATCGTTTGTATGATAATTAAATCTGACTGGCGAAGATGACTTAAATCTTGCTCGCTTAACTTAGTACTCGAGTAAATACGAATATCAGTATCCGTCATTACATCAAATTCTGAGTAAATATCTTTTACAACTGAGGTGGATTGTCGTAGTGAACTATCACCCAGCAATAAACTGACACGCGTTGTTTTACCCCATGCAAGGTGAGTGACTGATAGCAAAAATACACAAAGGAATAAGGTGAATGACGTTCTATGAAATTTAGTCTGGAACATATACCACTCGGCCATCATCTAATTGAAAGGCTGTACCTAGCCTTACACCTTCACCACTCAACTCCGTTTTGGTTACTTTTTGTACTTTTATCTCAGCCCCTTGTTTGCTGACAATTTGCATTTCTCCTTGGGCATTTTTAGTCGTAATAGTGACTTGGGATTTTTCATCCATTAGCCCAAGTAAATTAAAAGTGGTAAAGAGTGCGATCATCATGCTGACAATCACAACAATACTGGCATCAAATAAGTTAGCGATACCTGCTAAGGGGTCTATATCTTCACGGTGTGAAGTTAACATGTTCTTTCGCATAAATTTCAGACTCATAGTGAGCCCTCTATTGCATGCGTTTCGTTGATTGGATTTGAAGTGAGGGGCGTTTGTGAACAAATTGATGTGTGGTCGATCGATGCTAGTTCTGCAAGGTAACGTATTTCATTCTTGTCGTTATTTATCCAGCGTTCTTTGACTAACGCTAGCGCAAAAGCAATGACGCCTGTTCCTAATCCAACAATGGCAGAATTAAATGCGTTAACCATCATTCCGGCCATTTCAGGCATATTCCCCTGTGCAAGGGCAGCGAGCGCTATTCCCATAGGAATAAGTGTTCCCATCAGTCCAATCCCTGGTGCGGCACGTACGATAAAACGAAGACGTTCAATATTCGTATTTGCTAAATGTTCTGTTTGTTGTATTAATTTTTCGAGTTCTAGATCTAAATATTTTTGTTGAGTGTCTTGGATGACATGGCCTAATTTATGACGGAAAGTTTCAATCAGAGGGTGTTCACCTTGCCTACGATTTAGATATTCTCGGAGTAGATTACCGGCCAGTAAAACCACGTAGAGTACCATTGCGACTAATCCGAGTTTTACTGGGTAGTAACATAGGGTGGCGACCGTAACTAAAAATCCCTCAGTCATAACCATTATTTGCATTAGCTTTTCCTTATTAAAAAGGGTGTACTCTTAATTTATTTGTGAAGAATACTGAATTAGTGAGTTGGACATAGGTGTCAAAAAATTGAATGTAACTCGAGTCACAGAAAAATGTCGCACTTAGATATGGCCGTCATTATTCCTTAAGGCATTGATTAAAACTACCTAGCCGATCACAAAAAAATTACACTCAAAGTATTATTTACCTAAATATAATTTAAATATTTTCTAGGGATTAATATACAGTAGGATTATTTTTGTACAGAATCATTGGTGATTCATCTCAGATTTGCATCATTATGGCTTTTTAGATTGGTAATATAAGTAACTAATTTGGGGATAAAATCTACAATAAAACTCACGTAGTTATGGTGATTTGAATTTACTCTGAGAAATATTCTTTAGTTAATTAAATACTGTTTTTGTCAAGGTATTCTTTGCCTCTTTTTACGTTATCATTAAAGTTGTTTGTAGCCGTTTTAGCATAATTTCGGGCTTAAGAACTGCGGAAATAAGCCGTTTCCCTTCGGCGGGCTAAAAGTCTGAAAAACCATTGATACACACGAAAACAGCCTCTAAATAATTCACGCCCAAGTCCGCAGTGATTGATCGTTCTTTGCAAGCGATCAGGTTACGAATTGGGCTTTGTTTCCTTATTACGGTAAGTTCTGGTGAGTTTTAGGCGATATCAGCGATTGATTTGCTGCTTCAATGCGGTTGAGGCTTTAAAGCTGGGCTGATTGTAACCGTCGATTTCTATGGCTTCGCCCGTTTGTGGATTACGCCCTGTTTTAGCGACATGGTATCTGAGTTCAAAGGTGCCAAATTGTGGCAGGAAAATTTTCTCGCCTTCGCTCAATGCGACGTGGATCTGTTGCAGTATCTGCTCAACCACAGGTTTAGTGCTCGCTTGCGATGCATTGAGCTCGGCGGCAATACGTTGGATAAGTTGTGCTTTGTTCATAGAAACCTCTGAAGTCAGCTTAGGTTCAATCGAAGGGGAGTTATAACAAGCTCGTCCCGAGATTGAAAGCCATAGCAAGCTCAGCGCGGTTGATTGGTGTTTTATTGACAGGCTTGTGAAGCTTTTGGTGATTGTGTGTTGCTAAAGTAAGTACAAGTTTGTCGGATTGAGTGGTGGGCTGATTTTACTGGGCGAAGTGACTGACTTAATTTAAAGGCTTATTGAAAGCCTTAGTTTAAAACCTTAGTTAAAAGGCCTAAGCGCAAGGCGTATTGCGCTTAGGCTATGGATTGAACACTATTCAACCGTTGGGTGATGAGAAATCCCTTTTAACGCTTGCCTATGAAAAGAGTGTTTCTTCCAGAGTGCGACCTTTCAGCAGCATCTTGTATTGCCATTGATGCTGATTGAAGAGGGCGAATAGGCGCATCTCAATATCACTGTTGTGCGCTTTTTCTGTATTTGTGTCTAGCTGGATAATAAACACATTGCTTTGTTTTGAGCTGATGTTCACCACTCCCGCCAGTTTTGCCACTTCCGCTTGCAATGCATCGCTGTCACAGTTTTGCATGGTTAACGTCAGGTAATCGCTGTCGGTCGACGCATGCATTGACACCGCTTGACTCAGTTGGCCTTTATCTAAATACAACACTTGATCGCACAGCTTTTCGAGCTCATCGAGATTATGGGAGCTGATCATAAAAGTTGTGGTGGGTGATAAGGCTTTAACCAGTTCACGGACTTTTTTTGCATTGGCAGGGTCGAGTCCCGCTGTCGGTTCATCTAATAATACTAATTCTGGCGAGCCAATCAGCGCCTGCGCAATCGATACACGTTTACTCATACCGTGGCTAAGGCTAGGCGGTTTTTGCTCGGCAACATCAATTAGATCGACCAAGGCCAACACGCGCAGTGCCTCTTGCTTTGCTTGCTCTAGGTTCATGCCCTGCAGGCGAGCGAAAAATATTAACTGGCTGACAATCGTCAAGTTGGGATCGAGCACTGCATCTTGGGGTAAAGCGGCAATCTTGCCTAAGAGTTTAGGGCTATTGGGGGCTTCACCGAGTAGGGTTATGGTTCCAGAGCTGGGTGATAAATAGCCGCATAACAGGCTAAAAAGCGTGGTTTTACCCGCGCCATTGGGACCGACAAGGGCGATGGGGGCACCCGCTTCAAGACTGAAACTCACATCATTCAGCGCCTTTTTGCTGCCGTAAAGCTTCGACAGCCCTTGGCATTGGATCAGACTCATAGCGAGCTCCTTTGCATATAAATTCTGCCGAGCAAGAGGGCCACAGCGGTTTGTAACAGTGGAATAGGGGCATAGACTAAGCTATTGAGTCCATTGGTATTGAGCATGTCCGACAGTTGAGCACCGGGTAATACCCACTGGAGTTGTGCTAGTAGGCTAGATTGATTCGCTAACACCACGATAGTGATGGAAATCACCGTCCATAAAATGGTGGCAAACACCATAGCTTGGCGTGCCGTGCGCGCATACAGGGACAATAAAGTCATCACAGCCGTGTAGGGCAAGATCACTATGATGAGGTTAAGGCCCACTAAGGCGCCAGACGTTAACGCAGATAAAATCAGTTGGCTGTCGCGGCTGAGCGCGAGGGCGACAGTGGCGATAATCGTTAATAGGATCAGTAAACCTTGGATCAGAATTTGGCCGAGAAAACGGCCGAACAATAAGCTGTCACGGCTAGTGCGTATGGTTAAAAAGCGCAGCGTGCCGCGGGTTTTATCCGATGAGAACTGATCGGCGGCGATAAGAATACTGAACAGTGGAAACAAATACAGCGCAAAACACCAAAACACTGCCATTTCGGCCACGGGCCACTCAAAGAGCACATTGAGGGTATTGGCACCAAATAAGCTGTCGATGATATCTTTTACATTGGGCTGCAATAACATGGCCGATGCACTTTGAATGGGGTAAAGCAGAAGTACACCCCAAACTAAACCAAAGGCGACCAAGGCGATGATCCCGCGGGTATTAAATAAAAATTTGCGCAGTTCAAACATGGCGATAATAAACATGTTGTTGAAACTGCTGGGTGGATTATTGGTCATGTGCTGTCTCTATTCTTTTTTGCGCTAGGTTCAGGGGCTATGGTGCTTGGCGCGACTATGTTGGTGCGGTTCAGTTTCTCACCCTTGGGTAGACAGTGGATTGGTCCATAAGTGCCATGTTGCTCACATAGCACTTATTATCCATCGGTATTTATCAGTCATTATCTATCGCTAATTAGCTCAATGAGGCGATTAATTCATCGAGCTTTTGCGTCAGTTCGGCGACTTGTTGTTCAAGCTCTGTCACTCTGTTCACTAATTCAAGCGGCTCTGCGTCTACAGATACAGCGACATGGGCTAAGGGATGACTTGTGCTATGGGATTGACTAGCACTTTCGTGCGATGACGCTGCAGAGAATAATTCCACATAACGGGATTCACGGCGACCAGCTTCTCTGGGTAATTGTTTTAAGAAGGGCTTTTCACGGCTCATTAATTGGCGGATGCAATCTTCCACGTCGATCACGTCTTTAAATTCGTGTAGGCGGTTGCTGCGGGTCCGAAGTTCTCCCGGTGTTTGTGGGCCACGTAATAGCAACAAACAGACGATGGCGAGTGCGGCGGGGGACAGTTGAAGTTCGCTGAATTCGGTATTGCAGAATCTGTGCTTGTATTTAACGACGCGGCTGCCGAATCCCGACTGTTCGCTGATCAAACGTTTCCGATTTAGGGAATCAACGGCGATTTGCACTTGGGTTTCACTGAGTTCGAGTACGGGCTCGCGGCTGGTTTTTTGATTGCAGGCTAAGGTCAATGAGTTTAGCGAGAGTGGATATTGCTCGGGGGTGGTGATTTCTTTCTCAAGCAGGCATCCGATGACTCTGGCTTCGTGTAACGTGAGTTCCATATAAGCTCCAAAGAAAAAAGCATGGCTTTGTTTATAACAGAGCCATGCTTAATATCCTAGGAGTTGTCAGTCAAACTCTGCCTTAGTGGCGGTAAACTGTACAATTTTAACGCTAAGTCCTGAATAGAGTTGATTATTCTGCTGTTTCAGTTAAACGCAAACCATCATTATCTATGCTCAGTTGGCCATTCTTAAATAAGCCACCTATGGCTTTTTTGAAGGCTTTTTTACTCATACCAAGCTGATCGTAAATGATTTCAGCATCGGTTTTATCGGTCAGGGCTAAGAAGCCGCCAGCCTGTTTGAGTTTGATCAGAATGATGTGGGCATGCTTATCTAATTCTTGTTTACTGCCTTGTTGCAGCACAAGATCGATTTTGCCGTCGCGGCGCACTTGTTTGATGAAACCTTTGAGTCTTTGGCCGAAACGCAGTTTTTGGAACACTTCGTTTTCGTAAATCACGCCCCAATGGGCATGATTAATAATGGCTTTGTAGCCTAAATCTGTGGTGCCGCCGATATATAAATCGACCTGCTCACCGACTGTGTACCCTGGCTCTGTCTTATCGAGGAACTTATCGATTTTTGATGAGGCCATGATGCGTTCATCGGCGCGGTTAGCGTGTACATAGACCAGATATGAGCGGCCTTCTTCAATAGGCTTATGTTGCTCACCGAAGGGCAGTAATAAATCTTTATCTAAGCCCCAGTCTAAAAAGGCGCCATAAGGGCCGGTTGCGACAGCTTTTAAGTAGGCGAATTCGCCTACCTGTGCCAATGGACGGCGCGTGGTAGCAATCACGATATCTTCAGAATCTAGATACAGAAACACGTCAAGCAGATCACCGACTTGGCAGTCTTTTGGGGTGACTTTGTTTGGCAGCAGTACTTGCCCTAATTCGTGGGCGTTTAAATACACGCCAAAGCTGACTTGTTTTACAACCTCAAGTTTGCAGGTTTTACCTATCTGTACCATGGATCTCTCTGTGCATAATGGAATGTGATTCGGTTGCGATTATACACTTCGGTGCTGAAACTGCAGCATTATTGTCTTTGAGCTTTATCTTAGCGTGTGAGTCGTCACTCTGCGCAGGCTTGACCACGTATTGTGTCTCGGAGGAACCACTGATTTGTGGCGGGGTTTGGCGCCGTGATATTGGTTGTTTGGCTTCGCTTAATGTTGGCAAATCTGCATCACTTGAGTGACACACAAAAATCAGGGATATTTGCAGGGGTAAATGTCAATAAAAGTGACAAAGGTGATATAAAAAATATTGAACAGACTTGTACGACGTTTATGGATTAACTAACTAATATTACTCTATTTAAAATCAATGGGTGGCGGGTGATTGTTAAGCAGGTGTTTATTATATTTTAATGTAAAAGATTAAATGAGATTCTTGCTTGCATTCTGTGACATTGCGCGGTTTAATTGCGCCGTTCAACGACTTTGCTCGTTGCAGACATTACAAATATTACGTGAGTAATAAAGGTTTTATGGTTCACCAGTCATTAACCGTGTAATTAACAGTAGATGTGGTTACATGGGGTTAAGAGGGTTTTTATTAGCTAATGCACAAGCATCCATTTTTTGCACTTTGCCTAAAAGTGTCACAATGCCAACGCTCGATTGTCGTACCATACGATGATACTGGCCTTAAGCATCTCACGTTGATCCGCATCAATTCTGGCCGCGAAGAAGCCAATAGTCCCCTGTTAAAATAATCTTGCCTAGCGATAAGCTGGTTTGGCGTTTTCGCTAGTTCAGTGTTATCGGTTTTCGTTTTCTACTTGTGTTATCGGTTTCTGAAGGTCTTAATCTCTTTTGAACGTCTTTAAGCTACTTATTAGCTTGATGTTTTAAGGATGCGACTCAGGATCTTATTTGGCTTTTTGGCGGTATTTGCGCCCTTTAGCCTGAGGATAAATGCAAGCGAGGCAAGTAAAGATAGCTTTACTGAAGTAAGGGAATAAGCTTTCCCTTCAATATGATACGATGTATTGCGCTAAGATGCGTTGTCTCTTGCGCTATTAATGAAAATCGCAGCAATGTCACTTACACTAGCGTGACGTTGCGGCATTAAGGAGAAGGTAAAATCTACCTTCGTGTATGTCAGGTAAGGTGTCCCTTTGCCTGGGTTTGTCGAACGGGCGGTTGTGCTATTAAGCCATAACCGTTTAACCCATTTTTTAATAGACGGGCTAAATAATAATGAATGATTGGTCTATTGATGATGCTCGTGCTGGGTACAATGTTACTCACTGGAGCCAAGGTTTTTATGGGATTAGCGATCAAGGTGAGGTGACTGTGTCACCGGACCCCAAAAATCCTGATTACAAGATTGGCTTAAATGAGCTAGCCAAAGACATGGTTAAGGCGGGAGTCGCTTTACCTGTACTAGTTCGTTTTCCGCAGATCCTGCACCACAGAGTGAACAGTTTGTGCCAAGCATTCGACCAAGCGATACAGAAGTACGAGTATCAGGCGGACTATTTGTTGGTTTACCCGATTAAAGTAAACCAACAGCAAACTGTGGTGGAAGAGATCCTGGCGAGTCAGGCATCAAAAGAAGTACCACAACTGGGTTTAGAAGCGGGCAGTAAGCCTGAGCTGATGGCTGTGTTAGCCATGGCGCAAAAAGCCAGTTCAGTCATTGTATGTAATGGTTATAAAGATAATGAATATATCCGTTTAGCATTGATTGGTGAAAAGTTAGGTCACAAGGTTTACATCGTTTTAGAAAAACTGTCTGAACTGAAAATGGTGTTAGCTGAATCTAAACGTCTGGGTGTGACACCGCGTTTAGGTCTACGTGCACGTTTAGCGTTCCAAGGCAAAGGCAAGTGGCAGGCGAGCGGCGGTGAAAAATCTAAGTTCGGTTTATCTGCTGCGCAAATTTTGCTGGTTGTAGAGCAACTTAAGCAACACGATATGCTGGATTCGCTGCAATTGCTGCATTTCCACTTAGGTTCGCAAATCGCTAATATCCGTGATATTCGCCAAGGTGTGAGTGAAGCGGGTCGTTTCTACTGTGAATTACGTGAATTAGGCGCAAGCGTTAACTGCTTTGACGTCGGTGGTGGTTTAGCGGTGGATTACGATGGCACTCGTAGCCAAAGTAATAACTCGATGAACTATGGCCTGACCGAATACGCCAACAACATAGTTAACGTATTGACTGACATCTGTAATGAATACGAGCAACCTATGCCACGTATTATTTCAGAATCGGGTCGTTACTTAACGGCGCACCATGCAGTGCTTATCACCGATGTTATCGGTACTGAAGCTTATCAGCCTGAAGATATTCAACCGCCAGCGGAAGATTCACCACAGTTATTGCATAACATGTGGCATTCATGGTCTGAGATCAGCGGCCGCGCCGATCAACGTGCTTTGATTGAGATTTACCACGATAGCCAAAGTGACTTACAAGAAGCGCATTCGCTATTCGCTTTAGGTCAATTGACCTTAGCGGAGCGTGCGTGGGCTGAGCAAGCTAACCTGCGCGTGTGTCATGAAGTGCAAGGGCTATTGAGTGCGAAAAACCGTTATCACAGACCTATCATTGATGAACTCAATGAAAAGTTAGCCGATAAGTTCTTTGTTAACTTCTCATTATTCCAGTCATTACCGGATGCTTGGGGTATTGACCAAGTGTTCCCAGTATTGCCGTTATCGGGCCTAGATAAAGCCCCTGAACGCCGTGCTGTCATGCTCGATATCACCTGCGACTCTGACGGTATTGTCGATCAATACGTTGATGGTCAAGGGATTGAAACCACGCTGCCAGTGCCAGCATGGAGTGCGGATAGCCCATACCTGATTGGTTTTTTCCTTGTGGGTGCATACCAAGAAATCTTGGGTGATATGCATAACCTGTTTGGTGATACAAACTCAGCAGTGGTTCGCATCGAAGATAATGGTGTGACTAACATCGAATCTGTATTGGCGGGTGACACGGTTGCTGACGTATTGCGTTACGTTAACTTAGATGCGGTGGCCTTTATGCGCACTTATGAAGAGTTAGTGAATCTGCATATCGCCGAAGGTGAACGCGCACAAATTTTAGAAGAATTGCAACTAGGGCTGAAAGGCTATACCTATTTAGAAGATTTTTCTTAATTTCTAGCGTGTTAAAATAAATCAGCCTTGGGTAACCTCGGCTGATTTTTGTTTTTATAAGGACAGATTTTTCGCTTTTATTGCCGTTTTAGTCGTGTAAAATCGCGTTGTTCTAGGATCAAGTAAAGGATGAGTGACGATCATGAGGTCAAAGGGTTGATGTTTTTCGAAGGTTCAGAAAAAAAACTCGAGATTATCGTGACGGCGTCTACGCCGAATTTACGAGAACTCGATGTGAGTTTTTGGTCTGCCTTAGTCAACTGTGCCCACGCCGAGATACTGTCGCAGTTAAGTAATGCGGACTGTGATGCCTATCTGTTGAGTGAATCCAGCTTGTTTGTATGGCACGACAGATTTGTCATGCTCACCTGTGGTAACAGTACCTTAGTGGACGCCGCTTGTTACTTTATCGGCGCGCTTGGCGTGCCTGCCATGGCATTGGTGAGTTATCAGCGTAAAAACGAATACCAAGCTCATCTGCAAACCACGAGCTTTGCCGAGGATATTGGCAAACTGCGCCAACGTATCACCGGTAAAGCCTTTCGAGTGGGTCATCTCGACAGCCATCATCACTATTTTTTTTGCTCTGACAGTGATTATCGAGCACCAAAGGATGATCAAACCAGTGAACTGTTGATGTACCACATTCGTGGCGAATTTGCCGACTATCTTAATGGCGGCTCGCAGAGTAAAGATGAGATTTGCACTGCACTCGAACTTAACGATTTACTCCCTGAATTTGAGATTGACGCCCATTTATTTGATCCGTCAGGCTTTTCGATGAACGGTCTCTGGGGCAAATATTATGTTACTTTGCATATTACGCCTCAAAGCGAGAATGCGTGCGCTAGCTCCTATGTGAGCTTTGAAACGAATCTGGATTTAGCGCAGTATCCGCAAGATCTATTAGCGCGTCTATTAACCTTGTTTGCTCCTGTCAGTTGGGACACAATCCGCTTTAATACCGACGACTCAACGCAGGGATTTCCTGCCCATTTATGCTTAGGGCGGTGTTCATTAACGACCGAGCAAGGTTATGACATTGGTTTTAGCCACTATCAGCAGCTTCAGGCTGAAGTGCTGATCCCTGAACTCATGTGAATTTTTGGTGTTTGCTTAAGGAAACCCTATGACAGATCTCAGTGATATCCGCCGCGAGTATGCCAAAGGCGGCTTAAGACGTGCCGATTTACCGCAAAACCCGATGGATTTGTTTGAACTGTGGATGACGCAGGCGAGGGATGCAGAGCTTAGCGATCCCACCGCCATGTGTGTGGCGACGGTGGATGAGCACGGCCAACCTTTTCAACGTATAGTATTACTTAAGCGTTTTGATGACACAGGTTTCGTATTTTTTACTAACCTTGGCAGCCGCAAAGCACAGCAAATTGCTGCTAATAATAAAGTCAGTTTGCATTTCCCTTGGCATCCTCTAGAGCGTCAAGTATCAGTGCTTGGAGAAGCGCAGGCACTGTCCACCGCTGAAGTGCTTAAATACTTTATGACCCGTCCTAAGGACAGCCAAATTGCGGCTTGGGTATCGCAGCAGTCGAGTAAACTCAGCGCTAGACAAGTACTTGAAGGCAAATTCTTCGAAATGAAAGCTAAGTTCGCTAAGGGCGATGTGCCTTTACCCAGTTTTTGGGGCGGTTACTTAGTGAGACCTTCGAGTATCGAATTTTGGCAGGGTGGAGAACATAGGCTGCATGATCGTTTTATTTATTCTCGCCATGATACAGAGTGGGAAATCGATCGTTTAGCGCCTTAGTACGGTGCATAGTTCGATAGCTCGGCATAAAACTGAGCTCGTGAACCTAACAACAGAGTTAAAATACATTGAGTGATTATAAAATTTGGGTTGATGCGGATGCATGCCCTAATCCTATCAAAGAAATCCTGTTTCGGGCGGCGGAGCGCAAAGCCCTGCCGCTGGTGCTGGTGGCTAATCAAATGATCCGCGTACCGCCATCTCCCTATATCAGCCAAATTCGAGTCGGTGCGGGATTTGATGTGGCCGATCAATATATTGTCGATCATGTGGAACCGACGCATTTAGTGATCACCGCGGATATTCCCTTAGCGGCTTTAATCATTGAAAAGGGCGCCTTGGCGCTCAATCCCCGTGGCGAGCTTTATACCGTCGATAACATAAAACAAAAGCTGACGATGCGCGATTTTATGGAGGATTTGCGCGGTTCTGGCGTGCACACCGGCGGGCCTGATTCGTTTTCTCAAGCAGATAAACAGGCTTTTGCCAATAGCTTAGATAAATGGTTAGTGCGCGTATGAATCATAGTTTACTGGTCGCTAATGGATAAACAGAGTATCTTTAGCTTAAGTTAGGTGATGTTGATCACGTTTAACTGGGCAGGATTTTAGCCTGTTGCGGATGTCGATTTTCTTTACGACATGGCTTTTAAACTCACTATTTAAGGACGGATACGATGAAAAAATGGATGGGAATTGTCGCCTTATCTGCTATGGCCAGTTTTAGCTGTGCCGCGCAATGGCAAGTGATGGAACAAGATTCGCGAGTCAGTTTTATTTCGGTAAAGAAAGGTGATATAGGTGAAGTCCATCACTTTAAACAACTCAAAGGTACGCTAAAAGATAACGGTCAATTTGAATTAACAATTCCACTAATCGGTGTGGCAACGGGTATTGATGTCCGCGATGAGCGGATGCAAAATTTGTTATTTGAAGTGTCTTTGTATCCAGAGCTGAAACTGTCATCACAAGTAGACCCTAAGATACTAAAAAATCTTGGCGTCGGTGAGAGTAAAGTTTTTGATATTGATGGAAAAATTGCGTTACACGGCAAATCGCAAACTAAGGCTTTTTCGGTGATTATCACTAAAGTTTCTGATAACAAACTTTTAGTGAACAGTTTTCAACCGGTAATTGTTAATGCCAATGAGTTTGATCTTGTGGCTGGGATTGATAAATTACGTGAAATTGCGGGTTTATCGAGCATTAGTCAAGCTGTTCCTGTGTCATTTGTACTAACCTTAACTCAGTAACTTCAATAAGATTGGTATAGATCAATACGTCTGTTATCGAAGATAGGCTAGAGTTAAATAAGTGGCGTATGCGAGATCTTGATAAGAAGCTGAGCTTTTGGCTTCTTTGATATTTTCTGATGTGCTATTAATAGCATCACAATAGATATTAAGTTAATGAGTTTAAAGGGTAAAAAATGGTCACAGATAAAGATGGTTACATGCATTTGGTCCAGTATTTAACTGAACATCTTGGCTTATTTGAAACACCAGGTTCAGAGGTAGTTTCAGACGATACTGTGATGGAATTATTTGAAGAGCAATTGTCGGCACAGATCATTATGGTGTGTGGCCAAAATCCATCGTTGTCTTTTACGCAACGTAATGTGATTATCCGTGAAGTGGATGCAATTGTGTATGATTTAGAAGAGATTTTAGCTTCAGTTGCCAACCATAAAGCGACTCCCGCACAGACTTTATTTATTACTGAGTTTTCTAGTTTGATTAAGAATTTGTTCGATCAAGAAATCGCTAAACTTCAAGTGAGTGCTTAGTCAGAATAGCAATTAGATTATTTATTAATGCATGATTTTAGGTAAGTCATGACTAATACTATTTTTTAGCAGCGTAAATCACCATCGTTTGAGTACCATGTGTTTCCTCACACTTATTGTTAACCTCGAGCAGTAGCAGCCTTGAGTGTGAGGTAAATATCTTCTCTTTGCTTCACCTCATGTTATTTCGTATGGTCACCATTTTTCATCGAGTTCTGCGACTAAGTTTTGTTACTGGGTTATGCGAGTTATCGCTGTGGATTCGCTCCTTTTGGCGTCATTTGCATTGCTGATGTGTATGTATAAAATGGTGTTAGCTTAAAATAAAAAGCCCATCTTTCCCGCATTTATGTCATTGTCTGTGTATCTTTAGTGTATGAGCTTTAACTATTTTTCCCTTCATGTATTGATAAGGAGTGTTCAATGCTAACGATTTCTTCGGGTCATGCTGATGATATATTGGCAGTGGTCGCATCTGGCCGTGTTAACCATGGGGATGTTGAAGGCTATTTGGTTCCCGCCATAGAAGCCAAGCTGCAAGACCACGCCAGCATTCGCCTTTGGTACGAGTTTTCCCCTGAATTTGAAGGTATATCCGTTGGGGCCCTGTGGGATGATGCGGTATTAGGTTTATTTCATTTAAGTGATTTTTCAAGGGTCGTGATGATTGCCAATGCCACTCAAACAAATGCTATGGTTAATGCACTAGCCTGCATGCTGCCATGTCCGGTAAAGGTATTTACCGCCGATGAACATAGCCAAGCCAAGGCATGGTTAGATCAATAACGCACCTTTGTTTATTGCGGTTCTAAATCTGTACTCAGTGGCCAACGACATTGAATGTGTGTGCCTTGGTTCAAGTGGCTACTGATGCTAAGGCTGCCATTGAGATCATTTTTAAGCCACAGATTTATACAGGTCAGCGTTCCAAGGCAGAGTTCTTGCGCTAGTTCTTGCCGTAACTGTGCGAGTTGCGGCTCTGTCATACCTATCCCATTATCGATAATACTGATGTGTAACTCTTCGCTCGACTTGTCGATATTAATGGTTATTTCACGCTGTTCATTGTGAGCTTTAAATGCATGATTCAACGTGTTGGTGATTAGACGATAAAACAGCTGCAAATATTGCCATGAAGGGCCATCAATGATGATATTTTCTTCACAATTTAACGCTATTTCCACATTTGTTTTAGCTAATTGTACCTTTAGCAACCCTAAGAGATGGCGCATAAATTGTGCGAGATGCAGTGGCCGAATGTCATTTTGATAATTCGTTAATAACTGGGCAATATGTCGCAATTTATCTGCCTGAGTCACCATGATTTCGGTGATCTGATTTTGGTCGTTAGCATTATCTATTGGCTGAAGTTGGCACACTTTGGCGAGTAGCTGATCTTGCTCATGCATAATTTGCGTCATCATTTCAGCTAGAAAATTTTGCATTAGCTGTTGGCTTTGTTCACGACTGAGATTGAGTTGATGATGTTTCTCAAGCAATTGGGTTGATTTGTCTTGGAGCAGATAGAGTTCATGGTTATGTTGATTACTGAGGCGAACTTGTTCTTGTAGGTGATTAAGCGCCTCGACTTGCCCTAAAAGTAACTTTTCTTGTTCTTGCTCTTTAATTTTTTGTAAGGTGATATCAAAGGCGATAGCACCGACTGCAATAACGGTATCGTCATCATCTTTGATCTTAAATTTAGTCACGATATAAATAAGATTGCCTAGGGGCGATGGAATAGCTTCTTCGAAGTTTATGGCTTCATGATTATGCAGAACGCGTCGATCATTTTGTTGATACTCGTGGGCAAATTGGCTGGGAAATATCTCAAAATCAGAGGTGCCAATAATGCATCTGCGTTCTATACCTAAGATTTCACAATATTTGTCATTGACTAGAATATATTTACCGTGAAGATCTTTGATATAGATGAGATTTTGAGAAAATTTAAGCAAAGCCCTCAATTGTTCTTTATGGCGCTTTAACTCCAGTTGAAACAGATTTTGGCTCTGCAATTGCTGTTCTAGTGCCAGGTTACTCGCATCTAAGCTCGCCATTGCCACTTCAAGTTGTCGAGTACGCGATAGGAATGTTTTTGCCAATAAGCCAATTTCGTCATGGCTGTTATTGGCTTTGAGTTCGATAGAGGCGGAATCATTACGTTTTAAGGCTTGGACGATTTCAATAATGGGGGTGATAAATAGTCGGTGCTGGAGTAAGAATAATAGAATTAAGCCTAATAGTTGAATACAGACTAAATAAACGCCGACCTTTTCGATTAAATGTTTAGCGGTATCCTGCAGCGGTGAAATTGGGGTGACGACAAGTACCTTCCAATAGGTATTTGGCATGAGAAATACCGAAACGAGAGATGCCGTTTTAAGGATTGGATCATGGGTCAAAGTTACCGACGTCAGTAATTTCGGGACAGTAAAATGATTTAAGGCATTGTTATTTACGATGGCCGCTAACATGTCACGCTCATTTTGATGACTTAGTCTCGTTAGATGCTGCATCTGTTCTTGGGTAAAAACGCGCTCGGCAATCGCCGCTTCTATAAAGGCTTTATCTGCACTCTGTAATGCGACTTCGACGGGGCTGAAATCTGGCTGTTGGCTGGTGAGATGATTGAAGGTGACGAAAGAATGATTGGTATTGGTTTGATGCTTAAGATCGTTATTGGCATCTGGATAGGCGAGTACTTGGTTTTGATGATCTAAGGCTATGACATAGCCTCTGACATTAATCATAGTATTGCGTAATAGCACATTGAGCTTTTCTAAACTGATATCCACAGTGGCGGCACCAATAAACTGATGGTCCATCCACATAGCGCCTGAGGCTGTGATCATTGACTCATGGGTTGTCGGATCGAAATAAGATTTTGACCAGAAAATTTTACCAGCAGGAAAATAGCGCGTCGGGCGATACCATTCTTCGGTGTGGTAGCTTGGGAATGTGTCTTTGTTATAGGAATCAATGGCGACTAATTCATCGTTTACATTGTGTGCCCAAAACAGGCTATCTCGAAATTTTTGCTGATTAAACGCGCCGGGTTCCGGCCAGACGCCACCGCCAGAGATGATGCGTTGTTGACTATCGAGTTTCAGCAACGTGGGAATGGTTTTCACCAGTTGCTCATGATCATAGCGGTAAAGTTTGGCAATACTGGAAATAGAGTCGACTACGGTTTCAACCTGTGAAGTCATTTCTTGCAGTTTGGCGATAATCAACTGGCCATAGTTTTGGTTTAACACGGCTTGCTGATCAAGAACTTGTTGGCGTTGAATGCTCAGCATGACCCAAGCTGTACTACAAATCAAAATAGCGGCAATGACGAGCTGAATAAGGCTAAATTTGAATGGCAAACTGTTTTGCCATTGGGTTAATGGCGTGCGTGGCTCAGATGTCGAACTTTTTCCCATAATCCCCAGTTTCCAAATCACCACTTTTCATTGAGCCAGTGTAGCGCTTTCTCACTGTTTTGCTATTGGCATATGTTTAAGTTGCGAGGATTGAATGGGATAAGTGGAATACAATCGTCAATAAAAAGGCAGGTTTTATGCCTGCCTTATCTCAAACTTGTTATTTATAAAGAGACGGTTTATTTGAACCACTTAGGACAGGCACAATAAAGAGTAACCAAGCGACTAAGAAGCCACTGAAGGCAACTACCATCCATTCGGGCATCGTTACACCCATAAAGACCCAAGGTACATCAGTACACATGCCAGTAGGCATCATAACGGCAGGGAACCATTCGTGTAATGGCATCCAAGCTGGAAATTCAGGTAAGAATGAGCAGGTTGAAAAAGGGGATGGGTTGGCTTGCATATCTACGAGCGATAAAGCTAGTTTTAATCCCCAAGTTGCACTGATGGCCCAGAGCACGGCAGCTAAGATCCTTACTATTCGATATTTTGGGGCTGTCATGCCAATGAGGCCTGCTGCCAATAAACCAAAAATAGCGAGTCTTTGGTAAATACACATGACACAGGGTTCCAGTTTCATGACATATTGAAAATACAGGGCGGCTGCTTCTAACCCAAGGGCTGTGCCTGCGAGAATAAACCAAGATGAACGGGAATGGGCAAAGCGAGTCATTACAGTCAAAGTGAGCTCCATATCAACAAAAAACGCCCTCAGACATGGGGCGTTTTTTGGACTCTACTTATTAAATAAAGTTCAGTCAATAAAGAAGATTAATGTCCAGTCATCGGCTCTAAAACTTCACTAGCGCTGTGATGGATGATTATCTGGGAATCATAGAAATATTGGGTGGCTTGTTCTAAGAAACCCGTTTGAATCGCCATGACACCTACAATAGACAGCACGATAGTGTAAGGTAATGCCATCCATACCATTCTGCCATAGGATAAGCGGATAAGTGGCGCTAGGGCTGAGGTTAGTAGGAACAAGAACGCCGCTTGACCATTGGGCGTGGCAACCGAAGGTAAGTTAGTTCCAGTATTAATCGCAACGGCCAGCAAGTCGAATTGATCACGGCTGATTTGACCGTTAATCAATGCCGCTTTCACTTCGTTAATGTACACAGTGCCGACGAACACGTTATCACTCACCATAGACAGCAATCCGTTGGCGATGTAGAAAATCACCAACTGAGTATTGCCTTGATAACTCAGTGCCCATTGGATCACTGGTGCGAATAAGTGCTGGTCGATAATCACGCCAACAACCGCAAAGAAGACAGCTAATAACGCGGTAAAAGGCAGTGCTTCTTCGAAAGCTTTACCGAGGGCATGCTCATCGGTAACGCCGTTAAAGGCTGTGGTTAAAATAATCACAGAAAGACCAATTAAGCCCACTGAGGCCAAGTGCAATGCAAGTCCAGCGATCAACCAGACACCCACTAAGGCTTGGACGATTAACTTCATGTTGTCTTTATTGGTACGGCGCGCATCTTCATGGGCGGCATATTCACATAAGATCCGATGAACGGCCGTTGGCAACTTAGCGCCATAACCAAAAATGCCAAATTTTTCAACTAAGTAACAAGTTAAGATACCCGAGATTAATACAGGAACAGTAACGGGTGACATACGCACGGCGAATTCACCAAATTGCCAATTTGCTTGCGCGGCGATAATAAGGTTTTGTGGTTCACCCACCATAGTACACACGCCGCCCAGCGCAGTACCCACACCCGCATGCATTAACAGATTACGTAGGAAACCACGGAATGCACTGAGTTCTTCTTCGTTTAACTGATCTTCACCATCATCATTTTTACCTTCAGAGGTATGATCGTGATCGGCGCCGAAATCTTTTCCAGAAGCGACCTTGTGGTAAATAGAATAGAAACCCACAGCGACCGCGATAATGACGGCAATAACCGTTAACGCATCTAAGAAGGCTGATAAAAAGGCTGAAGCCAAACAAAACATTAATGACACTAAAATTTTAGAGCGCACTTTAGTAATGATTTTCGTGAAGCCAAATAGCAGCAATTGCTTCATGAAATATATACCAGCGACCATAAATACCAAGAGTAATAATACTTCGAGGTTGGCTTCTATTTCATGTAAGACTTGGCTTGCCGATGTCATTCCGATCGCGACGGCTTCAATTGCCAATAATCCGCCGGGCTGTAATGGATAGCATTTTAATGCCATTGCTAAGGTAAAAATAAATTCAAGCACCAATACCCAACCAGCCACAAAGGGGTCGACATAGAAAAAGAGTATTGGATTGATAATTAAAAATGACAGTATTGCGGTTTTGTACCACTTAGGAGAATTTCCTAAGAAGTTCCCAATAAACGCCTGACTCATTGTCGCCGGCATGGCAGCCTCTCTTCTAATTATGTTAAAAATTGCACGTGATTATTATCAATACCTGCGTTAGTTAAATGAGTCTAGCCTAAAGAGAAAGCTAATGTAATGAGTTACTGATACCGACATTTCAAAAAGCGGAGCTAAGCGGCAAAATTGGCCCATCCTGTATTGACCTTGGTCGTTTTTTTGAACGATTCTGTGACATTTACACGGCGATAACACAGTGATTTTAAGTGAATGGTTTCCATTTTTTACCGCTCTGGTATGATCAGTGACCATTACGACGCACAACAACTGGATAAGTGGGCTGATGATTATCAATGCCAAAGGACCTGCAAGTTTTGCAGAGAAGTATATTGTGAGATCAATTTGGGAAAACAAATTTCCTCCAGGGTCCATTTTACCGGCTGAACGTGAGCTTTCAGAATTGATTGGTGTGACTCGCACCACTCTGCGTGAGGTGCTACAGCGCTTGGCGCGTGACGGTTGGTTGAAAATTCAGCATGGCAAACCAACACGGGTTAACAACTTTTGGGAAACTTCAGGCTTAAACATCCTTGAGACTATTGCTGATTTGAATCCCGAGGGTTTTCCGGTATTGGTTGACCAACTCTTGTCAGCTAGAACGAACGTCAGTGCTATCTATTTTCGCGGTGCTTTGCGTTATAACCCGGATACCGCTGTGGAGGTACTTGCAAAGATTCACCAGCTTGAAGATACGGCTGAATCCTATGCTGAATTTGACTACTTACTGCATCACACCTTAGCGTTTTCGTCTGGAAATCCACTTTACGTTTTGATATTAAACGGATTTAAAGGTTTGTATAGTCGAGTTGGTCGTTATTACTTTACCAGCTCAGATGCGCGTTTATTAGCATTGAACTTTTACAAAGAATTAGAACTGTTGGCTCAGGCGAAAAATTACCTCGATGTCTCTGCGCTAATGCGTACCTATGGCATGAATAGCGGTAAGATGTGGTTACAATTACGCGAAGATATGCCAGCTTCTATTGCTCAAGATCATTAATCTCTGTGAGTGATATTGCGTTAAGATAGCGCTAAATAAACAAAAAGGCCGTTTCAATTGGAAACGGCCTTTTTATTGTGCTTATTATTCTGGTTTATTGGCTTCAGGGCAGGATGCTAAGACGCTAATACTCGCATCTGCATTTTTTTGCTCTAAGGTGACAGTGAAACCCCATAATCGATGTAAATGCTTTAATACTTCTTTATGGCTATTGGCTAAGGGAATATCGTTATTTGGCACATAATGTAAGGTTAAGGATCGATCACCGTTGATTTCCACATTATGTACTTGGATATTTGGCTCAATATTAGACAGGTTATATTGTTGTGATAGTAACTGGCGAATATCTTGATAGCCCCGTTCATCGTGGATCGCGGATACCGAAAGATAATTGCGTTTCTCATCATCATGGATACCAAACAATTTAAATTGGCGGATAACTTTAGGTGAGAGATATTGGCTAATAAAACTTTCATCTTTAAAGTTTTGCATCGCAAAGTGTAAGGTTTCAATCCAATCGCTGCCAGCAATGTCGGGAAACCAAGCTTTATCTTCATCGGTTGGATTTTCACAAATACGCCGAATATCGGTGAACATGGCAAAACCTAAGGCGTATGGGTTGATGCCACTGTAATAACGACTGTTGTAATCGGGTTGGGCCACAACGCCTGTATGACTTTGCAAAAACTCGATCATGAAGCGGTCAGTGACCACGCCATCGTCGTACAAGTGATTCAAGATAGTGTAATGCCAGAAGGTTGCCCAGCCTTCATTCATGACTTGAGTTTGTTTTTGCGGATAAAAATATTGCGCCATTTTACGCACAATACGGATTATTTCCCTTTGCCATGGTTCAAGCAAAGGAGCGTTTTTCTCGATGAAATATAAAATATTTTCCTGCGGTTCGGCGGGGAAACGACGTTTTTTCGATTGAGACTGCTCATGTTGATGGGTCGGAATCGTGCGCCATAAATCATTTACTTGGCTTTGAAGGTAAGCCTCGCGATCCTTTTGTCTTGCTTGTTCTTCCCTGAATGAGATTTCAGAGGGACGTTTATAACGATCGACACCGTAGTTCATTAGCGCATGACAGGAGTCTATGACGCTTTCGACTTGTTCTACACCGTATTTTTGCTCGCAGTCACTTATGTAGTTTTTAGCAAAGACAAGGTAGTCAATAATCGAGCTCGCATCTGTCCATGTCTTAAATAAGTAATTGTTTTTAAAAAAGCTGTTATGTCCGAAACAGGCGTGAGCTATCACCAGCGCCTGCATTGTGATGGTGTTTTCTTCCATTAAGTAAGCGATGCAGGGGTTAGAGTTAATCACAATTTCATAGGCGAGCCCCATTTGGCCACGTTTGTAACCTTGCTCGGTTTCGATAAAACGTTTGCCGAAAGACCAATGGGTGTAACCTATGGGCATGCCTATGCCAGCATAAGCATCCATCATCTGTTCAGCAGTGATGACTTCAATTTGATTTGGGTAAGTGCTGAGTTTATAGAGCGCTGCCACCCGCTCAATTTCCTTGAGGTAGTCTTGCAGTAGCTCGAAGCTCCAGTCGGGACCATCGCTCAGTGGTGTCCAAGATGTTGATTTAGTTATCCCCATAGTGCCCCCTTAAACCGCTTGTTTCTTGAATAGCTCCCTAAAGACAGGGTAAATATCTTCGGCTTGACGTATATGCTGCACGGCGATGTTGTCGTAATGCTGTTGCAGGGATTCATATTCGCGCCACAGGGTTTGATGGGCGCGATTGGTGATTTCGATATAGCTGTAGTAGCGCACCAGTGGCAATATTTTTTGTTCTAACAATTGCCTACAGGTAGGTGAATCGTCAGCCCAGTTATCACCGTCGGATGCTTGGGCTGCGTAAATATTCCACTCATCGGCTGGGTAGCGGGCTTGTTGAATTTCATGCATTAATTTCAATGCACTGGACACTATGGTGCCGCCCGTTTCTTGGGAGTAAAAGAACTCGTGTTCATCGACTTCTTTGGCTTGGGTATGGTGGCGAATGTAAACCACTTCTAAATTTTTATAGGTACGGGTGAGGAACAGATACAGCAAGATATAGAAGCGTTTTGCCATATCTTTAGTTGCCTGATCCATAGAACCAGACACATCCATTAAACAGAACATCACAGCTTGGCTAGAGGGGATTTCTCGTTTCGCATAATTATTAAAGCGCAGATCGAAGGTATCGATAAACGGCACTCTAGCAATCTTTTGTTTTAACTCCTCAATTTGAGCTTTTAAATCCAAAATCAACTCCGCCTTAGTACCTGGAATATTTTCCAGTTCAGCAAGTTCTTGTTCTAACTCTTTTAATAGTTTCTTTTTACTGGCCGACATCGCAATGCGACGAGCAAGGGATGAACGTAATGAACGGACAATATTGATGTTAGCGGGGACGCCATCATTGGTGAATCCCGCACGGTAGATTTGGTATTCCACCAGTTTATTAAGGCGATTTTTTTGTAGATTGGGGAGTTCTAAGTCCTCAAACAATAACTCTAGATACTCATCCTTAGAGATTTCGAACACAAAGTCATCGTCGCCTTCACCCGAGTTTGAGGCCTCACCTTTGCCCGAACCGCCGCCTGAACCACCAGGTGGTCGGTCAATTTTATCGCCACGGGTAAATTGGTCATTACCGGGATGCACTCTATCCCTGACACCGCCTTTGCCTTGGTGAAACATAGGTTCACTGATATCCCGTGTTGGGATACTGATTTTTTCGCCTTTATCTACATCCGTTACGCTGCGACGAGTCACTGCATCGCTGACGGCTTTTTTAATTTGTTGCTTATATCTATTGATAAAGCGTTGGCGGTTGACTGTGCTTTTTCCTTTCGCATTCAACCGTCTATCGATAAAGTTCGCCATACGCACCTCCCAAAACCCAGCGAAGGCTTTGGCAACACCAAAGCCCTATACTTAGTTAGCGCAAGTTTAAGAAGATTTACGAACTCGTAAATACCACTCAGACAAGAGTCGGACTTGTTTTTTGGTATAGCCTTTCTCCATCATGCGATTGACGAAATCATCGTGTTTGCGTTGATCGTCGTTCGACGTTTTGGCGTTAAAGGAAATAACAGGCAGTAAATCTTCTGTGTTGGAGAACATTTTCTTCTCGATTACTGTGCGAAGTTTCTCGTAGCTGGTCCATAGCGGATTGTTACCCTCATGGTTCGCGCGGGCGCGCAGCACAAAGTTAACGATTTCATTACGGAAATCTTTAGGATTGCTGATCCCCGCGGGCTTCTCAATCTTTTCAAGTTCAGCATTGAGGGCGGCGCGGTCGAATAGCTGACCTGTTTCTGGGTCACGGTATTCTTGATCTTGGATCCAAAAGTCGGCGTAAGTGACATAGCGGTCAAAGATATTTTGGCCGTATTCAGAGTAAGACTCTAAGTAAGCGGTTTGAATCTCTTTACCGATAAACTCCACATATTTAGGGATCAAATAACCTTTTAGGAATTCAAGATAACGTTCGGCGGTATCGCCGGGGAACTGTTCTTGTTCAATTTGTCGTTCGAGGACATAGAATAAATGTACTGGGTTGGCGGCGATCTCTGAATGGTCGAAGTTAAATACCCGCGACAAAATCTTAAAGGCGAAACGGGTGGATAGTCCATTCATGCCTTCATCGACACCTGCGTAATCACGGTATTCTTGGTAAGACTTAGCCTTAGGATCGGTATCTTTCAGGCTTTCACCGTCATATACCCGCATCTTAGAGTAGATGGAGGAGTTTTCAGGCGGCTTGATGCGTGACAACACACTAAATTGCGCTAAGGTTTCTAAGGTGCCGGGAGCGCAGGGCGCTTTCGATAACTCAGAGTTGATTAGCAGTTTTTGATAGATTTGCAGCTCTTCTGAGACCCGTAAACAGTATGGCACTTTGACTATGTAAACACGGTCGAGGAAGGCTTCGTTGTTTTTGTTGTTTTTGAAGGTTGACCACTCGGACTCGTTTGAGTGAGCCAGAATAATCCCGCTATAGGGCAAGGCCGATAAGCCTTCTGTGCCGTTATAGTTACCTTCCTGAGTTGCAGTTAGTAGTGGATGCAGCACTTTAATTGGTGCCTTAAACATCTCGACGAATTCCATCACCCCTTGGTTTGCACGGCACAATGCGCCTGAATAGGCGTAAGCATCGGGATCATCTTGGGAGAAATGTTCGAGCTGCCGAATATCGACTTTACCGACAAGGGACGAAATATCTTGGTTGTTTTCATCACCGGGTTCAGTTTTCGCTATTGCCACTTGGTCCAGAATGGATGGAAAGACTTTCACCACGCGAAATTTGGAGATATCGCCACCAAACTCATGCAGACGTTTTACCGCCCAAGGCGACATGATGGTTTTCAGATAACGGTTGGGAATGTTGAATTCATCTTTTAACAGCTGTCCATCTTCTTCCACATCAAACAGGCAGAAAGGGTGATCGTTGACTGGGCTGCGGACTCCATTCGCGCTCAGAATGTAAATGGGCACTTTTTGCATTAGGGCTTTGAGTTTTTCGGCTAGCGATGACTTACCGCCGCCCACTGGGCCCAGTAGGTATAGAATTTGTTTGGATTCTTCTAATCCTTGAGCCGAGTGCTTTAGGTAAGCCACAATTTGCTCTATGGCGTCTTCCATGCCGAAGAAATCTTTAAATGCGGGATAGCGTGAAATAAGTCGATTCGAAAAAATACGGCTAAGTGTTGGATTTTTTGCGGTATCAATGACTTCTGCTTCACCAATTGCAAGCAGTAGTCGCTCTGATGCTGACATGTAAGCGCTGCGATCTCCCTTGCAGATGTCCAGAAACTCCTGCAAAGAATATTCTTCATCGAGTTTTTGTTCGTAGCGCTTTTGGTAATGCTCGAAAATGCCCATATAAACCCCCTGAAACGCCAGTGATGTCATGGAACGGATAACTGGCTAGCCAGCCTCCTACTCTAATCTTAGACACAAACTCACTATCTGTGTCAAAAAAATATCAAATAAAAACAATAACAAATAGTTGCAAACGCAATTATTGCACTTGTAGTTAGCGGAGGATAAATCGGTGGGATAAGGGATGGGCGGCAAACGAGGGGCATAAAAAAAGAGCCACTAGGGCTCTTTTTACTGGGATTAACCCACTGCTCATTCGGCAGTAAACTACGTTAGGTTAAATGAATTAACCTGCGAAGTTTTGGTTAACGAAGTCCCAGTTAACTAATTGCCAGAAGTGGGCAAGGTAGTCAGGACGCACGTTACGGTAATCGATGTAGTAAGCGTGTTCCCACACGTCAACTGTCATGATTGGCGTTACTGTGCTGTCAGTCAGTGGTGTCGCTGCATTGCTAGTGTTAACGATAGCAAGAGTGCCATCGGCTTTTTTCACTAACCATGTCCAAGCGCTACCGAAATTGTTTACTGCTGAATCAGTAAATTGCGCTTTGAATGCGTCGAATGAACCGAAAGCGGCATTGATTGCATCAGCAACTGGGCCTGTTGGTTCGCCGCCAGCATTAGGGGCTAAGCAGTTCCAGTAGAAAGTGTGGTTCCACACTTGAGCTGCGTTGTTAAATACGCCACCGGTAGAAGTCTTGATGATATCTTCTAAAGATTTGCCAGCGAAATCAGTTCCTTCGATTAAGCCGTTTAGCTTCACAACATAAGTGTTGTGGTGCTTGCCGTAGTGGTATTCTATGGTTTCTTGAGAAATGTGTGGTTCTAGTGCGTTCTTTGCATATGGTAATGCGGGTAATTCGAAAGCCATTAGTATCTCTCCATGGTCTTAGGTTATCGTTTCTTAAACGTGCTCACTTAGGACTATTGTACCGATAAAATTTGTGATGTGAATCATTGTTTAGCTAATTGACTAGATAGACGCCATCGAAAAATCAAATGTCGACATAACCTTACAAACTGTGGGATTTTGTTCTGCGTCTAGCTGACGTACAATAGTCGCATTGAGTCAATGTCATCCTACTTAGGAATCAAAATGGAAACAGTAGAGAAAATTAAGCAACAGATCACGGAAAACCCTATCATTGTTTATATGAAAGGTTCTCCAAAGTTGCCTAGCTGTGGCTTCTCGTCACAGGTCGCTCAGATCATGATTAACTGCGGCGAGCAGTTTGCATTCGTGGATATTCTTCAGCATCCAGACATTCGCGCAGAATTACCTAAGTTTGCTAACTGGCCGACTTTCCCACAATTGTGGATTGAAGGCGAGTTGATCGGTGGGTGTGATATCGTAGTGGACATGTTCCAAAAAGGCGAATTACAACCTTTGATCAAAGCGGCTGCCGCTAAGATCAAGACTGAAGAGTAAGAGTTAATTCTTACTTCATAAAAATATTGCTTCATAAAAAAGCCGCCGTGATTGATATCACGGCGGCTTTTTTATGGTGGTTTCTTAAGAAACGATCAATTTTATAAAGTGGTTATTTTTCAACGATATACTTCGAAATTGATCGTGTTTTCAAGCCGTAATTAATGAGGCGTCACATCAGACTCATGGTGTTTATTGTGTGGCTTAGTCGCGGGTAATAGTAAGTTCATGGTAATAGCGACAATACCGCACAAGCTAATACCAGTAAGACTGAATGAACCTATGCCAAATGCCATGCCGCCGATACCAAAGACTAAGGTAACACCGACAATACTTAAATTACGTGGCTCAGATAAATCCACATGATTACGAATAAGGGTGTTGAGGCCAACTGCGGCAATGGAACCAAATAGCAAACACATAATACCGCCCATCACTGGGACGGGAATAGTTTGCATCAGCGCACCTAGTTTGCCAACGAAGGCTAAAGTGATGGCGGTAATGGCAGTCCAAGTCATGATCTTAGGATCAAAATTTCGGGTTAAGGTTACTGCACCTGTCACTTCTGAGTAAGTCGTGTTCGGTGGACCACCAAAGGCTGCGGCTGCAATTGTGGCAATCCCGTCACCCGTTAGCGTGCGATGCAGGCCGGGTTTTTTCATAAAATCTTTACCCGTGACGTTGGATATCGCCAGAATATCACCTATGTGTTCTACCGCAGGGGCGATTGCCACTGGGATCATAAATGCAATGGCATACCAGTTTAATTCTGGCGCGACAAATTTAGGAATAGCAATCCAGCTTGCAGCGGTCACGACTGCAAAATCAACAATACCAAAGGCTAGGCTTAAACTGTAACCTACTATAATACCTGCTAAAATCGGCATCACTTTGAGTAGGCCCTTTGCGAAAATCGCCACCGCGATAGTGGTACCAAGTGATGCGAGCGAAATAAATAACGCCGTATTTGTAGCGACTAAAGTCAAGCTACCATCACCACTCTTGCCTAATGCCATATTCACTGCCACGGGGGCTAAGCCAAGGCCGATAATAATGATCACAGGTCCCACTACGACTGGGGGCAATAGTCTGTGAATAAAGTCAGTACCGCGCACTTTAACCAAGGCGCCGAGCATGACGTAGACCACGCCCGCGGCCATAATGCCGCCCATTGTGGATGGAATTCCCCAAGTCTGCACGCCATAAAGTATGGGGGCAATAAAGGCGAAGGAAGATGCGAGGAAGATAGGCACTTGGCGTTTAGTAATCAATTGGAAGAGTAGGGTACCGATACCTGCGGTAAACAATGCCACACTGGTGTCGAGCCCTGTAAGTAGCGGCATTAGTACTAGGGCACCGAAGGCCACAAATAGCATTTGCGCGCCCTGTAGGGGGATAGCGAGTCGTCTCATTTATTATTCTCGTTAATTTAGGGTAAACCGCCAAATGATAACAGTTTGTTGGATTTTGAGCAGGAGAAAATCGCCTGTTTTGCCGACGTTGATCACTGTTTGGGTTTTCTGTGCTATGGCAGGCACGGAAATGGGGCTAAATTTTGGCAAGACTCGCTTAAGGCGCTAACTATGGTACAATTTGCCTCATCTGACGCTACTTCAACTACTCAAAGATGCTGAAATTCCTATTGAAGCCGAGCTTAATTGCATTTCTATATTGTCTGTTCACGATTAATAGCGTCAATGCTGTTGAGGTGAGTAAATTAGATGAGGCCAATGTGCCTGTGTCTTCGCGCGCAGTTGCTGAACGCGACAAAGCCTTAAAAAGTGCACTTGAGCAAGTCATTATCAAGAACACTGGGACTGCGCGATCCCTCGATAACAGCCTAATCCAATCTCAGCTCAGTAATCCTGATACCTTGCTGAGCCAGTATGGTTATATCGAGCAAAATGGCCAATTGCTGTTGACCGCGAGTTTTGAGCACCGCCGCATAGTGGCGTTACTGCGTCAGGCACAATTGCCTGTTTGGGGAACTCAACGCCCGCTGACCTTATTTTGGGTCGCTATGCCTGGTGATGGCGACACTATGATATTGGGTGACTCATCTGCGTTAGCCGAACGTAAGATTTTTAGCGATTTTTCCTATGCCCGCGGTATACCTGTACTCCTGCCTATCTTAGATCTTGATGAGTTGATGGGTATAAATCCTAACGATATTAAAGGGATGTTTGCCGACATAGTAGCGAGTGTATCTGGCCGCTATCAAGCTGACTTTTTGGCGCTAGTGGCAATTGATGCCGCCGGGAATCAGGTTCGTTATCGTTTAAATCTTTATACTAAGGCTACCATTGACTCTTTGACGCCACCGTTATTCAGTTACAACGGTACTGCTGAAAATTCGGCCCAAGCGATTACCGCTATGATGGCGGCGTTAGGTGAATATTATTTTACTAAGTATGCGATTGCCGATACTGGTACTCAGCTTGGTGCGAGTGTTACCTTCGTTAATATCCAAAAAATGGCGCAATTAGTTGAAGTTGAAAAATATTTGAAGCAACTCAGCGCGATTAAAAATGCCACGTTAACGCATATTCAAGGTAATACTGTGACTTTCTCGTTAGATTTATTTGGCTCAGAGACGGATTTACAACGCTTATTAAGCTTAGAGCCGCGTATTTCTGTGGTCGCACCTGTGAGTGCAGGTGAATTTAGCCCTGTCTCTAATCAAACTGGCAAACCTGTGTATGAATGGCGTTTACATTAAGATGTTATCGGCCGTGCTTAGTTAAGCACGGCATTGTTTTTATTTAATATTGAGAAGACCGAGTGCCCTTAAACTCACCTCTGCAACTCTCGTTACCTGTGCATTTGCCAGACGACGAAACCTTTAATAGTTATTACCCCGCCGCGGGTAATGATGAACTTATTCAAAAATTGAGAGCGAATGCCGAAGGGCATGGTGAAGCCGCCATCTATTTGTGGGGCCCAGTTAAATCGGGTCGAACCCATTTAATGCACGCTGCTTGCGCGCACGCTAATGAAGTGGAGCGTCGCAGCTTTTATATTCCCTTAGGCATACATGCGAGTATTTCGACCGCATTGCTTGAAGGCCTAGAACAGTTGGATTTGGTTTGTATCGATGATGTCGATGCCATCGCCGGCCACCCCGTTTGGGAAGAGGCGATTTTTGATCTCTACAATCGCGTCGCAGAAAATAAGAATTGCGCCTTAGTGGTCAGCGGCAGCTCGTCTCCTGCGGATGCTGGGTTCCTCTTGCCAGATCTTGTTTCACGTATGCAATGGGGGTTGAATTACCAACTGCAACCCATGGCAGATGATGAAAAACTTGCCGCACTGCAACGCCGCGCCGCTATGCGTGGCCTGCAATTACCGGAAGATGTCGGGCGTTTTTTACTGAACCGTATGGCGCGGGATTTGCGTACCTTGTTTGATGTATTGGATAAGTTAGATAAAGCCTCATTAGTGCATCAGCGTAAGCTCACGATTCCGTTTGCTAAAGAGATGCTACACCTTTAGATACAGCATGGCTTGTGTTCGTTCTGAAGATACAAAACCTACTGGCATTAAAGCCAAAAAGAGTAAAGCCCGTCATGTTGAATACATACGGGCTTTTGTTTATCTAAAATTTAAAACGCTATTGTTGTGGATGTTGGTGACGGTCACCACTTAAGCGAAGTTCGGCTTCAAAACGAGACTCGGCATTAATTGCAGTTGCATTGCTTTGGCCTTTGAGCTGCGTATTCGCAGGCGATATTGCTAATGTTTGACGCCAGCTTTGACCTTGCACCATATTAATTGGCTCGGGTAGGCTTTCGACCAGACTGATCCCATTAAGCTCTGGCAGCATTTCATCAATCACCAACGCAGCGCGATTTTCTAGACTGTCTTGCGCAATTCGTCCCCTTTGTCCCCAGTCAATAATCAGCGAATCCGCAGTTAAAATCGCAGGTTTATTGGTGACGGCGACATCACGCAATATTTGATAGCGATAACTCATCATGGCTTCCTCAAATAACATGGCCGTGTCTTCACGGGTACTGGAATATGCATAGAAGTCGCTGGCGATATCGGTAGAAAAGAAAGTACTGACATCCGATGCTTGATAGGCCTTTTGCACATTACTCGCCGCTGCGCCGAGGAAACTAACATTGGCAAGTCCCATCATTTCAGTGCTCGTTAATGGGTAGGTTTTGCTGACTTGATCTGAAATTAGACTCTTGTTGGCATTGCGGCGGCTGTAGTCATCTAACAGTCTTGGCCCTGTGAGTGTGGCATGCACGCTGCGTGGAAAAAAGTCATTGGCATGGGCGAGTTCGTGATACAACAAGGAGGCCAGATCGGGGTTGATTTGCGCTAATGTGCGGTTTGCTCTGACGGTGATAGGCACGCCAAGGGAGGCATATTGGTTATCTTTTACATAACGCCAAGGCATCACAAAGTTAAGATCATTTCCAAAATTACTGCGGTAATCCGGCGCTTCATTAATAGTGTCGCGTTGGCTTGGCGTAAGCCATAAATCATTGGGATCGAGATAAATCGCCCCTGTGACTACCCAATAAAAAGAAGGGCGTACATCATAGCTAATCACCACGGCCGTGACGGATTGTAATAGGCGAGCAAAATCGCTGTTGGGGTCCATCTGGGCTAAGAAAGCGGCAAAGTTATCGCCCATCCAGTCGTGTGAAACCAGTACACGATTTAGAATGGTCTCACGATTTAGATCGCTTGAGGTTTGACCTATCAAAGGTAAGGTATTGATAGTGCAGCTATCATTAAGCTGATTGGAGTAAACACAGTTTGCTAGCACATTGGCGTAAGGTGAAGTCGGACGATAGGCATGGGTGCGCGCAACTGGGGTATCGAAGTATGGCGAACTGATCGCTGGCGCTGAGGTTGTTAGCACAAAGACATCATCGCTAAGCTGATTGCCATTGACGTTGGCATTCACTTTGAGGCGAGTGATTGTATCCTGAGTGACCGTTGGCGCGGTAAACAAGGGTCTAAACGGATCGCTCACATCGACCATTAAATCTGGGCCAGATGCTACACACCAAGAGATATTTGCTGCGCTTAATTCCGATTGTTGCCCGAGTCTTAAACTCACATTATTGCCTTCAACCACTTGGTGATCTTGACGGACGTTTAGCATACCCGTCGATGCGGGATCGACATTAATACCAATTTCTCCGGAGACATCTAGATTACTGCCCGTCACATGCAAGCTAAAACGGTAGCCGCCTGTGGTGGGAGTATCAAGGGCTAATACCGGGCTGTTTTGACTGACGAGTGCTATGTTAGGGCCATCGATTTGCTGCCAACGGAAGGTTAAGTCTTGGCTGTCACGATTTAGGATATTGGCAATGATAGTACTAGATTGACCCGCCACATAATTTTGCTCGGTTTGAAAGCGAATTGAGGATGACGTGGTGGTAATGAGTGGCGAAATGCTATCTGTGCAGCGTGCTAGTGAGGTGGAGGGGGGCGTGACTACACTATCATCTGGTTTACTATCACCACCACCCCCGCATGCCGCAAGTAGGCCAGAGCAAGCCATAAATCCGAAAAATTTCAGTGGTATCGACATTCCCATTACACCATTCTCCCTTGCTAACTCTGCTGTGCTATTTAGACTTTTGTGGCGTCATGGGACGCTTATACTGTGAGAAACTGACTATAGCACGGGTACTTAGTTGCAAAAAGTCAGTGTAAGTATAATAAGTGTTAATTTTGTCGTGATGGGAATTGACGTCGGAACAGAGGTTGAAACTAAGGTTGAAATGGATATTCAGACTGAGATCATAAGGGATATTTGAGCCAAGGTTTGGCCTTCTAATATAAAAAATGCCGCCATACCCAGCAAGGTTAAACGGCACTGAAAATACATTGAACTGACTATTCTTTAGATTTTTTCTTCAGGCCTAATCCCAGTTCACGACCACGTATGCGGGCATAAAATGGGAAAGCGATTAGCAGTACGCCAATCAATAATACTTCGATTAAGGCAAAAGCGAAGGCGTCATTGGTGACATAAAGCAGGGTGAGCCCATGTAACATATATAAGCACAGAATAAAACTTGCCCAAGCGTAAGTGTATGGATTACCTTGGAAAACACCCTTTGCGGGTAGTAATAACGGCACTATCCATAAGAGACTAAATAGCAGGGTGTATTCACCGCTAATCCCTTGGCCAACAAACCAACCGCCTAATAGCAGCACTAGCGCAAAGTAGCCTAAACGGCTAAGGATAAATAAGGTGTTGGACGTCATAAGTCTACCTAAGGGTTGAAAATAAAAGCCATTTTGGTTTAAAAATCATGGATTAAAGAATAGTGAGCACATTCTCAGGAGGACGGCCGATGGCTGCGCTTTGATTGGCGAGCACAATTGGCCGTTCGATGAGTTTAGGAGTGTTGACCATAGCCTCAATCAACTGCAATTCTGTTAGTGATGAGTCTGCAAGTCCCAAGGCTTGATATTCTGCTTCCTTGGTGCGCATTAATTCGCGAGCACTTATGCCTAGTTTAGCCAGAATGTCGCCGATGTCTTTAGCCGTAGGGGGATTTTTTAAGTATTCCACTAGGGTAATGTCGCAGCCTTGTTGCTCGAGTAAAGCTAAGGTTTCACGGCTTTTTGAACAACGTGGGTTATGGTAAATCGTCGCTTGGGTCATAGTACTAGAGGCTCAATACGGGCTGAAATAACAATGGCGCGGATAATAACAGAAAAAACCGCGCCCCGTCAGTGTGTTCGGGGCGCATAAATGGGTTATTGTCTTTAATCTATTTGTAAAACAACTTATTACTTAAGCGCATCCATTTCTTTATCAGCCATTTTAAACTGGCGAATACGTGCTTCAATACGTGCAAGCTGTAATGGATTATTTTCGGATGCACGGTAGGCAAAGTTAAGTTGATCGATTGCGCCCTTATAGTTAGCACCTAAGGCCATCAGCTCTGCGGTGGAAAAATATTCCAATGCTTGGTTGCCGGTTTTTTTATACACCATAGTCAACAATTGATAGGGCAGTTCATTTTGTTTATCGAGGAAAATCATATCCTCCAGCAAAGGAATTGCTTTGGGGGCTTGATCGGCTTCGATATATATATTGGCTAAGTTGGCATTGATCACTTGAGACGTTGGTTTCATTTTACGCTGGGCTTCGAGCATAGTAATCGCTTTTGCATAGTCCTTACGTTCGATCAGTAAATCAGATTTAGTGTCTATATAAAACAGGTTGTTATTATCGATTTTTAACAGTTCATCGACGATTTTTTCTGATTCATTAAACTTCTTCAATCTATATAAAGCCAGCGCTTTGCCATAAAGTGCTGCCTCTTTGAAGGTATAGGTCTGTTTGTTGAGCTGCCGATCAAACATGCTTAATACTGCTTCGTCGCTATAGCTGGAAAAACGGACTTGAATACGAGCTTTTGCTAGCTGAAAATTAAGATTATCAGGGATATAACGTTTAGGGTATTGCTCGGCACGGTTACGGGCTTCAGTGATCCGCGATTCAGGTAATGGGTGAGTTAATAACATTTGTGGTGGTGTTGTGGTAAAGCGATAACGACTGGCTAATTTACCAAAGAAATCCGCTGCAGCATTAGGATTAAAGCCTGCATCCACTAGAATTTGCATTCCGATGCGATCGGCTTCCTTTTCATGCAAACGGGTGTAGTTGATTTTCGATTGTGTCGCCATAGCTTGGGTTGTCGCAAGTGCCGCCATACCTGCTTGTGGTACTGCAATAGTTAACAAAATGGCGCCGAGTAAACCGGCAATTGTTGCAGGATTACTTTTTTGCTGTGCTTCAAGCGAACGCGCAAGGTGACGTTGAGTAACGTGAGTCACTTCGTGGCCTAATACTGAAGCCAGTTCGCTTTCATTGTCGGCATTGAGAAATAAGCCTGTGTGCACGGCAACATGGCCGCCAAAGAAGGCGAAGGCGTTGATTTCATCATTTTGTAATAGGAAAAAATAAAACGGCGTTTTTACGCCTGTGGCATGGGCGACCAGTTTATTGCCAAGCTCGGTAAGATATTGACTCAACACGGGGTCATTTAGCATAGGTGCCGATGAGCGAATGATGCGCATATAAGCATCACCGTAAACCATTTCTTTTTCAAGGCTGAAGGTGTTAACTGCGGCCGTACCTAAATCCGGTAAGTCATTGTTGGCAAAGCTTTTGGCGGCGAAGGTTAGCAGCATCAAGGAGAGTGCGCCTGCAACAAAAGGTTTGAATCGAGTCAAAAAAGTCAAGTTACGCAAGCGGATCCTTTTATTTCTAATTATCTCAACTAAAGGCAGATACTGCACTTAGCTTGTAGTTTGAGGTGCAACTTAGGATAATGGCCCAAGTTCGTCTATAGCAAGTTCATTATGATTTTTATTGATTTAACGCTCTTTCGTTGTCCAGTACCCTTAGTGAAAGTGAAGCTTGCATTGAAGCCAATGCGAGAGGGTGAGCAGTTGCATATCTTACTCTCAGACTCTGGTTCGCGGCGAGATGTTCCCCAATATTTAAAAAAACAAGGGCATGTCGTGCAAGAGTTGCGTAATGATGCAGGTCTGTTAGCCTTGATGGTCACCAAAGTTGATCTATCTCAGGGATAAATTGAGGATTTTTATGTTTAAATCCTCTTAGACTAGCATCAAGCGCCTAATTCTGAGCCAGAGTGCCGCTCAGGCTAAGTTGTTTACTCCTATCAGTTGATTTTTTGATTTAGCTGACGTGTAGAAGCGAAAGTCTAACTGAGTAAAGTCTCGAATAACATCATGATAAATAAACTTTCCTGAGCGTTTGGGAAGCATCGCCAACCATCACTATTGGAATGATCCATGTTTACTGTTTTTTCTCGTTGGTATCAAGAGCGCTTTAGTGATCCACAAGCTGTGACCTTAATGGCTATTCTTGTCGGGCTCGCGCTAGTGATTTATTTTGCGGCAGGTTTACTTGCTCCGCTGTTGGTCGCTCTTGTGTTGGCATTTCTATTGGAATGGCCTGTGGCGCAAATGCTTAAATTGGGGATTAATCGCACCGCTGGTGCGTCCTTGGTTATTGTGTTGTTTTTGGGAATCGTGGTTTTACTGATATTTGGCTTAATTCCGAGTGTGTGGCGTCAAGGTGTTAGCTTAATTGCCGACTTGCCTAGCATGATAGATAAAGGCCTGCTGACAATACAAACGCTGATCAATCAATATCCACGATTTATCAATCCAGAGCAGTTAGATCTGATGGTGGGTGAGCTTAAAAAACTGCTCGATACTCAACATGTGTTGGATATTGCTAAGCAATTAATCGGTTATTCAGCTTCTTTACTCGTCTTGATGGTGTACGCGATTTTAGTGCCCTTACTGGTGTTTTTCTTTTTAAAAGATAAAGACCAACTGATTAGCGGCAGTAAGCGATTTTTTCCCGTAAATCGCCAGTTAGCCCGTAAAGTGTGGTTTGAAATGCACCAACAGATTTTTAATTACATTCGTGGCAAAGTGATCGAAATCGTGGTTGTTGGTGTCGCAACTTATATTTTGTTTGCCTTGATGGGACTGCGATATTCGGCGTTGCTTGGTGTGTTAACGGGGTTATCGGTATTGATCCCTTATGTCGGTGCAACCTTAGTTACATTACCTATCGCCCTAGTGGCATTTTTTCAGTGGGGTTTTAGTTCTGAATTTGGCTATTTAATGTTGGGTTACGGTATTCTTCAGGCGCTCGACGGTAATTTACTCGTGCCTATTTTGTTCTCCGATGCGGTGGATTTACATCCGGTGATCATCATAGCGGCCGTTTTAGTCTTTGGCGGTTTATGGGGTGTATGGGGAGTATTCTTTGCCATTCCATTGGCATCGTTAGTCAAAGCCGTGATTAACGCTTGGCCTAAAACAGAGCTTGAGGCTGACAATAAACTTGATGCGAGTTGATGCCTACCTGTCTAACCGCCATTTGTATCATTGGTTACAGTAGACGAGTTAACCGTTATCGCTAATTCCTTCTGGCATTTGAATTAAGTGCCAGAGGCGTTTTGGTTGAATGTTGTGCCTTCACTATTTAAAGCATCCTCGTCTAGTACTCTGTACCCATTCACTTATTGTCATTCCTTTTTATTATCACTTTGTCTTAAGTATCATCATGAATCGAGCTTTTAGTTTTAGATTAAGGGGGATTTATTCTGTCGCTTGCCAGTTTAGGGATTTACATTATGTAGCCTCTAGGTTAGGTAGATGTAAAACTCTTATATAAGCATGTGGTTACATGATGCAGCGCACATTTTACCCTTGAGTATGTTGATAAAGTTGTATCGCTTAGTTTGGGTTTGCTTATTCGTTCATCCTTAGCTAAGTTATATCGAGTCGTGCTATTTATTTTGGTTGAGAGATGGAAGTCACCCTGACAAGAATTTCCACTGACAATCGCCATTGGAGGATACTATTGTGAGCAAAAAACTATTAAGTGCGCTTTTCGGGGCAAGTCTTGCAGCGTTAGCGCTGTCGCCAACCGCATTTGCTGCAGATCAAAAATTGTCTGATTTCCATGCTGAGTCAGGTGGATGCGAAAGCTGTCATAAAGATGGTACACCTTCTGCGGATGGTGCCTTTGAATTTGCACAGTGCCAAAGTTGTCATGGTACCTATGCTGAAATGGACGCTGTGCATAAGCCACATGACGGTAATTTAGTCTGTGCAGATTGTCATGCGGTACATGATATGAATGTCGGTCAAAAACCTACCTGTGAAAGTTGCCATGATGATGGTCGTACCCCAGCAACTGTTCTGAAAAAATAATCTCAAAAATACGTTTAGAAAAGTTGGTATATACCTTCATGTCTAAATAAATAACGCCAGCGAATAGCTGGCGTTATTTTTATCCGTTTACTAACCGATTACTCGTCTTTTGGTTGGCCTTGGATGATTTTTTTACCCGAAAACATGGCTGAAATAATCCCTGGTTGACGTTTTACTTCAGTATAAATCACCGCGAATACATGTAATAACATCAGCAGTAACAACACATAAACCGCATAGACGTGCACTTGACCTGCCAATCCTTTCATTGGTTTAAGTGCATCCGCTTTTTCTGCGTTCACACCCGTTGCATCATAGGGTTTTATGCTTGTAGGTTCGACATTGGTATCGGCAAGATAGCTTTGTACAGCACTACCTAGCGGCGGATAATAAATATCTGTGCCTGCACGCAAAAGTCCAGTGATCATTATGGTCACTAATAGCAACATGATGGCCAGCACGGCAAATTTACCTTTAGGGTTATGACCTAAATACTGCGGATTTTTCCCCGCGGCTAATTCAGTCTTATAAGCTATTAATTCGCTTTTGCTATTAGCATTGGGAAACATGTGGCTGAAACGCGCATATTTGTTACCGATAAAACCCCACACAAGGCGGACGATGAGGTTTATTGCGAACGCATATCCTATGCACACGTGTAAAGTTTTCAAGCCAATTTTACCTGTTAACTCAGATATGCCTAGCTCAGTGCGATACATCATGATGCCACCGACTAAGATGAGTGCGAGTACAAGAATGACATTAATCCAATGAAATAATCGCGTCGGTTTGTCCCACACAGGATAGGATTTTATTTCAAAAGCGGTGGGGTTACTGCTGGACATGGAATTTCCTTATTTTTTGTGTTGGTATGATCTTACGCTTTTATCCTAAAATTTCAGTAACTTTTTTCAGTTTCAATTAAGACTTCTGATTGATAGTGTAGTCAACGAAAGTGTTAGAAGTTTTTGATTTGCGTACGGTAAATATTTTTTACGTAAGTCTTTTTAATCTGTTTTATCTAATGCTAATATCGTGACCACGGTAGACTTGGAAGTCTATTGAACGGATGTTGAAGTCGTATTTGGAGGATCTTAGATCCTTAAAGTGAATAATCGTTAACCAGACAGGGAGTGAGCAGGATGTTCAAAATATTACATTGGATTGTAGTGTCACGATCGCAAGTATTGATGGAATTGCTCGCAGGACGTTGGCCGCAGGAGTTTCTCGTTAAGTTGACCCAAGTCAGCCCTGATGAGATGTGTGAGAAAATCAAAGATAATAATGCCTCCATGGTCGTGATCGATTTAGCGACTGTTGATCTTCAAAAAGCCCATCAATTTCAACGTTTACTTGCCCGTGAGCAACCGAGTGTGCGAGTTGTCTATTTACAGTTCCCTAAACAAGTGGATGCACGTTTCTTAATGCAAGCTGCCACAACTGCAGGGGTGTTTTATCTCGATGCAGGTTTAACTGAGATAAGCCTGGGACTCTCGAATATTTTACGAGGTCATAGGGTCATCCCAATTCAACTCATTAATGGGGTAAATGATGATTTTGGATTGTTCGAAGACACTGAACCGTTAACTATCCGTGAGCGTGAAGTATTACAAGCATTGTTGACGGGAAGTACTAATTTAGATATCGCCAATCAGTTGTTTGTCAGTGAAAGCACGATAAAAACCCATTTGTACCGAGTATTCCGTAAAATTGGAGTGTCTAGCCGTGGTCAAGCGATTGCGTGGGCACAAACCTATTTGCACGATGTGGTGGTTTAAGTCGATATCAGTATTGATATACAAACGGATCTACGTTTAAGTTAAGTCTTATCTCAGATAAAAGGGGCTAAAGCCCCTTTTATTATTTCTCAAAAGTTGTTCTTAAGCCGAAAGCCTATTAACGTCTAAGCCAAGCCGCTATTTTGCTTTTGTCACGAATGGATAGGGCGACAGTATCCTTAGGCGCGGCAGCAATAGTTAACTCACCTGTCATCAATTCATCCCGTCTAAACCAATGTAAATTCAACGATTCACCCAGCGGATACTGCTGTAGCTGCGCCTCAAATTGTCCTGAGACTTGTAGGTTATCCGCGGCAATTAACACATCACCTGCACTTAACCCTGCAAGGTGTGCAGGGCTGCCTTGGGTGACAGTCACGATTTTTAATCCAACAGGTGCTGCTTGGGTTTTCGCGCCGAATGCAATCTCATAACCTTTCGCTTGCCCGCCGCCCACATCTTGCGCACCTTGACTGGATCGAAGACTCCAGTTGACCCCAAATTCGGCGAGTAAAGCCGCTAACGGAATATCGTCCGTACTATCTAAGTAGGCAAACAGATCTTGGCAATCACGACCAAGGAGTCGTTCCACGATGGCTTGATGGCAAGTATCTGTGGTGCCTTTATCTTGCAGAGCATATTCCTGCCATAAAATCTGCATAACATGGTCGAGATTATATTTGCCCTGGGTTTCGCTGCGCAGGGTTAAATCTAAATACAGCGCAAACAGAGCCCCTTTAGTGTAATAACTGATGATGGCATTTTGTGCGTTTTCATCCTGCTTGTAGAACTTAGTCCAAGCATTAAAGCTTGAGTCCTTAACACTTTGTTTAAAGCGTCCCTGGCTGCGATAGACACGGGTGAAGGTTTCACTCAGCATATCTAAATAGCTTTGTTCATCTACCAGACCTGCACGATAGGTAAGAAAGTCATCGTAATAGGAGGTGATGCCTTCATAGGCCCATAATTGTGGCGTATAGGTTTCTGCATCAAGTTTATAGGGTAAAAAGCATTCAGGCTTAATGCGCTTAACGTTCCAGCTGTGGAAATACTCGTGGCTGCACAGGGATAAATAAGTGCGATAGTCATTATTGATTGGCGCATCGAGCGACAGTGGTAAGTCTTTGCGTGAACACATTAATGCAGTAGAAGCTCTGTGCTCTAAACCGCCAAAGCCATTGTCTAATACTGTGGTCATAAACAAATAACGCTTAAACGGTGCAGGCGTACCAAAGAAGTTAATCTGATACTCACAAATGGTCTTTAAATCTTGGCAGAGCCTTGGCATGCAAGCACGGTGGCGACCATTGAGTACGATATCATGCCGCACGCCACAGGCATCAAAACTCCCTAAGGTGAATAAGCCCATTTCCACCGGATGATCGATGAGCTCGTCATAGCTTTTAGCTGAAAATTGGCCGAAGGCAAAATCGTCACCATTGGTGCGAGTCATGCTGGTAGCAAGGCGCCAGTCACTTAATGTTGGCTCTGTTGGTGGCTCTATAGAGACGGTGTGTAAAGAGTCTTCGAAACCATGGGCGGATAAAAACACGCTACTGCCATTAAAGAAGCCGTGGGTCGTGTCCAAATGCGCGGTGCGCACCGACAGATCCCAAGCATACACTTGATAAGTCAGAATAATTTCGCTGCTATTATTGTCAACCGACCAAGTTTGCTTATCTAGTTGGGTGAGCTTAAGCGTTTGGCCTTGTGCATCTTGTGCCTTGAGTTCAATGATATTTTTGGCAAAGTCGCGCACCATATAACTGCCTGGCAGCCAAGCGGGTAGGCTAAAGACCTGCACTGGCTTGGGTTGTGATAATGTCATAGTGACAGCGAATAAATGGGCTTTCGGATCGACGGGGATTATCTGGTAATGGATCATATTTATCCTGCAAAACCTGAGTGTTTTAATGGTGGCCATGCTGCCAAAAATGCCTGCAACTGGCAAATGAAAAGCAAAATATCTGCAGACACAAAGTATTGAATTGCTAGTATACTATGCCAACTAACCCAAGGAGGACGCCCCATGGCCGAAGAAACGATTTTCAGCAAAATTATTCGTCGCGAAATTCCCGCGGATATTCTGTATCAAGATGAACTTGTGACTGCCTTTAGAGACATTTCCCCTAAGGCGCCAACTCATATTTTGATTGTGCCGAATCACTTGATCCCAACGGCTAACGACATGAAAGCCTCTGATGAGCCCGTGCTTGGCCGTATGATGACAGTTGCGGCGAAATTGGCGGCGGAAGCGGGTATCGCTAAAGATGGCTACCGACTGATCATGAACTGCAATCAACATGGTGGACAAGAAGTCTATCACATTCATTTCCACCTTGTGGGCGGGGAGCCTCTGGGGCCCATGTTGAGCCAAGGAAAATGAAGGTCAATTCGGATTTTTTCCCGCTGACCCAAATGGCGCAGCGGTTTGTGGATCAACTCGCTCAGTGTCGCCGTCTCGGTTTAACCGTATTGGAGGCGAGTGAGCACCATGTGTTGATTGAGTTGCCCTACAGCACTGAATTAATTGGGTATCCCGATACGGGCGTTATCCATGGTGGGGTGATCACTACTTTAATGGATACCGCGTGTGGTAGTGCAGTCGTGAGCGCTATTTTCCATAAATTCAAATTATTAGAAATATCACCTACGCTCGATTTACGGGTGGACTACATGAAGCCCGCTCAGCCCCATAAGCCAGTGTTTGGATTTGCGGAATGCTACAAGTTGTCTTCTAATATTGCCTTTACCCGTGCAATTGCTTACCAAGACAGTATCGACGATCCCATCGCCCATGCCGTCGGCTCTTTTATGCGGATAAGCCCTGAAATGGTCGGTGATGCCTTTAGGCAAGCGTTAATGGGTGAAGCCGTGCCTGCGATAGGAGAGAGTGATGAGCGCAAATAATTCGATACTAGATGCAGCCAGTACAACTCAAAACGCACAGGTTAAAGCGCCTATTGATGTGCAAGGGATAGTTAAACGCGCCACTGAACTTAATGATTTTGGCCATTTACTTGAGCACGTTCCCTATGCCAAATTTATTGGCATGAAGGTGGAGCGTTTTGGTGATGAACTGATTTTTAAATTGCCCGCTAAAGACGACAATATCGGTAATCCTGTGTTGCCCGCTATTCATGGTGGCGTGATTGCGGGCTTTATGGAAATGTCAGCGATAGTGCAGTTAATGGTATTTATGCAAACAGCAAAGGTGCCTAAAGTCGTTGATTTTTCAATCGACTATTTACGTGCAGGTCTGCACAAGGATAGTTTTGCTGAGTGTCGTATTACCCGTCAGGGTCGACGAGTCGCTAACGTGAATATTGATTGTTGGCAAACCAATCGTAAGCAGCTTATTGCTACGGCACGGGCACATTTTTTGATTGATTAATCTGATTAAGTTTAGATTGATGAAGCATGACTGATTCACTATTTTAGATTGAGAATGCTTTATTTAGCCTATGTTATTAAGCATGAGTTCAGCACTGTTCGATTAGTTTGTCGTTTAATGGGAAATGATGCGCTAGCTGCGTATTTTGTGGCGTGACTAGGAGAAATATATGAAACAAGTTTATACAGGGTTATTACTGGCCGCAGCGCTTACCTTAGGTGCTTGTGCCTCACATACCGCAGGGATTTCAGTGAGTTCACTGGGTGAAACCCGCGTCGATAATTCCAGCTTTGCTCGAGATATTGCGGTACAGAGTGTGGATGCACGCCGAGTCGGTGATTTAGTGCAGGGTACAGCGTTGATTGTTAGTAAATCCTCGTCCGATATGCGTGTGCAATATAAATTCACTTGGTACGATGCCAGCGGCTTTACTATCGAAGATGAAGCGACCAGCTGGAAATCGGTGAAATTACACGGTAAACAGCAATTGCAAGTCGGCGCTGTTGCACCTAATGCCCAAGTGGTTAAATTTGATGTATACGTGCGTGAAACCTTTTCAAACTAAGCTTGAGTTTGCTTCTGTTTAGTTTATTCCGTGTTTAATTGATTTTTTGATATTAAACCCGTTCTAAAATGGCTTACTTCTTTTAAGGAGTAAGCCTTTTTATTCGTTTTACATCAACTTTCAATGACCTTAAGGTCACTCAAATGTTATTAGCTTTCGTCTTTTTGACATTGAAAGTTGCGATAAATTACCCATTTTTAAGCAAAAAGGTTTACGGCAAGGTGAAATCCGGACTTTAGTCCTAAATACATTCAGTGATTGAGCACTACTATCAGCATATTACCACATGAGGATAGAAAGATGACTGCTCATATTAATGCTCAACCTACTGATTTTGCTGAAACTGTTATTATGCCGGGTGATCCACTCCGTGCTAAATATATCGCTGAAACCTATCTTACCGATGCCGTAGAAGTCACGAATGTTCGCAATATGCTTGGTTACACGGGCTTTTACCAAGGACAGCGCATTTCCGTTATGGGTCATGGTATGGGTATTTCATCTATGGTGCTCTATGGCCATGAGCTGATTAATTATTTTGGCGTGAAACGCATTATTCGTATTGGCAGTTTAGGTGCAACACAAAAACATGTACAAATGCGAGATGTCATTTTAGCCCAAGCCGCAGGCACGGATTCACCTACTAACGCTAAGCGTAGTAGTGGCTACCAAATGGCAACTTCTGCGACCTTTTCTTTATTGCATAAAGCCTATACAACAGCGAATGAGAAAGGCATTAGTGTAAAAGTTGGCAATATCTTTAGTGGTGATCTTTATTACGATCCCGATGAAGATATGATCCCCGCACTTGAACGTTTTGGGGTATTAGGTATTGATATGGAAGTGGCGGGGCTTTATGGATTGTCACACCAACAAGGTATCGAATCATTAGCCATTTTAACGGTATCGGATCATTGTTTAACCGGTGAAGAAACTACGGCCGAAGAACGCCAACTCTCTTTTAATAATATGATCGAGCTCGCGTTAGAAACCGCCCTCAATTAGGTTTAAAGCCATCCTTTGAACCCTTAGCATTTCACTTATGGAATGACATAATGAATAATAAAATTACTTTAACAGCCATCAGTTTTCTCGCCAATTTTATTATGGCGGGCTTTGCGACCCAATTTGGGATGTTGATTGAACCCATAGCTGAGAAATTTGCCGCTAATGTTAACGAAGTTGCATCAATTTTTTCATTGCTTAATGGCGGTGCACTCGCGGGAACGATTGCAGCATTTTTCTTTATTGAAAAAATGGGTATCAAAAGAATGACCTTGATAAGTTACAGTCTGGTTGCTCTTTCTGCTCTGGCTTTACATCTAACCAGTTCTCTACAAGCTGTGATGGTAGCAATGACCTTAATTGGTTTTTGTGGCGGTATCGGTCTATGTATTGCTGGTACGATTGTGGTGTCTGTGTGGCAAGAGAAATTACAAAGCACAATGTTAGTGGTGCAAGATGCAACGTTTAATATTGCAGGCGTTATTTTTCCATTAATAACGACTTATGCATTAACAAGTTCATTATCATGGAGTTATAGCTATTTAGCCGTAGGTTTAGTGGCGTTCGGTACAGTCATTATTACCTTGTTCACTCATTTCTCTATTTGTGAGCAATCTTCTACAACACAAGAGAAACAACAGTCTGAATGGAATCTCGGCATTATTAGTGGAGGTATTGGTTTATTTTTAGGAATGCTGGCTTTATATACTTTTTTAACTTGGGCACCTTTATTTGTAAAACAAAAATTTGATATTCCGTTTGAAGATGCAGGTAATATTATTACCCAGTATTGGTCCGCTGCGCTAATTGGTGCGTTAATTTCGACTGTGATTGTGACTCGTGTAAAAATTCACCATTTCTTAGTCGGTATTATTGCTTTAGCTATGGTGATCACCGCTGCCATTGTCAGTACCAATAATCTTAATTGGATAGCTTATTTAACCTATGGCTATGGTTTTGTGTGTGCCGCGCTTTATAATGCATTTATTGCTTATGGCGTGTCTTTTGTAAAAAAAGCTAGCAGCAAAAATGTGTCATATATTCTTATTAGCGGAAGTGCAGGGGCGATGTTTAGCCCAGCCATCAGTTCTTTCTTTGAACGTATTATCGGATTACAAACAGTGATGTATGTGATACCTCTGCTTTACGCAGCGATATTTATGCTATTGATCGTTTCAAGTCGGATGAAATCGGCTATGGAACAACACTCGCCATCGGTAAGTTAATTTACCTGTGCATCCATCCCACACTCGGTTGTTAAATTAAGTCGAGTGTGGGTTATGTTGAAAGCGGTTATATACCTGCTTCAACAAATTTCTTGAGTGCGTTGAGATCACAAATCCGAATGCCATCTTTTTTCCGCTCAATTAAGCCTCGTTCCTCAAGATTTTGTAGTGCCCGACGGTAGACTCGGTCGGTAGTACCAAATCGTTCAGCCTCTAAATAGCGTTTACTAAAGCCATCTACGGGCAAGTCATTTAAGTATTCATGGTAAATATCAAATGCCACGTTATAACTGATGGGATAGAGCAGTCGCCGAGTAAAAATATCCACTGTGTCTTGGTAGTCAATCGCAATTGCACTAGCGAAAAATAGCGCGAGTTGAGGGTGTTGACCGAGGCAATGTTGCAGTTTTTCAGCGCTAATCAACATGATTTCTAAGGGTTCACTGGCAATAATGTCTAGTTGACAGTGGTACTGGGTGAAGAACTCCATTTCGCCAAACAGCTGTGAATCACAATCAATAGTACCTAATTGAAAACACCGACCATTTCTCGCGGTATGGCCGAGTGATACGCGACCTTGCTTCACCAATACAAGTGATGCCATCGCTTCCCCCTGCGTCATGAGGTGAGCGCCTTTTTTGAGCATTTTTATTTCGCTGATGCAGCTAAGTACAACCGCTTCAATAAGTGGATAGTCTTGCTCCCATCGCTGGCTATAACGTCCTTTCGATAAAGGTTTTAGCTGCATCGACTATGATCCTCTTACTGTGTTCGAAATTGCGACCTTCTATAGCATTATCATGATAGGCGGTCAAATGGACGAAAGGATTTAGGCGGCTACTAAAGACATTTTCATCATACGAACTGAAGGGCAGTGGTTTTCGCGACATTTAATTGAATCGCAGAGATAAGAGTGCCCACTTTTTATTTCCGTCATGTATACTAGGCGCCGCCAAGGGGTGTTTGTTGTGCATTAATGTTACTCTGATTTTAACGTTAACGGCTGCAAACTGAGATGTCATCTGACGAACCCTTAGAACCTGATCCGGCTAATACCGGCGTAGGAATGGGCCAATTAACAGCACACTTCTGAATCGCTTATTCGTTGCCGGATCTCAAACATTATATTTGAGGTCCTATGTCAAACCGTAAAACGTCAAACCATCAATCCCCATTTTCAACCGTATCGCCAAGCTTATTTTTAGCCCGAGCGCCGCTGGCATTAGCCATCGCCGCAGCGCTGAGCACCCCTGTTTTTGCACAAACCGACGCTATCGATAAACCTGATCCCAGCCCTGAGATGGAAGTCATGGTGGTGACGGCGGATTTTCGCAGTTCAAGTTTAGAAAAAATGCCTTCAAGCATTACCGTTATCGACAGTCAAAAAATTCAAGATGAAAGTGCGCAACACTTTGAAGATCTGCTTAATTCTATCGCCAATTTTAACTGGTCAGGTGGAAGCTCGCGGCCGAAATATTTTCAAATTCGCGGTGTAGGGGAGCAGGAACAATACCAAGGTGCACCTAATTCTTCCGTGGGCTACATCATAGATGATATCGATTTATCCGGTATTGGTATGGTGTCGAGTATGTACGATTTACAGCAGGTCGAAGTGCTTCGTGGACCGCAGGGGACGCGTTACGGCGCGAATGCCTTAGCGGGATTGATTTATCTGAAAAGTAACGATCCCACCGATGTGTTTGAACATGGCGGCGAAGTGTCGTTAGGCGATGATGATTTACGCACGTTTAGCGGTTTCAGTTCTGGCCCATTAACGGATTCTGGCAAGCTGCTTTATCGTGTGTCAATGCAGCAACATCAGCAAAATGGTTACCACGATAACCTGTATTTAGGCCGTGATGATACCAATGGTCGCGATGAATTCAGCGGCCGCGCTAAGCTGCGCTGGTATGCGACAGATGATTTGCAGTTTGATTTAACTGTGCTGCATGCCGATTTTGATAATGGCTATGATGTGTGGAGTTTAACTAATTCACCAACTCAGACAACATCGGATCAACCGGGTGTCGATAGCCAACGCACCACAGGCGCGGGTTTTAAAGCGACCTATTCTGGCGCAGAAAACTTCGAATTAACTTCGTTAACCTCTTTTGCGAATACCGATCACCATTACAGTTACGATGGCGATTGGGCTAACTCAGAATATTGGGCCTCTAAGCAATGCAATGATGACAATGGCAATCTGGCGCCGTGTCAATACGATTATTTTTGGGATAAAACGGGTCAGCGTAAAACCGCGTCGCAAGAGTTTCGCCTAAGTTCTACCGAGCAGGGCCGTATTTTTGCAGAGAGTACTGATTGGTTGCTTGGTGTGTATGCCATGAATCTGAAAGAAGATAACCAATTGTATTCTGAATACAATGCTTGGCCGGATGAAGTCTTAGACTCAGAGTATGAGGCGACAAACTATGCACTGTTTGGCCAGCTTGATACGGATTTGGGCTCAAATTATGCTTTATCTGTGGGTCTACGTTTAGAGCGTCGCAACAGTCATTACTCTGATACGAATAACGATAATTTCGACCCGAGCGAAACCATGTGGGGCGGTCATATTGCTGTGAGTAAAGTGCTGAACGACTCACACAATGCTTATATCCGAGTCGCACGCGGTTACAAGGCGGGCGGTTTCAACATGACTTTGCCCGTCGAATTGAACGATAAAAAAGAGTTTAGTACTGAGACGCTCTATAACTATGAAATCGGCCTTAAATCCCATTGGTTAGCGGGACTTATCGATACTAATTTGGCGCTGTTCTATATGGACAGACAAGATCAACAGGTGGCTGCATCACAGCAAGATCCCGATAAACCACAGCGTTTTATCTTGTTCACTGAAAATGCAGGCAGTTCGAATAACTATGGCGCTGAGTTAGATGCAACCTGGTATGCCACGGATAATCTGCAAGTTTACTCAAGCTTAGGTTGGTTAGAAACGGCCTACGGTGACTACCAGTATCAGGACAAATATGGCACTGAGGTGGATTTAACTGGCCGCGATCTAGCCCATTCTCCACATGTTACATACAGCCTTGGCGGGACTTATCGTGCTAATTCGGGTTGGTTTGCTAACCTGAATCTTAGCGGTAAGAGTGAATTCTATTATTCAGACAGCAATGAATCCCGCTCTGAACCCTACACTATCGTCAATGCCCGCGTAGGTTATGAGGCGAGCGCATGGTCGGCATATTTATGGGGACGCAATCTGTTTAATGAAGAATACGGTGTGCGTGGCTTCTATTTTGGCAATGAGCCAGATAACGGTTGGGCGGAAAAGCAATATATTCGTTACGGCGATCCGCGTCAGGTTGGCGTAACCTTTAACGTTAAGTTTATGTAATAGCTCATTTTAAAGTGAGCACAATCATTTAAGTGTAACTGAACTGTAGCCCAGTGTTTGGGCTACAGCCTTACTTCAGAATATCAAGGAATTAAAATGAAACTGACCGCAGAAATTAGCATGTATCCCTTTAATGAAAATTACCTCGATCCTATCAAGTGGTTTATTGGCCGCGTGGATAGCTATCCCAATATCGAGCGCGTGACTAATGCGATGGCAACTCAAGTGTGCGGCGATTATTTAGATGTGATGACTATGCTAGCGACCGAGATGCAAGCGGCCCATGAGAAGTGGGGCAAGGCGGTATTTGTGTGTAAGTTTATCGGTGGTGAGCTGAATTTAGCCCACAGCGAATAATGATTGACCGCCATGTAAGCGACAAATAGGCAATGAGAACAACACTATGACAGATTTATGGTTAACCTTGGTCGAGAGCGTTAATACGGCCTTTGGTGAAGTCCATGTGATGACAGTATGGGAAGCCCTCGCGGTATTGTTGGCGATGGCATATTTACTGCTGGCGATGAAGGCCAGTGTGTGGTGCTGGGCGGCGGCCTTTGCCAGTACCGCCATTTACACTGTGTTGTTTTGGAAGGTGTCGCTACTGATGGAGTCTGTGCTTAACGTCTATTACATGGCAATGGCGCTCTATGGATATTGGCTCTGGACCCAAGGTGGTGATAAGCATCAAGGCGTAAAAGTGACCACTTGGCCATTGAAAACCCATTTAAAGTTGATGGCAGCGACGGGTGTGATTTCGCTTTTGGTTGGTCACGGTATGGCGACGTATACCCAAGCCGCATTCCCGTATCTTGATGCGGCGACAACCTGTTTCGCCGTGATGACGACTTATTTAGTGGCAAAAAAGGTACTTGAGAATTGGCTTTATTGGGTAGTTATCGACATAGTGTCGATTTACCTTTATCTCAGCAAAGGCTTGATGCTGACATCCTTGTTATTCGTGCTTTATGTGGGTCTGGCGGTCGTGGGGTATTTCCTGTGGCGAACCGCGTTAGCCGACGCCCGTGAAGCTAATACCTTGAAGTTACTCAGTTAATGCTCGATATAAACGCCTCGATGCAACGCTCAGCAGGCGAGCTATTCAAAGCACTTTACCCCATACTCAAAAGTGCAGGGCTAGTTAACGTGTTAAGTATTCATGAGCTTGCGGGCGGCTTAAGTAATCACAACTATAAAATCACTACGCCCACAGGCAGTTATGTGCTGCGGGTGAATGCGGATGCGGCGGACAGTTTTTGCAACCGCCAGCAGGAGCGTTTTTACTGGCAGCAATTGGCTCAAGCTAAACTTGCTCCTGAACTGTTGTGGGTGAGCGAAGATGAGCGTTATTACCTCAGTGATTTTATTGAAAGTGATTTTATTGAAAGTGACGATATTGAAAACGAGGTCTTAATCCACTGGCCAGCGTTAGAGCGCCAAACGAGTGCTGCTGATTTTGTGCTGGGGCAATCGACGTTTAATTATTTACAGTATCCGGCAGCAGAACAAGAAACGCACCCTAACCAAGCCCATTGTTTGCTATTGGCGTTATTGCTGCAATTACGCGATCTGCCTACAGGGCCTTATGCTATTAGCATCACTGAGCAGTGGCAGGAATATCACCAGCAAATGCTTGCCTATCAGACTTCTGCAACATTTAGTGAGCCAGTATTAAGGCGACCTGTGCCATTGAAGCAGGGTAGTGATATTGGTGATAGCAATACTCACGATTGGAATGAGCGGGTGGCTAAGCTGCTTGCAATTCAAATTGAAATCAAACATTGGTGTGATGAGTTAGCAGCCTGCATAATCAAGCCGCAGTTTTGCCATCGCGATCTTAATCCCCATAATTTGTTACTCAAAAGTAACCGCTTGTGTTGTATCGATTTTGAGTATGCGACGGCGTCGCATCCACTGTGTGAGTTGGCTGTAGTGTTAGCGACCCATGCGTTAACACCCTATCAGCAAAGTGTTTTGGTGAAACAGTATCTGAGTGGACATCCTTATGTTACTGCACAAGCCGTAACGGCAGTGCCTGCCGCTATTGACATGTATTGGGTATTTGCTTGCTACTGGGCATTATTGATGGCAGCGCAAACAGAACCCAGTCGTAGCGCCGACTACCTTGCTTGGTTTGATTGCTTCTGGCCGCTGATCACCCCCAAATAGTCATTATTGCGTGTGCTTAGTTTCCATCTGATGATAATGGTTCATTCCCTTATGGCATTGACCGCGCTATGGTGGGACATGCGGGTAGAACATACTGAAAACCTTTATTAGACAAACTTGTTTGATATAAAAAGCAACTTTATATAGTCTCAAGCGTCTTATTAGCAACAATTCTAGGATGGATTATTCAGTATGAAAAAAGGCGTGATGCTACTTGTGTGTCTCTTAGGCTTAAGCGCCTGCTCCACTAAATTCAGTTACCATTTCCTTGACTGGGCCATCGGCTGGGAGCAAGAGGATTATGTTACCTTAGATAAATCTCAGCAAAAGGCATTTGATGCCCTCATTGAAAAATTTGTCATTTGGCATCAATCCAAAGAGTTAGCTCATTATGTGGTGCAATTGACCGAAGTCGAAGGCCTCATAAAAACCAATACGTTAACGCCAGTGCTATGGGCAGATCATGTGAATATTGCTAAGCGGCATTGGTTTCGATTGTTTGAGTTCGCCTTGCCCGAGCTTCTACCTATCATAATGTCTTTGTCCGATGAACAGGTGAAGCAGATCCTCACAAAATTACGGGAGGAAGAGCAGGAGCTCGTTAAAGAATTTGCGGGAAAAACCCCTGAACAGTTACAAAAAGATGCCGATGAAAACCTTCAAACCCAATTTGATGATTGGCTTGGAAGTGTAACTGTGGAGCAAAAAGTGCTTATTCACCAATATAATCAACAGCGTTTATCCACCTTAGATATGTGGCTTGAGTACAGACACGAATGGTTACGCCAGTTTGAAGTTGCACTGGGTCAGCGCGCCGATAAAACATTATTAACCGAGCGTTTAACCTTGCTGATGACGCAGCCCGATGAGCTTAAGTCAGAACAACATAAAGTGTTTTTACGTAAAAATACTGAGGCATTTGGGACTTTGTTGTTGGCGATGAATGCGAGCTTATCGGAGCAGCAGTCTAAGCATTTTTATAAAAAGTTAGGTGGGCTCATTCAAGATCTCAAGGAACTGAATCAGGAAGCGATTGAAAAAGAAGCCTAGGTCATGAAAGATTTATTGCCTTGCTAGGGTCTATTTCTGCAAGCCAATAAATCAGCCTACTAACGACTAAATAGAGACCTTATGCCACTCGTATCCCTTTACCAGAAACTACTCAATATGAGCCGCTATTTCGAAGGCTTAGCGCCATTAGCCCTTAGGATTTACCTTGCACCTGTGTTAATGCAAGCAGGCTATAACAAGCTCGCTCACTTTGAAGATACGGTTGCTTGGTTTGCCAATCCCGATTGGGGCTTAGGTCTGCCAATGTCGGCGTTAATGGCAGGACTGGCGGCGGGAACTGAGTTCTTTGGCGCTATCTTGTTACTGCTTGGGCTCGCGACGCGACTGATTTCAATCCCTTTAATGGTCACTATGTTGGTCGCCGCATTGACTGTGCATTGGCCAAATGGTTGGTTAGCGATTGCCGATGGTAGTTCTTGGCTTGCGAATGACAGAGTGATTGAGGCAGGGGATAAACTGATAAAAGCCAAAGAGTTATTGCAGGAGCACGGTAACTATGACTGGCTGACCAGTTCAGGTAATTTTGCTGTGCTTAATAATGGTATTGAGTTTGCGATCACCTATTTTATTATGTTGTTGACACTTTTTACCTTAGGCGGTGGTCGTTACACTAGCCTAGATTATTTCATCGCTAAGCGCTGTAGGATTAAGTAAGTCTTTCTCAAGCGGGCTCAATTGTTAACTGCATCGGATTTTCAAGCGCATTTAATTTTTAAGTACACTCGATGGTAAGTGCACTCAACAAGTTAAATCCCACTCAAGCGGTGGGATTTTTTTATGCCTCTTTGTCAGCAATTTGCTATGCTTGAGCGCAATTTATATCGAACTAGGATAAGAACTTGGACGCTATTGAACTTTTACTCACTCGCCAATCAACTCCACGATTAACTGCTCCTGCTCCAGATGCGAGTCAATTAAAAATCATCTTAGATGCTGCCATTCGTGTGCCAGATCATGGCGCCCTAGCACCATGGGAATTTATTATTTCCGTAGGAAAAGGGTTAGATACCTTGGCAGATATCTTTGTTGAGGCAGCGAAAGCGAGCGGCGCCGACGAGGATTTTGTCAATAAAGCTAAGGGCATGCCAATGCGTGCGCCTATGGTGATTACTGTCGTGGCGAAAACGCAGCAACATCCCAAAGTCCCCGTACTTGAACAGCTTATTGCAGCGGGTTGTGCGACCATGGCGATGCAGCAGGCTGCCTTTGCCTTAGGTTTAGGGGCAGTGTGGCGTACAGGGGATTTTGCCTTTGATGCGAATGTGAATGTTGCTTTAGGTCTTGAGCCACACGATCAAATTGTCGGCTTTTTGTATGTGGGTACGCCAGCCGTTACTGCTCCTAAGAAACCGCAAAAGGACGGCAGTCAGTACGTCCGTTATTTATAAATCCGCCCCTCTTTTTTAGTGGAGAAATTCTATGCAAGTTGCGCGTACTCCTAGACTCATCCTGCGGCAGTTAACCCCAGCCGACGCTTCTTTTATGTTAGTCTTGCTCAATAGCCAAGGCTTTATAGAGAATATCGGGGATAGAGGAGTACGCACACTTGTGCAGGCTAAGGATTATATCGTCAATGGACCGATGAAAAGTTATGCCGAGTGCGGTTTTGGTTTTTATGCTGTAGTGCTCGCCGAGAATGGATTCACTATTGGCATCTGCGGTTTAATCAAACGGCCGACACTGGACAATGTCGATATAGGCTATGCTTTTTTGCCGCAATATTGGGGCAAGGGCTATGCATTCGAAGCGGCTAAAGCTTCTATGGACTTAGGCAAAAGCCTAGGAATAGCGCGTATTGTCGCGATTGTGAGTGCCCATAATAGTGCTTCAAAAGCTTTGCTGAACAAACTTGGATTACACTTTGAGCGTTGTTTGCAGCTTAGTGATCATGATGCGCCTGTTGAACTGTTTGGTTAACGTTAACGTGTTGTTTATATAGGTTTTTATTTTATTGTAATTCCGTCTTCTTTATTCTAGAATTTCGCAAAATTTATCGTTGAGATATGGCAATCATATCTCTTATCGACGCCCCTCGAAAATCAGGCTCACTTAATCCCTCCTTGAGCCCTTGAGTACAGCAAAAGCGTAGCCCTTTTTTGGATGTAGCATAATGGTTTCGCAATTAAGTGAAGCAATGCTGGACGTGATCGCTGATGCCTTGGTAGACAAAGGCTATATCTTTTTATCTGACTTAGTTCCTCTCTGTATTAGCCAAGTACTATTGGAAAAAATTCAATCAACTGAAATATATGAATTAAAAGCTGCCTCTATTGGTCGAGGTTCTGAACAGCACTTAAATCCAGACATTCGTCGTGACAGAATACAGTGGCTAGAAGAGCAAAATGAGCCTGATGCCCAGTATCTTGAGTTGATGACACAACTCAAAAATGGCTTGAATCGTCGCTTGTTTATGGGCTTATTCGATTATGAAAGCCACTATGCGGTATATCAGCCTGGGGCCTTTTATAAAAAACATGTTGATGCGCTAAAAGGCAGCCAAAATCGTATTTTAACCACAGTGTTTTTCTTAAATCCTGACTGGAAAGCGGCAGATTGTGGTGAGTTGATTATCTATGATGAAGCCGATATTGAGATTGAGCGCATCGCGCCTAAAATGGGCCATTTTGTGATTTTCCTCAGTGAGCGTTTTCCCCATGAGGTGACCAAAACCTTGGCCCAGCGTAATAGTATTGCGGGCTGGTTTAGGGTCAGTAACAGCGTGCATGGCTTTTAACTTTAGCTTTTAACTTCACCAGATAACAAACGCCTAAATGCTGCCCACTGGTTTAGGTGTTTTTGCTCTCGATTGCCGCTTTTGGTCATCACCAATCACTTATCGCGACTGCGCAATGTCATTGGCTATTTCTCGGATATTGATTGGCCATCACGGCGTGTTCTTCCGCAGCAGTATTTATTCCAACCTGTTTTAACTGCCTTGTACTCATTTTTTCAAATTTTTTTACACTCTTAAGCTTTAGGTAATCTAAGCCGCCGAAAATGGAATGAATTTGTCCAATCATGCTGAAAATAGGGTGTTTTTTTATTCTCGTTTAATGTTAGGCTAGATAAAAACGTGCGCTACGACACACTTTTCTATCATCTAACGGAGGCGATACTGTGGGCTGTGAAGATAACTTAGGTTGTTTAAGTGGTGAGCATATTGTACTTGAGCCCTTATCTTTGTCCCATGTGGCGGCATTGAGTCTAGCCGTCACAGATGGTCAACTTTGGCGTTTATGGTTTACCAGTGTCCCTGAGCCAACTGAGATGAAGCTCTATGTGGCTAAAGCACTCGAAGAAAAAGCGCGGGGCCAGAGTTTTCCCTTTGCGGTGCGGGATAGAGTGTCAGGGGAAATCGTCGGATGCACGCGAATTTGCAACTGGGAGTCTGATAATCGCCGTCTTGAGATTGGATACACTTGGTATGCTAAACGTGCCCAGCGCACTGGGATTAATACTGAAGCTAAACTGCTGTTATTGACCTTTGCTTTTGAAACCTTAGACGCCATTGCCGTTGAGTTTCGTACCCACTGGCATAACCAAGCTTCGAGACAAGCCATTGCAAGACTGGGCGCTAAGCAAGATGGTGTATTGCGAAATCATAAGATTCTTAAGGACGGCACTATCCGCGATACCGTGGTGTATTCCATTATTGATACCGAGTGGCCAACGGTGAAAAACAGTCTGCAATTTCGATTGCGACAACGACCGCCAACACTCTAATGATAAATAGGAAAAGCCCATGGCAAGCATCATAACTCGAGTAGATGTGACTCATGTCCATGAGGTTGCAGTGTTATTCAATGAGTACCGACAGTTTTATGGGCGTAGGGATGATCTCGCGGCTGCGGAGCAGTTTATTTATTCAAGAGTGTCAGATGGCTCATCGGTGATATTTATAGCTAAGGATAATCAAGGGCTTGGATTAGGTTTTGTTCAAATGTATCCCAGTTTTTCATCGTTACGTTTGGCCCCTATGTTGATCCTCAATGATGTGTATGTGACTCAACATGCCCGATGTGTCGGTATTGGGCGGGCATTAGTGCTACAGGCCGCCAGTTATGCCAAAGCGCATAATATGAGTTATTTGATGTTAGAAACACAGCAAAAAAACCAGCGCGCGCAGGGCTTGTATGAAGGTTTAGGGTTTGTGTGTAACCAAGATTTTTATATCTACGAACTTGAGCTCCACCGAGGGCTTGAGTAGGTTTATTTATGGCGATTAAAAGGAAAAGTAACATGTTAACTCAGGTAAAAACGTTAGTATTAGGTGGTTTAGTCTTAAGTGCCAGTACTGCAGTTTGGGCTGATGAAGCAGAAAAAGCGTTTAGTAAAGAAGCCATTGAATGTGCCGCTTACTATCAAATTAGCTCAGAAGCCATTGGCGCGATGAATGCACCACAAATGCAGGCCGTGGGTGAGCGTTTAAAAAGTTCTAAAATTGAGTCTGAGAATTTAGCTAAGAAATACAGCTCTGAAGCAGAGGTCACTCAAGCGGTTGCCGATGCTAAAGCCCGTCAAATCGAAAGCTTAGGGGGGGCAAGCAACTTAGGTGCGTTAATGGGTAAATATAAAGAAGAATGTAAAAACCTGTTAGCCGATCCACAAAAGCGCTTAAATTATTGGACTATGGCGACGATGTAATCGTAGGTTTTAGTCAGGGTAATCGTTTACGGATTGTGAAGAGAAGGAGCCTGATGGCTCCTTTTTTGCGTTAAAGTACAAGCACTAAGGAGCTGATGGGGTCATTCATATTGAGTCGGTTTCCCCATAGATTTTAGCCCCGTTTGGTTTAGGGGCTGAGAACCAAGTTGCTTATTTTAGCTCGGCTGAAACTCAACCGCAGTTTTTAGGGTCCTAGTTACATGGCCAAGTATTTAAGCCTTCGGTTTAAATTCTCCTCAGTTTTAAATTCTTAGTTCCGTTACGATATTCAAAGATAATCAAATATGAGTACTAAATAGGAGCACTATGGTATTAACAATAATGGCAGCGACTGTTTTGAGTGCTGGAGTCTGTGGGTACCATTTAATCTATGGTAAGCGGGTTTTATTAGCACCACTCTTGAAGGCGAATGTGTCACAGCAAAGCAAGCAAATGCTACTGTGCTTATTTCACTGCCAATCGGTATTTTTTGTGGTTTCAACGGCTGCACTTTTAGCCTGTGCACTAAAGGTAATCCCTGGGATGTATGCCTTTAGCCTGTTGTTATTCCTCGGGATGAACTATGGGATCTTTGCGATTTGGCAGTTTTACATTGCCACTCTGAGTCCACCAAATAGTGGTCAGATGATCATAGTGCAAGCGCTGATTTTCTTACTCATTGGTATTTTGGCTATGTTAGGGCCACTCTTGTCTGCCGCGTAAATTGCTCATGAGAACTTGATAAATCATCGCGATTGAAGCGTAAGAGTTTGAAAAACAAACAGTGAATTATGGGGTTAATTGAATACCGTATTGGGCGGCGAGTTCAGCGAGTTTACCATTATTGATGAGCAGTTCAATCCAGTGTGAGAGCCTTTTGCTATCGAGCTGTGAACTGGGGTTGAGTAAAATGCCATTGGCGTATTTTTGGTCCCATTCATCTGATATTAAAAGTAATTTTCTCTCTTCTGGATGAACCTTTAAATAATACTGTAAGTAAGAGTTAGTCACGGGCGCTAGGTCGGCGCGTTCACGTAGAATACTTTCGATAGAGGCGTTATTGTGACTGACGAACAAGGGACGAAATTGCTTTGCCAGCGTATTCGCATCGGTTTCAAAGTGGGCAAACTGGTAGTGATATCCTTTGATGAACGCAATTGACTTGTTGGTTAAGTTTTTGAAATAGCTTTGGTTATGAGCTTTAGTTTTAAGTGCAATAAAGACTTCACCATCTATCATATGTAGCGGAATAAACTGAGTCGCTATTTTTTGCCATCCCCAAGCGGGATTCTCAAAGAGCATCATGTCGAATCGACCTAAGGAATAGGCTTTATATCTGTGCTCAATACTGGTGACGGCAAATTTAAAGACCACTTCTTGTTGTACTTGATTTAATGCATTAATGATATCGAGTGTGAGACCTGTGTAACGGCTGTCTTGTTGTTGATGGACATAGGGAGCAAATTGATAACCACCGACATGAATTGTCGGAATTGACTCGGGAATCGCTGGCGACTGAACTTTATCTTGGGCGATAGCCGTGGTAAATGCGCTAATGCTTAAGGCTAAACAAAAGAGTAGACGACACAACTGGCTCAATATCATAGTCACCCCTTGTTATTTTTAGCATGAATGATTTTTTACAAGTATACACAATTTAATTTGTTCAATGCTGTCGATAAAGTGCGAATTTTAAATCTGTCATAGTAAGCTAGCGCAAACAGGATGAGGGAGATTTCACATTGAGCAAGATAAAATCTCAAGTGTGTGGTTGGGTTGAACAGGGACATATCACGCAAGAGCAGGCGAATAAGCTTTATCGACAGGTGACTGTCTTGCCGGATGGGTCGAGTTGGCGTCGCTTAATTGCTCATTTATTACTCTGGTTCGGTGCGTTAAGTTTTGCCTGTGGGGTGATTTTTTTCTTTGCCTATAATTGGCAATCTTTGGGGCGATTTGCCAAATTTGGACTGATTGAAGTGGCGATAATACTCGCTATCAGCGCATTTGCTTGGCTCTATTATCGTGCCAATATTTATTCCCCTGTTAGTTCTTATCGTAAAGACAGCACTTTTGGTGCGACGACCGCCAATGGCGTGCTACTGGCCGCAAGTGTGTTAGTTGGTGGCTTATTAGCGTTAGTTGGGCAAACCTATCAAACGGGCGCCGATCCTTGGCAGTTATTTGCGCTATGGGCATTCGTTATCTTACCCTTTGCTTGGGTGGCGGGATTTGATGGTTTGTGGCTGTTGCTGGTGGGATTGCTAAACCTCAGCATAGGGATATTTCTGGATTCCTTTTCCCATTTCTGGGGATTATTTTGGGGCGCTCAAGGACAATTGCTGATCTTTATCTGTTTGAATTTAATTATCTATTATGCTTTCGTACTTTTAGACAACAAAGTCGCGGGGCGCTGGCATGCGCCAATCCTTGAATATGTTTGTTCATTGTTTGCTATGGGCTGTTTTACTTGGTTAATCACTTGGCTTATTTTCGACGATTTCCTTGAACGTGACAGCTTCAGCACTGGGATTTTCTGTGGTTATTTTGCCCATCTTATATTCGGATTCGTTATTTTTCGTTATAGATTACCACGCATATATCCCTTGGCCTTGGGCGGTTTTAGCTTGATTGCCGTAGGCGCCGCGTTACTGATAAAGCTGATGTTTGAGGATAATGACCCCATAGGTGGATTTTTGTTTATTGGGCTTTATATCATTTTGGCAAGCACAGGTTTGAGTATTTGGTTGAGGGAGCTAAGCCGGAAACTTAAACCACAGTTTGTAGGAATCGCCACCCAAGGGAGCGTGGGCGTGGGAGATGTTCATGAGCAACAATAATGGTTTACAGGATAGCGAAATGATCACTCGACCCTGCACTGATAGTGTTACGTCAATCGACGCTTCGAGTGAGTTAAGTCTAATCAAACTCTGGCAAGCTTTGTATGCCGAAGGCAATGTTAGTGCAGCTCAAATGCCAGAAGACCATGATATCCCTTGGTATATTGCCACTATGCAGGCGTTTGCTGCTTGGATAGCGGCGTTGTTTTTATTGAGCTTCATGATGGCAGTGTTTGGTGCCATTTTTGAGCATGTTGAAGAAGATGTCATTTTATTTATCGGCTTAACCTATTTAGCCTTGGGGATTGGGCTGTATTTTTTACCGCGGCAACAGATTTTTATTGAACAATTTGCTTTTGCCGCCTGTTTGAGTGGTTTGATCAGTGTGGCATGGGGATTATTTGATTTAATTAACAATGATTTTAGCCTCACATGGTATCTCTGTATGGCGGGTATTACATTGGTACTGTGGGGCTTGATTGCCCACGGGCTAGCCCAGTTTGTATTCGCTTTTTGCTTAAGTTGGTGCGTGATTGGCCTGATGGCAAAATTTGAACTGCTCAATTTTAGCCCAAGCCTTTTTGCCGTAGTCATTAGTCTAGTGTTATTAAATATCAATCAGTTCGGGCGTCATTATCGCAGGGCTCGGATGCTCATCTATGGTTTCGCACTCGCGTTGCTTTCGTTGCAGTTGATGCACGCTTTTAGTATGGACAGTATTTTTGAAGCCTTATTTAGCCCTTGGCAGCAAAGCCTGTGGCTGACACTGACTCATCTGTTGATTATTTTCGCTATTTGCGGATTTTTATTGGTGACAATCTTGCGCGAGCGCCATCAATCACTAAGCTCACCAGCGGCGCTAGGGTGTGTTATCGGTTTAGTCATCGTTAGCGGTTTATCCTTACCTATGCAGGGTTTATCAACAGCTATTCTATTGATCTTGCTTGGCCATTATTGCAACGAGTCTTGGTTGAAAGGTATGGGAATGGTGTCGGCGCTGTTATTTGTCAGCGGGTATTATTATTCCCTAGAAACGACTCTGTTACTTAAATCTGGTTATTTGATGGGCTTAGGCGCCTTGCTGTTGGTGACAAGGTTAGTGATGTGGCGGTTATTTCCTGCCAATGAAAATGCCAAGGAGACTGTGTAATGGGCAATGTGATGGGCAAACTGTCGGCTTCACATAAATGGGCGCTTGGGCTCGTACTGTTCATAACAGTGGCGATTCTCGCTGGCGTGAATTGGCGAATTTTCAAATTCGAACAACTGCTTAATCACGGTCAAGTGGTGCGTTTTGCATTAGCACCGGTCGATCCGCGCTCATTAATGCAGGGTGATTACATGGCGCTTGAATATGCCATTGCGCGCGATGTGCGTAGCGCCTTAGCGCCGCAACAAATGCAGGGGCAGTTATTGCTGGCTGTCGATGGGCAAAAAGTGGCGCGTTTTGTGGACTTTTATACCGACCAAGCACTCGGTAAAGATCAACTACGAGTGCAGTTTCGTGTCCGTGGTAATCAAATTAAGCTCGCATCGAACAGCTTTTTCTTTGAAGAAGGACAAGCCGATCATTTTAGTGCAGCTAAATACGGTGAGTTTAGAGTGAATTTGCAAGGTGAGTTACTGCTCGTCAGTTTACTCGATGAAAAGCTTCAGCCCTTATAACCCTATGTCAGGATTGCCATCCATTTGTTCTGCTTACTTGATTAACCTAGATTTATCTCTGGCCGCACTGTGTAGTGCGGCCAGCATCTCCCGTACTGCTTTCTTCCTAGTTCTGATCGCTAAATCGCACGAATAATATCCACCTTAAGTTGCAACTTTGATGCAACCAATTTGTAACCTTGACCGCCTATAGTATTGTCAGTCTTCGAGGTGATATCACCTTGAAGCATCTAAGCGCATCAATTAAATACCAAATATTAAAACAATACATTTAGGGGTCTCAATGTTTAACACTAAAACTGTGCTGGCGTTAGCCATCAGCAGCGTTTGTGGGCTTGCCCATGGCGCGGATAATGTGATCATTTCTGAATACGTCGAAGGCAGCAGCAATAATAAAGCTATCGAACTGTATAACCCAACCGCGGGCGCTATTGATTTAAGCCAATACCAATTGCGCTTCTATTTTAATGGCAGCACAAATGTCGGCACGACCATTGCGCTCACTGGCTCATTAGCGGCGGGGGCGACTTATGTGGTTGCCGATAATGACTCTTCTGCCGATATCCTTGCGGTCACAAATCAACAGAGTAGCGCCAGCTTCTTTAACGGCGACGATGCGATTGAACTGACCTATCAAAATCAAGTCATTGATAGTTTAGGCCAAGTCGGTGTTGATCCCGGTGCCGAGTGGGGCAGTGGTGATCTCTCCACTCAAGATAATACCCTGCGCCGTAATCCTGATCTGCTGATTGCCGATCCTATCAGTACTGATGCAGTAAGCTTTAGCACTTGGCTAGGTTTTGCTAAGGACGATGTTTCTGATCTTGGTAAGTTCAGTGCGGGTACGCCAACCGATCCAGTCGACCCTCCACCAAGCTCTTTAGTGTGCGGCGAAGAAGCCACAGCAATTCATGCGCTCCAAGGCGCGGGCGCTGCCAGCCCTCTTAATGGTCAAACTTTAGTGGTTGAGGCGGTTGTCGTCAGTAATCAAGAAACTGGTCTTAAGGGCATTTTTGTACAAATGGCCGATAATGAAGCCGATAGCGATCCCCAAACCTCGGAAGGTGTGTTTGTATATACCGGCACTGCGCCCACAGCTTATGTGGCAGGCGATCGTATTCGTTTAAAAGCCAAAGTCACTGAATATCAAGGCTTAACTGAACTAACGACTTTATCTGATCACAAGTTGTGTGCCACAGGACAAACGTTACCAACGGCCGCGCTAGTGACCTTACCTGTTAACAGCAGTGATGATTTTGAGCCCTTTGAGGGCATGCGGGTTCGTTTCAGCCAAGATTTAGTGGTGAATGAAGTCTATAACCTAGGCCGTTATGGCGAGATTTCATTAGGCAGTCAGCGCCACTTTATTGGTACGCAGGTGGCTGCGCCGGGCGCGGATGCGCTGGCGGTGAGCGCAGCCAACCAACGTGACAGTATTTTATTGGATGACGGTTTAACGGCGCAGAATCCTGATCCTGTGCAATTCCCCGCTCCTGGTTTGAGCGCATCAAACACTGTGCGTGTAGGCGATAAAGCCACATCGCTCACAGGTGTAATGCACTATGGCTTTAATCTGTATCGTATTATGCCAATCGGAACAGTGAACTTTGTGGCTGAAAACCCACGCCCAGTTGCGCCCACATTGGTTGAGGGGGGTAATCTAAAAGTCGCTAGCTTTAACGTGCTTAACTACTTCAATGGTGATGGCCAAGGTGCAGGTTTCCCAACCGCGCGTGGTGCCAATACCTTAAGCGAGTTTGAGCGTCAAAAGGCGAAGATTGTCAGTGCCATGGTGGGCATTAGTGCCGACGTATTTGGTTTGATGGAAATTGAAAACGATGGTTTCGGCGCTAATTCAGCCATTGCCGATTTAGTCGCAGGTTTGAATGCCGCTGTGGGTGAAGCGCGCTACGTTTATATCGCGCCAACAGGCATGAATGCGATTGGCACCGATGCCATCACAGTCGGCTTGATTTATCGCAGCGATAAAGTCACGCCGCAGGGCGCTGCGCGTATTTTATCCAGTGCCAATTCGCCATTAGATAGCGATCAACAGCCCCTGTTTGACGATAGCAAAAACCGTCCAATGCTGACGCAAGCCTTTAGCGTGAACGGCAGTGAAGAAGGCGTGGTTGTTGCGGTTAATCACCTTAAATCTAAGGGCAGTGAATGTGCGGGCGAACCTGATCTTAACGACGGTCAAGGCAACTGTAATATCACTCGTACCCGTGCGGCGACGGCTGCAGGTCAATGGATTAGCGAGCAATATCCAGATCAAGGCGTATTGCTGATTGGTGATTTGAACGCCTATGCGAAGGAAGATCCATTAACGGCGTTAGGTAATGCAGGCTTTAGTGAGCTGTTTGCCAAACTTGAAAAGCCAAATCCTTATTCCTATGTGTTCTCGGCTGAATCGGGTCAGTTGGACCATGCTTTAGCAAACGCTGCCCTGGTGGATAAAGTGGTGGATGTGACGCAGTGGCATATCAATACCGACGAACCACGTGTATTGGATTACAACGAAGAGTTTAAGACGCCTGCTCAAATCCAAGACTTATTCGCAAGTGATGCTTATCGCTCATCGGATCACGATCCTGTGGTGATTTCACTCTTGCTCGAAGCGGAAAAAGCCGCGCCAGTGGCCAGTTTCACTCAAGTGGTGAATGGCGCTGCGGTACAACTGACATCCACTTCAACCGACAGCGACGGACAAATCGTGTCAGCTGAGTGGAGCTTTGGTGATAATACCGTCGCAATGGGTGAGGTAGTGACTCACAGTTACAGCCAAAGCGGTGAGTATCTGGTCACGCTAACTGTGACTGATAACGACGGCCTAACCCATAGCACGTCGCAAATGGTGACAGTGGTTGCTGATAACGTGAAACAACCACCCGTTGCGCAAATTCAGCGTATCAATTTACTGTTCGTCGATATGTTTATCTCGACTAGCTATGATACCGATGGCGTGATCAAGCAACATAAGTGGACGTTCGACAATGGCACCCGCGCTAACGGTCAAGTGGCACTCCGCCTTGCCCGCCGTGGACAACACACTGTTGAACTGACCGTTAAAGATAACGACAAGTTAACGGATACCACGACGCTGACGTATCGTTAAGTCAGTCTTTGTATTCCGTTGATTTTTAAGTGACGCCAAGCCCGCAGCCGCGGGCTTTTCTTTTTGTCTAAAAGCAAAATAAAGTTGTTGTCAGTTGTGACGCATCAATTGTCATTGTTTCCCCAGTGACTCGTCACCTCTTTATTTAACAAGAAGCCTCCCTGAGGGCTCTAATAAAATATCCCTGTTTTAGAAGGTTACAGGTGCAACAATGCCAATTTTAACTAACTCTTTCGCTGTTTGTTTAGCTAAAAAGCTATTGCCCCGAAACAAGTTATTCCTAAAAGTGGACACCCAGTCTAAATAGGGAAAGATCCTAAAAGTAAAAGTGGACACCCAGCCTAAATAGCGCAGTTGTTAACCTCCGACTATGCTTTGGTTAAGCATTGAACAAGGAGGTTTGTATGCCTCGCCCTCGCAGAACTCAGATAAGTGTTGAAGACACACCCTATTACCATTGCTGTAGTCGCGTTGTGCGGCGTGCGTTTTTGTGTGGTGACGATGCCTATTCGGGAAAAAATTATGACCATCGCCGCGCTTGGGTAGAATCGCTACTGTTTGAACTCGAAGCGGTTTTTGCTATTGATGTGGCGGCTTTTGCTGTGATGTCCAATCATCTGCATGTGGTGCTGCGGGTCGATATCGACAGCGCCAATCGTTGGACTGACCACGAAGTACTTGAGCAGTGGCATAAGCTGTTTAAAGGCGATGAATTAACGCAAAAATTCGCCAAAGGTGAGTTAGTTGAAGCGCATGAGGTTCACAGATTAAAGCATTCAATTGCCATTTATCGCAGCCGTTTATGTGATATCAGTTGGTTTATGCGCTGCCTCAACGAACCCATCGCAAGACAAGCGAATCAAGAAGATAACTGTACAGGTCGTTTCTGGGAAGGTCGCTTTAAATCGCAAGCCCTACTCGATGAAGCCGCAGTTTTAACTTGTATGGCCTATGTTGATTTGAATCCTATTAGAGCGCAACTGGCTGATACACCAGAACAATCCGACCATACCAGTATCCAGTTGCGTATTCGTGCCGCATTAAAAGGTGAGCAGCCTAAAAATCTGCTGCCTTTTATCGGTAATGAGCGCGACAACCAGCCCAATGGCATTGCGTTTTTATTATCGGATTACCTTGAATTGGTCGATGATACAGGCCGAATTATTCGAAGCGACAAACGTGGGGCAATCAGTGTAAATAGCGCTAAGTTACTGGCAAGATTAAATATCCCACATGACAATTGGCTCAAGCTCACTACTGAGTTTGGCAAGCTATTTCATGGTCCGGTGGGTACGCTGCAAGCACTCACTGATTACTGTGAACATCTAGAAAAGCGACGACGGCACTTTGCCGCAAGCTGTCAGCACTTTCACAGCAACTAACTGTGATCCTGCTTAACTAAACCAATCTCTGCCCATGTGTTTTATTGGGTGGGTTAGCATGTCTTAAATCCACTATTTTTTAATGAGTAAGCTCATTTTTATGCCTCAGCTTTAGTCCTTCAATTTTTGATGACTCTTATTTAAGCAATTTTAGCTCGTACAAGTTGTAGACAAACCAAAAGTGCATTATGTTGTTGATCTAAAATGGGTGGCCAGATTTTGCTTTCACTCAGTGCCACTGTTATTGGAGATAGGATAAGGACACTTTGCAAAAATTCACTTTAATGTGATAACGGTTAAAATCTATGTGCGCACTATGCCTTTTGGTTTTATTCTAATCAACTAGAGCTTCATTAAAATTTAGGTGTTTTTCTTAAATTTTTGTTAACCTTAGTGTGCTTAAGTAAGGTAAAAACGTAAGTGCTCCGTCCAACTGATGACCTAAGTAGTCTTCGCTACTCATACACTTAAGCTATAATTTTTTAATATTAGAGCTTAAGTATCCGTACTAATTATGTTAATTACTAATACTTTACAACTCTCTCTTTTCGTTTAATATGCGAATTACAATCACTTTTTTATGTAGGATTATGGACCCTCACCGACGATACGCTGTAACTTCAGTTGTTGCAGCCATTATCAATAAACATTGTCTTTCCCTTTATTTCAATGAGTTAAGACAACTTTCTACACAATCAAATACACGGCTAATCAAAAAGTTGATAGCAGGTAGTAGATGGTTTGTTCTGAGAATTTCAAATCATACCCCAAGCCCGTTCTGGGAACGGTCATTTCGTTATATTCTTTTGTTTTTTAAGAAGATTATGTCATGAGTTGTATCTAAGCTATCTTTCGATATTTAGCTGAGCTCATTGAGTTTCAGTATCAATTGTCTATTCATTTTTTCTTGTTCAACTTAAAGCGGAACCCAGAGCCACGACTATGGAAATTTTTATTCTTATTGGTTTGATTGTGTTAAATGGCTTATTTGCTATGTCGGAAATCGCCATTGTGACTGCTCGCAAGTCACGGCTAACAGCCCTTGCTCATGGCGGTAGCAGCACTGCTAAAGCTGCGCTCAAACTGGCAGAAGATCCAACGCAATTCTTGTCAACTGTGCAAATAGGCATAACATCAATAGGGATCTTAAACGGAATATTTGGTGAATCCATCCTCGCCGAACCTTTGTCACTTTGGCTTCAGACTTTTGGTCTAAGTCCAGATTTAACCAACATCTTTTCAACCGTTCTAGTGGTTATCATTGTCACTTATGTGTCAATTGTCATTGGTGAGTTAGTTCCCAAGCGAATTGGTCAAGTCAGTGCGGAAAGTATTGCCTGTCTAATGGCTAAACCAATGGTATTTCTAGCAATAGCAACCAAACCATTTGTATGGATGTTATCTGGTTCAACTCATGCTCTTATGCGTCTAATGGGATTTTCGCATAGACTTGACGACAATGTGACTCAGGAAGATATTCAGGCAATGTTGCAGGAAGGTTCATCCGCTGGTGTGATTGAGCACAATGAACATGCTATGGTTAAAAATGTTTTTCGATTAGATGAACGTACTATTTCTTCATTGATGGTGCCACGGTCTGATATTGTATTTCTCGACTTAAACCTGCCTCTTGATGCAAATCTGCGAACTGTTATGCAGTCTCCGCACTCACGATTTCCTGTTTGTCGTAACAATGTTGATGATATGGTGGGTATTATTTCAGCTAAACAACTCCTTTCACAGTCTATCGCGGGTGAACGTTTAGAACTGGTGGATCTCGTTAAGAATTGTAACTTTGTACCCAACAGCTTATCTGGAATGGAGCTACTTGAGCATTTTCGTACTACAGGCTCGCAGATGGTGTTTGTTGTTGATGAATATGGTGATTTGAAAGGGCTGGTAACGCTTCAAGATATGATGGATGCACTGACTGGTGAGTTTTTACAGGAAGATGTGAATGATCAGATGGTGATAAAAAGGGAAGATGGCTCATTATTACTAGATGGTCTAATCCCTATTTTTGACCTAAAAGACGCTTTAGGTATAAAGCAATTGCCAAATGAAGAGGATGGGCGTTATCAAACGCTAAATGGATTTTTAATGTATGAATTAGGGAAAATACCTCAAACCACAGATATTGTTGAAGTTGCAGGCTGGCGACTCGAAATTATGGATATGGACGGTAAAAGGGTAGATAAAGTCCTTGCTCAAATGTTACCTGATGCTGATGATTCAGAAGAATCTATATTTGTTGATTGATAAATTCAAAAGCATAGTAGTTGTCAGCTTTAGTGCAAAAAACACGTCTAAAGAGCAACCAACTAAACCTGCTCGGTGAGTCGAGCATTAGCCATAAATTTCCTCATGGTTGTTTTACTAAAAATCGTGCCCGTGAATCACTCTAAATCAGACTGATTCACGATATCCCCAACGCCTCGTTTGCAGCTATTCTGGGGCGCTTTTTCCCTTGAGATTAATCAAATCTCATGTCCCTGCTATGCCTATTCCGACTAGTAATATCGAGAGTTGATTAATTTACAGTCAACAGAGACGTTACTAATAGAATAGCTAATCCGAATCTGACTAAGCAGAGTGAATTATCTAACAAGGTTTTGTCCAAAAGTATGTTGCGTATGCCTTTTAAACCTACAGGTTACGCGAATGCTCGAAAGGTGAGCCGTGGTGATTTGCGATACGACCGTTCGCCCTCCATGGCTCTCATTCATAAACTTAGAATCCCTAGGTTTCTATTCACCCTGTCGACGAGCAAATACGATGGCAAGCTTATATGAGTAGGTCAAACCAATAAGCGCTCCACGATTTAAAATGGATGGCCTAATTTATTGCCCATCATTTTATCTGTCATTTTAATTAGTTTTTATTGGCAATATATATCTATTAAAGCTATATCATTTAGTTTTTCACTTAGTCGCTTGAGACACTAAAAAATGAATTCTGAAGTTTTGAAGTATGTAAACGAGCATCAGCTTTCGTCTGTAATGAATAAAACAAAGTGGTGCGAGCTTGAAAAGGCATTAAATGGATCTGAAGACTTTATTCCCTATGTGCGATACAAATTGATTTATGATGAAAACCCTAATGCAGGTTTTACTGCTGTGTGGTGGCACGAGTTACTTGAAATAGCAGAAACCATTGAGTGGTTAGAAGTTGATCCATTCAAAAGAGAATGGCTAGGCCGATTAGTGGCGGATCGAGTGACGGACTTTTCTGATGTTGTAAGCGCGCAATTAGCCCAATATTCAATTCCTTATTCGCTAGAAAATGGTATGTTTCGGATTTGGGGTTATCTGAGGAGGGATGAATCTCCAGAATTTATCTAACTGAAGAACTTTATCTCTGTAAGTTACTTATTTTCAAGCTAAAACCACTCAAAACTGAGACGTCAATACTGATTGTTGGGATTGAGCATAGAGACAAAAGACATTAAAAAGTGCTTTATTTTTCAATAAAGCACTCATTTTTAAGCGACTCAAGCACTCGTTAACGTACTGAACACAGTACTGATTAAAGTCCCAATCAAAGTACCGATCAAAGTACTATGTAGAGTGGCCAACCAAGGAGGCCGATGAGACCTTCCTTGTGTTCGAATCTTTCTAAGCGTTCGGGTGAAGCGTCGCTGAGTAATAGTTCGCGGTAGCTTTTCGCAAAGTGCAGGGTACGCAGTAGGGCGGGGGCAAAGTTTTTGCCGAGATCTTTACTGATGGTTTCAGCGAGTTCTGCGGGCAATTCTGCTAATGCTTTCTGGGTTTCCAATTCGATATGCTCACGGGTAAACCATTCCTCTTTTAAGGTGATTTTGCCGATACGCTTTTTCAAATCCTGTCTGACTTTGGCGCCATCAAACAACAATCGATACAGTACCGCTTCGGCTAATACACTCTCTAGATTGAGAAAATCTAGCGGATCATAGCTCGATTGCGCGTAAAACTGTGCCAATAGGGCCGCAATCGACTGTTGGCGTTGGTGTTCAAGCAGGGCATCTTGATAGGCTTCATAGCCTAACCATTCTTCCGCATCGGGCGGACTGGACACTTGTTCGAGCAAGAACTTGTCGACATCACCGTACAGTGACTTGCCGTTGACGAGTTTATGCTTGCTGACAGTGCTGAGCATGCTCCAGCCTTTTTGAAAGCATTTGACTACGCCATCGGCGGTGATCAACAGGCGTATCGCCTGCTGCGGGTTTTGGTTTGACAATTCCATCAAACCAAGACTCACCACACCAATGACATCGTGCGCTGCTTGTTCGAGCAGGTGCATTTTGTACTTGTTGTAAAATTTATCGGCCAGTTTGAGGCTCATCAAAATGGCTTTGGATTTGATTTGTGACAGCTGTTCACCGCTCAGCGTTTCGTCTGCTTGGCCTTGGATCAATACCTTGCTCAGGTAGGGTCCTTGATCTACATCACGCAGTACCAGTTGCATCAAATAATTCCTTAATCCAAAAAGCTAAACATATCATCGACTTCAGCGTATTCATCCGTCACTTGGTTTTTCTCTTTGGCTTGAATAACCAGCTCGTTGACAAACTTGCTGATGATCATTTCCCAACCTGAGCTTTCGTTTCGCAGCAGGCTCTTAATGGCTTTTTCAACATCGGGCGCGAGCTCGTGGATCAAGGCCATTAGGCTGCGTGGGTCGTCTATGCTGAGGCTGTGTGCATCTTCACTGGCGACGCGGCTGTCGTAGCCGATGGTTTCAGTGTCTTCTTCGTCATCATAGAGATCTGTGTAGCCGTCATCATCTTCATGTTTCTCGCCTAACATCATTTCGATGAAAGGGATCGACAGGTAGAACAGGCCCGCTGGATCTTCGGCGATACATTCTAGAATCGCAGTTTGCTTTTCTTCGCTATCTTGGATGCGAATTAAATAGGTCAAAAAATCAAAGGTATGCTGAATAAGTTCTTCGGCATTGTTTTTGATTTTTTCTTCCCAGTACAAAGGTTGCTGACAGACGATGTCGCGAATTTGTTCTGGGGTCATGAGTTCAGACATGATCGAAGGACAAGAGATATCATGGTGACTGTTGATTTGGGTCAGCGTGACGATATCCATGTGCTCGATAACTTCGACTAATTGCTCGTCGCTCATGGTATTTGCAATGATTTCAAAGCGTTTGCTCGCTTGTTTTGGCTCTACGTCCGCCAACTCTTTAATTTCGGCGACGGTAATCTCAATGAGACTAGTGTTCATTAGCGGTCCTCATCATCGTAGTGATCGTAGTAGCCATCTTCCTCTTCGCCTTCATCATCATCGTCGTTATCTGAGGTGCCAACATAATCGTTGTCATCATCTTCATCGTCGTGATGTTTTGCTGCTGGCGTTGCTTTACCTTGAGTTTCAAGTAAATACAGCACGGCGCAGCTTTCAATCAGTAAGGTTTCCGAGTAACCACGCACGGCTAACACTAAAGGTAAATCAGCATTGTTAAAGCCAATCGTGACTTTAAACTCATCCCACTCGGGTTGAGTTGCCGTGTTTATCCAATGTGCCCACTTGAGTTTGGCTTCGGCGGGAAACTTAATTCGACCGTAAAGCGCGACAGGCAGGTACTCAGGCACAGTATCGAGCATCTTAGGATCGGCTTCTAACACCTTTTTGATTTGGCTAGTAAATTGCTCTAGCGCTTTAGGTGTATCGGGATCGTCGTAGGACTCGATATTGTCGTAGGCATTATTTTTTAGCTCATTAATGCGTGAGATATTCAGTTTTTTGACCATTTGACACTACTCTAGAAAACGCTCAAGGATAAAATTGATCCCACAGCTCGCGCATGGCGCTAGCGGGATCGGTCACTATGACGTTATTGAAATCTTTGATAAACGCATTACGTCGCTTAGGATCGGACAACACATCATAAGCATTTTTAACGCGTTCAAGTTGTACGGCGGCTTGCTGCTTTTCCTCTTCCGAGGCGCCTAACAACTTGTCGGGATGATATTTGTTTGACAGCCGTCGATAGGCTTTTTTAATGTCGTCTTCTTTGGCACTGGGTTTTATACCAAGCACACTAAAGTGGTTAATCATACTTGTACCTGCAGGCGATGGGGCTGATATCGCGAGATAAAAAGGGTTTGACTCTGATTATCTTTAAATTCGTGGAATTATGATTAGTCAGCCGTGGATGATAGCAGAAATTCCCACTCAGCGGCAAACGCGCGAGCAGGAATTTGTGCTTTAGTGAAGGGTTAAAAATCCTTTAAACTTTAATCTGTTGTGGCGCATGGATTAAGTCTACCGCTATGCTGTTGAAATCCGGTTACCTAGCCAGATTGACAGCTAACTTAACCTTGTTTTAGGCGAGATAATGGCCCTCGATTAAGGGCAATATTTTAGCGCCGAACAGTGCCGAATCCTCGCTAAACGCATTCACACAGAGCTAACCCACACTCGGCTCGGCCACGTTAGGCTGAGCTAACGCCGTAACCGCTAAGTCAGACTAGACACTAAACGTAGGTTCATTCCAAGGGTGAGCATTTGTTTTTGTTCTCGCTGTAAATCTTTCATAAACAAGCTGATTTTCCGCTTATGGCTTGGTAGTACTAGCATGAGTCCATCGGGGATCACTTTAATATGATCTAAGGTCAGCGTCTTAGCGATACGGCCAAGATTGAGCAAGACAGCAAGCCTAAGCAGGCAGAGTAGGCGATTGAGTGTGAGCTTATGGTTGGGATCGAGCTCAGTCAGCATTAATTCGTTAGGCTTTTTTCTGTGATTGGTGATAAGCCGCGCTAAATCCAGCTGTAATGCTTCGCTAAACCCAGGTAAGTCACTGTTACTGATAATGTAACCGCCGTGTTTGTGCAGGGATTTTGAATTAATGTGTAATCCGATCTCATGTAAAGTCGCGCTATAGGCGAGCAAGCGCGCATGGGGCCTTAATTGCCATTCGTCGGCGACTTGTTCAAACAAGGCCATGGCAGTGTCGCGTACCTTAGCCGCGTGGGCCATATCGATATGATAAAGCTGGGCAATACTGTCGACGGTGCGGTGGCGAATATCCTGATATTGACCAATCTTGGCCAGTTCATAGAGTACGCCTTCACGCAGTGCACCTGGGCTAAACTCAAGTTTTTGAATCGGTAAGCGCCTAAAAAAGCTGATCAAAATGGCAAGTCCGGCGGGCACTAAAGGAATGCGTTTATCATCGACGTTGGCAAATTGGATTTGGCTAATATGGCCACATTTGATCAACTTGATTTTGAGCTGTTTGAGTCGTGATAGCGTGATGGTTTCATCGCCGTGCTCTTCTTGAATTGCTTCGCAGATGGCTTTTACTGTGCCTGAGCTACCCAAGGTGAGTTCCCAGCCGCCCGCGAAATATTCCTTTGAGAGCGACGCGAACTGCTTATCGGCCGCACTTTGGGCATCGCGAAATGAGGCAGGGGTGATGAGCCCATCAATAAAGAAACGCTCATTAAAACTCACACAACCGCAGCGCAGGCTAGATAACTGAGTTGGGGTATTTTTCTGGCCGATCACCACTTCGGTAGAACCACCACCGATGTCGATGACTAAATTACTTTTCCCTAGCACTTGGCTTTGTGCAATACCGTTATAAATCAAACGCGCTTCTTCATGGCCCGAAATGACCTCCACCGGATAGGGCATGATGGCGAGCGCTGCCTCGATAAACTGATCGCGGTTTTTGGCGATTCTCAGAGTGTGGGTGGCGACTAATCGTACTTGCGCTTGGTCGAGATTGGAAAATCGTTGGTTAAAATCCCGTAGGCAATTGAGCCCACGTTCTATGGCGTCATTGTCGAGAATATTTTGCGCATTGAGCCCTGTGGCGAGCTGAACCTGTTGTTTTTCTTTATGTAAAATCTGTAAACTGCCATCTTGCTCGCGGGCAATGACCAGATGAAAACTGTTCGACCCCATATCGATGGCGACAAAGTGGCGCGATTTAGAGTTTGCGAGTACATTGCTGGGCGTAGCGTGTGACTGTGTGTGCGAATATGTGGTTACCAATCGGATTATCCTTAGGCAATCAAAGCGATATAAAGCCAGCGATTAGCTGGCTTTGGCCCGTAACTCAGGTGTTATGTCAGGCTGAGTTTTCACTTCTCGCTCAGCGTCACCCTCATGGGTGGACATACGTAAGGCATTAAATTCTTGCAGTTGGCGCTTCTCATAATTAATCAGATATTGATAAATGGCAATTTGAGAACGCACTTTTCGTTTGTTACCGCGATTCCGATAAGGATTACTTTGTTCCTTGTTGATGACACGTGCTTTAGTGTTGTCATTGAACTGTAAGGATAAAATATCCATTATCATCTGTTTTAGGCGCAGATCATAAATCGGCACACTCACTTCAACGCGATTATCTATGTTGCGGCTCATCCAGTCGGCGGAGCAGATAAAGAGTTTGTTCTCACCGCCCGCGTGGAACAGCATCACTCGTGAGTGTTCGAGGAATCGGTCGACGATACTATAGACTTCGATGTTGTCGCTGATCCCCGGAATTTGCGGGATAAGCGAACACATGCCGCGAATAAGTAACTTGATTTTGACCCCAGCGGCTGAAGCCTCATAGAGTTTTTGGACCAAGGATTCATCGAGTAAGTTATTTAATTTTAAGGTAATCGCCGCCTTCATATGGCTCTGGGCATTAACGATTTCATTATCAATTAAATGGCTCAGTTTTTGTCTGGCATCGTAGGGCGACACAATTAAATGCTGGAAATTATCGCGGCGATACGGATGTTCAATCAAGTCAAATACTTGCTCCACTTCACGGGCAATCTCTTGATTGGCGGTGAACAGTGACAAGTCGGTGTAAACCCGCGCCGTGCCTTCGTTAAAGTTGCCTGAGCCAACGTGACAATAGAGTTTGATTTCCCCTTGTTCTTCGCGGCCAATCAAGCACAACTTGGAATGCACTTTTAAACTGGTGATACCGTGGTGAACTTTGACGCCCGCTTCGGCCAAGATGCGGGTCCATTCGATGTTGGATTGCTCATCGAATCTGGCCCTGAGTTCAATTACGGCGGTGACTTGTTTGCCGTTTTTCACTGCATCGATAAGTGATTGCATCACATGGGATTTTTTCGCCACTCGATATAAATTAATTCGAATAAAGCGCACCGCCGGATCGTAGGCCGCTTGGCGCACCATTTCGGTAAAGTGGGAAAACTTATGGTACGGATAATTGAGCATGATATCGCCCATCCGAATCGCATCGAAACTGTTGGCACTGCGGCCAAAACCTGCACTATTGAGCGCCGGTAGTTTTTCGTTTTCGAGGTAGTCGCGGCTCGGGTTGGGGAAGGCGATAAAGTCTTTAAAGCTGTGGTAACGCCCGCCTGGGATCAAACATTCGGTCGAGCTGATGTTCAGGTTTTCTTTGAGCATCACCAACATGTGTTCAGGCATTTCTTTGTCGTACACTAAGCGTACAGGCTCGGCGGTAAGACGTTTTTTCAATCCCTTGGTCATTTTCTCAAGCTGGGTTTGTTCAAGCTCGTCAGTGATATCAAAATCGGCATCGCGGGTTAACTTCATCGAATACACTTCGATAGCATCGTACTCGAAGAAGGGACCAAAGAGTTCATCCACGCAGTGGCGAATAATGTTATCTAATAAAATCAGATATTTTTTCGCTTTACTCTTTTCGGCTGGGAGTTCGATAAATCGCGGTACATTTTTAGTCGGCACTTCGACTAAGGCGTATTGGCGGCGAGCTTTAGTGAACAAACACACACACAAATAGGTGGCGTCGTCGTTGATTTGCTTGATCAGATCGCGATTATTATTGACCATAAGCGGCGCGATATGGCGTTTGAAATGGTCTCTAAAATGCTTTTTCAGCCAGTCGCTGTGGAACTCACTTAATTGTTTCTCATTGATTAACAAAATATTACGGCGCACAAGTTCGCGCATTAAATCCGTGTATATGCCATCGAACCTTTCTTGCAATGCCATCACTTTCGATTGGATCTTGGCCATTAAATGGCGGCTGTTACTGCGACCTTCCTGCAGGGATGACAGCAAAATGGAGCGTCTGACCGCAGCCACACGCACCCTAAAAAACTCATCCATGTTATTGGAAAATATCCCTAAAAAGCGGACTCGCTCCACTAAGGGAACATTGTGATCGCAGGCTTCTTGCAATACCCGCTCATTAAAAGACAACCAAGAGAGTTCTTTATCAATCGAAAGTTTATCGGTATTCGGGGACACTGCACAGCTCCTTTAAGCAAGCGTCATGGCGCAATATACAATAGCATTCATCCGCCGTTGTGCAATCAGATTTACTGCCGACAAGTGAAGGAATTTCAATGATAAATATTGCGTACACGCCAAAATCAGTCTGGGATTTATCTGGGATAAAGATACGAGGGAAATATGTCAACTTGATGACGAGTGTGACAGAAATATGACCTTATGATGATCATCTTGGATTGAGCTTAAACTCTGTTCGCGTTACTGCGATTTAAGTCTTGAGAAACTGTGCAAACGTGGCTTCCTTGAGAATAAATCCGTCAGTGTTAACTCCTTGGGCATTATCGCAAACTATGTTATCTTGCTCGGCTTTTTTATCGCGGGAGTAAAAGGTATGTTTGTTGGATTTGATTATGGTAGTGCTAACTGCGCCGTAGGGATCATGCTGGGTGATGGTGTGCAGTTATTGGCGTTATCAGAGCAATCAGCTTATTTGCCTTCGACCTTATACGCGATGGACAGGGAACTGATCGCCGAGGCGGTTTATCGTGGCCTTCCCACTGAATTAAAAGCCGATTACGCCAAAAAGCGCGCCGCGCAATTGAGTCGTGCCAGTATGGTGCGCCATGAGTTAGATCTCGATGCCGATGTTCAGGCTGTATTTGTTGGCGAGCAGGCGGTGAGCGCGTATTTAGAGATGCCGGAGGAGGGATTCTATGTCCGTTCGCCAAAATCCTTTTTAGGCGCGACAGGGCTTAGACCCGAACAAGTGGCCCTGTTTGAAGATATTGTTACCTTGATGATGCAGCATATTAAAGTGCGCGCCGAATCTGTGTTAGTTGAAAAAGACCTTGTGAAGCAGGGTAGCACTGCGATGATCACCCATGCGATTATTGGTCGTCCGGTGAACTTTCAAGGCATAGGCGGAGAAGAGAGTAACCGTCAGGCCGAAGCCATTTTGACCTTAGCGGCAAAACGCGCGGGTTTCATCGACGTTGATTTTCTGTTCGAGCCGTTAGCGGCGGGGATGGATTATGAAGCGACCTTGACCGACAACAAAACGGTATTGGTCGTCGACGTAGGCGGCGGTACAACGGACTGCTCTGTGGTAAAAATGGGACCCGCTCATAAACAAAAAGCGGATCGCAGTGAAGATTTCCTCGGCCATAGTGGTCAGCGTATCGGCGGTAACGATCTCGATATCGCCCTTGCAATGAATACCTTTATGCCGCACTTTGGTTTAGGTTCCTTGATGATCAATGGCAAACCTATGCCCAGTAAAACATTTTGGAATGCGGTCGCAGTGAATGATATTAGCGCCCAGCGAGAATTCAGTACCTTAAGTAGCCGTAAATTGATTGATGAATTGGTTAAAGAAGCCGAGCAGCCACAGTTACTGAAGCGATTGTTAAAGGTGCAACAGCAGCAGTTAAGCTATCAACTGGTTCGCCAAGCCGAGCGTGCGAAAATTGCGCTGTCAGATACCGATAATACTGATGTTAATCTGGATTTTATCGAAGCGGCGCTGCACGCGGGTGTGAGTCGTGAATTGTTTGAAAATGCCATTGAGCCGTCGCTGACGAAAGTGGAAGCCCTGATGCACCAAGCGCTCGCGCAAGCTGCAAAAACTTTGGCTGCAACAAATGTCGCGGTAAACCGCTCAGCAACAGAGGATTTATCCGCTGAAGCAGAGTGTAAACCCGATGTGATTTACGTGACGGGTGGTACGGCACGAAGCCCTGCGATTTATGCGAAAATCGCTGGTATTTATCCCGATATTCCGGTCGTGGTCGGCGATCACTTTGGCTCTGTGACAGCCGGATTAACCCGCTGGGCACAAAAGCTATTCGCTACGCATTAATATATAAGCGCTAGCATATCAGCACTAATGTAAAAGGATGTATGAATGAAAACTCTGTTGAAGTGTGCGTTTGCGGCCTCTGTAGGTTTATTGCTTGCGGGTTGTGGTGACGATGTGGGTAAGGTGAGCTTAGGGCTTTTTACCACTAAAGATGTGATTATTGATGCTAAAAACGATCCTAAAATACCTGGGGTGACTTGCCATATCAGTCGTATCGAAGCCAATTTAGATTTTGCTGATCCGTCCGATATGGGGATCAGTTGCCGTCAAACTGGGCCAATTACTGCGGCCGATCTGGCGAAGATAGACATGGGAAAACACGGCGAAGTGATTTTCACCGAATCCCTGAGTATTTTATTTAAGTCATTAAAAGTGCGCCGAATTTATGATGCGCAAAATCAGACTCTGTTGTATTTGTCCTATTCGACGAAAGAGACCAATGGTAGCCATAAACATGCGCTCTCAACAGTGCCGCTTTATGGCTCTGCGGCTTGGGTCGATCCTGCATTAAGTATTGGAGCGAAAGCGAATTAATCGCTGTAGAGTTTATGGTTTAGCGGTTTATTTGCGATAAGCATAATGATATTGCAATAAAAATTCGTATTTGTATCAGTACCGATAAGAGAAGGGGCGGAATATTTATTCCGCCCCTTTTTTATATTCTGCTAGCACTTAGTACATTAAATATCGTTACTTAGCTTTGGCCGCCAATACTGCGTTAAAGCGTTCAAACCCAGCACTGAGATCGGCGATTAAATCAGCGGGATCTTCTAAACCAATATGTAAACGGATCAAAGGTTTGCTCGCATCCCATTGCGTCGCCGAACGGATTTTTTCAATGCCGAAAATGCCGAGGATTAAACTCTCGTAGCCGCCCCAAGAAAAGCCCATCTTAAAGTGACTCATATTTTCAACCAGTGCGGTGACGGCATCGGCATCGCCCTGTTTTAAGATAAAGGAGAACAAGCCGTTGGAGGCACTAAAGTCGCGTTTAAAGAATTCGTGCCCGGGGCATGTCTCGAACGCGGGGTGACGCAGATGATCGACTTCTGGCCGGGTTTTCAACCAGTTGGCTACTTGCAGGGCATTTTTTTCATGCTGCGCCATACGCACGCCTAAGGTACGTAGGCCGCGGGCAGCAAGGTACACATCGTCTGGCGATGTGGTTTGTCCCATCAAATAACTGTGTTCACGTAATTGTGGCCAGTATTTCTCGTTGGCCGTGGCCGTGCCTATCATCACATCTGAGTGGCCGACGATATATTTGGTCGCCGCTTGAATTGAGATATCTACACCCATTTCAAAGGGTTTGCTATTGATGGGCGAGGCCCAAGTATTGTCCAGCATAGTGATCAGCCCATGTTCGTGGGCGATGCGGCACAAGGTCGGTACATCTTGCACTTCCATGGTGATTGAGCCCGGAGACTCTAAAAACAGTACCTTAGTATTGGGGCGAATGAGGTCGCGAATGCCTGCGCCAATCAGCGGATCGTAGTAAGTGGTTTCGATACCAAAACCGCCGAGAATATGGGTGCACAGATCCCGCGTTGGCTCATACACGCTATCAACCATTAACAGGTGATCGCCCGTTTTTAAAAATGACAGTAGCGCCGCACTGATCGCCGCAGCGCCAGAAGAATACAGCGCCGTACCGACGCCGCCTTCTAGTTCGGCAATCGCGGCCTGAAAGGCAAAATGGGTTGGGGTGCCACGGCGGCCATAAAACATCTCGCCATTGGTTTTATTTTTTGCGGCGTGGCGCATTTCATCCATGGTTTCGAAGACGATAGTCGAAGCGCGAAAGACGGGCGGATTGATCACGCCTTTGGTCCATTTTTTGTCTCGACCTAAGCTGACGATTTGAGTGGCTTGATGATGTTTATCTGTCATTGGATCATTACCTTGGCATTTAGGTTGAACGAAGAGGTTGAACAATTTGGGAGAATAATTGGCGTTTCTTATCGATTGTTATGGCGGTCATCTTAGCATCTGCACGCATAAATGACAGGAGGCGCGTGATGAGTTTGGCTCATGTTATTGGCCTCCTGTATTTTAGCTGTTGAGATTATGACGCAGGGCTTAAAAGCTGTAACACGCTTAACTTAAAGGCCGTATGTTCTTAATTTAAAGGTAAGGTAACAAGGATATCCACACCATTATGTTCGCTGCGATTACGGGCAAGGATTTGTCCTTGGTGGAACTCGGCGACCAATCGCGCGATATACAGACCTAAGCCTAGGTGGGGTTTATCTTGGGCTTGATTAATCCGTACCGACACCATGGAATCGAAAATCTGCTCCGACATATCAATGGGCAGTTCAGGCCCTAAGTTACTGATAAGCAGAGTTGCTTGCTTACCCACTTGGGTGAGTGTGACTTCGATAGCACTGTCTTTATGGCAAAACTCAATGGCGTTGGCGATAAGTTTGTCCATTAACTGGGCGATATATTCTGGCACACCTTGCATCATCAGTGGTTGCTCGGGCACTTTCACACTAAAGCCTTGTTCTGGATAGGTCATTTGATAACCTTGCATACAACCGCTGACCACTTGGGAGAGTGGGAACTTAGTGATATCGGCCTGCGTTAAACTCTGTTCTAAGCGTGTTGCCTCGCTCATGTTGTTTAAAATCATGCTTAAGCGGCTGACACCTTCTTGGGCGCGGTCGACATATTTTTGCGTGTCTTTATCTAAGGTCTGCAGGTTTAAATGCTCAAGGGATGAACGCACCACAGCCACGGGCGTGCGCAACTCATGGGACAGGCGCGACGACATGTTTTCTAGATAGTGAGTGTACTGACCCAGTCGTCCCACAATGCTAGAGAAGCTACGGGACAGATCGCCAATTTCATCCCGAGCCTTCGACGGTTTGAGGTGATTACGCACACGGCCTTGGCTGTCGATGGCATTTTCGGCTTCATCGCGCAATTTACGAATGCGGTTAGAAATACTCGAGGCGAAGAAGAACAGCGCCAAGGTGCCCATACTCATTATGGTCAAAATCACGTTAAAGAGTTTTTCCAGCGCTCGGTTACGTAGAGTTCGAATACCGTGGGTGGTTTCTTCGGCGACGACGGCACCCATCACATTGTTATCAATCCAAATGGGGCTCGCAGCGGCGAGTACCACGGCTTTGTTGTCTGGGGTTAACCGCCAAGTCGAACTTTGCTGACCCGCGAGGGCTTTTTGGATATGACTGCCGTCAAGCTCGGTGGAATCTTGCAAGGAATCAATAAAGTCTTTGGGCGGTTTTGTGAGAATTTTATAGTACAGCGGATGCAGATAATCACGCTTGAAGGTATCCCACAGCGCGGTGCTCTTTTCATCTTCTAAGGTGCGGGTCCATACACTGTCATTAGCACGAATGTCACCGGATTTTGCCAGTACGCGGCCGTGTTTATCGACCACCCAAATACGTGAGCTATAGTGGCTCATGCCTTTGATAATACTTTCAATTTCCGGTGATGGTACCAGCACAGTACCGAGATTGTCGACCGTATCTAAGGCCGAGGTGCCGACAACTGCAGCCACATCACGGTATTTGCTGTCGTTGACATCGGCAATGGCAAATCCGAGTTTGCTGCCGACCATGTCTAAGGGAATACGCAGCTCGACATTGTAGCCCACATCTGTCGTCGCCCATTGTCCTTGGATGCGCACCTCAGGTGTGACGGGCACAGTTTGCTTAGGATTAGCGGGTAATTCGAAGGCGCTGATCCAGCCGGGTTGAGTCGTGGCAACGATATAGCGTTTGAATTTATTGTCGGGCGCGAGTGTCGCAATCGAGAGATGATCGTTTCTATCGACACTTAGGGCATTTTTACCCCGCAGTACCACTGTTGGATCAATGACTTGAAAAAAAGCATACAGATAACCATCGTATTGTCCGACCATGTGGGTAAAGCTTAAGGTCAGGGGAGCGTTCGGATCGGCACGCATAATTTGGTGCGCCTCACCGTATTGGATAAATCTGTGCTGATATTCCTGCCATTCGTTGAGTTTGCCGTCGAGTAGAATCGCCCCCGCCAGTGGATAGGCGTATAGATCGCGGCTTTTTTCCACTTGCTTTAAAAAACTCGCTTGCCCATCGAACAATTTCGGCCGCTCGTGCAGCGCGGTGGCTAGTGCTTGAGTGGTGCCTTCTAAGGTGCGTTCTTGGCCGTGGCGAAGATACTTTTCCATTTCCCACACATATTGGTACCCCAGCCAAGGAAGGCAGAGCAAGAACAGGCTAAGGCCGATGACTTTAGTGCGTAGACCAAAGGGGAAACGTGTCATAAGTTAGGGATCAGCATTAATGGGTTTAAAAGTTCATTCATCCAAGGTTATCTGGTTCAACGCCGCGCGCTTAAAGGTTGGTTAAGCCATAGATCAGGCTAAGCTGTCCCAGCGATAACCCATACCATAGACAGTATCAATACAATCAAACTCTGGCGCGGTAGCGATAAACTTTTTGCGAATGCGTTTCACATGGGAGGTGATAGTGCTGTCATCGACAAAGATTTTAGCCTCTTGCATTAATTCATGGCGACTGCGTACATGGCCTGGATGTTTGGCTAACGCATGCACCATCCAAAATTCGGTCACGGTAAGTTCGATTGGTAACTGGTTCCAATAGACTTGCATGCGATTGGCATCAATGGTCAGTGGGCCACGTTCGAGCAGGTTTTCCTGCGCTGTTTGGCTGGCCGCAAGTTCAGAGCGTCGAAATAATGCGGCTAAGCGTGCGGTTAAATGGGGGAAACTCACTTCTTTGCTCAAGTAATCATCGGCGCCTAAACGCAGGCCACATACAGTATCAAAGTCACTGTCACGGGCGGTTAAAAAGATGATCGGCAGCGTGCTCGACATGGCGCGCAATGACTGACATAGCATAAAGCCGCCGTCAATTTCATTACCTAAGCCTATGTCGATAATGGCTAAATCCGGTAAACGGGTATTAAAGGCTAGCATGGCCGATGGTCTGTCGGCGTAGGTTTGCACGCTGTAACCGTGTTGTTGCAGCACGTCCTTGTAATTCTCGCGAATGGCCGCTTCATCTTCCACTATGGCGATACGCTTCATAGAGCCGTATTCCTATTGACTTGGGGGAGTAAGTTTTCGTGACTATACAGGATTTTACCCGAGAAAAAAGGCCACAAATGCAATTGCCATTTTGTTGCCACAATTGATAGTTGTATTGCCATTTTCCATCCCTGCTCATGCCATTCCACTTGTGTTTAATAGCCCCATTCAGTTTTGTACCCGTTTGACCTGATGTGGTGTTGAGTGGATTGCTTCAGGTACGAGTCCAAGCTCAGCTAATAATCAAAAAGGAATGAGATGATGAAAAAGACACTAATTAATCTATTGGTTTTGAGTTTATTAAGCGCACCTATAGCCAGTGTGTCCGCGCGGGTTTCACTGCAAAACCAAGTGATAGGACAAGACCTCACCCTAGAAAATGATGCCTATGCTAGCGGTATCGCGATGGATGACGAATACGCAAGCGAGGACGAACAACCGGAAGCCCTAATTGGCCTCGGTGGTGGAGCCATAGTGGGGGCGTTAGTCGGTGGTCCAGTGGGGGCTATTATTGGTGCGTTCACAGGCACCTTGATTGGCAAATCAGTCAGCGATACAGACACACTGCACGTTCAGCAAAGACAGATCCATTTGCAAGAGTCCCAGTTATCCGAGTGGAGTGTAAAACAGCAAGCCGCCGAAAAACGGGCGAGCGAATATACCAAGGTGCAGCAAGAGCTTGATGAGTTGCTGTCAGCGCAACGTCAATTGCTCAGTGAACTTGCCTTGGGGCTTAGCGTACAGTTTCGTACCGGTTCCTCTGAGGTTGAATCGCATTTTTTACCTCAATTAGATGATGTGGCTGAGGTGATGAATTTGTCACCAGAACTCAATCTTGAGCTGAGGGGTTATGCCGACCGCCGTGGTGATGAGAGTTACAACCAAGCCCTTTCTGAGCAGCGTCTACTGGAGGTGCGTGGCTACCTGATTAAGCAAGGCGTCACTGCCGAGCGTATGACCACTCAAGCCTTTGGCGCTTTATCGCCTTTGCAAGCCGACCAAGACAGAGAATCGGATGTGTTCGACCGCCGCGTGACATTAACACTACAGCCTCATTTGGCCTTGACGGCCAGGCACGCTGCTGACTAGCGGTCAATTTAAGCTGTCCATTTTACGTCGTTCATATTAACGACAACCAACATCAGTTCATATTTGTTAATAGAGGAAGCCTTTGTGATGATCACAGGGAAAAGGGTAAAAGAAGTGAGTGAAGCGGTAGCGGTATTGCTGATCAGTGCCGCCGTGTGTTGGGGTTTGCCCTTTGTGGCATTGGCTTCGCCGAATAGTACCGGCACATTATCTGTGCCACAGAATATGGCTTCGGCATTGGTCGGGCAAAATAGTGCTCACAGAACGGCAGAGTCACACATCATTAATTACGATGATATTACGCAGGGGTTGTTGCTTTATCGCCAGCAGAGCGGTGCTTGGGTGTCATCTTTGCCGCTCGATACACAAGTGTCGATGCAAGTCTCTGGCTTAAGTAATCGCGTGAGCGTGAAACAGGTTTTTCGCAACAACACTGAATTTGTGTTGAATGGGCAATATTTGTTCCCGCTGCCCAATGAGGCTGCGGTGGATTCGTTGCGATTACATATAGGCCAGAGAGTGATCGAAGGGCAAATTCATCCTAAGGCCGATGCCAAGCAGATTTTTGAGCAAGCGAAAGCTGAAGGTAAACGTGCCAGCTTAGTGAGCCAAGAGCGGCCTAATATGTTTACGACCGAAGTCGCAAACCTAGCACCTCAAGAGGATCTGATTGTAGAAATCAGCTATCAGGAGACCATTAAATATGAAGATGGTTTGTTTAGTTTACGTTTTCCGCTGGTGGTCGCGCCCCGTTATATTCCGGGATTAACATCGGATTCAAGTGCTAGCGACTCACATGATCCTATGGCACAGGTGCGCCAATCAAGCCGAGTGACAAGTTCGCAGGTGTTTGATGCTGACCGGATTGTGGCACCAGTGCGGGACGGCGCCAGTGGACGCGATCCTGTGCTGAAGGCAGACATTCAAGTCTTACTCGCAAAGGGGGTTGATAAAGCGTCCATTGAGAGTCCTTACCATGACATCAAACTCAAGCAAGACAACAGCGGCGCGGTCGATGTATCGCTGGCGCAACGTGTGCCCGCTAATTGTGATTTTGTGCTGCAATGGCGAGTACAGCAGGGCACGAGCCCAATGGCTTGGGTGTTTAATCAGCAAGGTAAAACCCATAAGCTCGATGGCGAAAATCTGTCTCAGGATACACTTGAGACAAGTAAAACCAGCGGCGTAAATGATGATAATTACAGTCTCGTCATGGTGTTGCCTCCTAAGGTTGAAAAGAGTACTCAGCCGAGTTTGCCCCGTGAATTAATTTTAGTGATTGATACTTCGGGCTCTATGGCGGGGGATTCTATCGTTCAAGCTAAAAATGCACTGTTATACGCGTTAAAAGGACTGAAGCCGGAGGACAGTTTTAACATTATCGAATTTAACTCCAGTTTGTCTCAGTTCTCAACAGTGTCATTACCGGCGACCTCGTCGAATTTGTCACGGGCCCGTCAATTTGTGAGCCGTTTACAGGCCGATGGTGGCACTGAAATGGCGTTAGCACTGGACGCTGCCTTGCCAAAATCTTTGGGCAGTGTATCGCTTGATGCAACGCAGCCTTTGCGCCAAGTGATCTTTATGACCGACGGCTCTGTGGGCAATGAACAAGCGTTATTTGATTTGATCCGTTATCAAATAGGTGAAAGCCGCCTATTTACTGTCGGCATAGGCTCGGCACCTAATTCTCACTTTATGCAAAGAGCGGCTGAACTCGGTCGTGGCACTTTTACCTATATTGGCAAAGTGGATGAAGTCGATGAGAAGATCAGCGCCTTACTCAGCAAAATTCAATATCCGGTGTTAACCGATATTCAAGTGCGTTTTGATGATGGCAGTGTACCCGATTACTGGCCATCACCGATTGCCGATCTGTACCGCGGTGAGCCAGTGCTTGTGAGTCTAAAGCGCAGCGCCCGTGAGCCACAGGAGTTAGTGATTTCAGGACGCCAAGGGCATCAAAACTGGCAACAGTCGCTCTCGCTGCAGGATAACTCCGCAGGATTGATGACCCATCAAGGTGCAGGTTTAGACTTACTGTGGGCGCGTAAACAGATTGGTGCATTGGAGTTGAGTAAAAATGGCGCGAATGATGACAAGGTCAAACAGCAAGTGACGGCCTTATCAATGAGTTATCACTTAGTCAGCGCCTATACCAGCTTAGTGGCGGTGGACTTAACCCCAATTGATTCAACTGCAATGAGCCGTGATGCCGTGGTTCGTCAGCACTTGCCCTTAGGTTGGCAACCTTTTGGTGCCTTGCCGCAAACCGCGACGTCAAGCCGTTTGGATATGTTATTAGGTGCGCTGACCTTGCTACTCGCCTTGATTCTTACGGGATCGATTCTTCGACAAAGACGGGAAGAGAAGGCGGCCTTGGTGGCACTTACCAGTGAACGATGAGCGACGAGTTAAGCGCGATGAGCAAAAGCAGAACACAGCAATTTTTAATGGTGGGATTATTTTTAATTGGCGCAACATTGTTAGGAAAGGGACTCTATATGCAAGCTAAAGCACACTTTGCCCAGTATTTGATTGAACAGGCGTGGACTAAAACCTTGGCTGATGGTCAATCCCATAAGCCTTGGTCATGGGCGGATACCTATCCCGTGGCAAAGCTGTCTATTCATCGTGAGCAAGTGGCGGCGAACAACAATATTGAAGCAGAGCTTAATGACAGTTTATACGTTCTTGCGGGGGCTTCTGGGCGAAATTTGGCCTTTGGTCCGAGTCTGGTGTTGTCCAGTGCGCCAGCGGGGCAAAAAGGCAATACTGTGATTGCTGGCCACAGGGATACGCATTTTGCGATACTCAATGGCATGGCGGTGGGGCGTCGATTATCGTTACAAACGCTTAAAGGCAATCACATTATTTATGAAGTGGTGGCGACTCAGGTAGTACATGAAACAGAAACTCAATTTATGGCGCCATCCGATGATAATCGCTTAACGTTAATTACGTGTTATCCCTTCGATTCACTTCAAGGTGGTGCTGAACTGCGGTTTGTGGTGCAGGCGATTCCCGTCGAAAATGAGTCGATGGAAACACACGGTACGAATGTATCCGTTTCAATAGGGAGTGGCGTGCAAGGGAATATTGGAATTGTTTCTCGCAGTTTCAAACATTAATCTGAAATCTCATTTAAATCCTTCATGTAGCTTTCAAAAAAATGCTCCTTTGTTAATCATCTTAGCCTGAAGCTGAATTATCGGCTTCAGGCTAAGTTATAACCATCAGTTACTGATAGGCAGCACACGATTTCGTCCTAAGCGTTTGGCTTCATAAAGTAATTTGTCTGCCGCTTCAATCAATTGCATACCCGTTTGTTTTTCTTGCCATTGGGCGACGCCAAAGGAAGCACTGATATTATTAATGCGTTCGTCTTTGCGTCTGTCTTTTAAACTGAGTTTTTCGAGTCCACGGCGCATAGCTTCGGCCAGTTGCCTTGCGATACGTAGCTGACTTTTAGGGACAATAATCGCAAATTCTTCACCGCCAAACCGATACAGTTTCGTGCCATCGCGGCAGGATTCCTGTAGTCGTTTCGCCACGGCGCGTAACACTTGGTCGCCGAGCTGGTGGCCATAGGTGTCGTTAAACACTTTAAAATGGTCGATATCGGCCAAGATCACACAAGTGCCTAAGGGGGCTTGGGCTATCATTCCTGCAAAATCAGTGTCAAAGGCGCGGCGATTAAAGCAGCCCGTCAGTGCATCGTAGAGAACGTCTTTTTCTGTTTGTTCAAGTTTTTTCTTTAGTGCGTCTATTTCGGTTTGAGCCTTCTGCAGCTGACCGGTAAAGAACTCTGTGCTCGAGCGAATATTGTCCGACTCTTTCACTAAGCTGCGGACCAGATCGAGTACTTGTTCGACGCTAAAGCCTTCGTCTTCGATGCGATTGAGCTTTTCAAAATTACTTTCGATACGTGACTGGAAGTCATTGGCATCTAGATTGGTATCTTTGAGTGATTGGGAAAGCTCAGTCACCATAGCATCCAGATTTTGGCGCATTTCTCTGACATCGAGTTCAACTGGGTCGGCAACATATTGGCGATACAAGATTTCGCTACTGACTGGAGGGCAAGTGTTGTATTGGGCAATAACAGTATCGAGTTGTTGATTTAATTCGGGATTTTGTTCACCAACATAAGTGTACCAAAGCGCATAGTTAACGGGTGTGGTCGGAATTTTATGTTTGAGCATCAGAGGCACTGCTTTTTTGAGGTTCAGTGCAGCGGCTTGTAATAACTCTAGCGACATATTGTTACCTTACTCAATGAAAATATACGGATATTTTAAAGTTTCGCTATTTTTTATTCTGTTACAGTCAGATTTAGGTCAACGACAAGAATATCGGTCAGATGGAGACATGATTACCGTTTACTCTTGGATGCAGCGACTCCGTTTGCGCTAAGACTTCCATCATAAATTAAAGATGATATGGTAAAGTCTATCCTTAAAACCAAATAATGATAATAACTTGGGAGAAAGTTGTGAAAAATTTAATCATAACCACAAGTCTGTTGGCCACTATCTCATTACCAGCCTTTGCTGAAACGGCATTTGTGAAAAGTCTCGATCTCGTGCAATACCGAACCGATGTGAAAACCTTAGCGAGTGATGCTTTTGGGGGACGCGCGCCCTTGTCTGAAGGTGAAACGTTAACTTTAGACTATTTAGTGACAGCATTTAAAGATATGGGTCTCAAACCCGGATTTGGCGATAGCTATTTACAGGCGGTTCCTTTGGCGCAAATTAGTGCCGATCAAAACATGCAGCTTGATATCGGCGGACTTAAATTTGCCAATGGCAGTGAATTTACCGCGAGAACCCAAAGAATCGCTGACACCGTGAGCCTGAATAAAAGCGATGTGGTATTTGTTGGCTATGGTATTAATGCACCCGAATATGGCTGGAATGATTATCAAGGGTTAGATGTAAAAGGCAAAACGGTCATCGTACTCGTGAATGACCCCGGCTTTGCGACCCAAGATCCAACAATATTTAAAGGCAATGCTATGACCTATTATGGTCGCTGGACTTATAAATATGAGGAAGCGGCGCGTCAAGGCGCTGAGGCCGTGTTTATTGTCCATGAAACCGCGCCAGCCGCCTATGGCTGGGGAGTGGTGCAAAACTCCAACACGGGCACTAAGTTTACTCTGGTCGATGCCAATAATAACCAAGGTCAAGTGGGCGTGATGGGCTGGGTTCAGCACGAAACCGCACAAAAAATCTTTGCCAAAGCGGGATTGGATTATGATACCTTAAAACGGCAAGCAGCTAAGCCAAACTTTAAGGCTATCCCACTTAAGCTGAGCGCGCAGCTCACGTTAAACAATAAAATTGAACGCGCCGAGTCCCATAACGTCGCGGCCTTACTGCCCGGTAAAACGCGCCCCGACGAAGTGGTGATGATGCATGCCCATTGGGATCACCTTGGTACTGTGATTGAAGACGGTAAGTCAGAGATTTTAAACGGTGCGGTCGATAATGCCAGCGGTGTGGCGGGGGTTTTAGCGTTAGCGCGTTACTTCAAACAGCAAGCTAAGACGGCGCCACTAGATCGCTCGATTCTCTTTAGTGCCTTTACTGCAGAAGAAACAGGTCTGATTGGTGCACAGCATTTTGCTCAGCATCCCAGTGTGCCAACCAAAAATATCGTCGCCTTTTTAAATATTGATGGCATGAATGTAAATAAAGGCGTGGATTACATTTTGCGCTATGGGGAAGGGGTATCTGAGTTGGAGCAATACTTAGATAAAGCTGCCAAAGCCCAAGACCGTTCGGTAAAAGCGGATCCAAGACCACAGAATGGATTGATGTTTAGATCAGACCATTTTGCGCTGGCCCAGCAAGGTGTACCAGGATTGTTATTTATGAGTCTTGGGGATACAGATCCTGACTATATTGCGCATAAATATCACCAAGGAGCCGATGATTATGATCCAAATTGGACGTTGGAGGGCGTGAGTCAAGACCTAGACTTGATCGCCAGTATGATAACCACTTTAGCGAATGGTTCAGATTGGCCCCATTGGCTTGAATCATCAGACTTTAAAGCCAAACGTGAGCAGGATGGCCGTAAATAGGTTTAATGGGTTGGATCATGAGGGCGTCCAGTAGGCGCCCTTATTGTTTAGCACTAATTTGGGCTAGGGTTCGGGCAACTGTTTGAGCGAGAAGGGGTGTTTAATACAATATGGGAAGAGATTTTTATAGAATTAAAAGGAATAGCTGATAGAAAGCATAGGGCCAATAAAATTGTAATAGATGTTGTAATCGGCGATTTGAGTATCTTTATTCGGCGAATTTTGGGCGATATCAACGTCAACTTTATAGTAGTTATAGGCCACGCTCATACGCCAGTTTGGGGTGATTTGTGCATTAACCCCCACTTTAATATCAACCAGTTCGCCTTTGACATCATTGAGTTTGATGTAAAAATACTGTGCATGGCTGGTGATTTGCCAACCAGGAACAAATTCATACTGACCATATATGCCAATGTCGGGCAGTGGCGCAGTGACATTTTCGTCAACAATGCGCGGAATTGCTTGGCTACCGCAGACATTATTGAGTAATTCCGATGAAGCGCAAACACCAATCACCCCTTCAAAACCTGTCTTGATAAACATAGTATGTAAACCAAGTGATAGACCGACATCATAGTTACTGCCTTGAAATACATCATAGCCATAGCCGAAGCGCAGTACATCAATGTTTAAGGTTGAATTTAGATTACCGCCTGCTTTGATATCGTAAATGGTGTCGTTAATCTCGAGCTGGAAGGGTTTGGTTAAGGCTTGGGTTTCGGCGTTACGATGAAGCTGTTTCCAGTCTAGGTAGATATTGTGCCGTTCGTTAAAGTGATAATTGAACTCGATAAAGGGTAAAAATTCGTTTTCTGCAAGTTGTAGATCGGACTCATAATCTAAGGTGAAATTATTACCCGAAATAGGGTTAGTGACTTCCATATTGGTGTCTGATTGCGAATAAAAGCCGCCTAACTGAATAGTAAAATCATCGGCTTGCACTTGAGTGCTGAGCAGTGACGCTATGATTAGGGGTAATAGGCGGATCGACATGTTAAGGAGTGACTCCTGCATTATTCTTATTATGTTTAGCGATAAGGTCAGAATTTAGTGCCATAAAAAAACAACATTTGGAGTTTAACAGCAAATTTTTTAATGTGAACAAAATGTTTTAAGAAATGCAAAAAATTGTGATTCAAAACAAAAGTAGAGCTGGTTCTCGTGAGGTTGAATGAAATTTGAGTGAGCGATCACATCAATTGTGGATTGAAAGACTAAGGGCAAGTGCTTCCTGAACGGCTTTAGGATTGTTGTGTTGGATGGGGCGAGATACAAATGGATATAGACACAAACATGGTGGAGAATCATCGATATTGAGAATATCTAGCGGTACGATCCCGCTAGATATTGATATGTCCTAGTACTTCTATTTCGTCTCGATAGAGGACGATAGAGGTGACGGGGTAGAAGTCTCAGCCTCTACGCTATCAGCCACGATTTTTGGGCTACTTGGTTCATCTTTATTAAACATGCCTAAACGGATGCGAATAAAATGCAAAATTTGCGCGGCAATATCCACATTCAAACAGGATTCTAAGCCCTCAAACCCAGGAGATGAGTTAGCCTCACAAATTTTGTAATGGCCGTTATCAAACAATAAATCGATACCTGCAACATCAAGATCGAGAATATTGGCTGTTTGGGTGGCAAGCCATTCAATTTCAGGAGTGATCTGAAATGGACGCGCTGAGCCGCCGGCACTGACATTGGCTTTGAAGCTGTCTTCTTGACCACGCCTTTCATAGCAACCCGCCACACGACCACCAATAGTGAATACGCGTAGATCGCGCCCATGACTGTTAGCGATAAACTCTTGCAGAATGATGTTAGCGTTTTTATTGGTCGCTTCAATCAACTGCATTAAATCGTCAAATTCACGCGCCTTATGGGATAAAAACACACCACTGCCCTGTGAGCCTGAAAGTGTTTTTATCACCACAGGAAAACCGAGATGGCGTTCTACGAGTGCGATATCGACGGGGAATTTAACCAACATGGTTTTAGGCGTAGGCAGATTCTTCTCGGCCAACAATTGTTGGGAGAATAACTTGTCTTTAACGATTTCAATGGCTTTAGATGGATTGAGGCAATATACCCCTAATCTTTCTAAGTGACGAATAATGGCTAAAGCAAAGTAGGTCGTGCCTGAGCCCATTCGCGGAATGATAAAATCGGGCAGCTCGACGGCTTGCCCATTCAATAAAATACTCTTGTTATCTTCTCTGGTGACAGTCAGATCAAATTCATCAGGTGCGTAAACTTCCAACTCTATGTTATCGGCTTTTGCTGCCGCCAGTAGACGCTCAATTTCATACCATTCAGGTTTTAGCTGAGTCGCGGTTTCTTTATATAAAATCCAACCACGCATTTAGTAGCAAACCTTAATCTTCATTCTTTATCCTCGGGTTCAGGTTCATCCTGAACATCATCTTCAATATCAAATACAGCTTCAGCCTCTATTTCTATCTCGGGCTTGGTTGCAGGCAAATGCACTGTACCAACCACGGCATAAAAGGGTTTCCCCATGGCGAGCCTGCGATACTTTACCCAGATCTGCTCTAACAAGCTACTGGGGGCGATATTTCCTTTGGCGACTTCCACAAATTGGGCTTCATCAGAGGTGCAAGGCAGCGTTTTCCCTTCCGCTAAATTCTTCATTGCATGACCATGCAATTCAAGGAGTTCAGCTTCTTTATTGGTAAAATCGCCGCTTCGTTTAAAGCCTTTGGGGAAATTAGCGTCGTCGTAGAAACGTTTTTGAGAGACAAAACTGGCAGCAACTGAGCCGTTAAACGTCTCAGAACCCTTGTTAGCGTTAAAAAAAGACTGTTCAGACATGGCAGATACCCTCTAGTTTTTGATATACAAAGATTTGCAACTGGAGTATTGGCTAGTATTATTGATTTATAAATCAAAAAAATTTGCCTATGTTGGTCAAGAATTTTTATGGATACCGATTTACTAAAAACCTTTCTCGAAGTCTCCCGTACTCGCCATTTTGGTAAAGCGGCTGAGAATCTTTACCTCACCCGAAGCGCTGTGAGCTTTAGGGTGAAACAGCTTGAGAGCATTTTGGGTGTCGCCTTATTTGAACGGCAACGTAATAATATTCAGCCCACGCCAGCAGGCGAACGTATGCTTGGTCATGCCGAGGCGGTGTTAACAGCATGGGAGCGGGCTAAGCAAGATGTTTCCCTCAGCCAGTTACAGTCGACTCAGCTTGCCATTGGTGCAGGGCCGAATATTTGGGACGCTTACTTGCAAGGTTATTTACAGGGACTGCATGTCGGTTTACCTGGCGTGGCGTTGCGCACCGAAGTGCTACCCGCGAATGCAATGACGCGTCAGCTAATGGACCGTACCCTAGATATTGCGATTTCATTCGATCCGCCAAAGCTTGATCAATTTGAGATAGTACAACTGGGGCAAATTAATTTGTTGTTGGTGTCGAGCTTAAAAGGTCAAACGGTAAAAGCGGTTGTGCCGGGGCAATATGTAAAAGTCGATTGGGGTACGGCGTTCAATATTGTTCACGCACAGGAATATGCCTCGCTGCCAGTGCCAACGCTGCACACGAGTTCAGCACGTATTGCGTTAGATTTCATCTTGAATAATGGCGGCTGCGCATTTTTACCTGAGCATCTAGTGCAACATGCATTGCGCGGCGGCGAATTGCATCTCGTCAGCGGCGCGAATGCCATTTCACGAAATGTGTATCTTGCGTATTGGGCTGAGAATGACCGCTTAGCCCAGATCAAACAAGCCATCGACTTTTTAAGGGACGATGGCTCAATGGTTGTTCATGCGACGGTTTAGAAACTAAGAATTAAAGCACTAGCGGCGTTAATACAACCAGCCAAGTTAATCCACAAAGCGCAAGACTCATAAAGACGGCAGCCGAGGCAATGTCCTTGGCTTGGCCACTTAACGGGTGTATTTCACTGCCGACACGGTCAACCACAGCTTCAATCGCCGAGTTTAATAGCTCAACAATCAACACGATAAACAACGTGAAAATCAGCATAAGGCGTTCAATAGTGCTGATATCAACCCATAAGGCTACGGGTAACATGACTATCGTTAAGATTAATTCCTGTCTGAAGGCGGCTTCGTGGATCCAAGCGGCCTTTAGGCCCTTCATCGAAAATCCCGTCGCTCTGAATATGCGCTTAATACCGTGATTATTGGCTGGTTTCATAGTGTTTCCAATTGACGTTAGCGACAAAGCGCTGAGGTTCTGCTCATTCAAAACAGGGGGGAATAAACCCTACTGTTGTCTTTGTTAACATTTGACTGAGTCATAAATTTGGCCGCAGTATAGCCTGAGATGAAAAGTGCATAAACAATTAACTGAGCAAATTTGATCATCAACATTCGTTGTTAACTTAGGGAGTTAGTGACTTTTGCGGTTATTTTAGTGCAACTTTAGCCGTGCGGCCTAAGCTTGATGAAGGATATATTGCAGCGTGGGCAAGGGAATGACTCATACAAACCCGTTACGAAATTTAACATTTAATCATTTCATCCGTTTTAGTGCTTTTAAGCTCAGCTTGCTCATACTTTGCGGTTTAGCTCTTTCGGTTAACGCACAAACCTCACCACCTGCGATACAACTTGCTACCGAGTTTGATGCGACTCGAACTTCGCAAGATATTAATATTCAAAATTTTTTGATTAGTGAGAAACTCGACGGGGTTCGAGGTTACTGGAATGGCAAGGAATTATTCACTCGGCAGGGAAATGCCATCGCTACACCCATTTGGTTTACTGTAAATTTTCCGAATTATCCTCTCGATGGTGAATTATGGCTTGGGCGAGGTCAGTTTGAAGCTATGTCGAGTTTAGTTCGACAAGCCTCAGCGAAGGATGATGATTGGCGCAAAGTGCGATTTATGGTGTTCGATGTCCCTAAGGCGAGTGGCGACTTTCAGCATCGCTATCAATTTGCGCTGACTGAACTGAGTGGCAAATCGAATTATCTTGAAGTCATAGTGCAGTTCCAAGTAGAAAGCCTTGAAGCCCTGTATCAAAAACTCGATGCCTTAGTTGCAAAAGGCGCCGAAGGCTTGATGCTGCATCGCAGTTCTGCGACTTATATCAGTGGCCGTAATCCTCATCTGATGAAGTTAAAACCTTATTATGATGCTGAAGCTACTTTTATCGCTTATATCCCTGGTAAAGGTCAATTTGCAGGGCAGATGGGCGCATTAAAAGTGCAAACGCCAGACGGCCGAATTTTTAGTATTGGCACAGGTTTTAGTCTCGCAGAGCGCCAACATCCCCCTGCAGTGGGCACTATCATCACCTATAAATACCTTGGGCTTACCGTTAACGGTTTACCGCGGTTTGCCAGTTTTTTACGGGTAAGAACCGATGTTGAAACTGAGTAGCCGTTCTTAGTAAATCAAATTGCGCATAAGTCTTTACGCTGAGTAATGCGCAATTGATATTTTGATAGTATTATTCGTAATAGGCGACTGTCGATAATAGTTGTTCACTGAAATTAAAAATATCATCTACAGAGTTAATAGGATGACGAGTTTCATTTTTATTTTCATCCACTAATCCTAGATACTTTTGTTTAGCATTGAAGTGTAAGCGGCATAAGGGTTTTCGGTTATTATCATCCAATAGTATGCCAAAGTAACTTTGGGTATCCCTTGCGATGATTCGATTAACTTCTATTTTTTGCCTCAATATAGCTTTTATCACATTGAAACCGTCAATTTCTTCTTCAGTAGTTACTACTTTAATTTTTTCATCATTGGATGGGATTGGGGTATCGATTAAATTTTTGTTTTCATCAGTTGGTTTATCATTGCCAATAGCGGATTTTAAACGTTCATTAATGCTGTCGTTGAGAAATTGTCTTAGTGCTTTATGAGTAATTTCAGCAAATTGATGTTTTACTTTAGGTGTAAGAACCCCATCATAAGCCCTTGAGGCAAAAAAGCGAATAAACTCTTCTTCAGGTTCTTTAAATTGCTCACTAATAATACGTTTTATCTGACTCAAGTATTTTAGTTCTCCTGCCGCGCTGACTATTGAGTTAACGTCGAACGAGTTTTTAGTCAGTTTTTTAACTTCAGGAATTAAGTGTTCATCAATATTTTCAAGATCTAAGATCAGAAATGGTTTTTCATCCATTTTGTTAGGAGCATCAAGATCGGTATAAAATTGATATTCAGTACCGTTTGTAAGAATAGCTAAGCGTGCGTTTGTGACAGAAAAATAACGAAATAGTTGTGACGCATGCTTTATGGACAGCTTTTCATTGTACTTTTTGCATTCAATAAGGATTTGCACTTCACCTTCCTTAATTAATGCGTAGTCAACTTTCTCACCTTTTTTACCTATAGTATCTGCCGTAAATTCTGGGACAACTTCGCTAGGATTAAAAACATCATATCCTAGAACTGTATGCAAAAATGGCATGACTAAGGCATTCTTAGTCGCTTCCTCAGTTTGAAGGCTATTAGCAATTTGAGGGATGCGTTTTGATAGAACATCGATTCGTTCAATAAAATCCATTTTACTTTTCCTCTTCTTGTACTTTGTGGTGTATTTTTTATTTGAGCGAGTATGCGGTGAACATTCAGTTTTATTTTAAACCGTACTCTGACATATAAACCTAGTCGATAAAAAATCCTTAGCAAGGAGGCTAATTTGTTTCTGTGCTGTTTATCGTATATTTTACGGGTTAGGTTAAATTTTGTGCGTGCTTGGTATGTATATGGCTCAAGGAGAATATTTTAGCTGAGGTGACACCCTTAACTTTCGGATCGTAGCGCGCATTTTATTTTTGATAATGGTTTGGCGTAAGAATATTTTGTGTTTCTAGGTTTAACATGTTGTATTTATAGGTAAATAATTAATGTATTAAGCTGCTTATCATATTAAGTTTACATCTAGGTTTAAGCACATTAGATAAATTATTGATAATACTAAGCTATGAGGTATTCATGTTAAAAAATCAAAGTGTACGGCGAATATTGATGGTTTGTATGGGTAATATTTGTCGCTCACCGACGGCAGAGGCGGTTTGTCGTTTTAAGATTGCTGAGCGCAGGCTTAATATTGAGGTGGATTCGGCGGGTACTATTGGTTATCACCAAGGGTATAAGCCCGATAGCCGCGCTATTGAGGCTGGTAAAAAGCGGGGTTTTAGTTTCGAGGGCATGCGGGCGCGGCAGGTGGTGAATGCTGATTTTGAGCATTTTGATTTAATTCTAGCTGCGGATAATGCCAATTTGGCGGATCTGCTTAGCCGTTGTCCGGTTGAGTATCAACACAAGTTACAGTTAATGTTGTCCTATGCTGATACGCAAATAACGGAAGTACCAGATCCTTACTATGGCGGCGCACAGGGTTTTGAACTAGTGCTCGATCTCCTCGAGCAGAGTATGGAAGCTTTATTAGATCAATTGACCGAAAAGTTCCGTTGAGATGCGTATTTCCATTTACGGTTTGGGTTTTATGATAAGTTCGGGTAAATCCCCTTATGCGAGATGACGATGAAAGTAATGGATTCTGAAAACCGAGTATGGTTCCTTTTGGAGCATGAAGGTCGCTTGTACTTGAATGCAAATTGCAACATGAGTGCATTTGGCTATAGCTATATGATCCAGCTCAATGGTCAGGAACTGCAAAATTATGAAGGTGGTGGCCGCGAGTATCTAAATAATCTTGCTCACGATATTCATTATTCTGTTCCAATCGCAAAAGACACAACGTCAATTTACAAAGGTCGTGAAGTTTCAAAACAGCTAGCTGGTTTAGCAACAGAAGCGATTAAAGCGTGGCGTGCTTAAAATCGGTTAACTCTAAAATGCCCCAAAGCTTGTTTCAAAGTTTAAAATGCAAGTAGGGCGAATAAAGTTGTGGCTATAAAAAAGCTAATGTGATGAGGTTACTTTCAACCTAGAAGTCATGCCAGTCCGAACTTTCAATAAAGCCACAGCAAAGTAAACATCATCATAAAGTCATTAATAGATATCAGTATAGTTTGACTACAAACATCAATGGTTGTGGGCTGCTTGCCTTACAAGGTTAAGTTGGTAAGATGTTGTTCATAAAGAAAATCAAATCGTTGTACATCTAAGGACATATATGGAAATTTCATTACTTGCCGATAATCCCTCTGCGATAGACACGGTAGCTAGTTGGTATTTCAACGAATGGTGCCAAGACAATGGTAGCTATACCAAGGAGGAAGTCGTTGAAAAAGTCTCTGCATCAATAAATCGAGATACCGCGCCTATTCTGATCATTGGAAAAGTAAATGGTGTTCTTGCTGGTTCAGCAGAGCTAAAAATTCGAGAAATGGACATATACCCAGAATTTGAATTTTGGCTTGGTGGTGTTTACGTCACTCAGCAGGCTAGGGGACAGGGTGTCGCCTCAAAACTTGTGAAAGAGATAATATCGCTAGCACATAAAATAGGCGTGAAAAAATTATATCTTCAAACAGAAGATTTAACTGGAGGTTTGTACTTACATCATGGGTTTAAGCCTATAGAACAAGTGAATTATAAAGGTATAAATGTATTGGTTATGGGCACAAACATCGGTGAATAACAAGTTTTTGAAGGTACACTGCGGCTCAATTGCGGGAAGCTAGTGGAACGATATGATCATATTTCACAGGGCTACCTAAGTAGGTCAAAGCATCCCCAAATGGCATCATTTTTAATCTTAGAGTTTTCGTCAGTACAAGAAAATGGATTTCCTGTTTCAACAGTAAGAACAAGTTGTGTTCTGTTTCAGTCAAAGTGTTTATAAAGTCATTAGCAAGGCCATATAATCAGATGCTGAGTGACTCTTTACAGAATCTAATGATGAAAATGAGTCGAAATCTTCCAAACTTTGACAGTTATTGTTGAATCAATGGCTACCAAATAAGAATAGGCCGCGCGTAGTTGCGACCGATTTTACGATCGCTTAGTCAGTGTTGGAGCACTGCCCACGCTTGGTCCTCGCAGACTTCAGATCAATGTTGAACTCTTGATATTACATTATGCTTTTTACCGCTGTTATCGTCGTGTCGTGCGGCGAGCTTTTTTGCAAATAAAATAAACCTCCTGCCTCACGCTTGACAATAAGTGAAACGTAAACAATCTTTTAACATGGAATATTTTCAGAAGGTTACTTTTCTTTCTGCAGAATAGAATTATTTTCACTACGGGAACACAGGAGTGTTTAACCCTTCCACTGAGATAACTAGGTTTCATTTGAGGTGATCATCAATGAATAATCTAGACTCAAGGTATCGTGATAAAACGCAATCATGAAAAGGAATTTCAATGAAAGACGTTAATATTTATCCGTATCAATCTGTTCAGACCGGCTCAGTAAGCCAGAGACTGCGATCAAAACAGCAAACTTCAATTTTAATATCCAAACCCATTTATTTGAATTTGGTTGAGGTCAAGTCTTGTACGCTATTTGTATCGTGCCATCACGCCTGCAGTGGCGGGTGTTGTGAAAGCCCTGATTTTAAGTCGTTAAAGAAAGTGGAGTTGTAACGTTTTAAGCATTGAATAAGTCCCAATAACAAGGAGAGTTAATTTCATGTCTATCAAATCTTTTAGCTACAGTACGCTTTTTTTGTGTATGAGTGCTGCTGTACATGCAGAAGCACCAGTAGAGACAAAAACAGCTATAACGCTACCCACGTTAAGCCCTGTTATGCCACTGGAAATCACAGCAAAACCCCCGTTCTCACTCGAAAGCCTACAACATGATTTTGATGATTTTTCTTGGCAATCGTTTATTGCACTTAACTGGCCAGCCAATGCCGATGGTACACCCAATACCATGTCCACCATTGGGCAAAAAACTAACCAGCCAGTCGTGTGGCTGCATTGGAAGGAAAGCCGAGATATTTTTTTACCCGATGGCGTAAAACCACCTGGGTGGGATCAGTCCAATAATGTGCCGGATGTTTGCAAAAGTATTGATCCCAAGTCCATTCCTGAAGGGACTATTTATTTAACGCAAGTAGGGAAGACCCCGAATGTGTTGGATGAAAGTGGCGAGCCTTTTACAACGGGTCCATTGATTGATCAAAACGGGCTTTATACCCGTTATGAAATATTAACCAATGAAACTATGTTCAATTTTATTTTGGACAATAACCTTTACAGTAAAAAAGGACAGAAACAGTTTAATGCCGATGTCGACTTTACCGCGAGCGACAGTAAAACCGGGCAGGTAGGTTCTATCATGCTTAAGGCCTCATGGATAAAAATGGGCGGCAAGTTTGATGCGACGAATTACTATACAACTTACGCGCTAGTTTATAACAATCCCGAAGAGCAGCACGGGGTCAAGCCCGCGTGTGCGCTTGAGCAAGTCGGGTTAGTGGGGTTTCACATTGCCCACAAAACCGCAGACGAACCACAATGGATTTGGTCTACCTTTGAGCATGTTGCTAATGCGCCAACCCAAAGTGAGTCAGCATCATTGTCGGCATATAATTTTTACGATGCTAAATGTACTGACTGCAAAGTGAATGAACCCCCAGTACGCCCGTGGGATCCGGCAAACCCGCACACTAAACCAACTCAAGTTGAACGCGTTATTCCTATCACTGCCGATGCTAAAGCCTTAAATGCCAGTTATCACGCTGCACTCGACGCTGTCGTGCCGGGATCGGTATGGAAGAACTACGAATTGATCAGCACGCAATGGCCTACCGATGCCAAAAATCCCACCGATCCAACGGGCGTGCCTGCTCCCTCATTTTTAGCGAACACCACGCTCGAAACTTATATCCAAGGTTCGGTAAAGCAAACATCAAGCAGCTGTATGGCTTGTCACAATAATGCGGCAACCACTAACGGTAATTTTGCAGATTTCACTTACTTGCTGCAACGCGCGCAATAATTTACGAAAGGAACTCATCATGACTGATATTACAGGCGCGACTGCCGATACTATGAATAATTTTATTGGTTTGAGCGCGGTATTAACCGGCTTTGCTACCAGTATTATTGCCCCTACATTGGATCCCGTGGATATTAAATCCGAATACTTAGCCGTGTTTACGCAAAAAATAACCGAAGAATCGAAGGACCTAACTTTAGTTACAACTATTCTGCAAAAATTTGCGGCGTTAAAAGCGCAGCAATTATCAGATCAACAAATTGGCACGCAAATGCTGGTGCCAGACAACGGGGCTAATTTTGTGTTGGCCTGTCGTAAATTGATTTTTATGTGGTACTCAGGTGCATGGCCAACCATTATTCCCGCGACGGATACAGAGCCGGAAACCACGGTTAGCGATATGATTTCGGCTAAAAGTTATACCACAGGTTTAGTCTGGCAAGTTATGCAGGCTCATCCGATGGGGGATTCAAATTATCGCTATGGCTATTGGGCGAAACCACCCGCTGCACTGTCGGCATATACGGGTCATCAAGGAGGTGCAGTATGAGCACTCAAACCAATTACGATGTCATTATTGTGGGATCAGGTATTGCCGGCTCTATCATGGCTTATCAATTGGGGATGGCGGGGAAAAAAGTATTAATCCTCGAAGCAGGGCAGGAAGTGCCTGTTGACCGCAGTGGTTACATGGAAACCTTTTTTAAAGCCAATGCCAAAACACCAGAGTCACCTTATCCTCCAACCACGCAAAATCCAGCGGCATCGACGGCGGATAATCCACTCGGGCTGCCTGATCCTGCGAAGGAAAATGTGCCGCGTTATACCGTGTTGCAAATTGGCGCATGGCGCAATCCAAAGCAATGTTATTTCGATTACACGCCGCAACCAGAGCATTTGAAACCTGACAGCCCTGAAGCAAAGTTTGCTTTTGCGAGTTCCTATGAGCGTATTGGCGGCGGCACAACTTGGCATTGGCTAGGAACCAGTTTGCATTTATTGCCCAATGATTTTGAGTTGCAAACCCAGTATAAGCAGGGTGTGGATTGGCCCGGTGGAAAACAATTTTATCAGGCGCTGGTTCCTTACTATGAACAGGCGACCAATGAGATTGGCGTCGCCGGTGACAAAGAGGCGATGGATCAGCTTTATCGCGGCTTTAATGTTTCACCAGATGGTGTTTATGGGTCGAATTACGATTATCCCATGCCTGGCATTGTTTCATCTTTAGTCGATCTACAATATGAACAAGCGGTGAGCGATATGGTGTATGACAATGTTCAATTGTCGGTTACGCCAACCCCCCAGGGGCGCAATTCATTACCAGGTGAACGCCGTCAATGTGCGGGGAATACAAATTGTATTCCTATTTGCCCAATCCAAGCCAAATACGATGCTACTGTGACGCTCGGGCGAGCATTGCAAACCGGCAATGTTGATGTGTTTTATCGTCATGTTGCGACAAATGTTCAAGTGGATGAAAATACAAAGGATGTTGTTGGTATTGATTATGTGACCTATCAAACTCACGGAGGGATAGCGACGGGCGGCGGTACCGTTACGGGTAAAAAATATGTGATTGCAGCTCACGCGATTGAGACGCCTAAATTATTGCTCATGTCTAAACGTAATAAAGCCTGTCCGAACGGCGTCGCCAACCATAGCGATCAAGTGGGGCGTAATTTGATGGATCACATTATGTATTTGGCCTGGGGTCTGGCGAAAGATCCTGTCTATGGTTTTCGGGGGCCTTTATCTACTGCGGGTATAGAAAGTTTACGTGATGGCGCCTTTCGTAAAGACCGTGCCGCCTATCGTATTGAAATCGGCAATGAAGGTTGGCAGTGGGCAGCAAATGATCCATTCACGACCTTAGCTGATTTTGTATTTGGGCAAAATAATTCGCAATTAAATGGGGATTCTGTCAATCAGCAGGGGATTCCATTACGGTTTGATCCCGCCATGTCTGCGAATAGCGCCTTATTTGGTGCCTCACTGGTGAATACCTTGAATGGTATTTACACACGGCAAATTCGTATGGGCTATTTAATTGAACAATTACCTGATCCGGAAAACCGTGTCGAGTTGTCGGAGACGCTGAAAGATAACTTAGGTTTGCCGCGCCCCAAATTAACCTATCGTGTACGCGAGGATTATGTGCGCAATGCGTTCGTGTCGGCTAAAGATATTTCGACCAAACTCTTTGACGCCCTTGATGCGCGGGAATATACCAAGGCTCCGCCTGCGCCGGTATTTTATGGTGATAAGAGTCAAGTAACGTCGAATAATTTTGAATATCAGGGCCATAATTTTACGTTTTACGGTGCTGGACACATTGTGGGGACGTATCGAATGGGGGACTGCAGAGATACGTCGGTGGTGAATCCTCGTCAGCAATCTTGGGACCATAGCAATCTGTTTTTAGTCGGTAGCGGAGTGTTTCCAACAGTTGCAACGGGTAATCCAACCCTCACTTTGGCAGCGTTGGCATTCCAGGCTGCAGATCATGTTTTGGAAGACCTTAAAATAAGTTAAAAAAGTTGTAATTATTCATTAGCTTGCTGTTAATTCCCATTGAAAACCGCGTGCAAATTGGCGCGGTTTTTGGCTAACTGAATATACCTTCATATTATGCTAACTGGCATTTTCCTACTCACAATGCAGTTTATTGTCATCGTATTTAAAATCAAAATATTACAGTTTTTTTATGCTGATAATTAGTTTGAAAACTGTGCATGCGTGTGTTGTCGGATAGTATGTCTGATAGAAAACTGATAAGTTTCACTCAAACCGAGCGTTAATTGGGCGTGCTTTAATAAGCGAACAAAGTTAATTTTTACGAATATTTATCAAAAGATTAGCTGAATACATGACTACTAAGAAATATATCGTTGTCAATCCACATGAAAGTGAGTTTCCTAACCCCATTACGTTCAAAAAAGGTGATCCTCTTATCGTTGGAGAAAAATATGCAGGTCCTGAAGGCTGGGATCTCTGGTTCCTTTGCACTACGCCAGGGCAAGATGCTGGTTGGGTTCCTGGTCAAGTGATTCAGCGCCTAAAAAATTCCAACGGGCTGGCGCTTGAGGACTATACGGCAAGAGAACTTAATGTGCATGAAGGGGAACAACTCATTGGCACACGAATGTTGAATGGCTGGGTATGGTGTATAAAAGCTGTCAGTGAAGAATCAGGGTGGGTACCATTAGAAAACTTGAAAGAAGTGGTAGATCTATCCCGCGACTAAAGCATCTTTGCTGTGCAGTCAAATCCAAGATGGCTCCTTGGTGTATTGTGCCAAGAGGATGATGACTGGCGGATATTGAGAGCTTATATCTGGCACGCAGAAGTCATTGGCGTAAAAGTGTTTTTTAGCACAAGCTTTCCGTTTCTGATAATAAAAAGCCAGTATATTCAATATACTGGCTTTAACTTTAAACTTGATGAATGAGCGCCATAAGCTGGAATATAAAAGTCATCAGCGTCTTGTCTTTAACGTCTTTAACAAACTCTGCGCCTTATATTCCAAATGCAGAGTGGCGGGCTGACTAGTCGTTATGACGTTTGCCTGAACGTTTAAGTCTCTCTGCTGCCAATTTGGCTTCTTTCTCTGCTTCTTTTTCGGCCATGATACGGGCGACTTCAATCTTTTCAAGCTCTGCCATCGCAGGCGTTTCTAGCGAGAGTAAGCCTATTTTCCCCGAGCGATATTCATGCAGTAATAACTCTGATGCCTTGTGCATATCGATGCGACCACCGGGACGTAGCGCTCCACGTTTACGGCCGATTTCCTCGAGAAGTGCGACATCATCCTTTGGTAATTCACTTAAGTTATAGCGCTCACAAATCTCTTTTGGATAAGCGGTTAAGAAATACTTGGCGGCGAACAGGGCCACATCTTCATATTCCATCGCCGTATCTTTAATCGCGCCAGTGACGGCAAGGCGATAGCTGCTCGCTTCGTTATCCACTTTGGGCCATAAAATACCTGGGGTATCCGACAGCACGATACCGTTACGTAAATTGATCCGTTGCTGGGTTTTGGTTACCGCAGGTTCGTTACCGGTTTTGGCGATAACACGGCCAGCTAAGGTATTGATGATGGTAGATTTCCCAACGTTGGGTATTCCCATGATCATAGTGCGAATGTCTTTTTCGGTTTTATCACGACTTGGCACTAGTTTACGGCAGAGATCAGGGATTTTTTTCACCATTGCCGCTTGCAGTGTCGTGATCGCCGTGGCTTTGACGCCTTGCTCACGCTCTAAGTATTCAATCCATTGTGCGGTGATCTCTGGATCGGCCAGATCAGATTTATTGAGCAGTTTGATACAAGGTTTGTCGCCTCGAAGCTGAGCCACCATGGGGTTTTCGCTACTGTAGGGAATACGCGCGTCCAGCACTTCGATAACAAGATCGACTTGAGGCATTGCCTCTTCAATCTCCTTGCGTGCCTTGTGCATATGCCCCGGATACCACTGAATTGCCATGATAACGCCTTGTCCTAAATAACTTAAAGAACGGCTATTCTACCTTGAAGGTGGCGAATGTCATAAAAAAAGCGCCCTAAGGCGCTTTAATCGCTTAATCCTTGACTGTCTCTTGCGATTGTTGCTTGGATTAATAGGCTGAATTAAGGCTTAGATCACCCCGAGTTCGCGCAATCTTTCCATCAGATAGCTGTCAGCGGTATATCGATCCGATAGCACTACAGCAGGGTTTGGATGTAAAAATAACGGCAAAGAGATCCGCGACTTGGTTTTATCCGTACCTTCAGGATTGATGACGCGGTGTGACGTCGATGGGAAATAGCCGCCAGAGGCTTCCTGTAACATGTCACCGATATTGATAATAATGTTGCCAAAATCGCTTGGAACATCTAACCAAGTGCCATCTTTGGCTTTCACTTGCAATCCAGGCTCATTGGCAGCAGGTAACACTGTGATAAGGTTGATATCTTCATGTGCTGCGGCGCGAATGGCGCCCATTTCTTCACTGCCCGTCATCGGTGGGTAATGCAGAATACGCAGTAAGGTTTTTTGGCTATTGGCGATCATTTCTGGCAATGGTATCGAAAACTTGGCTTTTACGTCTTCTGGTGAGTAGGTTTCGATCCACTCTAATAGTTCTGCAGCCAGTGCGTTGGCTTTATCGTAATAGGCGAGAATATTGGTACGTAGTGAATCGGGGATACGGCCCCAAGGGTACACGTGGTAGTACTCTTTAATGTCTTTGACTGTGTTGCCTTTGGCGGTTTCAGAAATCGACGCAGGGAAGAAACCGTCGTGGGTTTCTTTTTTAAACATATAGTCGTTTTTGGCTTCTGAATTAAAAAAGGCTTGCCACTCGGTGTAGATGTCTTCAACTAAGCGCTTATCAATCGGATGATTAGATAAAACACCAAAGCCAGTTTCCCGAAGTGATTCAACGAATTGCTGGGCACTGTTTTCAGCGCGGTAATCAATGGTTTCTAATTTCATTTTGGTTTCTACTTGTTATATTTAGTTGTAATTTGACCCGCTGCAAGTGTAGCCGTGCGCTGATGTGGGTGCAAATACTCAGCGACTGTGATCTGGATCAACTGCCGTATTTTCCGTCATTTATGCAGTCGCTTATATTAAGCACTTATATTAGTACTTACTTGAGTGGTAAGATTTTAGTCACCAAATCCGTTAGTATGGGCATTAGATTTGTTGTGATTGGATTGATGTCAGCCGCATTTTGAAGCCGAGTGCAAGAAATCTTGCTTGGAGTGGGTCTTATGTTGGCTTCCTTATAAATCAGCTTCTTAATCAAAGAATATCGAAATACACAACGACGTGAGTCGAAAGGGCATTAATATGAATAAACTGACCGATTTTGAACGCTATGTTATCGAAGAGAAAGGCACTGAACGCCCCTTTAGTGGTGAGTATTATGAACACGATGCTAAGGGTTTGTATTTATGCAAAAAATGCCATGCCCCCTTGTATCGCTCTGAGCATAAATTTAATGCCCATTGTGGCTGGCCAGCCTTCGATGATGAAATTGCCGGCGCTGTAACCCGCCACATAGACGCCGACGGCCGCAGAACTGAAATTGTTTGTAGCCAGTGCGGCGGTCACTTGGGGCATGTCTTTGAAGGTGAAATGTTAACACCTAACAATATCCGTCACTGTGTTAACTCAGTTTCTATGGTTTTCAAAGGGATGGATGATGCTGTTGAACCAGCACCGAATCACTTTGCGACTTTTGGTGCAGGGTGTTTTTGGTGCGTCGAAGCGATTTTTAAAAGCCTAAAGGGCGTGGTGAATGTCACTTCAGGTTATGTCGGCGGCGAAGCCCATGATGCCGATTATAAATCTGTTTGCTCGGGCCAAACCGGCCATGCTGAGGTTGTGCATATCGAGTTCAACCCAGAGGAAATTGATTTTACGACGCTATTACAGGTCTTTTTTGAGAGCCATGATCCGACCACGCTTAATCGCCAAGGTAATGATAAGGGGCCACAATATCGCTCCGTGGTGTTTACCCATAATGCTGAGCAGATAGAGCAAACTACCGCTATGCTTGCTCAGTTAGCAGTAGCCAAGGTTTTTGATGCGCCGATAGTGACCCAAGTTTCAGCGTTTGATACTTTTTATCCCGCTGAAAATTATCACAACGACTACTTCGCTTTACACGGTGAGCAGCCCTATTGTCAGATGGTCGTGCGTCCTAAAGTGGAAAAAGTGAAAGCCTTGTTTGCAAAATTGCAGAAGGCTTAAGTGAATAGGGTGTTAAATACAAAGACGCCACCGATAAAGGTGGCGTTTTTTATGGGGTTTCTAAAGTGCAAAACCTAGTTGTTCTCTTAACAAGCCGCTTAGCTATCGGTTTAACGATTAGCGTAACTTTTGATTAGCTACCGACGCACTATCGGCTTTCAGTTAACCATTGGGCGTATTGTTTGGTGTAATAGCTGACAATCAAATCTGCACCCGCCCGCTTTAAGCCGATAAACGTTTCAGTCACCACAGCACGCTCATCCAACGCGCCCGCAAGGGCGGCAAATTTAATGCCCGCATATTCACCGCCGACTTGATAGGCGGCGAGTGGCAAGTGGGTTTCTTGTCTTAAACGGCTGAGCACATCTAAGTAGGGGGTGCCGGGTTTAACCATCAGGATATCGGCGCCTTCGGCTTCATCTAATGAGGCTTCTAACAGGGCTTGACGACCATTAGCATAATCCAGTTGATATCCCTTGCGATTTCCACTGAGTTCACAATCGACCGCGGCTCTAAAAGGACCGTAGAAGGAAGAGGCGAATTTTGCCGAGTGGGCCAGAATCGCCACATGTTCAAAACCTGCGGCATCGAGCCCTTGGCGAATGGCTTTCACTTGACCGTCCATCATGGCCGATGGTGCTAACATATCAGCGCCCGCTTTGGCGGCCGTTATCGATTGCTTAACTAAATTTTCGACTGTGAGATCGTTGCAGACTTCATTATTGTGCACCACGCCGCAATGGCCGTGATCTGTGTATTCACAAAAACAAATGTCGGGGATCACCATCATCTCAGGCACGGTAGCTTTAATGGTGCGCACCATACGGGCGAGTAAACCATTGTCGTCCCATGTATCGCTGCCCTTATCATCTTTAGTGTGGGAAATCCCAAAGGGCATCACATAGCGGATCCCGAGGGCGTAAAGCTCGCGAACTTCATCCGCCAGTGCGCTCTCAGGTAAACGGCTGATGCCAGGTAGCGTGGAGATAGGCACTGCATGGGTGATGTGCTCTTCAATGAACAGGGGATGGATAAGATCGCTCAGTGAAATATGGGTTTCGCGCAGCAGATCGCGCATTGCTTCTGAATTACGTAAGCGTCTTAAGCGACGCAATGGAGGCGTGTTTAACATGAAATGTCCTTATCGAAAGCGGGTTAAAGCAATCGTACAATACTAAGGTAATGGCAAGGGATAAATTCGCCCCTTACTTTTCTGCTCTGACAATCAAAGTTGAAAAAGTTTCCCCAAGCGAGCTATATTCATTAATGAGTTTATTGATCATTGACTCAGATCACATAAATTCATCTCGTCCAGATTTGCGACTGAATATCATGCGAGCGCTATTTTAGCTGACTTGCTTGCTTAGCCCTTTGTTTTCGGGCATTTGATGTTATTATTTGCGCCAGTTTTCTCATGGCATATTCGCGCAATACAGATTATGTAAATTTGATGCGAAATCTTGCCCGCTAATCCGGTTTTGAAATGACAATAACACATGAACACTCTGCTTGTATTCTTGCCTTAGACACTTGTACCGAATCCTGCTCAGCTGCGCTGCAATACCAAGGTCAGATTTATGCTGAACTTGCCGATGCACCGCGTGAACACAGTCAACGTCTGCTGCCTATGGTCGATTCAGTGCTCAAGCAAGCGGGCATTCGCTTAGATAAAGTGACTTCGATTGCTTACGGACGAGGCCCTGGCAGTTTTACGGGGATCCGTATCTGCACTAGCATGACGCAAGGTCTGGCACTGGGGTTAGATTTGCCTGTGATTGGTATTTCAACCTTAGCGGCAATGGCACAAATGGCGATTAGCCAGCATCAAGCCGAGCAAGTTTTGTGCGCCATTGATGCGCGCATGGGCGAAGTGTATTGGGGCCAGTTTGTGGCCGTTGATGGTATTGCAACGCTTGTCGGTAAAGAAGTGGTCAGTGCGCCTGCGGACGTACTACTTCAGCTCGATACTCAAGCGCCAATTGTGGGCTGCGGCACAGGTTTTGATGCTTATCCCGATTTGCTGGCACTCGGCAAGGGGATTTTAGCTCTCGAGGCCGTGAAATATCCCGATGCAAAGGCTATGCTGATATTGGCTGAAGCAGGCATCAAAGCAGGACTGATAACCTCGGTCGATGAGCTTGAACCTGTGTACTTACGTGATACAGTCACATGGAAAAAGTTACCCGGCCGTGAATAAGCTGTTCTTTGCCTGAGTATCTGCGATAGAATCTCAGGCAATTACTGCTAAGCATTCTTAACTATGAATGGCTTAACGATGAATAGTGCAAACTTAAGGCTTCTTGATGCAAGTTAATGTGAATCAAATGAGTTTGATGAATGCTGTAGCGAGTAATAGACCCGCTATCGTTCAGGGGCTGACTGCGCCTGAATCGTCACGCCCAGTGATTGAGCAAGATGCCGTTGAAGCCCTTAGTTTAGAAACTCAGCCTAAAAGTAAAAACGCAGCGGGAAATTTACAGTCAAGGCTTGGTGCGCACCTCGAGTATGAGCAAGATACGCGTGGCCATCAGGGAGCGATTGCCCAATATTTACAAACCCAACATGCCGCCAAACGCGATGAAATTCAGCAAATGGTGGGTGTGGACTTGTATGCTTGAGCATCAAAAAACGTCTTCCCGTTCAACCTCGCGATTTTCCTCTTCTAAACTGACAGGCTTAGCCACAAGTGGTGTGCCAAGCCGTGGTTTGTTTATTATCGAGCTAGTTTTAGCTTTATTGATAACTCGAATTCCCTATTTGAGCGTGCCGTTTAAATGGCTTGAAAGCTATTTTCATGAACTGTCCCATGGCATTGCAACGATTTTAAGCTCGGGCGTGGTCAGCCATATTCAGTTGTTTCCGAATGGAGCAGGATTTTGTTTTAGCCAAGGCGGCTCGCCGATGTTTATTGGCTTTGCAGGGTATTTTGGTGCGGCCTGTTGGGGATATTTAATCTATTTATTAGCAACTTGGCCAAAGGGGATCCGCGTGAGTTTTGCCTTGCTAGGTGCCTTAGTTGTGCTAAGCGGCTTGCTTTGGGGCAGGGATATTCTCACGTTAGCGATTTTAGCTGTGCTGACTATTATTTTGTTGTTACCGCTTAAACTCAGTCAAAACAAAATGTTGACCCAGTTTTTGCGTATTATTGGCTTGATGATCATGCTTAATGCACTTGCGAGTCCGACTGTGTTGCTCGGGCTTGATGGTCAAGGTGATGCAGTGATGTTGGCCGAGCGTTCTTGGATCCCCGCGTGGATTTGGGTGGGATTATGGTTATTAACCAGTGCCTGCGCTTTGTATTTTGCGTGGCGCCGCGTAGATAATGCCGCAAGTCGTTAGTTCTCAAGCTTGTTTAATGCCTCAGTCGTCTAGTGTTTTCCCCATCGTGTTTCTGCTTTGAACTTTGTTGATTTAGGTAAAGGTGATTTTGCTCATCACTTTGAGCTATAACCACTTATGTCGCTTAAAGCTTAGTTTTCCGACTTCTATTCCTTGGATTTTTGGCCATTGGCTGCTAGGTTAAGCCTTCGGTATCCATGGAGAATTACAATGAAAAAAGTCACCTTAGTTGCCAGTCTGCTGCTTGCTGGTTTATGTTCGAGTGTTACCTATGCCGATGAAAGCTTAGATAAAGTCTTAAAAAGCGATTTTCGTCAGGCCAAAAATGCCAGCCGTGACGTTTATCGTCATCCCGCTGAAACCTTAACTTTTTTTGGCATTACCCCAAAACAGACTGTGATTGAACTCTGGCCGGGTAATGGCTGGTACAGTGAAATATTAGGGCCTTATCTTGCTAAAGAGGGCCAATATATCGCAGCCAGTTTCGAAACGGCTCCTGCGACAGATACTCCCGGAAATCGTTATCGCGCGAACGCGGGTACTAAGTATGCTGCGTGGATGACGGCCAATAAAGACGTCATGGGCAATGCTAAGATTGTTACCTTCGATCCTCCACATAAGATGGATTTAGGCGCTGATGGTAGTGCTGATCTGGTATTAACCTTCCGAAATCTACATAACTGGGCATCAACAGATCAATTGGAAAACGTGTTTGCCGCGTCTTATAAAGTGTTGAAGGACGGCGGTATCTTTGGCGTGGTAGAGCATAGAGCCAACGAAGGAATGAACTTCAGCACTGGCTATATGGATCAAGCCGCTATGGTTGCTTTAGCCAAAAAAGCAGGTTTTACCTTAGTTGAAAGTGCAGAAATCAATGCGAACCCCAAAGATACGAAAGATTACGCCAAAGGTGTTTGGACGCTACCGCCCTCTTTTGCCTTGGGTGATACCGATAAAGAAAAATACCAAGCGATCGGTGAAAGTGACCGTATGACACTTAAATTTGTCAAAAAATCATCTTAATTACCTGACATCAGAGGCATTATGTGGCAATCTTTCGCCCCCAAAAATCAAATCGAATTTGTATTACCTCATATTACGGTCGCGGGCCGATTATGGGGGGCGAAGGATAAACCTTTATTGCTTGCCTTACATGGTTGGTTAGATAACGCCAACAGTTTTGAACCCTTAGCAGCGCATTTACTCGATTATCAAGTGCTCGCCATTGATTGGCCAGGACACGGCTTTTCTGCACATAGGCCGGGACACTATCCGCTGCATTGGATTGATTATTTGTATGATTTAGACGCGTTGTTAACGGCATTACCGCAAAAGCCAGCGGCAATGATTGGGCATTCGCTTGGCGGTATAATCGCCTCAGCTTACACGGCGACATTTCCCGAAAAGGTTAACAAGCTGGTATTGATTGAAGCGTTAAGCCCCTTGTCTGAGTTGCCAACGCAAGCTAAGGCGCGATTGAAAAAAAGCTTCTATCAGCATGAGAAGTATTTAACTCAGAAGCATGGGCAGGCAAAGATTTACGACAGTATAGATACTGCGGTGCGGGCGAGGGCACATTTAACAGGACTTGCCGAACCTTGGTGTCGTTTGTTGCTCGATCGTAATATGCAGCCCGAAGGTGATGGCATAGGTTGGCGTAGTGATCCTCGATTAAGATTAGATTCACCCCAACGATTAACCTTCGCCCAAGTTGATGCCTTGATGCAGGATATCAATGTCGAAACCTTATTAATTTGTGGCAAACAGGGATTTAGCCAGTTGCAGAGCGCGATACCTAAGGCCAGAACGTGGTTCAAGCATTTGTCTGAGCACATAATTGAGGGCGATCATCATGTGCATATGGACAATGCCGAAGGCGTTGCACGTTTGATCCGCAAATTCGTTTAATAGGTTGCTTATATGGGTATAAAAAAGACGCTAGGTTTTTTGTTTTTTTTATGTGATGATGATCAAAATTAAAACGCTCGTATGATTTATGACGAGTAAATTAATAACTATAAAATGTAAGCCGGTATTTTAACTCGGTATTTATCGAGTCTTGACGCTTGTATGGATATTGTTTCCGCAGTTGTGGGGATTTAGGAGAGAGTAGTGGATCAGCCTTGGATTAATCATTTGCCAGAAGATGTGCCTGCTGAAATTAATGTGGAACAATACTCATCGCTTGTCGATATGTTCGAGACAGCGGTGGCTAAGTATGAAGATCAACCTGCATTTATCAACATGGGTGCCACGCTAACCTATCGTAAATTGGAAGAACGCAGCCGAGCATTCGCTGCGTATTTACAAAATGAATTAAAGCTTGAAAAGGGCGACCGTGTCGCCTTGATGATGCCAAACCTGTTGCAGTATCCCATTGCACTGTTTGGTGTTTTGCGTGCAGGTATGGTGGTTGTTAACGTTAACCCACTTTATACACCGCGCGAACTTAAACATCAGTTGATTGACTCTGGCGCTAAAGCCATTGTGGTGGTGTCAAACTTCGCCCGCACTTTAGAAGAAGTGGTCGATCAAACTCCCGTTGAAAGCGTGATTATCACCAGTTTAGGTGATCAATTAAGTGCACCAAAACGTACCTTAGTGAACTTTGTGGTGAAGTACATCAAGAAGTTAGTGCCAAAATACGATTTACCCCATGCCTTATCAATGCGCGATACCTTATCAACGGGTCGTCGCATGCAATACATCAAACCTGAAGTCACTAACGATGATTTAGCGTTTTTACAATACACAGGTGGCACCACTGGGGTTTCTAAAGGCGCTATGTTGACCCATGGCAATATTGTCGCAAACGTATTGCAGGCTGATGGTGCATATTCTCCCGCTTTAAACGATGGCAGTGAGTTTGTCGTAACGGCCTTGCCGCTGTATCACATCTTCGCCTTGACCGTGAATTGCCTGCTGTTTTTGCACAAAGGTAGTCAGAATTTACTCATCACCAATCCTCGTGATATCCCAGGATTTGTGGCTGAGTTGAAAAAGTATCCTTTCACCGCATTAACTGGGGTAAATACCTTATTTAACGCTTTAGTGAACAGTGATGATTTTTCCCAGTTGGATTTCTCACGCTTAAAACTCTCTATCGGTGGCGGCATGGCGGTACAAAAAGCCGTGGCGGATAAATGGCAAACCATTACTAAAACCCGTTTACTTGAAGGTTATGGTCTGACGGAAGCCTCACCCTTATTAACCTGTTGTCCATATAACTTAGACGGTTATAACGGTTCAATTGGTTTTCCTGCCCCTTCGACACTGATCCAAATCCGTAATGATGACGGCAAGGTATTAGCCCAAGGCGAAACCGGCGAGCTTTTTGGTAAAGGTCCTCAGGTGATGAAAGGCTATTGGCAACGTCCTGAAGAAACCGCCAAAGTGATCGACACTGACGGTTGGTTAGCTACGGGCGATATTGGTTATATGGATGAGAAAGGTTTCTTCTATATTGTCGACCGTAAGAAAGACATGATCTTAGTATCAGGCTTTAACGTATTCCCTAACGAAGTCGAAGAAGTGGTCGCACTTCATCCCAAAGTGATTGAAGTGGCTGCCGTTGGTGTGCCAAACGACGCCAGTGGCGAGTTAGTGAAGGTATTTGTGGTGGCAAAAGATAAATCTTTAACCGCTGAAGACATCATTAAGCACTGCCGTATTCATTTAACGGGATATAAAGTGCCGAAGCTGGTAGAATTTAGGGACGAGTTACCTAAAACCAACGTGGGTAAAATCTTGCGACGAGAGCTTAGAGACGAAGCTAAGCGCGCGTAAGATTGAAGCCGGCATTTGCCGGCTTTTGTTTTTATGGACTGTGATTGACCCACAGGATCTGGAGAAGAATTTGTCAGCGTTTCAATATGTGAGTGATGAAGCAAGCCTTAATGCCCTCGTTGCCCAATATAAACAGAGTAAGATACTCGTGTTAGATACCGAGTTTGTTCGTACTCGTACTTATTATGCCAAGTTAGGTTTGATCCAAGCCTATGATGGTAAAACCTTAGCTTTGATTGATCCGGTCGCTTTACCTGATTTAACCCAATTTTGGGCGCTGTTATCGGACCCGAATATCGTTAAGCTAGTGCATTCCTGCAGTGAAGACTTAGAAGTTTTTGCCCACTATGGCAAATGTCAGCCTACGCCTTTGTTTGATAGCCAAATTGCCGCCTCTTTGTGTGGTATGGGCCACGGTGTGGGTTATGCCAAGTTAGTTGAAACTTGCCTTGGTGAAGTAATCGATAAAGGTGAATCGCGTACAGATTGGATCCGTCGTCCTTTAACGGAAGCCCAGTTAAGCTACGCCGCCAATGACGTCCTGTATTTGTATCAGCTCTATCCTCAACTGGAAGCGAAACTCAGCGCCCAAGGGCGTTTAGCTTGGTTATACGAGGAAGGGGAAAGGATGACTCAGGGCAGGCTTGCCGATCCTGATCTTGATACAGCCTATTTGAAAGTGAAAAATGCTTTTCAACTCACTGAAATTCAATTGGCTTACCTTAAAGTGCTCGCCAAATGGCGCCTTGAAAAAGCCTTAGTCCGTGATTTAGCCTTAGGTTTTGTGATCAAAGATCATGGTCTTATTGCATTAGCGAAGAAGCAACCTAAAACTTCGGCTGACTTGTTTAAGCTCAATGACTTGACCGAACAGGAAAAACGCATCCACGGCAAAGATTTATTACGTGTGCTACAAACTGCGGATTTGGTTAATTTACCCGAGTTAGTGGATGTATTGGCGTTAAAATCAGGCTACAAATCGGCCTTTAAAGCGATTAAAAGCTGTTTGGTCGAATTATGCGAAAAGCATGATGTGCCGCAGGAAATGCTCGGTTCTAAACGTCATATCCATGAGTTTTTGCAATGGCGTTGGGATAAGCAACAAGGGGATTTACCGGCAGTGTTATGCGGTTGGCGAGGGGAATTGGCAACTGAGGCTTTAGCAAAGCTTGAGGTCTAGTGCTTAATATTTCGTACTTGAAGCTATCGCTGAAAAACATCCACATCAAAATGTCATCTTCAATTGAAGATGACATTTTTTTGTGTCATCGACTTATCTGTCAGGCAAAGTGACGTTAAGCTCGAGTACCGACAGGTTGGCGTCGTTTTGATCTAACTGCACAGAAACTTGATCATCAGAAATCGGCACATATTTGCGAATAACGGCAATGATCTCTTGTTTCATCTGTGGGAAATAATCGGGAGTGTCCCTTTGTCCACGTTGATGAGCCACGATGATCTGTAGGCGCTCTTTTGCCATTACCGCAGTGCTAGGCTTTTTCTTGCTTTTGAAATAGTCGAGTAAAGACATAATTAGCTACCAAATATCCGTTGTAAGAAACCTTTCTTTTCTTCCGTAATAAAGCGTACTGGTACATCTTCACCCAGTAAGCGTGCGACTGTATCACTGTAGGCTAAACCTGCATCACTTTCTTGGTCGATAATCACAGGTACGCCTGAGTTAGAGGCTTTCAGTACAGATTGTGACTCAGGAATAACGCCGAGTAGCTCAATGGCCAGAATTTCTTGAACATCGTCAACACTCAACATTTCGCCCGATTTTACACGGCTCGGTGAATAGCGAGTCAAGAGTAAATATTCTTTTATCGGCTCTAGATTCAGTTCTGCGCGGCGTGATTTGCTTTGCAACATACCTAAAATACGGTCTGAGTCGCGCACTGAGCTGACTTCTGGGTTCGTGGTCACAATGGCGATATCGGCAAAATACAATGCCATCATAGCGCCTTGCTCAATCCCTGCGGGAGAGTCACACAGAATAAACTCAAAGTCTTTGGCCAAATCGTCTAAAACACGGCCAACACCTTCTTTGGTCAGCGCATCTTTATCACGGGTTTGTGAAGCGGGTAAAACGAATAACTTATCGCAGCGTTTATCTTTGATCAGCGCTTGATTTAAATTGGCTTCACCATTGATCACATTAACGAAGTCATAAACAACACGACGCTCGCAACCCATGATCAAGTCTAAGTTTCGTAAACCTATATCGAAATCAATAACGACTGTCTTGTGTCCTTGCATGGCAAGACCGGTCGCAATTGCAGCACTCGATGTGGTTTTACCTACGCCGCCTTTACCTGAAGTGACAACAATAATTTGTGCCATGTTTCTCTCTATCCTTTGTTCTGCCATTTAGAGGGGCAATGATTCAACCATAAGCGACTCACCGTTTAGGCGAATGCAGCCGCTTTTATCTGAGCTATGTTGTTGTAGATTTTCAGCGAGCCAATATTGCCCTGCTATTGAAACGAGTTCGGCCTCCAGAGAGTGGGCAATGATAACGGCGCTGGTATCGCCCGCGGCGCCTGCCATGGCTTTCCCTCGTAATGCGCCATAGATATGAATGCTACCATCTGCGATGACTTCTGCGCCATTGCCTACCGCACCAAATATGATTAAATCACCATTTTTTGCGTAGACTTGTTGGCCTGAACGAATATTTTGCTTCACTATCTTAGTTTGGCGCGGGGCTGGCGGCGGGGTACTACTCTGTTTTCCCGCTTTGACTATGGCAAGGCCTAAGTCTTTTGCCTGTTTACTGAGTACGGTTGTCGCGCCCGTTATGCCAACAATCACTAATTGACGTGAGATCAGCAGATCCTTTAACGCACTTAAATTCAAGCTGTCGTGCTGAATGGCACTCAGATTGACGACTAAAGGAGCACCCAGAAAAAACTGAGGAGCCTGTGCCAATTTATGGTCTAATTCAGTCATGACAGCTTGTAAATCGCTGCTATTAATATGAAGCACTGAAAGAGTAAAAGAAGCGCCTTTTAACTCTAAGCTAGGTTTTGACATCCCGGCACTATTCTCCAGAAATCATCAGTCGGTTCGCTGATTTTACAATTAAATTACTAGGCGACCATGTTATAGTGTGCCCCATTGACTGGCAAGTTTGAACTATTGGATATTTGATTCTTATGCTATGTGCCGTTTATAAAAGTAGCCGAAAGGCTGATACTTATTTATTTGTGAAGAAAAGAGATTGTTTTGACGATGTTCCAGTGCCTTTGATGGAAATGTTTGGCGTGCCAAAGTTGGTGATGGTGTTTCCTATCGCTAAACGCGACGCGTTAGGAATGGCAGATATACATAAAGTCAGAGCAGCAATGGCAGAAAATGGCTTTTATTTACAAATTCCACCACCTCAGGTGAATTTATTGGCTGAGCATAAGCTGAGCCTTGGGATCAAAGATTAACCAGGTAGCATCAAGACGCTGCTAATGAGCTTAGGCGCGTCAAACCACACTCGTTAATCTCAGTGGCATTGCGTATCTGACGACAAATTAGTGTAAAATAGCCCGCATTGAGCGGGTTTTTTATTAAGAAGATATAGTTAATCATGGCATTTTGGCAGAGTAAAACATTAGCGCAGATGAGCACAACCGAGTGGGAATCCCTGTGTGACGGTTGTGGTAAATGTTGTTTAAACAAGTTGATAGATGATGAAACCGAAGACTTGTATTACACCAATGCAGCTTGCCTTTTGCTCGATCATCAAACGGCAGGCTGTCAGCATTACAGTGACCGTTTCACCCATGTCCCCCAATGTACAGTGATCACGATTGATAATATCCATGAGTTAACTTGGTTGCCCGACAGTTGTGCCTATCGCCGCCTAGCGGCAGGGCGTGAGCTACCGAGCTGGCATCCGCTGCTCACAGGCTCCAAAGAAGCGATGCATTTAGCGGGTATGTCGATCCAAGGCAAGGTGGTGGATGAAAGACGCGTGAAGGATATTGAAGATCATATCGTGCTATGGCCACTTAAAGACGTGGATTAACAGACGTGAATTCATTTTGCCGTAGCGTTATCGATTGAAAATTAACTTATTAATTGAAACGACACTTGTTGATTGGAAAGTGACCGTCAGAATGAAAACAACAAGGGAGCGATTATCGCTCCCTTGTGCATTTTGGGTGTTAAGTGAATATAAATTCCATCAAATAATGCTCGACTAGATTTTTAATCCCACCATCAACTGATCAAGTTGCCCAGCTGTTGCTTGCAGCTCATCACAACCTGAAACCGACTGGTTCGCCGATTGCTCCACATCGTGGGACTGGTTACGAATTTCCATCAGGTTAGTCGCTATCTCGTTGGCCACTGCCGATTGCTCTTCGGCCGAGGTGGCAATTAGCACACTCATTTCAAACACTTTGTTACTGTGGTGGGCGATAAACTCTAAGTCTTTACCCGTTTGCAGTACGTGTTGTTTACCTTCATCGGCTTGATTCACTGTACGCGACATCACTTGGGTTAGATTGCGCGTACCCGATTGCAGTGATTCGATCATGGTTTTGATCTCAACCGTCGCGGCTTGAGTGCGGCCCGCTAAGGTACGTACTTCATCGGCGACCACGGCAAAACCACGACCTTGTTCTCCGGCGCGCGCCGCTTCAATCGCCGCGTTGAGGGCGAGTAGGTTGGTTTGCTGGGAAATCGCATTAATAGTTGATACCACTTCATCAATTTTACTGGCGTTGTCATTGAGAACGCCCACCGCATTTGAGGCCGCAGAAATTTCATCCGATAACACGTCAATAGCCTTGACTGTGGTTTCAATGTCTTTACCGCCAGCGCTAACCTGTTGATTGGCTTCTTGGGTTTCGGCAGAAGATTGTTCAGCATTACGGGCAACTTCCTTCACTGCAGCGGTCATTTCTTCCATTGCCGTTGCTAGGGAATCCAAATGTTGTCTCTGGTTCACCGCCAAAGATTGACCTTGCTGCGCTGTGCTACGAAACGAGGAGACTACCTCACGGATTTTTGTTGTCGATTCTGCGATTTGTTTCACTAACAGATGTTGACGTTCAACTAAGGTATCTATGCTGATAGCTAAGATACTGAACTCGTCTTTTACTTCGAAGAAGTTTAAACGCCCAGTTAAATCGCCCGATGCGGCCCGTTTTAATGCCATCACTGTGGTATAAAGTGCGCCGCCCACGAAGGTCGAAATGTAGTAGCTAAATAAAAACAACACAAATAGAAGCGCCGCCATCAGGCCGTAAACCAGCAGGTTATCTTTGGCGAGCAGGGCATCAATTTCTTTGCTGTCTAAGGGAATAATCGTGATCAGGTTTTGATCGTTAACGCCACTCACAGCTCTAGGTAGCTTACCGCTATTATCAATACCGCCACCGCTGCGAGCTAAGGATTGCGCTTTACTGTCGGCCTCATTCACCGAAATAATGCTGACATTGCCTTTGATGTCGCGGCTTAGCTGGCTAAGGATAGCTTGGCGTTCTTGCTCTGGTAGTTTGTTATATAAGGTGCCCGTGACTTGGTTGATTTGTTGTGACGCATTTTGCAGGCCGTTGAGCTGTCCTTGCACTAAGGTTTGCTGGGATTGGTTATCAAGAAAAATCGCCAGCCCAACAATCATTAGCATGGGAACGATAGAGAGAATAGCGAATTTAGTTTTTAAGGTCATATGGATAAGATATTGATCTATCCAGCGAAACTTTACTTCTTTCATGAGTGCCTCGATAAAATGGGCTGTGAACCGAATGTATATCGGTCAGTTTGCCATAGACTTGATAGTTTTCTGTTTTGTAATGATTTATATCGCTAATGTAGTCTAATTGCAGTCGTTATTGTGTTGTTTGCTGCAATTTTGGCAGGGTACAACCATTAGTTTACAGTTTAGTTACAAGTGCTGCTAGTGGCTGAATAGAGAACTTGTTTTGGTCAGAATCGAGGTTTGTATTTCACCTTGAGCAAAACTCAGGCTCTGAACTGGGGTAACACATGAATTTGCATGATAAAAACCCCCAATAAGCCCTAGTAATATGCCGCTCGCTCGCGTAAAATTTCTATCCTTTTATTTCGTTATAGCTAGCAAAGCGTCTGGCATTAACGCCCGATAACCTGAGCACCCAAATAGCCTGAAAGTTTGGCGCCCATAGCACTTGTTTATCAAGCGCGACTATGCAGTGGAAGAGAAAATGCAGCAGTTAACTGAGATCGTAGAACAAGCCTTAGTCATTATTGACCAGGCCAGTGATCTAAAAGCACTGGATGATATCCGTGTCGATTACCTTGGTAAGAAAGGTAAGATCACCGACATGATGAAAATGATGGGTAGCTTAAGCCCTGAAGAAAAGCCCGCCTTTGGCCAAGCGGTCAATGATGCTAAACAGGCGATTCAACAAAAATTAACTGAACGCATCGATGGTCTGAAGAGTTCGGAGCTGGAAGCCAAATTAATCGCTGAAAAGATTGATGTGACTTTGCCTGGCCGCACTCAAGAGAACGGTGGTTTGCACCCCGTGACGCGCACTATCGAGCGTATCGAAACCTTTTTTGGGGAATTAGGGTTCTCGGTAAAGCAGGGGCCTGAAATTGAAGATGATTTCCACAATTTCGATGCCTTGAATATCTCTGAGCACCATCCAGCCCGTGCCGATCATGATACCTTTTATTTCAATCCTAAACTGATGCTGCGTACCCAAACTTCGGGTGTGCAAATTCGTACTATGGAAACTGAAAAGCCGCCACTGCGCATTATTTCTCCGGGCCGTGTTTATCGTAACGATTACGACCAAACTCACACGCCTATGTTCCACCAAGTGGAAGGGTTGCTCGTGGATGAGCATGTGAACTTTGCTGAGCTTAAAGGCATTTTGCATGACTTCCTGCGTAACTTCTTCGAAGAAGATCTGCAAGTGCGTTTCCGTCCATCTTACTTCCCCTTTACTGAACCTTCAGCGGAAGTGGATGTGATGGGCAAAAACGGCAAATGGCTAGAAGTGTTAGGCTGCGGTATGGTACACCCAAATGTGCTGCGCAGCGTTGGCATAGATCCAGAAAAATACTCTGGTTTTGCTTTTGGTATGGGTGTCGAGCGCTTAACTATGTTGCGTTACGGCGTAAACGATTTACGTGCGTTTTTCGAAAACGACCTACGTTTCCTGAAGCAATTTAAATAACGGAGCTGTAATAGCATGAAATTTAGCGAATCTTGGCTTCGTGAATGGGTAAACCCTTCTGTCAGCCGTGAAGCATTATCCCACCAGATCACTATGGCCGGCCTTGAGGTTGATGGCGTAGATCCTGTTGCCGCCGATTTTAATGGTGTGGTAGTGGGTGAAGTGGTTGAGTGTGGTCAGCATCCCGATGCCGATAAATTGCGCGTGACCAAAGTCAGCGTGGGCACAGGCGAGCTTATCGATATCGTCTGCGGTGCACCAAACTGCCGTCAGGGTCTTAAAGTGGCCGTGGCTATGGTTGGTGCCGTATTACCTGGCGATTTCAAAATCAAGAAAGCCAAGCTGCGTGGCATGCCATCAGAAGGCATGTTGTGTTCATACAGCGAGCTTGGCATTAACGTCGAAAGCGATGGCATTATTGAACTGCCATTGGACGCGCCATTAGGCACGGATCTGCGTGAGTATCTCAAGCTTGATGACGCCGTGATAGAAGTGGATTTAACCGCTAACCGTGCCGATTGTTTAGGCATGGTAGGTCTTGCCCGTGAAGTGGGCGTGTTAAACCGCCAAGCAGTGGTTGAGCCACAGTGGCAAGCCGTTACACCAACGATAGATGCTAAAGTAACCATTAACGTTAAGGCGCCAGCGGCATGCCCACGCTACTTAGGTCGCGTGGTGAAAAACGTCAATGTGAAAGCGCCAACGCCTTTATGGATGCAGGAAAAACTGCGCCGTAGCGGTATTCGCTCTATCGATCCTATCGTTGATATCACTAACTTTGTGTTAGTTGAATTTGGTCAACCGATGCACGCTTTCGATCTGGCCAAATTAACGGGCGATATCCAAGTGCGTTTAGGCAACGGCGAAGAGAAAATCACTCTGCTTGATGGCAGCGAAGTGACGATTCCAAGCGATACCTTGGTTATCGCCGATGATGCGCGTCCATTAGCCCTTGCAGGCGTGTTTGGCGGCGAATACTCAGGGGTAAGCGACACGACCCAAGATATTCTACTTGAATGTGCCTTCTTCGCGCCTTTAGCGATTATGGGTAAATCACGTCGCTTAGGTTTGCACACAGATTCATCACACCGCTTTGAACGTGGTGTTGACCCTGAGATGCAACACAAGGTTATCGACCGTGCGACCCGTTTAGTACTGGATATCTGTGGCGGTGAAGCGGGCCCAGTGGTGGAAGCGAAATCGGATGCTGATTTACCCAAACCTGCACAAATCCTGTTACGTCGTAGTAAGTTAGATAGAATTTTGGGTCACCATGTACCTGACACTGATGTGGTTGAGATTCTGCAACGTCTAGGCTTTAGTGTGGTTGCTAGCCAAGATAGCTGGCAGGTGACCACGGCCACGTATCGCTTCGATATGGCGATTGAGGAAGACTTAATCGAAGAAGTGGCGCGTATCTACGGTTATGACAATATTCCTAATACGGCGCCTGTTGCCGCGCTGCGTATGTCAGATCATAAAGAATCTGACTTAAGCCTAAAACGCGTTCGTGCCTTACTGGTCGCTCGCGGCTTCCAAGAAGCGGTTACCTATAGCTTTGTTGATCCGAAATTGCAAAATCTGGTGCATCCCAGTGAGCAGGCTATGGTGTTACCAAACCCCATTTCCAGTGAAATGTCGGCCATGCGCCTGTCAATGTTCACTGGTTTATTGGCCGCCGTTGGCTACAACCAAAGTCGTCAGCAGAGTCGAGTGAGACTTTTTGAAACTGGCCTGCGCTTTGTTCCTGATATCAATGCAGAATCCGGTGTAAGACAGCAAGCTATGCTCGCTTGTGTCATTACAGGGCTTCAAAATGATGAACATTGGGCTATGGAATCGAAAACCGTTGATTTTTTCGACCTTAAAGGTGATTTAGAAGCAATTATCGGCTTGACAGTTTCCGCGTCAGAATTTAGCTTTAGAGTAGCAACGCATTCTGCCCTCCATCCGGGGCAATGTGCTGAAATATTGAGAAATGATCGAGTGATCGGTCATATAGGTGCAATCCATCCTAGTTTGGAGAAGCCTTTTGGACTCAATGGTAAAACCATCGTTTTTGAGTTGGAATTGGATGCTTTATTGCATACCAGTTTACCGCTAGCCCAAGCTGTATCTAAGTTTCCAGCTAATCGTCGTGATATCGCAGTTGTAGTAGATGAGAGTGTATCTGCAGGCGATGTAATGAAAGTGATAAGAAAAGTTGGCGAAAATCAGTTGGTTGGCATAAACTTGTTCGATGTATACTTAGGTAAAGGTGTTGAACCCGGCAAGAAGAGCCTGGCGATAGCACTTACATTACAAGACACTACTCGTACGCTTGAGGAAAAAGAGATTGCTGAGACCGTTGGTTCAGTCGTTTCTGCCCTTAAGTCCGAGTTCAACGCATCGTTGAGGGATTAAAGTATGGCACTTACCAAAGCCGAAATGGCAGAACATCTTTTTGAAACACTCGGAATGAACAAACGTGTCGCCAAAGAGATGGTTGAGTCGTTCTTTGAAGAGATTCGGGGCGCACTTGAAAGTGGTGAGCAGGTCAAGTTATCTGGCTTTGGCAACTTTGACCTTAGGGACAAGAATCAAAGACCGGGAAGGAACCCAAAAACAGGCGAAGATATCCCAATTTCTGCTCGTCGTGTCGTGACTTTCCGTCCCGGCCAAAAGCTGAAAACTCGTGTAGAAGCAGCAAACACGGGTAAGTAATTTCGTTTGTTTGATGGGAAAGCCACTCCTTAGAGAGTGGCTTTCCTGTTTATTTTTTCGTGCAATATCTCCATTGTTTTTATCCACTGTCTGAGGTGAATTCTTTGTCAAGACAGCCCAAACATTTTGACCGTCGTTTTAAACTCGCCTTATTACACCCTAGATACTGGGCCACTTGGTTAGTGATTGGTCTATTAGTGATTTTCGGACTCATGCCCGCATGGCTGCGTGATCCTATTGCAAGATTATTGGCAAAAATAGTGATGCCAATTGCCAAAAAGCCCATTAGCGTTGCCAGAGCCAACTTAAGGGCGTGCTTTCCAGAACAATCTTCCGCCGAGATTGAAGTGTTAATCCGTGAGAACGTGCAAAACTTCGTTTTGGTGTTGTTAGCACAGGGCGAATTGCTGGTGCGCTCAAAAGCGCATTTACGTCGTCGAGTCAATTTAATCGGCTTTGAGCATGTGACTAAAGCGCAGGCTGCGGGGCAGCCGATCATTTTTATCATGCCCCATGTGTGGCCAATTGATTATGCTGGTTTACGCCTTAACCTTGAGTTGCCTATGGTGACTATGGCCAAAGCCCATAAAAACGGCTTATTCAATTGGTTTAGTAATCGTGTACGCAGCATTTGTGGTGGCCATGTGTATATGCGCGAGGCGGGCATTCGGGCGTTATTGGCTGAGCTTAAGCGCGGTAACAGTTTCTTTTATCTTCCCGATGAAGACTTAGGTCCTGAACAAAGCGTGTTTGCGCCTTTTTTAGGCACAGTGAAGGCAACGCTACCTGTTGTTGGGCGTTTAGCGCAGGCGGGTAATGCCCAAGTGCTGCCAGTAAAGATTGGCTACAACCAAGCGACACGCCAATTTGATCTCACCGTGATGGCGGCCGTTGCGCCTGAAGAGATGGTGGGCAAAGAAAACGAGGCGTTGGCACTGAACAAAGTGGTCGAGCAAGTGATCTTAGCTTACCCAGAGCAGTATATGTGGTTCCTGCGCGTTCTCAAGACGCGCCCAGAGGGTGAAGCTTCTATTTACGGCTGATATAGCGTGACTGAAATAGTGTGGTTTAAAATGGCTTTGAGCGCGAAGTGCTCGAAGCCATTTTTGTGTTGAAGAGCGTTCTTTATTGATAGCATTCTTTATTTATAGAGCGTTTTATCAATAGCGTTGTCGTTAACAATGCGTATCGTGGATGATTAATCCTCGTTCTGTTCCATCTCAAGTTGCATCAGTAACATATCTTCGCCATCGAGTACGCGAGTACGAAAGCTTTGACACGCAGGGCAGACGACCGTGCGCTCACTCAGTACGGATTCAGTCTGGCAGTCTTGGCAAAGTATCACTAGCGGCTGAATTTGCATATTGAGTAGGGCTTCTTTGCAAATCCCATCGAGCTTAAAGGTATCGAAGGCCGTTTGTAGCAGGCTAGGTTCAACCCCGCTCATGACTCCCAGTTTGATATCCACTCGGGTGATTTTATCGGCATGATTGGCCTGCGCGTGCTGTTCGCATTGCTCAATCAGGGCACTCACAATCGAATATTCGTGCATCAGCAAATCCTTGGCAGCAGTTCACCTTGGGGAAGATCGAGATAACGTTTAGTATTCCAAGGTGTTCTTAGCACGACTTTCCCCACTAAATCATCACTCACAGTGCCGATTATCGCTGCATGCTCACAGCGCCCAAAGCGTTGCATGATCTCGAGCGCACCTAAGGCGATGTCGTTGGGAACGGCGAGGATGAAAGTGCCTTCGTTGGCAAGATCCATGGCTTCGAAACCATAGAGTTCGCACAGACCTTTGACTTCATCGCTGACGGGAATACTGGTTTCATTCACTGTGATGCCAACATTGGAGGCAACAGCCCATTCGTTGAGCACCGCCGATAAGCCGCCGCGAGTCGCATCGCGCATCGCATGAATGGGAATATTGGCGGCGATCAATTGCTCGACTATCGGCCAGAGCGTCGCGCAGTCACTTTGCAATGCCGATTCGAGTGTGAGTCCTTCTCGCGCCATTAAAATCGCTGCACCGTGGCAGCCAATATCACGGGAGACAATAATGGCATCGCCCACGGTGACATTCGCCGCGGAAATATTGGGACGCAAGATACGACCAATGCCTGAGGTATTAATAAATAAACCATCGGCGCACCCCTTGGGTACGACTTTAGTGTCGCCGCAGACAATCCGTGCACCACTGTGTTTTAATTCTTTCGCCATACTGCGGACAATCGTAGTTAAATCCTTGATAGAAAAGCCTTCTTCGATGATCACACTACAACTCAAATACTGAGGTTCTGCGCCCATCATAGCAAGATCGTTGACTGTGCCTGCGATGGCGAGTTTGCCGATATCACCACCGGCAAAAAATAAAGGGGATACGGTGAAAGAGTCTGTGGTAAAGGCGTTGGCACCGTGCAAATCGAGTTTGGCAGCGTCTTCTTCGCTGCGAAGGATGGGATTATCAAACTCAGCAAAAAACAGATCACGGATCAGTTTATTCATTTCTTTACCGCCACCGCCGTGGCTGAGTTGAATGGATTTATCTTTAAGCGTATCAGCCATGATGTGGTTCCTTGATATCGATACCTTGATAGCGGTAATAGGCATTGCAAGCACCTTCGGAGCTGACCATGCAGCTGCCTAAGGGCGTTTCGGGATTGCAGCCGCGGCCAAAAACTTTACAGTCCTTTGGTTTAGCAAGCCCACGAAGTATATCGCCGCACTGGCAGGCTTTATGATCGTCAATTTCCTTCACGGGTAAGCGGTCTTTAAAGCGCAGTTCGGCGTCCCTGTGGGCATATTCGGGTTTGAGCTGCAGCGCTGAATTGGGGATTGGGCCTAGTCCACGCCAGCGAAATTGCGGTCTGACATTGAAGAATTGATTCATTTTGGCCTGCGCCGTGAGGTTGCCGTCCTGTGAAACTGCGCGGCTGTATTGGATATCGAGCTCAGCTTTACCCGCGGCTTTTTGGCGCACAATCCGTAAAATCGACTCCATCACATCGACGGGCTCAAATCCTGCGACCACTACGGGCGTGCCATAGTTTTCGACTGTGCTGCGATAGATTTTTGCGCCACTGATCACGCTCACATGGGCTGGGCCGATAAAGGCGTTGACCCTCGCTTTTGGGTCGTGCATCACGGCATCAATTGCGGGTGGCACTAATACATGATTGATATGAAATAGTAGATTTTCGAGTTTTTCTTGTTCGGCCAGTTGTAACAAAATTGCTGTCATTGGGGTTGAGGTTTCAAAGCCAATGGCGAAGAACACTACGGTTTTATCGGGATTGTCGCGGGCAATTTTGAGCGTATCTAAGGGATCGTAAATTGGGCGAATATCGCAGCCCTTGGCCCTAAAACTGGCTAAAGAGCCTTGAGAACCGGGCACGCGGATCATATCACCCAGCGTCACAAGAATAACATTTTCTTGGGAGGCAAGCGCCGCGGCTTGGTCGATGCGCTCTTTAGGCATAATGCACACTGGGCAGCCAGGACCATGGATAAATTCAATATTATCCGGCAGTAAATCTAGCAAGCCGTATTTCATAATCGTATGAGTATGGCCACCACAGACTTCCATGATATTGATTTGTTGCTTAACCAATTTAGCGGTTAACTGAATATCCCGTGCTAAATTGGCAATCGTTTGGGGATCGCGAAAGCCTTGATAGAGGTGTCTTAGTTCAAGCATGCTTTTTCCTCGGTGCACTCGATAGGGGTGCGCCTTGCGACTTAATCCTGCACTGCTGATGGTCAGTGTATGGCTTCATTTTCAAGCTTAGTGACGATTTCTTTGTATAGATCAATGCTTTGCTGCGCATCTTCCTTATCAATTTTGTTCATCACAAAACCAATATGGATAAGTACATAGTCGCCAATTTCCAGTGGCTCATTCATTAAATGACTGCTGACATCGCGGCGCACGCCTAAGGTGTCGACTGTGACGCTCTGGCGCTCAATATCGACCGCCACCACTTGGGAAGGTATGGACAAGCACATTATTGTGCACCTCGAATATTGTCTTTAAGCCAAGCGGCTACTGCCTGCATGGAGTCGCCATCTTTGATGGAGACTTCAATGATTTGAGTTGCTGGATTGAGTTTTTTAAGCTGTTCTCTGGCTTCGTCTAGCTTGAAATCAAAATAGGGCAGTAGATCGCACTTAGTGATAAATACTACATCGGCGCGGCGGAACATCACGGGATATTTCTCAATCTTATCATCGCCTTCTGGCACGGACAGCAGCACGATATTTTTGTGGGTACCTACGTCATAACTGGCTGGGCAGACAAGGTTGCCGACGTTTTCAACAAAGCAAATATCCAGTCCATCAAGTGGTAAGTGATGCAGGGCACCGTGTACCATAAAGGCGTCAAGGTGACAGGCAGAGCCCGTTTGAATTTGATAGGCCGTAATGCCTTTCGCGATTAAGCGGTCGGCATCGCGGGAGGTTTCTAAGTCGCCTTCGATCACCGCATAGTTGAGCTGCGTGTATTCTTTGAGATTTTCTAATAGGGTGGTTTTACCACTGCCTGGGCTACTCATGATGTTGAAGGCCGTGATGTTATGTGCCTCAAAGTGGGCACGGTTATGACCTGCTTCGACATCATTTTTATCTAAAATTTTGTGGATGACTGACAAGGTTTTTTTATCGTTTAACTGAGGATTTGTGTGTAACTCTTGATGGCTATGCTCATGAGTATGTGAATGGTCATTATTATGCTCATGGCTATGGGCATGCGCGCCTAGATGATCATGGTCGTGGCGGGTAAGGGAGCAGCCGCAGTCTTTACACATTTTACCTCTCCTTGTATCGGCAGAGTACGAGGACTTTGCCTGACAAATAATGATTGATGTACGAATCGTTAATTTGGTTACGCTAATGTTGAGTGTGATACAAATTGCGCTACGGATCTTTGATGTTCGTCAGGTTTATGGGGATAAAAATGGCGAGCGAACATCAGGGGTTATCAAATAAGTAAGGTTATTGACTCTGATGAATGCCATACCAAAGTTGGCCTAGGGCGATGCCGCCATCATTGATGGGGATCTGTTTACTGGATAACACTTTATTTCCTTGGGCGCTGAGCTTGCTCAGGCAGTATTCCAATAGATATTTATTTTGAAATACGCCACCGCAGAGCACGGTTGGGAGGTGTTGATACTGGGCAGTATAATCACAGATAGCATCACCTAATGTGTGTAAAAAGGCGCGGGCGATGGCATAGCATCTATTGTCTGTTAGCGGTTGTGCTGTAATGAATTCAACAATTTGCTTGAACATCTCACTGCTGCGCCACTGGTCGATGTCAAGAGGTAAGTTAAGCGAAATGACTTCAAGGGCTAATGCATCGGCGCGATTGGCCGCGGCTTCTATCGCCATGCCCGCTTGACCTTCAAACAGTGTGGTTTCGATTAAGCCTAAGGCGCAGGCGAGGGCATCGAACAGTCGTCCGACAGAGGAGGTTTTTATCGCACTGCCGTTCTGCCAGATCTTATGTAAGTTAGTCAGAGTGTTTGGGTGCATGTTGTTTAATATAGGTAATTGCAATGCGAGTACAGCATTGAGGCTCATTTGCTCGAATAATAATGCCAGTAACAACCTCACGGGTTGCTTAATGGCTTGCTCGCCACCTAGCAGAGCTATGGGCTCAAAATGGGCCAGTCGCTGCGCTTTATCGAGCGTAGTTAATAGCACTTCACCGCCCCATAAACTGCCATCGTCGCCAAGCCCAGTACCGTCAAAACTAAAGCCCAATACGGGATCTCGATATTGATTAACCGCCATTACGCTGAGCACATGGGCATGGTGGTGTTGCACCGATAAACATTTATTTTGACGGGTATCGCTGAGTTTTACACTCGAGTTTGAGTGCATTTCAGCCCAGCGCGAAGGGGCATAATCTGGGTGTTTATCGCAAATAATAAGATTTGGCGTAAAGTGATACAACCGAGCAAAAGTGGCTAAGGTGCGCTCAAAATACTGCTCGGCGCTGACACTGAATAAATCGCCAATATGGGGACTTAAAAACACATTGTTGCCAAAGCCTAAGGCGATGGCATTTTTTTGCTGTGCACCTACGGCTAAAATTGATTGGGTTAGCGGTGTATCAAGTGGAAAACTTAAGGGCGCATAGCCGCGGGCGAGACGCAGCACTTGTACCTCTGCGGAGTAGTCCAGTTGCGGCTGAATCACTTGCACCACACTGTCATCGCAGCCATTAATAATCGGCCGATTATGATCGACTATGGCATCCACCACATGGCTTAAGTGACTAATAAGCTCATCACAATCAGTGATGATAGGTTCACCGGAAACATTGGCGCTGGTTGCAACTAATGGCCCTTTGAAGAGACCTAATAGCAAATGATGTAGCGGTGTGTAGGGTAAAAATACCCCGAGTTTATTCAGATTGGGGGCGACAGCTAAGCTGAGATCATGTTCGGCTCGGCTGCTCATCAGCACTATGGGCCTTTCTTGCGAACTTAGCACTCGCCACTCGGCATCCGTCCCTGTGACATAGTGCTGCACCATGGTGATATCCGCCATCATCACCGCTAGCGGCTTGGCTTGGCGCTGTTTTCGCAGCCGGAGTGCGTTGACGGCATTGTCACTTCGGGCATCACAGATTAAGTGAAATCCACCCAATCCTTTAATTGCCAGAATCTGCCCTTGGCGTAATCTGTCAGCCGCTGCTGTCAGTACCGCAAGGTCCGTACTCAATTCAGGTGCGCTGACATTTGAGGCATTGGGAAGGATGTATTCCCCTTGCGGTGTTTTTAAACTGAGTCTGGGGCCACAGGCGGGGCAACTTATGGGCTGGGCATGGTAGCGGCGGTCGAGTGGGTTTTGATATTCTTTGGCGCACTCGGGACACATGTCAAAATCGGCCATGGCGGTGTTGTGTCTATCATAGGGTAAAGCATTGATAATCGTGTATCGAGGGCCACAGTTAGTGCAGTTGGTAAAGGCATAGCCAAAGTGGCGGTCATCAGGATTATGTATATCGTGGCAGGTACTTTTATCTGCCGATACCGCCACTTGCGCACCTATCGGTGAACTGGGGTCATCGTCCTCATGGCTGTCGCTTTTTATAATCTCAAACGTGGTTTCGCTTAATAAAATCGGCAGTGGTATTTGGCTGATATTGTCGATACGGGCGAGTGGCGGTGGAGTGGTATTGAGTACAGTGATAAAGCGAGTGAGGTTTTCATCATTACCTTGCAGCTCAATGGTCACGCCCTTGGCATTGTTGAGCACAGTGCCCGTCAGTTGAAACTCAAGGGCATAACGATAGACAAAGGGGCGAAATCCCACCCCTTGTACTATGCCAGTGACGTGCAACTGACAGCGTTTTAACGTGGCTCCCTTGTGGACAAGGTATTCCAATGCCAGCCTTCGTTTTATCTGCAGGTCACTGTGCTTTTTGTGACGACTATTGTGCCTATGTGGCTTCATACGTTGTGACTTAACTTTTGGCCTCCTAATCATGGGCATTCAGTTGGCGCTGCTTAACGTAAAGTGCCCCAACGGCTAAGTTATCGCCGTCTAAATCTAGGCTGCGATTGATCACCAATGGAAAGTTTTTGCCTAAGCGTAAGCTGATGCGTTTGCACAGGGTTTCATTGATTAATTCATTGCCCGCTAAGGCTATATTGTGCACGCCGATATTTAAATCGATATGCTCGATCCAGTTAGATAAATAGTCCGCCAGCGAGTCTTGCATTGCAAAGGCGAGCTGACTCGGATCGTCATTACCCGCAATACGAAAACTTAAGACAGTGCCTAAGGTTTTACACCAATTTAGGCTGCGGTGGGCTTCACCTTTGGTCAGCGGATAATCGATACGCGGTGCATTGGCACCGTGGTAGCGCATGGCAGCGGCCATGAGTGCATCGCTGAGCCTTGCTTGGCTTTGAGTATCTTCTTGTGTATTAAGGCCAATTAATATGGCAGCAATCGCCCACAGGCTTTGTAAGTTGTCCCGTCTGCCGTGAAGCTTTAGGCTTAAAAGTTTTAGGTAATCTTCGGGGAACAGGCTCTTAAATTTTTGCGCTACGGCTTTTTGCGGACTGCTGTCCAGTTGATGGAAGATTTCGTAACCGTTATCGGGCAGCTCGGGCAAGGCAAAGAAAAGTTCAGTGTCGCCCTTATTATCGCAGGTGACAATTTGACTGGCGTGGGTATGGCTTAAGTAAATGACCGCAGCATTTTTTGCCTGTTTATGACTGGTAAACTTACCGTTGAGCAGCGCACTGAATAGCGCTGCGTCTGCAAGGGTGTGATTTTCTGTGTTGACTGTATTTTGATTATTATCGCTTAGCATACTGGTGCAATGAATATCACTGTCTTCACTTGACGGTACTTGAGTCAATACTGACACACTCAGTTCGCCTTGGTGCGATCGTGAACGTTTCGCCGCTTGCCATTGGGCTTGATAGCCGTGAAAACTGACTTTTTCCCTTAAGGGTTCTGGAGCGATAAAGTGCTTGGTTTGAACCTGTGTTGAGCTTAAATCGTGACTGGCGATTTGTGCCCAAGCACCATCGACCCACGCTAGCTTCGGCCTATTATGCGGCCCTTTAATGTAAACCCAATCGACCCCTTTTTGTCGTAATACTTCCCCGAGCACTAAGATTACTCGGCTGTAGGCAAAGCAAATGTCGTACAGTGGCGCACTGAGTTTGTCGTGTTCTTGCGTGGGTCTCGCGCAGATAAGTGGCTTTTCAATACTCGAAAGCGCGAGCACCTGCGCATCGTTCAGACAAAAATGGGCGTTCAGCGTATTGGGATTACAAATTAACAGTTGTGGCCGCTCGCTTAAGGGCTGCTCAAACGGTGTCAGGCTGATTTGCAGATTATCGGCGGCCGCTAATGTCAGTGGGCCTTGTGTCAGCAGTCCCTGTGCCATGGCTTTAATATCTGACAAGGTTAACGCTTTTTGTGCGGACGTTAATTGTGTTTCGCCCTTGCAGCAAGGGCAAATTAAATCGAGTGTGCCAAACTTAGCCGACTGATTATCGCCAATCAACGGATAACAATGCTGGCAAAAAGGCACTATGGCAGGGCTTGATCCAGACTGTGGAAAGGGCAGTAAGGTTTTACTGCCTTGGGGCTCGTCGATGACTTTAATGCTAGAGTCAATCAACCAAGCGGAAATCAAAAAGTCCGCGGCAATGGCATCGGCCAATTGTTCTAGTTGGTTTTGCTCGCCCTGAGCTTCAATAAAATAGCTTTGAGGGCCAAAGTCATGTTGGCCAGCACTATATTGACCTGAGCTATGTTGACCATCACAGCCTATGCTGATATTTAGTTCATCATAATTTAGGTATTGATTACATAAATGCGCGTACAGAGGCACCTGACGTGAGCAGGTAAAATCAAATCTGATGTTTTTCATCTTCTATATACTTTCACCAGTAGTAACGCCACGTTTATAAGAGTCAGGGATCAGCGAGTCAATACTATGCTCGGCAACACGCGTCGCAGTGAACCCAAGGGAGGCTAAGTGGGATAACAAGCTTGATTCCATTAAAGGTACCGCGGCGGCGACTTTAGGGGTCAAGCCTAGCACCATAGGTTCGAGCACGGTTGGGGTGACGCCCAGCACGAAGGTCTTAGGTCTGTCGCCAACCATTTCCATCATATTGAGGGTTTGCAGCATTTCGACTTCATGGGCGCTGCCTTGCCAGTCGATTTCCTTTGGCGCTTTATCAAAATCGAAGAAGTAGACTTCGCCCGCTTCTACGCCATTGGCGTTAACAGTATCGACCACGATTAAATAATCGTATTGGCAAATAATAGGGATAAGTCCCTGAGCCAAGGTGCCGCCATCGAGCAGCTTTAGCTGGTGGGACTCGTGGGTAAACTGATAATTATCAGCTATATAATTGACAAAATGTACGCCGATGCCTTCATCGGCGTACAGGACATTGCCAATACCGAGTAGCAATATCTTCATTGGACTCCTAGTGGTGTGAGTCTGGCTTTGGGTAGTCATAGCCAGAGACAATCGAGTCAACTGAGTTATGTTTGAAGCGTATCCCTGACCAAACCGCCATATAGACGTGGATAACCACAAAGATAACAAATGCCCAAGTGAGGTAGTGATGCCAAATCCTAACTTGTGCTAGCCCACCCATTTGTGCCGTGATCCAAGCGGCGCTGCCCCAAAGCATGCCACCTAAACCTTGGTGATACACATTGGCATACAACACCAGACCTGTTATACATATCACAAGAGCGACCAGTGAGATTGCTACATAAGTCACAAATTGCAGCGGTCCATAGACACCGGCTTTATGTAAGTGCCCCATCCATAAGTAAGATTTCAGCTGAGTGATCCAGCTTTTTACGCTCATGACATCGCGAAATGAGCGCCGCTCAATGTCGCTTCGGCTGAAAAAATACAGGTAGAAGCGCACTAAAGTGATTGCGGTTAGTACAAAACCGCAAATCAGATGAGCGAAGCGGATCCAGCCTTGTACGAGTACGTCCGTACTTTCAGGCGCCACAAGAAACGGCCAAGCAATATAGAATCCGGTGATCACTAGCACCAGAATTGATAGTGCCCTGAGCCAGTGGAAAATCCGTATTGCCGGACTAAAAATCAGTGTCCGAATGCGGGTTGCAGAATGGTTCATTTTGCGTTCCCTCCCTCGATTATTGACCATTGGGACTGACACGGAACTCGCTCAATGCTTGGCCTTTGAAATCCATTACGTGTACAGAACACGCCATGCAAGGGTCAAATGAGTGAATAATACGTATCACCTCAAGGGGCTTAGTAGGATCTTCCAGTTTCAAGCCAATTAAAGAGGCTTCATAGGGACCCATTTTACCGTTGGCATCCACTGGACCTGCGTTCCAGGTAGTTGGTACGACGGCTTGATAGTTCTCAATCACTCCATTTTTAATGCGGATCCAGTGGCTTAACATGCCGCGTGGCGCCTCGATCATAGCGTGACCTACATACTCTTTATTTGGATCAATATTGGGTTTTACATAGGTAGATTCATCGGACTGGATATTCGTCAGCAGCGCATCAAAGGTTTTTAACCCTTCTTGGGCGACGATGACTGTCTGCAACATACGGGCTGCAGTGCGACCTAAAGTGGTAAATAGAGCCGCTACGGGTAGACCTGTGCGAGCGAGCAGGCCATTGACCGAATCCACGACCACCTTGTTACCGCGGGCATAACTCACCAATAGGCAGGCGAGTGGACCCACTTCGACAGGCTCACCTTGATAGCGGGGAGATTTCACCCATGAGTATTTGCCATCACCATCCAGTGTTGGCAATTTGCCGTAGACAGTGTCGCGTTCAACAAAACCCGTGTAATTAGGAATCGTTGTACCGTCATAGGGATGTTGCGGTGCATCGGCGCTATACCAAGCGTGGCTGACGTCTTCGGCAATCAGATCTGGATTCACATCACTGACGCCAGCAAGGTCGCCATTCATGATCACGCCTTGATTAAACATGTATTCGCCATTGGCTAACACAAAGTCATCGGTCGCCATGAAGTTTTTCACGTTTACGCCGCCCAACACGCTAGGCTCAGTACCAAAGGCTTCGGCTGCCATCACGATATCTGCTTGATAGGCACGCAGAATAAAGTCAGTTACTGTCGCATGTTTTTGCTTCCATTCCTGTAGGCGAGCAGGGCTGAGCATGTCGCGCACCGAAGTTACACCACCGACAACAACGGATTGTGGATGTGGTGATTTACCACCAAATATGGCTAGCATTTCTGCCGCAACACGTTGTACTTCAAGCGCTTTAAGGTAGTGAGATAGCGCGATAAGGTTTTGCTCTGGGGTAAATTTATAGGTGCCGTTGCCCCAATAAGCGTTGGCAAATGGACCTAATTTTCCCGTTTCGACAAAGCCTTTAACTCTTTCTTGTACCGCTTTTAAATCACCTTCACCCGCCGCTATGGGATGGTCTGTGTATTTCAGGGCAACTTGTGCCGCTTTAGCAGGATCGGCGCTCAGTGCAGAAACCACATCAACCCAATCTAAGCCGTGTAGATGGTAAAAATGGACAATATGGTCGTGCATGTATAAAGAGGTTTGCATTAATGAACGTAAGTATCTTGCGTTCAATGGAATTTGAATTCCTAACGCATTTTCAACCGCTTCAGTACCGCAGCGGTAGTGGGAATAGGTACATACGCCACAGATACGTTGCACAATAAGGCCAACATCCATAGGCGTGCGGCCTTTGAGAATGACTTCAATACCGCGCCAAAGTGTGGAGGATGACCAAGCCTTGTTGATGACGTTATTTTCATCAACTTCGACTTCGATACGTAAGTGACCCTCGATACGTGTGATAGGGTCGATAACAACGCGCTTGCTCATGGGTTATTCCTCCAGCGGTTTGGCAAAAATACTGGCAACGGCATGGGCTCCAATGCCCACCACAGTCGCGCCTAAAATCACCGCACCAATAGTATCTGCGGTCGCATCCAATCCATGGAGGAGTTGACGGCCAAGGGGTTTTTCAAAGTCAGCCATATCGTCCCAGAAGTTAGGTTCTGAGCAACCCATACAACCGTGTCCAGCGAGTACTGGCCAGCTAGTGTGATGGTTAAAGCGCTCGGTTGGGCAGTTGTTGTAGGTGTAAGGACCTTTACAACCGACTTTATAAAGGCAGTAGCCTTCTTTCGCACCGTGATCGCCAAATTCTTCAACGAATTCACCAGCATCGAAGCGGCCGCGGCGTTCACAGTTATCGTGTACCCGTGCGCCGTAAGCCCATTTAGGTCTATTAAACATATCCAGCGCAGGTAATTTTCCGAACATGATGAAGTACATCAAAGTGCCGACTATGTTCTTTTCACTCGGTGGGCAACCGCCTAAGTTAATCACGGGTTTACTGACCACTTCATGCACGCCTTTAGCCCCCGTTGGGTTTGGATAAGCGGCTTGCACCCCACCAAACGCCGCACAAGTGCCGACAGAGATAATCGCGGCGGCGCCTTCAGCAGCATGCTTGATGATTTCTAACCCTGTGTGGCCTTTACAACCCACAGTTAAGAAACTGCCGTTATTTGCAGTCGGAATCGCCCCTTCAACGGCCAGTAAATAGCGGCCCTTGTAAGTTTCGAGTGCATGTTCGAGGTTCTCTTCAGCTTGCCAACCCGCTGCAGCCATTAAGGTTTCGTGATATTCCAAGGAAATATGATCGAAAATCAGTGAGTCTAGATTGGGGGTATCGGTACGAATTAAAGATTCGGAGCAGCCAGTACATTCGGCCATATGTAACCAGATTAAGGGTACACGATCGGCTAATTCGGCAGCTTCGGCCACTAAGTTACTAAAGGGGAGTGGTAATGCGAGCATGCTCGTCACCATGGCACTCCACTTCATAAAATCACGGCGACTAATGCCGTGCTGTTGCATTTTCTCAATCAGCGATTGTTGTTGACGGGGAGCGAATTGGCGTAACGCATCTAAGCGCGCCTTTCCCTGTTCATATAGGGCTGCATGTGTGTCCATGGGTCAACCTTTTTTGTTATTTAAATGTAAATTGGTAAGGGTTTACATAATTGACAGTGTCAGTTTAGGCCGTTGGAGTGTAAAGATTATTGATGTATATCAAGAATTTTTAAGAGATGTGACCGAACTGATTTTGACATTTAATTAACATGACACAGATCTAATTTCACTTTTCCTAATGGGACAAAATGTCTCACATTTGCCATTTTGGATGAAATCGGTCACTTAATCAGCACTCATGTGATTAAGGTGATGCTGGTAACTATGGTTCATTCGCGTGGTGAGTCTGGGCGAGTAGGTTAATTAAACTTATATAAGCTTGTTTAAGAAAACCTTAAGATTCAGTTAATAGATTCGAACGTAATCGTTAATGCGGAATATGCTATGAAGAAAATATTATTGTTACTCAGTTTATTGGCCGCAGGCGTACAAGCCGCGCCATCGCTGGACTATCAAGTGTTTAACGCGCAAAACCAAGCCGTTTCCCTGAGTGAGTTTAAAGGCAAAGTCGTCTATGTCGATTTTTGGGCATCCTGGTGTGGCCCTTGCCGTAAATCGTTTCCTTGGATGAATGAAATACAAAAAAAGTATCAAGATCAGGGATTAGCTGTCGTGGCAATCAACCTAGATACAGATAACGAGTTAGCCCAGGAATTCTTAAAACAAGTCCCTGCCAATTTTTCAGTGCGTTTTAACCCCGAAGGTGATGTCGCTCGCAGTTTCGATTTGCTGGGCATGCCGAGCAGTTTTATGTTCAATCGTCAAGGTCAGTTAGTACAGCATCATGTTGGCTTTTATGCCGATAAAACCGCTGAATACGAGCAAGAGCTCGTCAATTTACTGAAGGAGTAATTTATGCTTAAACCCGCATTAGTCGCAGTAACGCTCATCATAGGTTTGAGTGGATGTTCAAGTTTAGGAGTGCAGCCGTGGGAGAAAGGCCAGTTGGCCCGCAGCGATATGGCGCTCGACAGTGAGAAGCTCGACCTTGCACTCGATGATCATATTTATTTTAGTAAAGAAGGCAGTAGCGGCGGTCGTGCATTTGCCGGTGGTGGATGTGGCTGTAACTAAACTCTCCGTTGGTGTTATTTGCCCTTAGATGTAACGAATAAATGTAACGCACAGATGTAATGAACAGACGTACTAAAACAAATGTGACGAGCAGATGTTCTAAAATCTGGGGCGAAATCCCGCGGTATTGAATAGATGGAAATGACCTACAGGTGTTGTCAGCTATGACCCAAAAAAAGAACCAAATAAATACAAGACAATCGAAGCAGATAGCGGGTGCTCTCGCATTAGCCAGTTGTGGACTGTTTGCTACAAGTGGCCATGCGACTGAATTATCTAAAAAAGCTGACGACTGGAAGATCGATGCTGCGTTAATGTATTACGGTGAGCAGGATAGAGTACAAGCCATCGAAGCTATAGGCACAGCGCAAAAAGCCTTTGGCGATGACAGTGTGCTGGATCTCAAACTCGTGGTTGACAGCCTAACGGGTCCTTCAGCATCGGGCGCTGTGGCCCAAAGTACCAGCCAAACGTTTACTCGACCATCTGGTAATGGTCAATATCATGTTTCAGCGGGGGAAACGCCGTTAGATGACACCTTTCACGATACTCGTGTACAAGCCAATGTCGGTTGGAGTGAAGTGCTGACACCTGATTGGAAACTCAATGTTGGCGCATATGGCTCGAAAGAGTTTGATTATATGTCAATGGGCATCAATGCCGGAATTGAGCGAGGGTTTAATAAAGACAACACCACTTTATTTTTAGGTACGGCTTATAGTTTCGATGTGGTTGACCCCGTTGGCGGTCGTCCGGTGGATTTATCTTCGATGGTCATTCGCGATAACTTCACCAGTGAGGAAGCTTATCGAAGCGCATTCGATGCGACTCGTCAAGGTGGCAGTGATAATAAGCAGACCGCGGATGTGATGTTAGGTATCACCCAAGTGCTTAGTCAGCGCTGGTTGTTGCAGGCCAATTACGGCTTGTCGAGTGTGAATGGCTATTTAACTGATCCCTACAAGGTGCTCAGTGTGGTGGATAACAACGGCATTACTCAGGATTTATTGTATGAGAGCCGCCCCGATTCGCGCTTGAAGCACAGTTTTTACGTGATGACCAAAGGCGCATTAGATGCGGGTGTGGTGGATTTTTCCTATCGTTATAATACCGATGACTGGGACCTCACATCACATACCTTAGAAACCCATTATCGGTATTACTTTACCGGCAACTTCTATGGACAATTACATCTGCGCTATTACCAACAAACTGCGGCTAACTTCTATCAACCTTTCTTGATGGCTGATACGCCACTGCCAGAGTTTGCCAGTGCCGATTATCGTATCGGTGATATGTCGGCTTATACGATTGGGGTTAAATTTGGCCATAGATTATCGGGCGGTCATGAAATGTCGTATCGCTTAGAGTATTACCAACAGGATCCGAAAAATAACGGCGCTACGATTCCTGGAGATCTGCAAAATTTCGATCTATTTCCGACTCAGAAGGCAATTACAGCACAGTTTAGTTATTCTTTTTAATACGAAATAATGCTACTGGCTCAGATAGCAAGGCGTTAAACTGTATGGGTAGCTTAGCTACCCATACTCAATTTACCCCTGAACTTATTCAATCGCAATCCCAGTGGGATGCCATGTGAAGAGGTGATTTATGATGTCGACATCGTCCCTAAAGACCGCACCTTATTCGTTGCAGCGCAGTGATTGGGGTTATGTGGGTGAATTTAGGGCCATGGCGAGTCCCTGTGAAATACTCATTGGGTGCGATCAATTTGATATTGCAGACGATATGTTGGATATGGCTGTCACTGAGGCGCTGCGTATCGAACATAAGTACAGTCGCTTTATCGCGCAGAATTGTCTGTGGCAATTAAACCATGCCAATGGTCATAAGCAGCTTATCGATGAAGAAACCTGGCAGTTATTGGCTTTTGCTAAACAATGTTTTCAGCTCAGTGATGGACTCTTTGATATTTCTGCTGGGCCGTTAATGGAACTGTGGCGCTTTGATCCCAAAGCCCAATTGCCCGAACATGGCCGCATACTTGCCGCGAAAGCCTTAGTGGGATTTGAGCGCATCGAGTTTGATTCGCGCCATATTGAGATGCCAACAGGAATGAAATTGGATTTTGGTGGTATCGCAAAAGAATATGCGGTCGACAGAGTCGCCTATGAGTTAGCCGAATGTTATCCAGACATTCCAGTGTTAGTGAATTTTGGCGGTGATATCGCTTGTCCCGTGTCCAAAGTGACGCCATGGCAAGTGGGAATTGAAGATCCACGACACCTTGACCACGCTGCGAGTGTACTGGCGATTAGTCAGGGTGCATTAGCGACCAGTGGCGATACGCGGCGCTTTTTTGAAGTCGATGGAAAGCGTTACGGCCATATTGTCGACCCACGCACTGGCTATCCCGTTATCCATGCGCCGCGCTCTGTGACTGTGTTAGGGCCAAACTGCGTGACTGCAGGTATGCTCGCCACTATGGCTATGCTGCAGGGGCGAGACGCGGAAGATTTTTTACAGCAACAAGATGTTAAGTTCAGTATTTTCCGTTAGGGCTCAGTTAAGGACATTGAATGCGTATTATGTTGGTTGAAGACAATGAGTTATTAGCCCAAGGGATTTGCTTGAGTTTGGCAAAGCTGGGCATGCAAGTTGATCACCTTAATAGTTATCAGCAAGCCTTGCTGGGGGTTAAAAATGAAAGCTTCAGTGCCATAGTGCTCGATCTGGGATTGCCTGACGGTAATGGTAAAGAGTTGCTTAAAGCTTGGCGTCAGCAGGGCGTGTCAATTCCCACAATAGTCCTGACCGCGAATACGGATTTTGACACTAAGCTCGAATGTTTAGACATGGGCGCCGATGATTATCTCGGTAAACCTTTTGATGTGCGTGAATTAGCCGCGCGCATTCGTGCTATCGTCAGGCGTCAGTATGGGCTCGATCACAACAGTTTGATTATTGGTGCTTTGTGTATCGATTTAAATACCCGTGAAGTGACCTTTCGCGATCAAAATGTGCTGCTTTCACGGCGTGAATTTCAATTACTGCTCGAACTCGCTCAGTCGGCAGGGCGTGTATTGACCCGCAGCCAGTTAGAACAGTTAACCTATGGCTGGGATGAAGTCGGCAGTAATTCAATAGAAGTGCATATCCACCATCTGCGCAAAAAACTTGCCAATGAATTAATCAAAACCGTGCGTGGAATAGGCTATACCTTGATTGAAATAAATTAATTTGAAGAGTTAAGTGACAAGCTCCACTTTTGTGGGTACTGATAACGCAGTGATGACTTGAAGCATAGTCGTTAGGAAAAAGAAGTGATTCGATTAAAGGGGCTAGATGTGTATTCACTGCGTTTGGTACTGACATTATTAATTTTGTCAGGTATTTCAGTATCCGTCGCTGTGTCTAGCTGGTTGAGTACTCGGGATTCTAAGCATCAAATCGAAGAACTCTTCGATGCGCAAATGCTCCAAACCGCCAAAATGTTGGAGTTGTTCTATCATACTGAGCCCAATGCAACAGCTCAGGATCTCGTCATACCCCAAGTGCTCCACGTTCCCGATAGCCAAATCAGTTCCTTTGCCGAAAAGGCCGATGCGCTGAAACTGGCCTATGAGCATAAATTGGCGTTTCAAATCTGGAGTGAGGCGGGTGAAGCCTTAGTTTTATCGGATAATATTGGTCATCAACCTATCAGTCGATTCGTACAGGGTTATCATAAGAAAGTGTTCGAAGGAGAACTCTGGCATGTGTTCAGTTTTTTTTCGGTTAAAAATCATGTTTGGATTGTCACTGCTCAACAGGATGAAGTACGCCAAGAGCTCGTATCGCAAATCATGCATAACGCCGTGATCGTGCCTTTAATGGTAGTGCCTTTAACATTAATTATTGTTAGCTTCTTGTTTTATCTCTTGTTTCGGCCATTAAAAACCTTTGAAAGAGAATTAATTGGACGTGCGCCCAACGATTTGACCCCGTTGACTATGTCATTGCCTAAAGAATTAGTCCCTGTTCGGCGCGCATTGAACTTATATATCAATAGTATCGCGCGATTTATCGCCCGTGAGCGTCGTTTTAGCGCCGATGCGGCCCATGAGCTTAAAACGCCATTATCTGTGATTAAATTACATCAACATGGCTTAGAGAGTCTGATTGATGATGATCCGCAGCAGAAATTCCATTTAGCTGCGATAGATGCTGGCGTAGTGCACATGAGTCATACCGTTGAACAATTACTCGTATTAGCAAGGGTGGACTCGATTAATGAGCTTAATGTGTCATCCCACGCCATTTTGCCTATGGTCGAAGATGCGCTTAATCAATTAATGCCACAAATCACAGATTATGAATGGAATATCGATATCGCATCCAATCTAACGGTGACCTGTGATCGTTTTTATTTGCTACTTGTACTGAAGAATATTATCGAAAATGCCTGTAAATACAGTCCACAGGAATCGGAGATTTCAGTGTTGGCCCATGCTTTGGATGATGAAATCTGTATTTGTGTCGCGGATCGAGGCCAAGGCATGACAGAGCCGCAGATTGCCAATGCGACAGAACGTTTTTATCGTGTGAATGAAAATGAAGGCATAGGAGCGGGATTAGGTTTGTCTATCTGTTATCACATCATAGAATTGCACCAAGGTCGTTTAGTGATTGCGCCTAGGGATCAAGGTGGATTATCTGTGACACTTTTTCTGCCAAAATAGTTCAGGCAATGAAATGTTAAAATAGATCCGCAGTTTCAGTGACATCAGCTCAGTTGTTTTGATACATTTAAGCGGGTAAAATTTTGAATTTTCCTGCTGTCTTAGTGTTAATCCTTAGGCTTACCAACAGATTGATTCGCTTATTGTGATATTTCATCTAAGATCATCAACACTTAGTTGAGGCGTAAAAAGACTCATTTTACTTTCAATAATGTAGCATTTGGATCACTTAATTTGTTTTTGTAACTTTGAAAACAGAAATAAGCATGATAATGTTATTTTAATATTCATTTTTGGTATAAGCTTATTCTCAAATAGTATTGTGTAGAAGGGGTTAACTGCATCTTTATTTATGAGTTTTTTTCTCCTTCTGATATCTTTCGCGATATGTAAGCAACTGTTTTTTTTCATCCCTAAATCAGAGTGAAAAAAATTCACTGTATACATAAAAAACATTGATTTCTTAGTTTATTTTTTAGGTTACCTATCTATGGTTAGCTTGTTGCGTTGCCCATCGTCCAAACCTTATTCGTCACTCATATGTTCACTGACGCTAGGCGCTGTAGTCGCCCTGTCTGGTGTCGCGTACGCTGAAGAGACAAAACCCGCCGAGGCAGTTCCTGTGGTTACTCCACCGAAAGTGATTTCTCAGCCCAGTACAAAAAATCAAATCAGATTCACTAAGACAGGCGCTTTTGATAGCGAAACTGTCGTGAAGATTGCAAAACGTTTGGCAGCGAAACCTTATGTGACCCTCAAAGATCCTTTGCCAGCTGGCCTTGCTAAACTGTCATACGATGAGTACAGAGATATTCGTTTTAACCCGACTGCGTCTATTTGGCATGATCAGGGCGTGCCATTTCAAATGCAAATGTTCCACCGTGGTTTCTATTTTCAAGATCTGATCGAGATTGCGATTGTAGAAGGTCAGAATGCAACGCACTTAGCCTATGAGCCTAAATATTTCACTGCGGGTGAAGTGATTACTCAAGCGTTACCAAATGATGACATTGGCTACTCAGGATTCCGTATTCATAACCAACTGAATACGAACGGTGTATTTGACGAGCTTATGGTATTCCAAGGTGCGAGTTATTTCCGCGCTTTAGGTAAAGGTAACGCCTATGGCTTATCTTCCCGTGGTCTGGCGTTAAAAACGGCTGATGCTGAAGGGGAAGAATTCCCGATATTTCGCGCCTTCTGGGTTGAGCGTCCACACAATGACAGCAACTTGATTGTCGTGCATGCCTTGTTAGATAGCCCAAGCGTAGCAGGTGCCTATACTTTCTCTGTCCGTCCCGGTGATAACACCTTGATTGACGTTGAAGCGACACTGTTTCCTCGTGTTGAGCTGAGCAAAGTCGGTTTAGCACCCAGCACTAGCATGTTCTTACATTCACTCAATGGTCGTCACGACACCGATGATTTTAGACCTGAAGTACATGATTCTGATGGTTTATTGATGTTAAATGGTCGTGGTGAGCATTTATGGCGCCCATTAGCTAATCCACGTCAGTTACAAGTCAGTGCGTTTTCTGACAACTCGCCTCAGGGATTTGGTCTGATCCAACGTGAGCGTGACTATGCGTCATATCAAGATTTAGAAGCCCATTACGAACGTCGCCCAAGCCTATGGATTGAGCCTGTGGGTAATTGGGGGCAAGGTTCAGTGGTGTTGACTGAAATTCCGACAGAGTCTGAAATTCATGACAACATTGTTAGTTATTGGAAACCACGTCAGCCTATTCCTGCTGGCGGTGAATTTCATTTTGCCTATCGCATGAGTTGGGGTGAAGAACCTGCTGCGAAAGTCGGTGCTGTACATATTTCTCGCTCTGCCAGTGGTCGTGCCGATATTGCTAAGGCAACTCCAAGACGTTTATTTGTGGTCGACTATCAAGTTGAAGGTCCGATGACAGATGAAATGCCAGTCGCTAAAGTTGAAGCTTCTGGTGGTGTGGTCACGAACGTGGTGATTGCTCGTAATGCCGCTAAAAATGGCTATCGCTTAGCTTTTGAATTAGAGCCAGAAGATAAAGATCTTATCGAACTGCGCGCTGAACTTAAGTTCCCAACTCCTCGTCAGGTTGAAACCTGGCTCTATCGCTGGACGCTGTAAGGTTCATGACGGAGCAACATGATATGACTGTATCCGATAACTCGGTACTCGAGACGGAAGTCCTCGTGGGTGGTAGTGCTATGCCAAATGAACGGCCTGGCGCTATGGAACCCCAAAATTTAAGTAAGATGCCAGAGGGATTCCCTCGCCGTAGCACTGTGGCTGATGGGGTACGTTCGCGTACCTACCGTCGTGTGTTTGTGGTGGGTGGGGCTTTATTATTATCTTTGTTTGCTATCTATGAAATGGGGGCGGTATTTAGCATTGGCGGAATTACTCCTCTGGAATATTTAGTGCTAGTGCTGTTTGCGGTTAACTTCTGCTGGATTGCTTTGGCGTTTTGTAGCGGTATTGCAGGTTTTTTAATTTTACTGCGAAAACCGCGGGCAAAAGATTTGCAAGTGACTGAACTGCATACGCGAACCGCGATTTTGATGCCGACCTATAACGAATCTCCTGATAGGGTATTCTCGGCGGTTTCAGTAATGGCTGAAACCTTGTCGCAAACGGGTCATGGTCATGCTTTTGATTGGTTTATCTTAAGTGATACTACCGATCCCGATATTGCTTTGCTCGAAGAGCAGGCGTTTCTGGTGTTACGTCAAGAAACCCATAAGCATTCGCGGGTGTATTACCGTCGCCGTCGTAAAAACGTCGCCCGTAAAGCGGGTAACGTAGCCGATTTTTGCCGTCGTTGGGGGTCGCGTTATGATCACTTGTTAGTGCTTGATGCCGACAGTTTGATGGAGTCTTCAACCATCACTGGCTTAGCTCAGCGCATGCAGGCCGATCCTGATGCGGGTTTGATCCAAACGATTCCGTCGTTGATCAATGGCACCACTTTAATGGCCCGTTTACAGCAATTTGCGGCGCGTATTTATGGTCCCGTAATTGGTACCGGTTTAGGCTGGTGGGTACAAAAAGAAGGTAACTTCTGGGGCCACAACGCCATTATCCGCACCGAAGCCTTTATGACCGCGGCGGGATTACCCAACCTTAAGGGTAAGCCACCTTTTGGTGGTCATATCATGAGCCATGACTTTGTTGAAGCTGCGCTGATCCGCCGTGCGGGCTGGAGTGTGGTCATTGCCTATGACTTACCGGGTTCATACGAAGAATGTCCACCGTCGATTATCGACTTAGCCGTGCGTGATCGTCGCTGGTGCCAAGGTAACTTGCAGCATTCGCGTATTTTGCCAACTAAAGGTTTGCACTGGGTAAGCCGTTTACATTTACTGACGGGTATCATGGCTTATTTGTCATCTCCTTTCTGGTTGATGTTGATTTTGACTGGTTTGATGTTAGCCCTGCAGGCACACTTTATTCGACCTGAATATTTCACCGATCAATTTTCACTGTTCCCGACTTGGCCCATCATGGACTCGGATAGGGCATTAAGATTGTTCTACATTACTATGGGGGTTTTGTTTGGCCCTAAAGTATTCGGTGTCTTGTTGCTGCTTAAAGACGGTGAGTTTGCTCGCAGTGTTGGTGGTCGAATTAAAGCGATATTCAGTGTGATCTTTGAGGTTATACTTTCAGCGCTGATTGCACCTATCATGATGTTTATCCATTGTGGTGCTGTGATGTCAATTCTGATGGGGCGTGACAGTGGTTGGTCGCCGCAACGTCGTGATGACGGCAGTATGCCTTGGATGACGTTAATCTATCGTCACCGCTGGCATATGCTGGCAGGTGTGATGTTAGGTTATGCGGCTATTTTGGATTCTTTGACTTTGTTAGCTTGGATGAGTCCGGCGTTGATCGGTCTGTGGATTGCTGTGCCTATTTCGGCATGGACAGGTTCAGTTAAAATTGGCGAAGTGTTCAAGCGTGCTGGTATTCTTGCAACACCAGAAGAACGTAACCCTGCGCAAATTTGTCTGCAAGCGCAAGAAGCGCGCGCCGCTTACCAAAGACACATTGCTGAGCCTTGGACGTTAGCACAGGTACTTAAAGACCCTGCGTTGATGGAATTGCATTTAGCAATGGTGGATAAACAGCCTTTGCGTGCTGCGGGTACACCAATTGAAGCGATGGAAGCCATAGTGCATGTGAAGGTGCATGAAGCTCGTTGTCAACAGAGCGCATTAGCTTTACTCAATCGTCAAGAAATGGCAATGGTGTTGGCAAATCCGTTGATGTTACGTAGCCTACAGAAATTACCAGAGCAATTTGTCGAAGAAGATCTGGTGTCTTTTTGCTAACGAACACTTGATCAGCATATTTATGTGAGTTTGTTTAATATCAATGCCACTGACGACCTCAGTGGCATTTTTCTTTTCATTATCTGGAGTTAACCCCTAGTAATTAATTGATCTCCATGGAATAGTCATATCATAGTGTTGTTGATTGATATAACCGCTGGCTCTCAGGTGACCTTAAAAATAGCTAAGGGAGTATTTATGATATTGAAAAAGATCATTCGCTATTTGCCCCCATCCATGCGTGTAACGCTAAACGTGAGAGAACTCAAATTGATAGAGCAGGAGTTCAACATCGCGAACTTGAAAGCATTGCAGATTAACCCTATGCCGACGAGGCGCAATCTAGAACAACTATTACTCAGCCTTTTTTTCTGTATTCCAATAATTTTAGTGCCAAAGGTAGGTGCAGCTGATGGCGCTCAATCCGTAACATCAAATTCGAGTATTGCTGCGCAGCCAAATCTTGAGGGTAAAGCTGAAGATCTTACTGCTGTGCTGCCGCTTGCGGCCTTAGTGCCACAGGTGTTGCTATTGGATCTCGCAGGCGTTAATCCAGTATTTGGCCAGCATTATCGTGACTTAACACTTTCTCCTAATACCTTATCTACTGCTGATTTAGTACGAATCCAAGCTGATGTTACCGGTTACTGGCATTATGTGATGACATCCGCAGAATGTAACAACGCTGGATCCCCAGAGACGGTTTCATCCGTTATTCCAGTGGATCCCCAATATCAAAGGGTGCTTAAGCAAATCGCCCATTTAGTGCAATTGGACACAATTGAACCATGGGAAACTTTAGTGCTAGATGAAAAGCTAACCTTAGGAATGAGTCATCAGATCGTTGATACCATAGCAAAGCGTGTGTGGATATTGGGAGACTTAGCCACTGAGCTTAGAGTGAATCAAGTTTATACCGAAGAACTTATGATTGGCATTAAGCGCTTTCAGCAAAAGCATGGGCTAAAACAGGACGGGGTGATAGGTAAGCAGACCTTATTTTGGGTGAACCAATCGCCAAGGGCGAGGGCGGTACTATTAGCTAAAAACACTATTCGACAAAGAGTGTTTGAACGTAAATTAGAGCCGAGTTATTTGCTGATTAATGTGCCCGCTTTTGAGATGACGTTGGTCGATAATGGTACGCCAGTGTTAAGTTCCAAGGTTATTGTGGGTAAATCTTCTCGGCAAACACCGATTTTGGACAGTCAGATTTCTAGCGTGGTGCTTAACCCTAGTTGGCGAGTGCCTAGCAGCATTTTACGGCGGGACATTCTGCCGCAAATTCAGCGAAATGGTCATTATCTTAATGAACGTCAATTTGATGTGTACGATTATAACGGTCAACGGGTGCAACGCATGCCAGAGGAATGGCAGGCCTTAGCCAGCGCTTCGTTTCCCTATCAGCTTGTACAACGCCCTGGGGCGAAGAATGCATTAGGTAAATATAAGTTTCACTTTGATAACAGTTTCAGTGTCTATTTACATGGAACTTCTGAGCCAAGTCTCTTTAAAAAGGACGATAGGGCACTATCATCTGGCTGTATTCGTATTGAAAAAGCCACTGAATTAGCCCAGTGGTTTAAAGAGCATTTAGTAAAAGACAAACGTTTATGGGACAAGTTAGCCCCTGGTATTACTGAACCCCAGTGGTTTTCACTTTCCGAAAAGTTGCCCGTGCATCTGGTTTACTGGACTGCATGGTTAGACGATAGTGGGCAGGAGCAATACCGTCGCGATATTTATCATTTGGAACCTGAGCTGACGAATGCTGTGCCTGCCACGGTTTTGGAACAACATTAACGTTTTTGTGCTGTAAAGTTGAGCAAGATAAGCATCTGAACTCGCTTGGCATTTTGAAATCCTACTCAGAATGGGGTTGGCAAAACTTGATCTTAGGGCTTATTCAGTATAATTTGCCTTACTAGTGACCAAAAAGCATACAAAAGGTGATCATGTGACTTTAATATGTCCTGCCCGTAGGCAGTTATTGTTAGGCCTTAGTGGTGTGGCATTATGTTCCTTTATTCCCTCAAAAGCGGTTGCCAGCCGTTCAACCAAAGGGATCCGCGAGTTAAGTTTGTTTAATCGTCATACTGGCGAGCGCGATGATGGTAGTTACTGGGTAGATGGTCATTATCAGAGCAAGGTGTTAGACAATTTTAATCATTTGCTGCGGGATCATCGTCAGAATGTGGCAGCACCTATGGATAAGCGCTTATTTGATTTACTCCACTCGCTCAAAACAACCTTGAATACCAACGATGAAATCCATGTGATTTCCGGTTACCGTTCACCAAAAACCAATGCCATGCTCGTGAGCCACAGTGGCGGAGTTGCTAAGAAGAGTTATCACATGCGCGGCATGGCGATGGACATAGCGATCCCTAGCGTTAAACTAAAAACCCTCAGAGAAGCGGCTTTATCCCTGAAACTCGGTGGTGTGGGTTATTATCCTAATTCTGGCTTTGTGCACGTCGATTGTGGTCCGGTAAGGCACTGGTAGCAATGATCTGTTGTTGGATCTGCTGATAAAAATCTTGTTCCAAGGCTTGCGATTCGATCAAGTAATGTCTGAGCAGCGGGATAAATTGTTGATTGAGTTTGTTCATTTCTCTATGTTGTTGCCAATCACAGATCAATAGGCTGAGACGTTGTGAAAATTGATATTGTCTTTGCCTCTGCGACTCAATATCGACAGACTCAATAATTTGCATAAGTAAGATCAAGCTGCGGTTTTTTTGTTGGGTGCAGGCAAGCAATTCTAAGAATTTTAATTCGAGGGTATTTTGCTGATAAGGAACGGTTTCGATAAGAGAGACGAGTTCACGGGCCAGTTGGCATGAAAGTCTATTTTCTTGTTGTAACTGGTATAGCGCATGACGCATTTTTTGACACAGCAGTTATCGAAATTTGCCCGAGCTTAACAGGCTTCTCAATTTCCCAGTGTGATCTAGATCTCGTGTTTTTTGTTTGAGATCAAAGCCTTTTCTCTGCCGTAACAGCCAAGATACAAGTTCCTCAATTTGATAAATAGCGGTCTGTTTTGCTAACGCTGACGCCGATAAATAGAGGGCTTGCGGTATTCTTGTGCGCCTTGGGTATCTATGTTAGTATTCGCGCGCTTTATATGAGCCGTCATTGGTCGAAAATGCCGGCAACTTTTTACTCTAAATTTAAGTGAGAAACACATGTCTTACACTATCCAAGCACAAACCCGCACTGAAATAGGGAAAGGTTCGAGCCGCCGCCTACGCCATGCTGGTAAAGTACCTGCTGTTATTTATGGCCAAGGCAAAGAGCCAGTTTCTATTGTTTTTGATCACAAAGATATCATTAACATTCAAGCTAATGCTGACTTCTACACTTCTACTCTGACTATCGTTGTTGATGGTAAAGAAGTGGGTGTTCGTGCACAAGCTATGCAACGCCACGTGTTCAAGCCAATCATTGAACATGTTGACTTCGTTTACGCTTAATTGTCGTAACTGAAGCAAAAAGCGCCTAAGGGCGCTTTTTTTGTGACTAATTTTTAGTTGTTTGTATTTATGGGTAGACACTTAGGCTTTACCCAAACAACCTCAACATACTGTAACCCGTATTTTGAGGTTGTTTGGTTAGAGTGATTGGATGCTAATTTTGTAGTGTCAATATCTTGGTATTCATATGGTTACTTGATATTGAAGTTGTAATAGATATCAAGTGATTGGCCTAAAGTGCCTGACACGGTTTCTAGATAGAGTTGTGAGAGCAAGTAATACCTGACGGTCATTTCGTAACCAGGGTTAAATACACCTACTCCGTATTTCACCATTAAGTTATCGCCGATAAAGCCACTGATCGCCACACGCCCTTCATCATTAGTGTCGAGTTGCACGTTAGAGAAACCAAACTCTTCAATGAGTCCTGTCGCGGTATTCCCTAGGTTGTTAATTGCGCCGCCGCCCACTTGTGAACCTAAACCGAGTGCCGCGCCCATCATCAGCGAGTTATTTTGCTCATTGTTGGCGCTGTTAAAGCCACTGCCTTTGATAATGTAAGACAAGATTTCGGCCTGCTCTTTGGCGGGATTGGAGAACAAGGTCACTACTGGGCGTGATGGCGTGCCTGTGACGCGTACACCTGCCACTAAGTCTTCAGTCTTAATTTCCCGTATTGCTTCAATATTCAGGTTTGGTAATGACGTTGGCCCCACAAATTGCACTTCACCAGTGCGGATTTTTAGGGTTTGGCCCATAAACTTGTAGCTACCTTGATTGACTTTGATATTACCGAAGAGCAAAGGAGGACGGAAAGCTTGCTGCTGTAGCTTTAAGGTCCCTTGGAGTTTACCTTTGAGGCCCATACCATCAATTCTGAGTTCGTTCCCCACACTGATATTCAGATCTGCAACGATGGCGTAGGGGCTAGTTTTAGGCTGAGTGGCGGCAATGGAATCGTCAAATACCACGTCTTCGGAGGCTGCGACACCGCCTTCCGCTAATGGCACAATTTTAATGTTGCCAGAAGGCACCGCTATTTTTCCTTTTACTGCTAGTTGCTTACTGTTGAAGGTTAAGTTGATCTCGGGGGAGACATCGAGAATAGCCAGTGGTGGTTGGATCACGGCGAGCTTATCGCCTTCGAGGGCTAACTCGCCACTAAATTGACCTTGGGGCCATTGCAGTTGACCATTCACTCTGCCTAAACCATTGCCCATCATCCAGCGTCCCTTAAGCTGCGCTTGTTGACCCGCAAATGACATCGACATGTCAATTTTGTCGATTAATGTTGGGTTTGCTGTTAGGGCTAAGGCGCCCTCAGTTAAGGCCATGCTCCCCGATACTTCGGGCGCATCTAGACTACCCGCAAAGTTAAGTTGACTCGTCAGTAAACCTTGCACTGTATTTAATTGAGGGAAAAACTCTCCAAGTGGCTGCAAGTTGATTTGCTTGATGTTGGCATAACCTGACAGGGTGCGATCAGGTGTGACATTGACGTTAATCTCACTCTGCCAACTGGCCACGCCTTCTGATTCAAAATCTAAAACCGTCGCCAGCCGTTTTGCATCTAAGGTCGCTTTTAATGACAGGTTTTGGTAATTAATGGTGACTTCACGATTTTTATCCCGTTTGAGCATAATGCTGCCGGGAGCGAAATCAAAGTTCACATCGGCAGTAGGCTTACGGCCAGCAGCCCATGCAACATTGGCTAACAGCGATGCAGGGCCGTTCCAACGCATATTCGTTGGTAATATTGGGACAAGTAATTGCCCTGGATTACCTGAGTAGCTCACCTGTGCGCTGCCTTTTTTACCTATTGGTGTATTACTGTTTAGGCAGATACGGCTATTGGGATTCATGAGGCAAAAGGGCGTAATGCTGCCTTGATTCTTGATTTGGTCCCAAGCCAGATTAATGGTGTTATCGAGCTGCCATAGGCCTACGGGCGTGTTGAGATTTAAACGATCAACATCGAGCTGTAGTCGTGACTTCTTCACATCGTATTGGCTGCTCATCGTTGCATCGAGCCCAAGATCGCCCGTGGCGTTGAGAGTGAGTTTTTGAGCGTTAATGGTACCTTTCGCCCCGAGTGTCACTGTATCTAAATTTTGTTCTGCAATCTGCAAGGTTTTTGATTTTAGCGAGATAGCAAACTCATGTTGATCTAGCGGCTTGTAATAGGCCTTTAAATTAGATTCCTGCAGTTTAATGTTTTGATAGTAAAGTTCTGCCAGCTGCGCTGTAAGCTCGACCTGGGGGTGTTTCTCGTCACCAGTGACATTGATCTGCGCCTGTAGTTGGCCGCTGGCCTTAGGTAACCATAGGCCAAAGTCGGGCACTTGTAATTCACCTTGGAGATCCCAGTTGGCATTGGCTTCGCCTTTGAGTGCCAGAGTTGAACCTAGTACTTTGGCGTTCAGCCCTTTAGCACTGACATACAGGGAATCATTCACACTGATATCCCCTGTAATATCGAAGGGATAACCTTGTAAAGTGCCAGTGAGCTCAGTATCGCTCAGGGATACTTGCCAACGGGGGTTTGCAAATGAGCCTTTAGTGCGTAATTTTCCTGAAATCAAACTGTCCGGTAAACCCGTTGTACTTTGCGCTGTATCCGTTTGTGGCAGCTGTATTTCTTGTAATTTGACGTCATTGATCCAGAGATTAGCGTTCCAGCTAATGGTTTTTTGATAATCGAGTTCGCCCGTGAGTTTGACCTTACCAATCGCGCCCATTACATCAAGATTATTGATGGTTAACTTAGCATCTTGATGTTGGATGTCAGTGTCTATGTCGAGCACTTTGTGAAATGGTGTGATCAGTTGGCCAGTAAGACTCGCCTCTTGCCGATTGAGGTCGCCTTGGCTATCGAGTGTGGCATCGCTTACCGAGTATTGAGGGGTCTTCAGTGGCCACTGAAGCTTTGTTTGTTCAAGTTTCACCTTGTAGGGCAGGTTAGGGTCTTGCAGTGTTATTTGGCCATCTAGCGTAAAGTCGGCATCGCCCTTGGCGACGGCATTCACCTGAAGTTGCCCTAAACTTTGGCTCAGCTTTAACGTTAATACTTGATGAGTGAGATCTGGCAATTCGACTAGTTGGTTAAGGGTGAGATTTGCCTCTAAATCGAGTGGATAATCTTTATCAAGTGTTAGGCTGCCTGTGATATCGACGCTGCCATCGGTGTGGCTGATGGCGAGATGGTCTAAGGTCAATTGGTATTCACGGAAACTGCCTTGTAGTTCTGCATGGCTAAAAACATCTTTACGATCGCCGATTTGCAGTGTGGTGTTGTCTAACGTTAGGGCATTGACTGTCACAGGGAAAGGCATAAATACTTGTGGCAATTGTGCTAAAGCCCATTCAGCCTCTTTTGTTAGCGACGGACTGGCCGATGGTGTCTGTGTAGTATTCTTAGCAGTGCTGGGATTTGCTGCATTCGTTACCGCTGCCGTGCTAGTTTGTGTTGCTACATCGGTTGATGCAGGGATCAGTATGAATAATCCTTCGCTGGATAGCTGTTTAACCGACAAACCTTCGGTAAACCATTGTGCTTCTGCGTTAAGACGATTAGCGGTAAATTGCATATCATCCACTTGGATATTAACGCCATTGAGTTCAGCAGAATCTAAAACAATATCAAAGGGTAATAGAAGCTCGCTGGGTTCTTCATCAAGTGGCGCGACTGGCGCTTCGTTTGAGTCTGCAGAAAGTGCTAGGGTATCAATAGTGACATCGACTTTAGCCGCAGATAAGCTATTCACGCATAAGCGTTTTTGTAGCAAACAGGCGGGTTGCCAGAGTAAATGCAGATCCTCAAGTTGCACGTTCATTCCGGCCATAGACCAAGCCGCGTGAGATAGGGCTAAGTCTTTGTTAATGGAACCAGAGGTATAAGTCAGTTCAAGATCGGGTACAAATTGATCGGCTAAACCCACGCTAATGCGCGAGCCAAATTCAGTGCCGAGTAATAGGGCGATTAACACTAAAAGCCCTAATGGCACATAGATAATAATCCGAGTCCAGAGTTTGAACTGCCGCCACAGTCTTTGAATGAATGACACCGATGGGGTGACAGAGGTCACTATGGTTTCAGTGGCCTCGGCTTCATTGACTTCAGTGATGGGATTATCAACGATATCTTGTTCGCTTGGCTTATTATGCTCTGGGGGCTGACTCATAGATCTGTCCCCATGGTTAGGTGAATTCGCCATGATCTTTCAATGGTCTCAGTTTCTTTCAATCCGACCCCTAAATCTAATTTGATTGGACCAATCGGGGAGATCCAATGGATACCGCCACCGACAGAGACGACAGGTTCAAATTGATTATTATCGAAGGCGTTACCCGCATCGATAAATGTGCCGACCCGCCAAGTGGGGGTCACATAATATTGATATTCCAAACTACCAACCATTAAATAGCGGCCACCGATAACTTCGCGATTGGTTTTTCCATCGTCAGCAACATAGTCTAAATAGGGGCCGAGTTCTTGATAACCATAACCGCGCACACTCTGATCGCCACCGGCAAAATAGCGTAGTGATGGTGGGATAGAGGCAAGATCATTCTCGTTAGCTAAGTTGGCAGCTAAATCAATACGAGCGACGATTCTGTGGTTATCGAAGAAGGTATCAATCCATTTAAATTTAGCTTGCAAGCGGGCTAGGCGGGTTTCTGATCCTAAATAGGGATCGGCATAGTCTAGGCTGTAAATTTGTCTAAACCCGGATTTAGGATCCAGTGAGTTATCACCCCGGCTAGTCCGAGAAAAGTTAATTCCTGCCAGATAAAACGACGGCATATAATCGACGTCAGACTGAGTATATTCTTCGCGTATGGCCTCCAACGAATAACTCATTAGCCATTGATTTTCTAGTCTTTGCTGACGTAATAGTCCCAGAAGGTACTTAGTCGACTCGAGCTGGCCTGTGTTACTAAAATCACGATTCTCGGCATCATATACTTGAGTCACACCGTATTTGTCCCGCAGCAAACCGAGGCGGATCTTTAATTGATCGTCTAAGGGATGTGTGAGCGGAATCGTATAAGTGGTTAATAACTTTGGTCTATCGGGCGACCATTCGAGACTGGTTTCTTGGGAATGCCCGTATTTATTGATTTGTGGTGTACGCCAAGTCACGCGCACCCTCGGATCAAAGGCTTGATCTGTTTTGCCAATATCACCACCAAAACCGAGTTCAATTGCGTGACTTGCCTTAGGCGTTAATTCGACTCGCATTGGAATATGGTTATCTTCGACGTTATCGATTTGCGGGATCACTTTGATATTGGCGAAATAACCAGTATCTAATAACTGACGATTCAAGGCGCTTACACGGCGAGTTGAGTATGAAGCACCTTCTTTAAAGGGGATAAGATCCTCTAATATATCGGGTTCTAAGCTATGGCCATCGAAACTGACTTGGCCAAATCGGTAACGTTTGCCTGAATCAAAATGCAAACTTACCTGTGCGGTATTAATATCGCGGTTAACTTTAATTTGTGATTCAGTAAATTCGCCATCGAAGTAACCTCGTGCCAAGGCTAAGGTGACCAGTTGCGATTTTACGTCGCTGTAAACACCGTGATTTAACACATCGCCGGGTTTAATGTTGACCTTTGCGAGCCATTGATCGAAGGCTCGGTCATCAAGCATTTCACCACTAAAATTAATATCGACCCACTGAACAATGGTTGGCTCGCCGGGGCTGATTTCAAGTTTTAATTCCCACGGTCCCTTGTCATGCTCAATCAGCTTTTCTTCTACTTCACTGTGATAGTAACCCATGGATTCTAAGGCGGTGCTGATATTGTCATCGACATTAAACAAAAAGGCACGGCGCTGCACCTCAGATTCAGGTAAAGCACCTAAGTGAGCAACTATGTTGCTTCGAAGCGCTTCATTTACGCCTGTAACAGATAATTTGATAAAATCATCTGCTGCCGCGACTGATGTGACTGAAATCAGACTCAGAAACAAGCAAAGACGAATGTAATGTGAGGTGATTTGCAAAAATGGCTGCACTTTATAGTCCCTGTGATTTGGCATCATTGTCGCCAGAATAAAACCAACAGGCAAGGAGATGATTGAAATTACACGATGAAATGGTTACAAAGGACGCTACTTTTTAAGGGGATGTAAAGAATGAAAACAAAATTAGCCACCTTTAGTTTAATTATTTCGGGCCTACTTTTTATGTCACATAACACCTTTGCCAATGATAAACCGTTCGCCATTGCGATCCACGGCGGCGCGGGGACGATTTCTAAAGCTAATCTCACCCCTGAACAACGCCAAGCCTACAAAGATAAGTTAAAGGAAGCGGTCGATAAAGGCTCAAAAGTCTTAGAGGAGGGCGGTGACAGCTTAGTGGCAGTACAAACCGCAATTAATATCCTTGAAAATAGTGCTCTGTTTAATGCTGGTATAGGCGCGGTTTATACCTATGACGGCGGACATGAATTAGATGCCTCTATTATGGATGGCAAAACGATGAATGCCGGCGCTGTCGCTGGAGTGCGTCATATTGCCAATCCAATTGACTTAGCCTTGGCCGTGATGAATAAATCTGAGCACGTGATGCTCTCGGGCGCAGGAGCGGAAGAATTTGCACTGACTCAAGGTTTTACTTTAGTGCCAAACCGTCATTTTGATACTGACGAGCGTTATCAGCAATTACTCGATGCACGGCAAAAACTGCAAGCTGCGGCTAAATCTGAACAAGTTGCTAATGTTGAGATGAAGGACCTCGATTACAAATTTGGTACCGTTGGTGCTGTCGCCTTAGATAAAAAGGGTAACTTAGCTGCAGGTACATCGACCGGTGGTATGACGGCAAAACGCTTTGGTCGTATTGGTGACTCTCCTGTCATCGGTGCTGGCACTTATGCTGAAAACGGTGTTTGTGCCGTATCGGCAACGGGTCATGGTGAATTCTTTATCCGTTACCTCGTCGCGGGGGATATTTGTGCTAAGGTGAAATATCAGCAAAAATCTATCATTCAGGCAGCAGATGAAGTTATTAATCAACGTCTTATCACTGCTGGCGGTTCGGGTGGTGTGATTGCAGTCGATCAGCGTGGCAATATTGCTACGCCATTTAATACCGAAGGTATGTACCGCGCCACCCGTAGTAATGGTGAGCCAGCCCAAGTGCTAATTTGGCATGATCAATAATGTCATTTGTAGAAGCATCTAGGTTTATAACTGACATGACTTAGAAACGTTAAAACTTCGAAACCTTAAAAAGCGAGTGCCGCAAAAGTGGACTCGCTTTTATTTTTATATCTTAATTTTACTAATGCATTGAAAAGTAACCAGATAAATATCATTAAGCAGTATGGCTTATGATGTTTATCTGAGTGGGCGGTTTGAGTTGGCCTAATAATTAGCGTTGTTTTAACCTTTGAAATTCAAATCTAGCAGTATAGAAGCCTAGATGTCTATATATCCAAATGATCTATTATTACCGTTTAATATATCAAATAGTTATTAATTCATTATCCATCGACCCATAAAGGCATAGAATCCGGCTCAGACAATGCATTAAATGGGAGTCATTGATGGAACAATTACCGATATTGAATTTAAGTGATTGGCATGCCGGTGGACAACGTCGTAACGCTTTTATTACTAAGCTTGCCGATGCTGCCAGAAGAATAGGTTTTTTCTATCTCACAGGCCACGGCATTGAGCTTGCTAGACAGCAGCAAGTACTTCAGTTAGCGGCAGATTTCTTTGCGCTGCCCGTCGTAGATAAACTTGCGGTGAAAATGGCGAATACACCGCATTTTCGCGGTTATACCCGTTTGCAAGGTGAATTGACCTTAGGGAAACCGGACTTGCGGGAACAGTTTGATATCATGCAAGAAGAAGTGGCTAACCCTCAGCAGTCTGATGTACCTATATGGTGGCAGCTACAGGGACCTAATCAATGGCCGTCACAATTACCACAGATGAAATCGACTTTATTGGCATGGCAACAGGATTTAGGCGATACCAGTGTCACACTATTGAGGGCTTTAGCTGTTGCGCTAGAGCAGCCAGAAAGCGCCTTTGATGCCACGATCGAAGCGGGTCCTTATCAGCATATGAAGCTTATTCGCTATCCCAGCGCGGATGGACAGACTTCAGGCCAAGGCGTAGGAGCACACAAAGATCCTGGCTATTTGACCTTAGTGCTGCAAGATAAGCAATCCGGTTTAGAGGTTCAGACTGACAACGGTTGGTTAAGCATACCGCCATTAGAAGACGCCTTTGTGGTGAATATAGGTGAATTACTTGAGTTGGCTTCTAATGGGTATTTAAAGGCAACCAACCATAGGGTGACAAGCCCGCCTGCTGGGGTCGAGCGCTACTCGTGCGCCTTTTTTATGGCGGCGCAGTTGAATGCGACAGTCCCTTTGTTACCTTTGCCAAAGCATCTGGCGAACCAAGCTCAAGGACCGGCAAGCGATCCATTAAATCCACTTTTCCACCAAGTGGGCCAGAACGTATTAAAAGGGCGTTTACGCTCTCATCCCGACGTTGCTCAAGCACATTACGCCTCATTCGCTCATGCCATTTAATGGTTATTAGGATCTATTATGCAATTTAAAACTAAATTACTTCACACCCATTATGCCGCTGATAACTCGACGGGCGCTCTTACAACTCCTATCTATCAAAGTAGCACCTTCGCCTACGGTAGTGCCGAGGATGGTCGAGCCCGTTTTGCAGGTGAGCAACCGGGCTTTATCTACAGTCGTATGGCGAATCCGACAGTGCAGGCGCTTGAATATCAATTAGCACAACTGGAAGGGGCTGATGAAGCACTCGTTGTTGCGAGTGGGATGGCGGCAATCAGCAGTATTTTCTATGCCTTAGCCAGTCAAGGTGATGAAATCGCATTTATCGACCCCGTATACGGTGGCACTGCGGCATTTTTAATCCAAACGTTAACCCGCGCGGGTATTACTGTGCGCCGTTATCAAGACGATGATCATTTATTGGCAGAGATTACCGCCGAAACAAAAATTATTTTATTTGAGCCCATCACCAATCCGACCTTAAAAGTCAGTGACTACCGTAAGGTTAAGCGTGCCGCCGAAAAAGTGGGCGCTATAACCATTTGTGATAATACGTTTTTAACCCCGTATTTATTCAAACCACTGGAACATGGCATTGATATTGTGATGCACAGTGCCACTAAGTATTTAAGTGGCCATGGCGATTTAATCGCAGGTGTTGTCGCTGGACCTAAGGCATTAATGCAACCTATTCGCACTATAGCGCTTAAACATATCGGCGCTGCGATTGGGCCACAGGAAGCCTATTTATTACAGCGAGGCTTACGTACCTTAGCACTTAGAATGGATGCTCATCTTGCGGGCGCGGCTAAGGTCGCCGCTTTTCTTGCAACCCATCCGAGCGTTGCAAAAGTTTATTACCCAGGGCTAGCAGATGATCAAGGCCATCAAGTTCTGAGTGAAACCATCAACGCCTTTGGCGGTATGGTGAGTATTGAGCTCGAAGGGGGTTTTAATCGAGCGGCGCAGTTTTTAGATCATTTGAACTTGTTTACCCAAGCGGTCAGTTTAGGCGACTTAGAGAGTCTTGCCTGTCACCCAGCAAGTACCACCCATGCTGCTATGGATGCCGCGAGTCGGCTAGCTTCAGGGGTGAATGACAACCTGATTAGATTGAGCATTGGCGTCGAAGATCCTCAAGATTTGATTGCCGATCTTGAGCAAGCCTTAGCCATTTAAGCATATTGATACTAGCCATCCCCAGTTAAATTGATTGGGGATTTCAAAAGTATAATGTTATTAATTTCGTCTATATAAAGTTAATTTCCGTAATTTTTTACGTTTTTTTTACGCGTCAGAATTGTTTTCGTCTGTTAAAGTGAAAATCTGTATGACATAACGACTTACATTTTGATGGACAAACTAAGTGTTTTTAAACTCTCTGTTAGGTTGAGCTTTATTTCTGAGTGCTTACTCGCTATTTGCTTGTATTTACCCTCTTGGAGGGTGTCATCTAAAGCATTATTATTGTACTCCAACTCGTTGTCGTTATGATTACACTTCAATGTTGTTTTCAATATGCGTATATGGCTGCATTTTTTGAAGCTATTCGTGTTCATTTTTTATTTAACGCTCCTTATTATTCCCTCCCAATGATAGATGTGGCTGTTTTTATCAATCTAATCGCTTTTATTGTCATAGCCATTGTCGCGACGATAAGTCAACTTGCAATCCACCTTAGACGACAACAAAGAGTATTAGGGGAAGATCTATTTCCTAACCTAACTCTGTTATCGATTGCATATGATTTTAGAACAGGACGTGAGCGCTTGTATTTTATGATGCCTAATAAATTATTCATTAAGTCTTTCACGATAAATATCTAAAGGTGAGTTGGAATGATTGCAGTCAGTGGAATACAGAAATCTAGCTCTCGATTTCATACCATAATTCATCTATGTAGCTTTTTGATTGTCATATATAGCTTCACCATGTTGATGCCTATCGCTGTTGCATTATTTTATAAAGATGGATATATCACTCCATTTTTAATCACATTCCTCCTTTCCCTTTTTATTGGTGTGGTCGGTTGGAAGATGACAAGTGAGGAAAATAAAAATCTGCAAAAACGTGATGGCTTCATGGTCGCTTGTTTATTTTGGCTGATATTTTCCTTAATGAGTGCATTACCTTTTCTTCTTGATAGACGATTGGACTTGAGTTTAACCGATGCCATGTTTGAAGGTGTGTCTGGCATTACGACGACTGGAGCCTCGATTTTTTCAGATATTGATGTACTACCCAAATCGATTTTATTTTATCGAGCACAGCTTAATTTCCTCGGTGGGTTAGGGATAATTGTTTTGGCCGTTGCAATTATGCCATTTCTTGGTATTGGTGGCGCAAAATTATATCAGTCTGAGATGCCAGGTCCCATGAAAGAGGAAAAGATGACGCCCCGCCTTGCGGATACGGCTCGAAATTTATGGGGGCTTTATAGCGTACTTGCCTTAGGTTGTGCAGTTGCTTATAAACTTGCAGGAATGAATTGGTTTAATGCCATATGTCATAGTCTATCTACCGTTTCATTGGGTGGATTTTCCACACATAGTGACAGCTTAGGATATTATAACAGTGCTGCAATTGAGCTTGTGGGTGGTGTGTTTTCAATACTTGCAGCAATCAATTTCGCCTTATACTACATAGTGTTAGTTCGGCGAAGCTTCAAGCCTATTTGGTATAATGCGGAGGTTCGATTTTTTATTCTCATATTATCTATCGTTGTTGGGATCGCTTGTTTAGAGCTGAATCGTACTCAAACTTTTGATATTAAAGATTCATTGGTACATGGATTTTTTCAAACAGTTTCAGTTATGACGGACAATGGATTAGGCTCTGCAGGTTATCCTAATTGGCCCAGTCATATTGTGCTTTTATTATTAGGCGCGAGCTTTTTTGGTGGATGCTTTGGTTCTACTTGTGGCGGTATTAAAGCTGTCAGATTTTTACTTTTGTACCGTCAAGGGATCCGAGAAATTCATCAATTGGTTCATCCTAATGCCATTTTAACAACAAAGATCAGTGGTCAAGTCGTTTCAGACAGAGTCATTCGTTCAGTATGGGGATTATTTTTCCTGTACATATTTTTTACTTGCGTTTTTGTATGGGGATTGGTCGCCATTGGACATGATTTTGCCACCGCCTTTGGAACCGTCGCCGCGTGCATTAATAATATGGGGATTGGTTATGGTGACACTGCATCTGGATTTGGCACGTTAAAAGATGCGGCTAAATGGCTGATGTGTGTCGCTATGCTTTTTGGGCGATTAGAAATATTTCCTGTACTCATCATTTTCTCACGGGCATTCTGGCGATTTTAATTTTAAGTGTATTTTATGGTTAATTTGTCGAATTGACTGGGAGGGTCATTAAATGAAATGGTTATTGAGATGTATATTACTCATTATGCTAGTAGGGTGTCAGAAATCGCCAGTTTATACCAAGTTAGAAGGCCTTGCGCAGGGGACGAGTTGGCATGTGACATTTTGGAGTAAAGACAAGTTAAATAGTACAGAGATAAATCGCGAGATTGAGCGGCAATTGGCAGAAATAGATCTTCATATGTCTACTTATCGTTCAGATTCAGTGATTTCTCGTTTTAACAGTATGCACTCCGCTATGGCGGTCGGGGATGATATTTTAGGGCTCATAGGGATAGCCAAGGAGGTCACTTCAAAAACGGAGGGTTGTTATGATTTGACCATTAAACCATTATTCGATTTGTGGGGATTTACCCATAACCAATTAACCATTCCTACAGAAAGTGCACTTCAACAGACATTAACCTATGTAGGCTTGCATCATTTAAGTATTGATAATCAAATGTTAACTAAAGATTTGCCAGAGGTACATCTTGATTTATCTTCGATTGGACAGGGATATAGCGTAGGCAAAGTTGCAGATGTGCTAAAGCGATACAATATCGATAATTATTTGGTAGAGATTGGCGGCGAAATGTTCGTACACGGCAGTAAGCTCGATGGTTCTGCTTGGAGAATCGCGATTGAAAAACCGCTGCCCGAACAGCGAACAATGCAAAAGGTTCTGCTTATTGATTTCCCTCAAGCGATCATGACATCGGGTACATATCGTCATTATTTTGATCATTTAGGGCAGCGTTATTCACATATTCTTGATGCGCGAACCGGTAAACCCGTAACCCATAACACAGTATCTGTAACTGTATTGGCAACGGATCCGGCTAGAGCTGATGCTTGGTCTACAGCGCTATTATGTTTAGGAAGTCAAGAAGGATTAGTCGTCGCTAATCAGAATGATATAAAAGCATTATTTATTGATGACAATAAAGGTGTACTTAAAGAGATTAAGACTGATAGCTATAATAAAATGAAAAATATAGAGCTTAATTAATCTACAATATCATCGCTTGGTCATGTGTTAATGCCAGTTAGTATTTCTAGCTGGCATTTTTATTTTACTTTTATAGCTAATGCCATGGTTTATTGTGGCCTTATTTACCACTGATTATGATGACTTTTACGTATTCTTTACGGGATTAGTCATTTGAACTCTAGAGACTTTACGCGGTTAATTCATATATTTGTCCTGTTACTCACTTTCTTAAGGACAAATTATATGGACTGGATATTTCTAATACTTTCCATAGCACTTTTCATCTACTTAGCAGTGGCAATGTTTGCCCCTAATAAGTTTTAGGAGTCGTTATGTTTGAAATTACCCTTATTTTTACTACTGCGCTTGGGCTCGCATGGCTGTTGGGATCCTATATGACAGGGGTTTTCTCTGGTCAGTCCCATTTTTCAGATCGTTTATTTAATCCCATTGAAAAGTGGATTTATCGGGCTATAGGCGTAAATGCCCATTCGGGGATGACATGGAAATCCTATGGTGCGGCGTTTCTTATCAGCAACTTGGTACTTGGCATTTTGGCATTTCTTATCCTTAAATTCCAACATGTGTTACCGCTTAACCCCGATGGCATAGGACCATTATCTTGGGATCTGGCTTTGCACACTGCGGTGTCATTCCTTACCAATACCAATCAACAGCATTATTCCGGGCAGGCTCAGCTCAGTTATCTATCCCAAGGATTTGTCATTGTCACGCTGCAATTTGTCACGCCAGCCATGGCGCTGGCGGTTTGTGTGGCGATTTTGCGGGGAATGTTAGGTGGGTTGAATAATGACAGCGCCAAAGAGGGTGAGGCTCGAAATCTGGGTAACTATTATGTTGACTTAGTGCGCGGTGTGCTCAGACTTATGCTGCCATTAGCGGCTATTGTGGCGCTGTTACTGACTTGGCAAGGCGTACCGAGTAGTTTTGACGGTGCGCAAAAAGTAAACACCTTAGATTCTGCATCACCTATCACTGAGCAGGTCGTTCCGATCGGCCCCGTTGCTTCTATGGTGGCCATCAAGCAGTTAGGCACTAATGGCGGGGGCTGGTATGGCCCCAACAGTAGTAACCCGCTTGAAAACCCAACGCCAGTCAGTAATGCAATCGAGACCATTGCCTTAGTGCTGATCCCTATGGCCGTCGTCTTTATGGCTGGCGGAATGCTAAGACGCAAAAAATTTACCTTGATGGCTCTGGTTGCTATGGGTTTATTGAGCGTCAGTTTTCTTGGGGCAACTGTGTACAGCGAGTTGCAACCCAACGCCGCCTTTGCGGGATTAAGCGCCCAAGGGCCTAATATGGAGGGTAAAGAAGTTCGCTTTGGACCTGAGCTTTCGGCGCTATGGGCTTCTTTTACCACACAAACCTCTAACGGTTCGGTCAATGCCATGCACGATTCCTTCAATCCAATCGGGGGATTGATGACGCGATCAGGCATGCTACTTAATGCGATATGGGGCGGTATTGGCTGCGGTTTTGTTAACTTTATCGTTTATGTGTGGATTGCTGTTTTCTTATCGGGATTGATGATTGGCCGTACGCCAGAGATATTTGGTCGTAAGCTCGAAACCCGTGAAATCACCCTTTTGGGAAGTCTATTAGTTTTACCTACCTTGTGCGTCTTAGGTTTGACGGCGATCACTGTGGCTATCCCGAGTATTACGGGCAACAGTAACCCCGGATTTCATGGAATTTCGCAAGTCTTTTACGAATATACCTCCGCTTTTGCTAATAACGGTTCGGGTTTTGAAGGCTTAGGTGATAACACGCCTTGGTGGAATATCAGCTGCGTTATCGCCTTACTGCTTGGTCGATACTTGCCGCTTTTTTTACCGCTGGCGATTGCGGGGATGATGTCGAGTAAAAGAGTGAGCCCTGACAGTAACGCGAGCTTGAAGCTCGAGAGTCCCACCTTTTGTTTCACCCTTATTGCTGTGATTTTAATCATTAACTTCTTGTCTTTCTTACCTGCGGCGGTATTAGGGCCTATTGGCGAAGCTTTAGAACTTGCCACTATGAGTCTGGAGAAATAGTCATGCATAAACCTGCTCAAATATTAGATAGCGCCGGCGTGAAGCAAGCTGCCTTTGGTGCTGTAAAGAAAATGTCCTTAGTGAGTATGGCTGGCAACCCAGTGATGTTCGTAGTGATGGTCGGCGCTTTACTCGCCGCTTTGATCACTGGACAAAAGTTCTTCAATGGCGAGACTGTTGGTTTTGAGTTAGCCACGACCCTTATTCTTTTGCTTACCGTGTGGTTTTCTAACTTTGCGGAATCCGTGGCAGAGGCAAGGGGTCGTGGACAAGCGGCTAGCTTAAAGTCGGCGAAAGAGGCCTTGCAGGCTCGGCGCATACGCCACGGTGAGTTGGAATCAGTATCCGCAACTTTGCTTGTCAAAGGCGATAAGGTGAAGGTTTTACAGGGTGATTATATTCCTGCCGATGGTGAAATCATCGAAGGGATAGCCACTATCAATGAATCGGCGATTACCGGTGAATCTGCGGCTGTGCTGCGTGAAGCAGGCACAGATCATTCCGGTGTGATTGGCGGCACTAAGGTACTTACGGGTGAAATTACCGTGCTGGTTGCCAACGATCCGGGGAATAGCTTTTTAGATCGTATGATAGGGCTGGTCGAAGGGGCGAAGCGTCAGAAAACACCGAACGAAACGGCGTTGACTGTGCTACTTGCATCATTGACTGCGGTTTTCCTCATCGTGGTGGTGACTTTGCCACCCATGGCGGGTTTCGTCGGTGCAAGCCTTGATTACACTATGTTAATTGCGCTGTTAGTGTGTTTGATCCCAACGACGATTGGTGGCTTGTTACCCGCTATTGGTATTGCAGGCATGAACCGCGCCTTAGCCGCCAATGTGGTCGCTAAATCGGGTAAAGCCGTGGAAGTTGCGGGGGATATCGATACGTTACTGCTGGATAAAACTGGCACTATCACTTTCGGTGATCGTCAAGCGACCGCATTTTTACCCGTGAAAGGCATTGCAGCTGAGATGTTGCGTGATGCGGCGGTGCTTTCTTCCCTCGATGACCCCACCCCTGAAGGGAAATCTGTACTCAAATTGGCCATAGATTTGGGCGCGGTGTTACCCGTCAAACCTACGGATGCAACTTTCATCCCATTTACGCCGGAGACTCGGGTTTCTGGGGTGATTTTAACCGATGGTATTCAAGGCATTAAAGGCGCGGGCGATGCGATGCAGTTTTGGGCGCAGCAGCATCAAATTCACTGGCCTGAATCTGTTAACGCGCTTATCCGCAAAGTGGCTTTGCAGGGGGGGACTCCTTTAGTCGTCGCCAGTGGCACGCACATTTTAGGGGTTATAGCCTTAAGTGACGTGATTAAGCAGCGGTTTGCCCGTTTAAGAGCGCTCGGTGTGCGGACCATCATGGTGACAGGGGATAATCCGCTAACGGCTGGCGTGATTGCCGCCGAAGCTGGGGTCGATGATTTTGTCGCTGAAGCTAAACCTGAGGATAAACTTGCCCTTATTCGCGCAGAGCAGGCCAAAGGTCGATTAGTGGCTATGGTGGGGGATGGTACTAACGATGCGCCGGCATTAGCGCAGGCCGATGTAGGTCTTGCGATGAACTCAGGTACCCAAGCCGCTAAAGAAGCTGGCAATATGGTGGACTTGGATTCAGATCCCACTAAATTACTGGCTATCGTTGAAGTCGGAAAACAATTGCTGATCACCCGCGGCGCCTTGACTACATTCTCCCTCTCCAATGATGTGGCTAAGTATTTTGCCATTATTCCAGCGGTATTTGCGGGGGCTTTGCCTGCGATTGGTGCACTGGATCTGATGCAGCTTCACAGCCCAACCTCAGCCGTACTCGCAGCGCTCGTATTTAACGCACTTATCATTCCCGCCTTAATTCCATTGGCATTAAAAGGCATCAAACTCAGACCCATAAGTGCCGAAAAATTACTGCGAAATAATATGCTGATTTATGGCTTAGGTGGGGTGATTTTACCCTTTGTCGGCATTAAAGCACTCGACTCAATCATTGCACTTATGCTCTAGGAGACAGTAATGAATTCAATCGTATATACCACTAAAACTCAGCATGCCGTTATGGGATTGAGAGCCAGTCTCGCCCTGTTATTTGTGTGTGGTGTTGTCTATACCGACACTGTGACTCAGCTCGGTGGCGCTTTATTTCCCGTACAAGCTAAGGGCAGTGTGATCCACAGGGATAATGTCGCGATGGGTTCTGAGTTCATCGCTCAGCCCTTTGTTAATCCAGCCTATTTTTTTAGTCGGCCGAGCGCTGTCGGTTACGACCCTATGGCGACAGGTGGTAGTAATCTTGCACCGAGTAACCCGGCGTTACGTGAACGTGTGATGGCAACGAGCCAAGAAATCCAAGCCAGAGAATCCGTTCAGGCCGCTGATATCCCTGTGGATTTACTCGCCACATCGGGCGCGGGACTGGATCCCCATATTTCACCCGCAGCGGCCAAACTGCAAGTTGCGCGCGTGGCTCAGGCTCGACAGTTAGCCGAACCACAAGTGTTGACCTTAGTGGCGCAATTTATCGAACCACCGCAGTGGGGCATTTTTGGGCAAGCGCGCGTCAATGTACTCAAGCTCAACCTCGCTCTCGACCAGATTGCTAAACACGCTCAATAAAACAATATTCTACTGAATTTAAGGATAAATTTTTATGTTACCGATTAAGTCTGCTCCTTGTTCACGCCTCTGTGCGGGTGTGATGATGGCATTATCTTCACTCTCTATGGGTGCGCTTGCCAGCACTGAGACTCATGGGGGCAATGCCTCTTGGCAGAGCCAAGGGAGTGTGATGCTCATCAGTGATTATGCGTTTCGCGGTATTTCTCAAACTGATGAAGGACCTGCAGTTCAAGCAGGGTATACCCTAAGCCATGATTCTGGCTGGTATGGCTCGCTTTGGGGCAGTAACATCGAATTTGGGGATGGAAGTTTAGAACTCGACTTGTCCGCTGGCTGGGCTAAAGATTGGGATAATGGCTTAACAACGGACCTAGGCGTGATACGTTACCAATACTCTCAGGACGATACCGACCTGAGTTATAACGAAATTTATGCTGTGGTAAGCTACGCCGATGCTAAGTTAGGGCTGGTTTATTCTCCTGATTATTTTGGCGAGAATGTGGACGATTTTCAGTATGTTTATGCCAGTTATGAGCCGCAACTGTTCTCTAATGTAAGTCTAGTACTGCATCTTGGGAGCAATTTTTTTGCTTCTCAGCAAGATATGGCACTGTTTTTAGGTTCTATGGCCGCAAGCAATAGCCACTATTTAGATTGGTGAGTTGGGCTGAACCTCAATATGACTGAGCAGGATGTGTTGAGTGTCGGTTATGTCGATACGGATTTATCGCAGAGTCAGTGCCAGTCCCTGTGTGATGCGCGCTGGATAGTGAGTCTTTCAAGGAGTTTCTAATCGTGGTACCAATCAGTCAAACACAGCAAGCCAATGCGCTCTTAAGTCAGATACAGCAAAATGATAAAGGTAAACTGACGGTTTTTCTTGGGGCGGCACCTGGCGTGGGCAAGACCTATGCAATGCTCAGTGCGGCAAGGGAAATGGCCCAGCAAGGTGTCGATTTGCTGGTTGGACTGGTGGAAACCCATGGGCGTGCCGATACCGAGGCCATGGTAGCGGGTTTTGAGGTATTGACACGTAAACCCATTGATTATCATCATAATTGTTTAACGGAATTCGATTTGGATGCGGCGCTGCTTCGTCGGCCTAAGCTTATCTTAGTCGATGAGTTGGCCCACACGAATGTCCCCGGTAGTCGCCATAAACGGCGCTATCAAGACGTCGCAGAATTATTGGCTGCGGGCATTGATGTCTATACCACAGTCAATATCCAACATTTGGTCAGTTTGAATGATCTGGTTTTGCAAATTACTCAAGTGCGGGTACGGGAAACCGTCCCCGATCGCTTCCTTGATGAAGCCCATGAAATTATATTTGTCGATTTACCGCCATCAACACTCATCGAACGCTTACAGCAAGGCAAAGTTTATCTGCCAGAGTATGCTCGCTCGGCTTTAGATGCTTTTTTTTCGGTCTCGAATTTGACTGCACTGCGCGAATTGGCAATGAAAAAAGTCATAGAGCGAGTCGATGCAAAACTGATTTGTGAACTCGATGCCAAAGCACAGGGAACAGATTTTGTTCTCAAAGACAGATTGTTGGTTTTAGTGAGTAACAGCAGTGATCATCAGTATTTGATACGCATAGGTCGGCAGATTGCCGAGCGGCGGCAAATTCCTTGGTTAGTGCTTTGGGTCGATACCGGCAAAGCGCTGGGCCTTTATCAGCGGAAAAGGCTAAATGAGGCCTTTGCCTTAGCGAAGGAACTTGGCGCGCAGACCGAAGTATTACGCGATACGAGCAGTTATCAGGCCATTTTACCTTACATAGCCCTGCATCGAATTAACACAGTATTAGTCGGCGCGGGTGTGAAACGCACCTATCCTTGGTGGCGTAAAAGGCTGTACCAACGTTTGATTGAGTCTGGTTTACCTGTTGAAGTGAGTGTCTATCACGCACCCGAAAACCAAATGCAAGTACGAGATCCCATTACGCCTAAAGCCAGTTTTGGTGATCTTCGAGGCCATATTCTTGGGCTGATTGGTGTGGTGGTTATTTTTCCGCTGGTGGCATTTTTAGATACTTGGCTCAGTAATGGCAATCTGGTGTTGTTATATGTTTTTTTGATTGTCAGCATTGGCTTAACCTATGGCGCTAGGCCTGCCATGGCAACTGCGGTGTGGTCTTTTTTCAGCTTTAATTTCTTTCTTACTGATCCCAAATTTACTATGAATGTAAATAGTCAGGATGATATTGCCACTTTAATCTTTTTGATGTGTATAGGGCTTATCAGTGGACCGGCGGCATCTCGGATCCGAAATCAGTTTATTTTACTGCGCGAGTCAAATCGTTATGCTGAAACCTTAAAAGATGTTGCCCAAGAATTATCGGTCGCCGATGATGAAAAAGCCCTTTGGCAAACAATAGGGCGCAAGATTGCTGGTTCAGTGAATGCCGATTGTTATATTGTTTTGCAGCGTAAAGATGGTCAGCGATCCTATTTACCGCTGCTGAATACGCCATTTAACGACCTTGATTTAGCCGCAATCGATTGGACCTTGCGCCATGGGCAAGCTGCGGGGCGTTTGAGCGATACCTTGAGCGCATCGGGTGTGAGTGTGTTCCCCATTGAACTTGAAGGTACGACAATTGGCGCGGCGATTTTAGATTGGCAACCCACGGTCAACGAACTCAGTCCGTTTGATAGAGAGCTTATTCTGGCCATGTTACAGCAAGGCGCTAATACATGGCGTCGTATTCAGTTAGTGTCAGATCTTGAATCGGCACGGGTGAAAACAGAAATTGAGCAGTTACGTTCAGCGTTATTATCGTCAGTGTCTCACGACCTAAAATCACCACTCTCAGCCATGATGGGGGCGGCGGAGAGCTTAAAACTATTGAACAAACAATTGCTAGAGGCCGACCGTAACGAGCTACTTGATACTATTTTGCAAGAAAGCCGTCGCTTGGACAGCTATATCCAAAATCTACTCGATATGACACGCCTGGGTCATGGCACTTTGAGCATAGAGCGTGATTGGGTTTCGGCAGATGACATTATTGGCAGCGTACTTGGCAGGCTTAAACGTTATTTCCCTAACGCAATCGTTGAATATCACAGAGAAAAAGAGCCCCCACTCCTATTTGTGCATGCGGCGCTGATTGAACAAGGATTATTTAACATTCTAGAGAATGCCGTTCGATTTTCACCACCAGAAGAGCCTATTTGTATTGAATTGACCATTTCTAATCACCGTTGCTGTATTGCCATTGAAGACAGAGGGCCGGGGATTCCCGCCAGTCATAGGGATCAAATTTTCGATATGTTTTATGTGGTTGCCGATGGCGATAAGAAAAAACAGAATACAGGTATGGGGCTGGCTATTTGTAAAGGCATGATAGCTGCACACGGCGGTAGTGTTCGCGTTACCGATTGCCTACAGGGGCAAGGCACTCGTTTTGAAGTTGAATTGCCGTTAGACTATCCCGTTCCTGGCTAATCATTTTTAGCCAAAATATTCTTAATAAACCACAGAATGGACTAGAGACGTGGCAATAAAAATCGTGGTTATCGATGATGAGACCCAAATACGCCGCATGCTGCGGATTGCACTCACCAGTGAGGGCTATGACGTTACCGAAGCTGAAAATGGTCAGCAAGGACTCGCGGCTGTCGCACGCCAGCAACCTGAATTAGTTATTTTGGATTTAGGCTTGCCGGATATGGAAGGCCATCAAGTGCTACAGGAGTTACGGGGATGGTCCGATGTTGCTGTGATTGTATTGTCGGTTCGCAATCAAGATAAAGAAAAAGTCGCAGCATTAGATGCAGGCGCGCAGGATTATGTGACCAAACCCTTTAGTGTGGAAGAGTTACTGGCAAGGGTGCGAGCGATTTTAAGGGACCATATCAAACCTGAAAAATTACCCATATTAGATGACGGCAAGTTGCAGATTGATTTAAGTCGCAGGCTGGTTAAAGTTGATCATCAAATTGTCGAACTCACACCCAAGGAATACGCAGTATTGTCTAAATTGGCGTCGTCACCTAACTGCGTTGTCACTCAGACTCAGTTGCTCAAAGAGATTTGGGGGCCCGCTCATACAGAAGACACACATTATCTACGAATTGTGGTCAGTCACTTAAGGCAAAAATTAGGCGATTCCCCGAGTGAACCTCAGTATGTGCGGACTGAGCCCGGTGTAGGCTATCGCTTTTATATCGACTTATAGCTTGTATCAATAGCGAATTAAAACGCGTTGGAATGACAAGTAAAATGATCACCGAAGACGGATGGCATTACCTGCCATCATTGAAGCTCAATCGGATACTTGCCTGATTTCAGTTTCTAGCATTCGCTTCAGTTAACTCTAAGTCGCTATTTCTGGCTGCCTTTGTTGACGCTATTTTTGTCCTGTTAGCTCTTGTTGACATTGGATTATACCAATCGTATTAAATATCTGTTCATTCAGCGGGAGTTCAACGCGCTTTAGACAAGGCGAAGGCTTGAAGGCATAGTGGTGCTCTGTCGAAAGCCTTAAACGCAGTATAAAGCGCGTTGAAACCCGCCCTTCGGGAGGCACACAGGCATCCCACTCCCGTGTTGCATAGACTTAAAAGGGAATAACCATTTCTGCGTCAATGCGCCTTGGATTGAGATGCCTGTGAGGCTCTGAACTGATTAGATATTTAATGTGATTGGTATTATGCACTAGATAAGCCCAATCGATATAAATCGCACATTCTTGCCGATATTTTGACTAGACTACAAACGTAGGGTTAATTCGAGGGAAAGACTATGGACTTAATTAAAATCCGCGACCATATGGATCGTCAGCCCGTGTTGCTGCGCGCTAATATGTCGCTTGCGACTGCGGTCGAAAAGCTGTTAGATAATAATAAAATGGGCGCAGCAGTGGTTGATGATACGGGCGATTTGGTGGGCTTTTTATCCCAGCAGGATTGTTTGGCTGTAATGATCAAAAGTAGCTATCACTGTGATATGACCTCAGTGGTGAAGGATTGCATGCGCACTGAAGTGCTGTTCGTTGGGCCAGATGACAGTATTTTGCAGCTCGCGGAACAAATGCTAGGGCCTAAACCTAAAGTGTATCCAGTGGTTGAACATGGCAAAGTAATTGGCACGATTAATCGCACCAATGTGCTCAAAGCCATGAATATCTATATGCAACAATGTTATCTGTCACCGGTTTAATCTAAGTCGAGCCAGTGCGAAACTGACACGCCATATACTGAGTGCAGAGTAAATTAGCAATACCATTACGCCACTTTCCTTGCTAGGATCGCCGTTTTTGATGCTAGCAATGGAATTTGGATTTGAACTCAGACAAACATCCGCTATCGAACGCCTTTCTTAATCTTTGTTATCAGAGCGACGCGTCGCGGATCCGTCGTCGTTTATTTAAGCTCAATAAAGAAGCCGACTCAGATAAAAAGACCCAAGTCTTAGCTCAGCTGAGCGAGCAAGCGCAGGCGGCGTTTGAGAAGGTTGAGCAGCGTCGTAACGCTCGGCCTAAAATCCACTATCCTGAAAACCTGCCCGTTTCCTTGATGCGCGATGATATTGCACGTGCGATTGCGGGCAATCAAGTAGTGATCATCGCCGGTGAAACGGGCTCGGGTAAAACGACCCAGTTACCTAAAATCTGTTTGGAATTAGGCCTAGGTTGCCGTGGCATGATAGGCCACACCCAGCCACGACGTTTAGCAGCCCGCAGTGTGGCGAGCCGAGTCGCCGAAGAATTACAAAGTCCGCTCGGTGAAGTGGTTGGCTTTAAAGTGCGTTTTGCCGATGCGCTTAAGAGTGACTCTTATATCAAGTTGATGACCGACGGTATTTTACTGGCGGAATTAACCTCCGATCGCAATCTCGATCAATACGATACCATCATCATAGATGAGGCCCACGAGCGCAGCCTCAACATCGATTTTATTCTGGGCTACCTCAAACAAATTCTCAAAAGACGCTCCGATCTCAAAGTTATTATCACTTCGGCGACCATAGATGTTGAGCGTTTTTCTAAGCATTTCAACAATGCACCTATTATCGAAGTGTCGGGCCGTACCTTTCCGGTCGAAACCCGTTACCGACCTTTAGTGCAAGATAGCGATGCCGATTTAGATCAAATCGAAGGCATTTTTGCCGCCGTCGATGAACTGGTGGCCGAAGGGCTGGGTGACATTCTGATCTTTATGAACGGCGAGCGGGAAATTCGCGATACGGCCGAACAATTAAGTCGGCGTAATTACCGCGATACCGAAATTTTGCCGCTGTACGCGCGTTTATCTTACGGTGAGCAGTCTAAAGTCTTCAGTAGTCACAGAGGTCGGCGGATTGTATTAGCGACCAACGTGGCGGAAACCTCGTTGACAGTGCCAGGCATTCGCTACGTTATCGACCCAGGTACGGCGCGTATCAGCCGTTATAGCTATCGCACTAAGGTGCAACGTTTACCGATTGAACCTATCTCGCAGGCGAGTGCCAATCAGCGCCAAGGCCGTTGTGGCCGTGTAGGGCCGGGTATTTGTATCCGTTTGTACGATGAGGCGGATTTTAATAATCGTCCGGCGTTTACCGATCCCGAAATTTTGCGCACTAACTTGGCTTCGGTCATTTTGCAGATGCTCGCCATCGGTTTGGGTGATATCGCCGGTTTCCCCTTTATCGAGCCACCCGATCCACGCCATATCCGCGATGGTTTCCTGTTGCTCGAAGAATTACAAGCGGTTGAGAGCAAACACGGCAAGCTAGTGCTGACACCACTTGGGCGCAACTTGGCGCAAATTCCTGTGGATCCGCGTTTGGCGCGTATGGTGGTCGAGAGTCAGCAGTTAGGTTGTTTGAACGAAGTGTTAGTGATTGCCGCTGGCTTATCGATTCAAGATCCCCGCGAACGTCCGATGGAGAAGAAGCAAGCCAGTGATGAAGCCCATCGCCGTTTTGCCGATCCCAGTTCCGATTTCGTCAGTTGGATAAACCTGTGGCAGCACTTAAAAGATCAACAAAAAGAGTTATCTGCTAGTCAGTTCCGTAAAAAGTGCCGCGATGAATATTTGGCCTATTTGCGCGTTCGCGAGTGGCAGGATTTATATGCCCAGCTTAAACAAGCCGTGCACGATTTAAAGTGGCGCTTAAACGATACGCCAGCTAATTATGACAGCTTGCACCGCGCGCTCTTATCGGGCTTATTGAGTCATGTTGGTTTTAAAGATAACAATAACGAGTACTTAGGTGCCCGTAATCGTAAATTCTTTGTGTTTCCCGGTTCGCCACTGGCCAAAAAAGGCCCTAAGTGGATCATGGCGGCTGAGCTTACCGAAACCTCACGCCTATTCGCTCGCTGCTGCGCCAAAATCGAACCTGAATGGCTAGAGCCCTTAGCTGCTCATTTGATCAAGAAAAGCTATGTTGAGCCCCATTTTGAGGCAAAACCTGGCAGCGTTATCGCCCTTGAGAATCAAGTGCTCTACGGCTTGACGGTTGTGCACCGCCGCAAAGTGCAATACGGCCCCATCGATCCCGTTGAAGCGCGTGAGATTTTTATCCGCAGCGCTTTGGCAGAAGGGCAGTTACAGACCCAAGAAGCATTTTTTGTCGCTAACCAAAAGCTGCTCGAAGACATTGAATCCCTCGAGCATAAATCCCGTCGCCGCGATATTTTGGTGGACGAGCAAGTCTTGGTGGACTTTTACGAGCCGCGGATCCCGGAAGGGATTTACAACGCCCAGCTGTTTTTTGGCTGGTGGAAAAAAGCCAAGCGCGAGCAACCGGATTTACTCGATTTCAGCAAAGCACTGTTAATGCAGCGCAATGCCGACCATATTTCGACCTTAGATTTTCCCGATATGTGGCATAAGGGTAATTTGCGCTTGCAGCTGAGTTATCACTTTGAACCTGCGGCGGCGGATGACGGCGTGTCGGTGCACATTCCGGTGGCGCTGCTTAATCAAATTGACGATAGCGATTTTGATTGGCTAGTGGCAGGGCTAAGGGAAGAAAAGTGCATCGCGCTGATTAAATCTTTGCCTAAGAGTTTACGACGTAACTTTGTGCCAGCACCTGACTATGCCCGCGCTTGTGTGCAGGCCATGGTACCTTTTAGTGCCAGTTTGCTTGAAGCCATGTGCAAGCAATTGCTGCGCATGAGTGGCACGCGTATATCGCCGGAGGATTTTGATTTAACGCAACTGCCCGCGCATTTGCAGATGAACTTTAAAATCGAAGACGATAAACACAACTTAGTGGCCGAAGGTCGGGTGCTCGATACCTTAAAAGCCGAGTTGCAGGGCGTGGTGGCGAAGGCCATTCGTCAGGTGGCGGATAAAGGTATAGAGCAAGAAGCGTTAACTGAGTGGTCCTTTGGCGATTTGCCGCAGCAATATCAGCAGCAAAAAGGCAATTACCAAGTGCGGGCGTTTCCGGCGCTGATCGATAAAAAAGACAGTGTTGCGATCAAATTATTTGATGATGAATTTGAGGCCTTAGATGCCCATCGCCAAGGTCTGCGACGGTTATTGCTGCTAAACATTCCATCACCGGTGAAACACTTACAGCAAGCTTTGCCGAATAAGGCGAAATTGGCGATGTATTTCAATCCCTTCGGTCAAGTGCAAATCTTGATTGATGACATTATTGCCGCCGCTGTGCAGCAATTGTTGGATGAAAAAGCCCTCGATGTGCGTAATCAAACCCAATTTGAGCAGGCAAAGGACTGGGTTCGCCAAGAACTCAACCCGACCGCCGAGCAAATTGCATTGAAGGTTGAGCAGATTTTGACCTTGTATCAGAGCATTAAAAAGCGTCTTAAGGGCAAAATTAGCTTAGATATTGCCTTTGCTATGAGTGATATTCAAAGCCAATTAGACAAGTTAGTGTTTAAAGGGTTTGTCGAATCCTGTGGTTGGAATCGGTTAGCCGATGTGGCGCGTTACTTAAAAGCGATTGAAATCCGTGTCGAGAAGTTGCCCGTTGATCCGACCCGTGACCGTTTGCATATGCAGAGCATCAACAAGGTTCAAGAAGCTTTAATCGCACAACTGGCTAAAGTACCGCGTTCTATGCCAACACCGCCTGCGTTAATCGAGGCACGCTGGATGATTGAAGAGTACCGTGTTTCCTGTTTTGCGCAGGTGTTAGGCACGGCGTATCCGATATCTGAAAAGCGCATTTTGAATCATATTCAACAGGTTTAATAGACTGATTTAAAGGTTGAGCTGAGTGCCTTTGTCCGATTGATGTAACAATAACGCGATCAAGAAATGACTAAACAAACCGAGAAAACTAACCATTTTCTCGGTTTTTTATTTTCCCTATGCTTACGCTTCTCACGCGATATACCTCCAGTGGTGCGCCATGAAATGAGCGCTTTTTCTGGGTGGCAGCGATGCTTTTATGCCGAATATCTTTCTTTTGGGATCAAGTCGTTATCTCGCATGTTTTAACACCTTTCTATTGCCTACTCCTTTATGAATACTCAGGTTTTTTTGGCGGGTTTTCTGTTGTTTTCTTGCAGTGATTTATCCATTTCAGTCGCTTATTAATCATAAAATCAATTCAATCATCTAACTTGTAATTGCAAAAAACGTTTAAAAACTGAGATCTGACGAATACTCACATCAAATTGATGATCTGGATCAAGCATCATCCGCTTTACCAATTTGGAGGTATACATTTTGTTAACAACTAAAAGGTATGATCGCTTCGTGATCCAAAGATGCAATAGATATACATAAAGCCTGCCGCTGGCGATTTTTTGCAGCGCATTCAAAGTGGCAGGAACACACCTCTTGGAGGATGCATGAGTGCTAGCACCGCAGAAGAAAAATCCTTAGAACTGAAAATCTTTATCTTTTTAACCGTGTTTCTCGCACCGTTATTGTCCGTACTACTGGTCAGTGGTCTGGGCTTTGCTATTTGGTTCAGCCAAATTTTGACGGGTCCACCGGGCGCTGGTTAAACGTAACATCATCAAATAGTTAAAAATAAGAGTGGAATGTCGGATGAGCAAAGAACTCCATATCACCAGTTTAGTGGTGCAGGTCTTACCGCAGAAAATGGCAGATGTTAGACAACAAATAATGACCATTGAAAATGCCGAACTTTCCGTCAACAACGAAGTGAAATTGGTCGTCGTGATCGAAGGCGAGACGCAACGCGCCTTGATGGACAGTATCGAAGCGATCAATGCCATTCCGGGCGTGTTATCAGCCACTATGGTTTACCACCAGAGTGAAGTGCTCGAAGAGGGTGAAGAATGAATATGAACAGACGTGACTTTATCAAGGCCAATGCGGTGATTGCCGCTGCAGGCGCCGCTGGTTTAGCCTTGCCCGCAGGCGCAAGCAACTTAATTACCAGCTCAGAACAAACCAAATTAGAGTGGAATAAAGCCCCATGCCGTTTTTGCGGCACGGGCTGCTCTGTGATTGTCGCAACTCGCGACGGCAAAGTGGTTGCCACCCATGGCGATGCCAACAGTGAAGTGAACCGTGGGCTTAACTGTATCAAGGGCTATTTCCTATCGAAAATCATGTATGGCAGCGATCGCTTAACCACGCCTATGCTGCGGATGACAGATGGCAAATACGACAAGCACGGTGAGTTTTCGCCCATCAGTTGGGACAGTGCTTTCGACATCATGGCGCAAAAATGGAAAGAAACCATTAAAGCCAAAGGGCCAACTGCTGTGGGCATGTTTGGCTCGGGCCAATGGACTGTGTGGGAAGGTTATGCTGCCGTTAAGTTGATGAAAGCGGGTTTTGGATCGAATAATATCGATCCGAATGCGCGTCACTGCATGGCGTCAGCCGTGGTCGGGTTTATGCGCACCTTCGGTATCGACGAACCTATGGGTTGCTATGACGATATGGAAGCCGCCGATGCCTTTGTCCTTTGGGGCTCGAATATGGCGGAGATGCACCCGATCCTCTGGAGTCGAGTGACAGACCGACGTCTCAGTGCCAGCCATGTAAAAGTGGCCGTGTTGTCGACGTTTGAACACAGATCCTTCGATTTGGCCGACTTGCCGATCGTGTTCACCCCGCAAACCGATTTAGCCATTTTGAACTACATAGCTAACTACATCATTCAGAATGATAAAGTGAACTGGGACTTCGTGAAGAAACACGTTAACTTCCGTCAGGGCACAACAGATATTGGTTATGGTTTACGCCCGACACATCCCCTTGAGAAAAAAGCGAAAAATGTTAAAACGGCGGGGGATTCAACCCCAATTGATTTTGAGACCTTTAAAGCCTTCGTGGCGGATTATAGCGTCGAAAAAGTCAGTAAGTTGTCGGGCGTGCCTGAGGATAAACTGATTGCGCTGGCCAAGCTGTATGCCGATCCCGACATCAAAGTGACCTCATTTTGGACCATGGGTTTTAACCAACATACCCGAGGTGTGTGGTGTAACAACCTGATTTATAACATTCATCTCTTGATGGGTAAAATTTCAACCCCAGGTAACAGTCCATTCTCTTTGACGGGTCAACCATCAGCCTGTGGCACGGCCCGTGAAGTGGGGACGTTTTCCCATCGTTTACCTGCTGATATGGTCGTGACCAATCCTGAACACAGAAAGCATGCCGAAGATATTTGGAAGATCCCAAGCGGCATTATTCCACCTAAACCCGGTTATCACGCCGTCGAGCAAAACCGTCGTCTAAAAGATGGCGACTTAAATTGTTACTGGGTGCAAGTGAACAACAATATGCAGGCGGGCCCAAACATCAATGAAGAAGGTTTACCGGGTTACCGTAACCCAGCCAACTTTATCGTGGTGTCCGATGCCTATCCGACGGTGACGACTCAAGCTGCCGATTTGATTTTGCCCACCGCTATGTGGGTGGAAAAAGAGGGCGCCTACGGTAACGCCGAGCGCCGTACTCAGTTTTGGCATCAAATGGTGCAGGCACCGGGTGAGTCCCATTCGGATCTGTGGCAATTGATGGAGTTTGCGAAGCGTTTCACCACAGACGAAGTCTGGCCTAAGGATGTATTAGCGGCGAACCCTGAGTTCAAAGGGAAAACCCTATTCGAAGTCCTGTATCAGAACGGTAATGTTGATAAGTTCCCGCTTGCGGATGCCGATCCTAAGTATTTGAACGATGAGGCTAAACATTTTGGCTTCTATGTCCAAAAAGGCTTATTCGAGGAATATGCGACCTTTGGCCGCGGCCATGGCCACGATCTCGCCCCATTTGATGTTTACCATGAGGCTCATGGTCTGCGTTGGCCTGTGGTCGATGGTAAAGAAACCAAGTGGCGCTTCCGTGAAGGCACAGATCCTTATGTTAAAGCAGGTAAGGGCTTTGAGTTTTACGGTCATCCCGATGGTCGTGCGGTGATTTTCGCTTTGCCCTATGAACCTGCCGCAGAAGCGCCCGATGAAGAATATGATATCTGGTTGTCGACGGGGCGAGTGCTGGAACACTGGCATTCGGGTTCTATGACCCAACGTGTGCCTGAGCTATATCGTGCCTTCCCCGATGCCGTATGTTTTATGCACCCTGAAGATGCGAAAAAACGCGGTCTGCGCCGTGGCGATGAAATTCGCGTTGTGTCCCGTCGCGGTGAAATTAAGACCCGAGTTGAAACCCGTGGCCGCAATAAACCGCCCGTGGGTTTAGTGTTCGTGCCTTGGTTTGATGCTAGCCAGCTCATTAATAAAGTCACTTTAGATGCGACAGATCCCTTGTCAAAACAAACTGACTTTAAAAAGTGTGCGGTGAAGATCGTCAAGGTTTAAGGAGAACACGATGAAAACCCTAAAATTAGTCTCAGCGATCGGTTTATTGGTATTTGGCTCATTCATCATGACAAGTGTGTCTGCCGCCAGTATTCCCGAAGATAAAATTGATACCCTGCGCCAAGCGCCTATCAATGTCGAGCCTACGCCACCTGCGATGCAAAGTGTGCGTAATACCGATGTGAAGGAAGTGCGCAGCTATCCCATGCAACCACCGGTGATCCCACACAAGATCGACGGCTATCAGCTTGATCTTAAAGTGAATAAGTGTATGGCTTGCCATGCTCGTAGCCGCATTGGGGACTCGCAAGCACCTATGGTCAGCGTCACGCATTTTATGGACAGGGACAATAACTTCTTAGCCGAGTTATCGCCGCGCCGCTATTTCTGCACTCAGTGTCATGTGCCGCAGTTAGATGCCAAGTTACTGGTCGAAAACGACTTTGTGGATATGGAACATCTGATCAAAGCCAACACTGAGCAGAAAAAACACTAGGAGTTAGCATGTTAGATAAACTGAAAAAAATCTGGCAGGTACTCAATCGTCCGAGTGTGCATTACAGTTTAGGTTTTTTGACCTTAGGTGGTTTTGTGGCTGGCGTGATTTTCTGGGGCGGATTTAACACTGCCCTAGAAGTGACCAACCAAGAAGCTTTCTGTATTGGTTGCCATGAGATGGAAAATAACGTCTATCAAGAGCTACAGACGACGATTCATTTTACTAACCGCAGTGGCGTGCGGGCGACGTGTCCCGATTGCCACGTACCGCATAACTGGACCGATAAAATTGCCCGTAAGATGCAGGCATCTAAGGAAGTGTGGGGTAAGGTTTTTGGGACGATTAATACCCGTGAGAAGTTTGAAGATAAGCGTCGTGAACTGGCAGAACATGAGTGGGCAAGGTTAAAGGCCAATGATTCGCTCGAGTGTCGTAACTGCCATAACTTCACTTACATGGACTTTACTCGCCAATCACCCAGAGCGGCGCAGATGCACTCAACGTCACTGGCAAGCGGCGAAAAGACCTGTATCGACTGCCACAAGGGGATTGCTCATCATCTCCCTGACATGGCCGGTGTGAAGGGGTTTTAATCTAGGGCGCAGTGTTTATCCGTGTGACTTAGCCTTGCTAAGTTGGACAACTCCAGCAAAAGGCCAAGCGTACTCCACGCTTGGCCTTTTTATTTGCACGTCACTATTTTTTAGGGATGCTTCAATAGGGTGTTATTCAGTCCGATTAGCGCGCTACAATCTGACTGAGATAGTCTTGCTTGTATGAGAGGTAAAGAGATCATGATGGAAGATCAGCCGCAACTTGAAAAACTGTTAGAAGATATTTTATGTACCAGCCCGAGTCTGTTTGAAATAGTGCAGGGGGTGCGACAGGAGGTTAAAACTGCCGCTACCACATCGTCGCGGGCCATTACTGAAGCCGTTAAATACGGCGGTATACTCTTTAGCACCAAAGCCAGTTTTTGTGGTGTGTTTGCCTATAAACAGCATGTTTCATTGGAGTTTAGCTTAGGCGCGAATCTTAGCGATCCACATCAGGTACTTGAAGGCAGTGGCAAATTTCGTCGCCATATTAAGTTGGTGTCAATCGATGATATTGCTGCCAAGCGAGTCGCGGAATATATTGCGCAGGCGTTGAGTCTGGCGGATTAATGGTTGTTTAGCCGCATGATGTGACTAAAACGGACGAACAAAAAAGGAGCTGAATATTCAGCTCCTTTCGTTTTGCTAAGGCATAATAGAGATGTCTTAGCGATGCAGTCCCAAGTTAAGGGAGATTAGAAGTTCGCAGTGCGCGGTGCACGTGGGAAAGGGATAACATCACGAATGTTGTTCACGCCCGTCACGTAAGACACTAAACGCTCAAACCCTAGACCAAAACCTGCATGTGGCACTGTGCCATAACGGCGCATATCACGGTACCACCAGTAATCTTCTTGGTTCAGATCCATTTCGGCTAGACGCATATCTAGCACGTCTAAACGCTCTTCACGTTGAGAGCCACCGATGATCTCACCGATACCTGGGGCTAACACGTCCATCGCAGCAACGGTTTTACCGTCGTCGTTTAAGCGCATGTAGAAGGCCTTGATATCTTTCGGATAGTTCTTCACTACCACAGGGGCTTTGAAGTGTTCTTCGGCTAAGTAACGCTCATGCTCAGAAGATAAATCGATACCCCAAGACACAGGGAACTCGAAGGTTCTGCCACAGTTTTGCAGAATTTCAACCGCATCCGTGTAATCCACTTGAGCAAAATCGCTTGAAACGAAAGATTGCAGACGGTCGATCACTGTCTTATCAACGTGCTGGGCGAAGAAGGTTAAATCGTCCATACGCTCAGTCAATACTGCATTGAACGCGTATTTCAACATAGCTTCGGCAAGGCCTGCGATGTCGTTTAAGTTAGCGAAGGCGACTTCAGGCTCAACCATCCAGAATTCCGCTAAGTGGCGGCTGGTGTTTGAGTTTTCAGCACGGAAAGTCGGGCCAAAGGTATACACTTTTGACAGTGCACAGGCGTAGGTTTCAGCATTCAACTGACCTGATACGGTCAGGAAAGCTTCTTTACCGAAGAAATCTTTATCGTAATCGACTTTACCCGCTTCAGTACGCGGCAGGTTTTCCATATCTAAGGTCGATACGCGGAACATCTCACCGGCGCCTTCGCAATCTGATGCTGTGATAAGTGGGGTCGATACCCAAATAAAGCCTTCTTCGTGGTAGAAGCGGTGAATCGCTTGGGATAGACAGTTACGCACGCGAGCAACGGCACCAATAATGTTAGTACGTGGGCGTAAGTGCGCTAATTCGCGTAAATGTTCAATTGAGTGACGCTTAGCAGCCATTGGGTAAGTGTCTGGATCATCAACCCAGCCAGCGACTTCAAGTTCAGTCACTTGCAGCTCAAATGCTTGGCCTGCACCAGGAGATTCCACCACGTCGCCTGTCATCACAACAGAGCAACCCGCAGTCAGCTTTAACACTTCGTTGTCGTAATTATCTAAGCTATTGGGCACGACACCTTGGATAGGATTAAAGCAAGAGCCGTCGTAAACAGCTAAAAAAGAGATGCCGGCTTTAGAGTCACGACGGGTTCTGACCCAGCCACGCACTGTGACTTTAGAACCGACGGCGTGCTCACCTTTAAATACAGATGCGACAGATGCGATGCTCATTGTTGCTTAATTCTCCAACGAAACGTTTTATATGAAAATTTTGGAGGTTTATCTTACCTTGCTGGTGGCTTTTCTCAAGCTGAAAAAGGTATCCTGAGGTTAATAATATCGATATTGAGCGATATAGTGAGTTAAACGGCGGGAGGCGGTATGAGCAAGACTAGAATATTTCAAATTATCCTTGCGACCTTATCCATTTTAGGCTGGGCAATAGCCGTCTATGCGCTATTAGTGTTTAGTGATGCAAGGCCAGACCGTGAAGTTGGGGCCTATTTGACTCGTGGCGCGACATTTCGAGTCCATTGGGATCCACATGAAACCCAATTATTGCAGTATTTGATTTGGGTTTGTGGCGGTATTAGTTTGGTCAGTTTAGCGTTTAACTATTATGTCGCCCACCACAGTCGTATGGGTTATTGGTTTAATATTCCCATGTTGCTGTTAACCTCTATTGTCGCCGGTTTGTATATCCATTTGGTGGTTTAAGCTAGCCATTGTTTGGCTAATTTAACAGTTTGGCTTTTTAACGGTTTAGCAATGGCAAATGAAGTCAGAGAATATCGGCAGGAATGCTTAACTGGCGGCACAGATGGTCGATAATCGCGGCAGTCGCACCCCAGATAAACCGTTGTTGATAGGGAATAAAATGCACGCTGTAATAGCGCCCTTGGCGTAAAAAGCGTTTTTGGTGGCGATTATTCGGTTCAATAAAAAAGCTTAATGGCACGTTAAAGCAATCGGCTACCTCACCGGGATCGAGTTTTAAATCAAATGCCTGCTTGATAATGCCTATCACAGGAGTGATTTCAAACCCTGTGAAGGTATTGTGGGCTGGAAACGTGCCCACTACCTCGACGTTATGCCTTGAGAGTCCAATTTCCTCTTCTGCTTCCCTTAACGCGGCCGCAATCGCATCAATATCATAGGGCTCAATTTTACCGCCTGGGAAACTGATCTGCCCAGGATGGGCGCGCAGATGCATAGGTCTTTGGGTTAAAATTAGATTCAGCTCACCGTTAATCTCCAGCAGTGGGATCAACACTGCAGCTTTGCGTAATCCAAGGTGAGGGAAGGCCGCCGGATCTTGCCGCGCTAACGGGTGCAGATTAAATCTGAGTCTAAATTCCGCTTGATCCATCGACGTTCTCGTGACTTTTTAGTATTAAAGCTTACGGCTTTTGTGACGCAGCGCCAAGCAAAGGTAAAATACGGCTGATCTTATCAAAGGTTTCTTGGTACTCGGCATCCACTTCAGAATCCGCCACTATGCCGCCGCCAGCCCAGCAATAGAGTTTCCCCTGCTCAGCCACAATAGTGCGAATGGTGATACTGGTATCCATTTGGCCGTCTTGGCTGATATAACCCATAGATCCACAATAAAGGCTGCGCCGTGAAGGTTCGAGCTCTTCGATAATTTCCATGGCACGAATTTTCGGTGCGCCGGTAATTGAGCCGCCGGGGAACGCCGCGCGCAGTAAATCGCTGGCGCTGTACTTAGCATCGAGCTTGGCCGTTACTGTACTGACAAGGTGATGCACCGCAGGAAAACTTTCAACCTCAAACAGATGCGGTACACGTACCGAGCCTGCTGCCGCCACTTTACCGATATCGTTACGCAGCAAATCGACAATCATGACATTTTCGGCGCGATCCTTTGGTGAGTTTGCCAGTGTATTAGCGGCTTTCACATCCTGTGCGGGATCGGTATGACGCGGCAACGTGCCTTTGATGGGTTTGGTTTGAATATCGTCACCGCGAAGCTGAATAAAGCGCTCGGGTGAAATCGACAAAATCGTGTTTTGCGGCAGACGCATAAAGGCCGAGAAGGGCGCTTTATTGGCATTGCGCAGTTGGCTATAGGCCGACCACTCATCGCCTTGATAATGGGCTTCGAATCTTTGGGTTAAATTTATTTGATAGCAATCACCGCTGTGCAAATAGGCTTGAACTGCTGCAAATTTGGCCGTGTATTGAGCTTTGTCTATCTGTGCTGCCCATGGGCTAGTAAGCACAAATGTGGCAGAATTTGGCTTTTGGGTGATTTTATCTTGAATTCTATTCAACTCAATGTCGAGTGCTACTTCACCTAAATAATGCAGTAAATGCCAACACTGGGCTTGGTAATCAAAAACTAACGCCCAGTCGTAAAAGCCGATGTTCATCTCTGGCAGTTGAATATCTTGCTTGGCCGTTATCGGCAGGGATTCAATTCTGCGGCCTAAATCGTAGCTAAAACTGCCCATTGCGCCACCACTAAAGGGCAAGTCGCAATCAAAAGATTTTGAATACCAATGGGTTAATAAAGTGTTGAGTAACTCGAAGGGATCACGGTTTGGGTCTATTGCCTCGGGTAAGCTCAAGTTCGTATCGATGAGCTTTATATCGCTACGCTCGCCCTGAGTCACTAACGTTGCGATAGGATTGGCGCAAATGATGTCGAATCTGGCGTCTTGATGCGGCGCGTTCGCCGAATCTAACAGAATTGCCCAAGTGTCATTTGCAAAGTGTTCGAACAGTGCTGCGGTACTTAATGTCCAGTCAAGTTGGCGTGATGCAAGCTGTTTTGACGCCCTAATTGCCATCGATTAACCCTATTCAAAATGTGATGTAGCCCAAAAAGATGTGAAAGAGTATCATATTGGCCCAGAAAGAATTAAACAAAAACAAGTTAGGCCGCAAAGGCTGCTGGAGCGCTCCTACTATGTCATCTCACCATAAAATGTCTGAAACTTCTGTGATTAAACAAGCCGACTTTATTGAAAGTGTGGCGGATGCTTTGCAATACATTTCTTATTACCACCCGAAGGATTTTGTTGATGCCATGAGCCAAGCTTATGAGCGTGAACAAAGTGCGGCGGCGAAGGATGCGATTGCCCAGATCTTAATTAACTCGCGTATGTCGGCCGAAGGTAAGCGTCCTCTGTGTCAAGACACTGGGATTGTGACCACTTTCGTGAAAGTGGGTATGGGTGTCCAATGGGACAAAACCGATATGACGATTCAGGAAATGGTCGACGAAGGTGTTCGTCGTGCCTATACCAATCCTGATAACCCACTGCGCGCATCAATAGTGTCAGATCCTGCGGGCAGCCGTAAAAATACCAAAGATAACACGCCATCTGTGGTGCATATCGACATGGTGCCAGGCAACCACATCGAAGTGGCGATTGCGGCCAAAGGCGGCGGCAGTGAAAACAAAGCTAAGATGGTAATGTTAAACCCATCTGACGATATCGCCGCATGGGTAGAAAAAACGCTACCGACCATGGGCGCGGGCTGGTGTCCACCGGGTATGCTGGGTATCGGTATCGGCGGCACGGCGGAAAAAGCGGCCGTATTAGCCAAAGAAGCACTGATGGAAAGCGTAGATATCCATGAGTTGATGGCCCGTGGCGCGCAAACGACCGAAGAAAAACTGCGTTTAGACATTTTTGAGCGCGCGAACAATTTAGGCATAGGTGCGCAAGGTCTTGGCGGTTTAACCACAGTGTTAGACGTTAAAATCAAATCGGCGCCTACCCACGCGGCGTCAAAGCCTGTGGTGATGATCCCAAATTGCGCTGCTACTCGCCACGTACATTTCCATTTAGACGGTTCAGGTCCAGCGGAATTAACGCCACCATCATTGGCCGATTGGCCAGAAATTACCCGTGAAGTGGGTGATGATGTGCGCCGCGTGAACTTAGATACTGTGACTCAAGCGGATATCGAACAGTGGCAAAGCGGTGAAACCATTCTGTTGAGCGGTAAAATGCTCACCGGTCGTGATGCTGCCCATAAGCGCATTCAAAGCCTGATTGAAAGCGGTGAAGGTCTGCCAGAAGGCGTGGACTTTACCGGTAAGTTTATTTACTACGTTGGCCCAGTTGATCCTGTAGGCACTGAAGTTGTCGGTCCTGCGGGCCCAACCACAGCAACTCGTATGGATAAATTCACTGACTTAATGTTAGAGAAAACTGGTCTTATGGGCATGATAGGTAAAGCTGAGCGCGGCCCTGCGACAGTTGAATCGATCAAAAAACACAAAGCGGTATATCTGATGGCCGTTGGCGGCGCTGCGTATTTAGTGTCTAAAGCGATTAAACATTCTCGTGTCGTGGCCTTTGCTGATTTGGGCATGGAAGCGATTTACGAGTTTGATGTGCAAGATATGCCAGTGACTGTGGCTGTGGATTCACATGGTGTGAACGCCCATGAAACTGGCCCTGCAATTTGGAAAGTGAATATTGCTAACGCGAAAGCGTAAAGGTGAGGATGCAGCGGATTGAACTTGATGGCTTTTTAAGCAAAATAGCTTAAGTTTGAGTTCTGATATCTGTTCTTTAGGTAAAACGCTGCGCCACTGACATTTTGTCACAAAAAAATACGCTCAGGTTCGCCATTTGGCTTGCCTGAGCGTTTTTGTTTCGATAGTGTGGCAAGCTTATCTTCGAAAGATACGATCTCAGATCGTTTTTTAACATTCGTGTGGTTGCAACTCAGTAGAACTATTGCAATTTCAATAGAACCCTTGCAATGATTGGCGCAACTATCGAACCAGTTTAACCAAAGACGGACATAACAATGAAAATAGCTCCTCTCCTATTGGCGCTCGGCGCTGCGGGACTGGCGTTATCAGCCCAAGCGGCCGATCCAACGCCTTTTACTGTGCAACAACTCATTAAACTCAATAAGATGCACTCTGCGACTGTGTCCCACGATGGCACTAAATTAGTTTATGGTCTTAAAACGGTAAACGATAAGGGAGAGGCCAGCTCGGATCTGTATCTATTAGATTTGATAGACACGAAGGCGAAACCACTACAATTGACCTCTGCCACGGGCACTGAGCACGATGTGAGCTTCGCCAATGACGACAAGTCGATTTATTTCCTTGCCAGTCGCAGTGGTTCAAGCCAGTTATTTCAACTACCATTAACGGGCGGTGAAGCGGTACAAGTTTCTGATTTACCTTTGGATATTGATGGCTACAAATTATCAAACGACGGTAAACAAGTTGTACTCAGCATGCGGGTATTCCCCGAGTGTAAGGACTTAGCTTGCTCAAAGGATAAATTTACCGTCGAAGCTGAGCGTAAATCGACTGGCCGTGAATACAAGCAGTTAATGGTTCGCCATTGGGATACGTGGGAAGACCACGCCCGTAACCATTTATTTGTGGGTGCGGTAAACGGTGAGAAACTGACTAAAGTAGTGGATGTGACTCAAGGTTTAGACACTGAAACGCCGCCAAAACCTTTCTCGGGTATGGAAGAAGTGACCTTCACCCCAGACGGTAAGTTTGTGGTTTATAGCGCGAAAGCCCCTAGCAAAGATCAAGCTTGGACCACTAACTATGATTTGTGGCAAGTGCCAGTGACAGGCGGCACCGCAACCAACTTAACCAAAGACAATCTTGCATGGGATGCGCAGCCAACATTTTCGAGCGATGGTCGTTACATGGCCTATTTAGCAATGAAAAAACCGGGTTTTGAAGCAGATCGCTACGGCATTATGTTGCGCGATACTAGCACAGGCCAAACCAAAGAAGTGGCGCCATTATGGGATCGCAGCCCAAACTCACTGATGTTTGCTCCTGACAATCGTACCTTGTATGTGACGGCACAAGACCTAGGTCAAGTCTCTATTTTCCAAGTGAATACCCAATTTGGCGATGTGCGTTCTGTCTACAGTGATGGCACGAACAGTTTAATTGCGGTCACTAACGAACAACTGATTTTCGATAGCAAAACCTTAGTTGAACCGGGCGATCTCTATAGCATTACGACTGAAGGTGAAGGGCTTAAACGTCTGACCGAAGTGAATAAAGACAAATTGGCCGAGATCAAGTTTGGTAAGTTTGAACAGTTCAGCTTTAAAGGTTGGAATAACGAAGACGTTTACGGTTACTGGATCAAACCGGCGAACTTCCAAGAAGGGAAAAAATACCCAATTGCCTATCTCGTTCACGGTGGGCCGCAAGGTTCATTTGGTAATGCCTTCAGTGGTCGTTGGAATGCCCAATTATGGGCGGGTGCGGGTTATGGCGTCGTCATGGTGGATTTCCACGGCTCTACCGGTTACGGCCAAGCCTTTACGGATTCAATCAGCCAAGATTGGGGTGGTAAGCCATTAGAAGATCTGCAAAAAGGCCTAGCAGCGGTGAGCCAGCAACAAAAATGGCTCGATCCGCAAAACACCTGTGCGCTCGGTGGTTCTTACGGCGGCTACATGATGAACTGGATCCAAGGTAACTGGAACGACGGTTTCAAGTGCTTAGTTAACCACGCGGGTCTGTTCGATATGCGTTCTATGTATTACGTGACCGAAGAAGTGTGGTTCGCAGAGCATGAGTTTGGTGGCACTTATTCAGATAACAAAGCGTTATATGAGAAGTTTAACCCAGTGAATTATGTTGAAAACTGGAAAACACCCATGCTGGTGATCCACGGTGAGAAGGACTTCCGCGTCCCTTATGGTCAAGGTTTAGCGGCATTCAGTTTTATGCAGCGCAAAGGGATCCCATCAGAGTTATTGATTTTCCCTGATGAAAACCATTGGATCTTAAAACCTGAAAACTTAGAGCAATGGTATGCTAATGTCTTCAGTTGGATGGACCGCTGGACTAAGCAATAACGACCAGTGCGTTTATGGGCTTTGCACCGACGAAAGCCCATAGAAGCAAGGCTCGTCCGTATAGGATTATCATCGGCGAGTCATTTAATGCTCAACTGACAATCAAAGTATTTTTAGTCTGTATTTAAACTAAGCGTTTTCTGACCAAGTGTATTTTGATTAAGTGCCTTTTGATTCAGCATCTTAAAAAGCCAGACTTTGTTCTGGCTTTTTATTGTGTAATTAAATGTTTTTAATCAAGGAGTTAAGATGAAAATTCGAGCCGCAACCTTAACTGACATCCCTGAAATAAGCGTATTACTCACTCAATTAACCCAAGAATTTATCGCCCCAACTTGCACTGCAGAGGGGGCTACAATCTTAGTTAATGCCATGTCGATAGAAGCGATTGGTAGCTACTTTGCTATGGGTTATCAGTACCATGTTGCCATAACGGACTCGGGCCAACTCGCAGGTGTAGTGGGGATGAAGGCGAATAGCCACTTATACCATCTTTTTGTCGCCTCCCATGCACAGGGGCAAGGCGTGGCGCGAATGCTGTGGGAACATGCCAAAGCTCAATGTTTAGCCCAAGGCAATCCGGGGGTGTTTACCGTGAACTCGGCGCTGAATGCGCAGGCTGTGTACTTAGGCTTTGGCTTTGTGCCCCTTGGACCCGAGCGAGAACGCGGCGGGATCCGCGATATTCCCATGCAGCTAGTGCTTTAGGTTGACTGTATTCATTTATCATCCGAACACGAGCACTATCATTCGACTGAATAGTAATTCAACGAAAAAGCTTGAGCGAAAAGAGCTTGAATTAAAGCACTAGAGTGCAAAGAACTTGAATAAAAAGAACTTTACCGAATAGAACTAAAAATAGAGGAATTATGGCAAATTTAACATTTTATCCCATCGGCACCGTAGGCGAAAAATGGGGCGAGGCTGAAAAAGCTGCATGGCTTGCAAGCGCCAAAATCAAGCGTTCGTATCAGGACGATGTCGTGACGCCACTCAAGGCGATGGAAGCAAAGCTATCTACGCTTGGGCTTGGCATTGTGCAATATGGCGCCTTATCGATAAATGCGGAGCGTTATCCCTTGCTTGCGGTTAAGTCAGCGTCCTTCGATCCTCAAAAACTGACAGTATTAGTCACGGGTGGCGTGCACGGTTACGAGACCAGCGGTGTTCATGGTGCCTTGGCATTTTTAGCGGATAAGGTGGCGCATTATGTTGATCGCGTCAATCTTGTGATCGCCGTGTGCGTGAGTCCTTGGGGTTACGAAACTATCAACCGTTGGAACCCTAAGGCTATCGATCCTAATCGTTCATTTTATGCCAACAGCCCTGCAGAAGAATCGGCGGCCTTGATGGCTCTAGTTGCTTCAGTTGAGCAAGGTTTTGATGTGCATGTGGACTTACATGAAACCACGGATTCCGATGAATTAGAATTTCGTCCAGCACTTTGCGCCCGTGATGGAAAAGAGTACGTCAAAGGAACTATCCCAGATGGTTTTTATGCTGTGGGTGATACCGAAAACTCAATGGATGCCTTTCAGAAAGCCATTATTGATGGTGTGAGTAAAGTGACGCACATTGCTCCTGCCGATGAGAAAGGCGAGATCATTGGCTCGACTGTGGTGCAGCACGGGGTGATTAACTATCCGCTTAAGTCATTAGGGCTTTGCTGCAGTGTCACGGGGTGTATCTATAACACAACGACAGAAGTGTACCCAGATAGCCCAACGGCCACGCCTGCCGAATGTAATCTGGCGCAGGTTGCAGCCATCACCAGCGCCATTGATTATGTACTGGCACAGCGTTAGTCACAGTTTGTTGTGATGTTCAGCTAAGTGGTGATTAGCTTAGTGATCGTAAGTTGAGTGATGCCCCGTTGAGCTAGCGGCTAGTGAAGTGATTTTACGTTCGTGTTGTTAACGCATCGATTCAGTCACTCATTAACTAGGTAAGCCACGGAACATCACGCAATAAAAAGCCCTCATTCGAGGGCTTCTTCATTTATGTCGCGAGGTTTTTACTAAGCTCGTGCCTAGCATTGGCAGATAATAGTCTAGTTGTTGTCGCTATAGTCACGGCCATAATAGCTATCGAGGAACAGTTGTTTCAGCTCGTTAATCAAGGGGTAACGTGGGTTGGCACCGGTACATTGATCATCGAACGCATCTTCGGCTAATTCATCTAACTTGGCGAGGAAGTCGGCTTCGTTGACACCGGCTTCTTGGATAGAAGCAGGAATGCCAATCGTCTTCTTGAGGTGTGTGATTTTCTCAAGCAATTTTTCGACTTTTTCTTCATCCGTCTTTCCGCCTAGTTTCAAGTGATCTGCGATGGCAGCATAACGGCACAGGGCTTTTGGCCTGTCGTATTGGCTAAAGGCCGCTTGCTTAGTGGGCAGATCCGTTGCGTTAAAGCGTATTACGTTGTTGATCAGCAGCGCATTGGCTAGGCCATGGGCGAGATGGAACTCGGCGCCCAGTTTGTGTGCCATTGAGTGGCAAATCCCAAGGAAAGCGTTAGCAAAGGCGATACCCGCAATAGTGGCGCCATTGTGGACCTTTTCACGGGCGACAGGTGATTGTGAACCCAAGTTGTAGGCATCGGGTAAATATTTGCACAGTAAGTCGAGGGCTTGTAGCGCTTGGCCATCGCTGTACTCATTCGCCATCACGCTAACATAGGCTTCTAATGCATGGGTCACCGCATCTATGCCACCAAAGGCGGTGAGGGATTTAGGCATGTCCATCACAAGATTTGGATCAACAATCGCCATATTGGGCGTGAGTTGATAGTCGGCAATCGGGTATTTTTTACCGGTAATTTCGTCTGTCACTACCGCAAAAGGTGTGACTTCTGAGCCAGTGCCTGAGGTGGTAGGAATTGCTACCATCATGGCTTTGGTGCCCATTTTAGGGAATTTGTAGATACGTTTACGAATGTCCATAAAGCGCAGTGCGAGATCGGCAAAATCCACATCTGGATGCTCGTACATTACCCAAATAATCTTAGCCGCATCCATTGGTGAGCCGCCGCCGAGCGCAATTATCACATCGGGTTTAAAGCTTTGAGCGACCTTAGCGCCTTGACGGACTATGGCTAGAGTGGGGTCGGCTTCAACATCGTAAAAAATTTCGGTTTCAAGGCCTTGGGCTTTTAAAATCCGCATGGTTTCATCGCAATAACCGTGGTTGAACAAAAATCTGTCTGTGATGATTAAGGCGCGTTTTTTATCGCTCAGTTCTTCGAGCGCGATGGGCAAACTGCCGCGGCGGAAATAGATAGATGCAGGAAGCTTATGCCACAACATGTTTTCGGCCCTCTTAGCGACGGTTTTTTTGTTGATCAGATGACTCGGGCCAACGTTTTCTGAAATCGAGTTGCCGCCCCAAGAACCACAACCTAAAGTGAGCGAAGGCGCCAGTTTGAAGTTGTATAGATCGCCAATACCACCCTGTGAAGCTGGGGTGTTGATCAAGATACGCGCCGTTTTCATTCTAAAACCAAAGGCATGTACACGTTCGGTTTGGGTATCTTGGTCGGTATAAAGCCCTGATGTGTGGCCAATGCCGCCGAGTGCGACTAAAGCTTCAGCTTTATCCATGGCATCGTTAAAGTCGATGGCGCGGTACATACCAAGCAGTGGTGATAATTTTTCATGGGCGAAGGCTTCGCTGTCGCAAATGTCGGTGACTTCACCGATCAACACTTTGGTCCAGTGCGGCACTTCAAAGCCCGCCATTTGCGCGATACTGGCGGCGCTTTGGCCAACGATATCGGCATTTAAGCCACCATTTTTTAAAATGACCTGCTGCATCGCCGCGGCTTCATCCTTCGACAGCATATAGCCACCGTGGGTTGCGAAACGCTCTTTAACCTGCTCATAAATACTGTCGACCACAATTACCGCTTGCTCTGACGCACAAACCACACCGTTATCGAAGGTTTTTGACATGAGAATCGAACTGACTGCGCGTTTGATGTCGGCGGTTTCATCGATAACAATAGGCGTGTTACCCGCACCTACGCCAATAGCAGGTTTACCGGAAGAGTAGGCGGCTTTCACCATGCCTGGGCCTCCCGTTGCGAGGATTAAATTGACCTTAGGGTGAGTCATTAATTGATTTGATAGTGCAACGCTGGGTTCATCAATCCAACCAATAATGTCTTTGGGTGCGCCCGCGGCTATGGCAGCATCCAGCACTAATTTTGCTGCGGTTGTGGTTGAAACTTTGGCCCTAGGATGGGGCGAGAAGATAATTGCGTTACGGGTTTTAAGGCTGATTAAGGCCTTAAATATCGCGGTCGATGTGGGGTTCGTGGTGGGGACTATGCCACAGATAATGCCTACGGGTTCAGCAATGGTAATAGTACCGAAGGTGACATCTTCAGATAAAATTCCGCAGGTTTTTTCATCTTTATATTTGTTATAAATGTATTCGGAGGCAAAGTGGTTTTTAATTACTTTGTCTTCAACTACACCCATGCGGGTTTCTGCGGCGGCCATTTTGGCCAGCGAGATACGCGCATCGGCAGCGGCAAGGGCCGCTGCACGGAAAATTTTATCGACTTGCGCTTGGCTGAATGTCGCATACTCGGCTTGTGCTTTCGCCACACGCTCGACCATGAGATCCAGTTCTTGTGCATTGGTCACTGTCATGATTAATACTCCTAAAAAGATTTAGTGAATCAAGGCATTCACTAAATCCTCTTTATGGTAGAAAATTACACCTAAAGCCGCGTTGAAAGTGTGATATCAACGACAATATCGTGCTTTTATGTAATAAAACTACACTTAGGGTAACTTGTTTGTTTAAAATTGCGCTGAAAATGCATCGGCTTCGATAACTAAATATTATTCGAAGTTGTGATTTAACCTCAAAAATCTCATTTTTCAGTCAATAGCGCTTGAGATACTATACTTGCCCTCAAGCTTATTTTGATGAAGACGGCGTGACACGCACATAAGGATAGTCCCTTGGAGTTAACTCTTTACGTTAAATTTTTTCTTGGCCTCGTTGCCATCATTAATCCGGTTGGCTTGTTGCCTGTGTTTGTGAGCTTAACCAGCCATCAAACGGAGGCTGAGCGGAATCACACGGGTAAAGTAGCGAACTTTGCGGTTGTGGTGATCCTCTTAGTCACAATTGTGGCGGGGCAGCACATTCTGAATATATTCAGCATTTCGTTATCTGCCTTTAGAATTGCTGGTGGCAGCCTGATTGCCATTATTGCGATGTCAATGTTGCAAGGTAAGTTAGGTGAAGTGAAGCGTAACCAAGAGGAAGACCGCGAATCCTCGGCGATGGAATCTGTGGCGGTTGTGCCTTTGGCTTTGCCACTGATGGCGGGACCTGGCGCTATCAGTTCGGTGATTGTCTTTGCCGCTGAGCATAATTCATTGTCGAACATTATTGCGATGTTCATTACTGTGATAGTGTTTGGTTTAGTCAGTTTTGGCCTGTTTAGAATGGCATCTATCATTTATAAGATCCTCGGCAAAACGGGTATTAACGTGATTACCCGTCTCATGGGACTCTTGATGTTATCTATTGGTATCGAAGTCATTGCGGCTGGTGTGAAGGGATTATTCCCACAGCTTTTCAGCTAGAGTCATCTTCAGTCACAGATTAAGTGTTCCTTTCTCTAGAAAAACGCATTGGAATTTTCAATGCGTTTTTTATTTCTATCTGATCCTTGTTTGACGTTTCTTAAGTTTGCTCTGCGATTAGCAAAATCTAAACAATTGATGGAATATGGGGGAAATCCTCGTTTATCAGGATATTAGCTTGTGCAATTTCAATAAACCTTAGTCGTCCTACGGTTGATATTATGCTATACCTAGTGTTCGGTATTTGGATCTAAAACTAAGTTTAAAAGGATATTTCTATGAAATGGCAATGGATTGGTAATCTCAGTCTAAAACAAAAATTATTAATGGTTGTCTTGCCTCCACTGCTAGCCTGTTTTTTATGTGGCACGCTTTACCTCATTGAAAAATATGAATATAGAAAAGATTTAACCTTAGTTGTGCAATTAAGCGAGCTGGCCGTCACCAACAGTAATTTAGTGCATGAGTTACAAAAAGAGCGCGGCATGAGTGCTGGATTTATTGGCTCAGCAGGAAAAGCGTTTGCGGGTAAAATACCTGGTCAAAGACAATTAACGGATACGCAGCTCGGCCTTTATCAGCGTTTTATCACTGAGAATCATCTGCCGGAGATATTTGCCCCAAAACTTAGAGAGCTAAACGCTCAACTCGGGCGTTTAAATGCAATCCGCTCGCAGGTGGATAGTTTAAGTATCAGTGTCGCCGATGAAGTTGCCTATTACACTGAGTTAAATAAGTTATTACTGACAATAGTCGATGAAACCGCAAAAACGGGTGCTAATCAAGAAATCGCCATTAAAGCGACGGCTTTTAGTGCTTTTTTGCAATTAAAGGAAAGGGCGGGGATTGAAAGGGCGGTACTCAGCTCAACCTTTGGCCAAGCTGGATTTAAGCCTAAGGTTTATGCCAAATTTATCACTTTGGTTTCGGAGCAAAATACCTATCAAGAGCGTTTTTTAGCGCTAGCAAATTCTTATTTATTATCCTCGTTTAACCGTTTACAGAGTTCAGCTGCAATGCATGACGTTGAGCTGTTACGTCAAATCGCATTCGAGCAAGATAATCAAAAAATCCTGCAACAAAGTCCCGAAGAGTGGTTCAGTAAATCGACCGCGCGGATTGAGCTATTACGTGAGTTTGAACAGCAAGTCTCGGCAGATTTACTCAAGACCACCCATGAAAGATTAACATTAGCGAATGAGAAAATGTTCTTAGTGCTCGCGACCTTAATCTCAGTATTGGCGATAGTCTTGATATTGAGTCTATCTGTTATCCGTTATTTGCATGACAGTGTGCATCACTTATATTCGACCATCACGCAAGCCCGTAAACATTACGACTTAAGTGTGCGTCTGACTCACTCTAGCTCGGATGAATTCGGTGAACTCGCCATCGCCTTTAATGACATGATGAGTGATTTTGAAAAAGTGATCCTACATGTACGTTCCAGTGGCGCTAAATTGCAACAAGCTGTGGCGCAAATGGATCTCTGTACCCATGCCATGGAGCAAGATGTGATGGCGGGCCACAGTGAGGCAGAACAAGTGGCCTCCGCTATGACAGAAATGAGTGCAACAGTGGCCGAGATTGCTAGCAATGCAGTGCAGGCATCCGAAGCGTCTTCCGCCGCCAATATAGAGGCTAAAGAAGGCAACCTCGAAGTCGGCCGAACCAGCAAAGCGATCAAAGCGTTAGCCGACGATATTAGTGGAGCTTCTAAAGCCATTAACGATTTAGACCGTGAAATTCACGGCATAGTGGTAGTGCTTGAAGTGATCAGCAGTATTGCTGAGCAAACTAATTTACTCGCGCTTAATGCCGCCATTGAAGCTGCCCGCGCAGGGGAAATGGGCCGCGGTTTTGCTGTAGTTGCAGACGAAGTCCGAAGTTTAGCGCAGCGCTCACAAACCTCGACCTCGGACATTAAAAATATGACAGATAGATTGAAGGCGGGAGCGAGCATTGCAGTAAAAGCCATGGACAGAGGATTAGCTCAGGCTAATAGCAGTGTCCATGAAGCTGAACAGGCAGGTATCGAATTGAAACGTATTGTGGAGCAAGTAGACATTATTGACCGCATGAACGAGCAAATTGCTACAGCAACTCATGAGCAATCGGCGGTATCCGAAGACGTAAATCGTAATGCACTGAAGATCAGTGAGATTTACCTTAATACTCAAAGGATCTCCGATGAGCTTAGGGAGCTGACCAAAGCCCTGACGTTTGACGCGAATTCAATGTCAAAAGAAGTACACAAATTTACCGTCAATTAACGGTATCAAACGGTGAAAAGATTCAATAAATCATGGCGGTTTGTTTAGCAATTGTGCAACCGCCTGAAACTGAATCTTTTTTACTTGACCCCCTTTAGGCTTTTGCGTACAGTACCGCTCCGTTAACGATGAAAGCCTCTCGGCAAGGCTATACAAAATCGTTAGTGATTCTTAAACGTGAAAGATTAACCACGCTAACATAAATCGACATATGGTGAGGTGTCCGAGTGGCCGAAGGAGCACGCCTGGAAAGTGTGTATACGGTAACGTATCGAGGGTTCGACTCCCTCTCTCACCGCCAAATTCTAAGAACCCGATCACATGGTCGGGTTTTTTCATTTCTATCAAAAACTTATTGAATTATAGTTGCTTAATCCAATGGCTAACCAACCTTTGGCACCTTAAGGTGGTACAAAAGGGTGGTACAAAACGATGGCATTTATGATCCAACCTCGCAGAGATCCGAAGTCTGGAATGTGGAAAATCCGCAAGGGTATTCCTGCACATTTACGGCCTTTCTTAGACGGTAAAACAGAGCTTAAAAGAAGTCTTGAAACTAAGGACGCAGCAGAAGCAAAATCTCGGGCATCAGTCATTGTTGCAGAGTTTGAAGCTATCACGGCTAATGCCCAGTTGCGTTACGATAATCAAGAACGAGAGCAGCAAGTTAACCCTGCCCAGTTAGATGCTATCGTGAGTCATTGGTTCGTTAATGAACGTCAACGACTAAGCCAGCCGGATATCCTCGCTCGATATACCCTAGAGACATCCGATGGCCTTGAAGCGATGGCAGAGTGGTTTAGCGAGCCGTTAGAGGCGTTAAACGTCGCTGAAGGTACTCTCCACCAGCAATCAGCAGAACAACGCTTCATGAGTCACATGAACGATTTCGTTGATGAAGCCCTCACTCTGTCTCAGTGCCAACTCTTTTCCCATGCTGCTAAGCTGTATCTCTCCGTCAAATTAGCTGAAGCTATTATTAGGCTGTGTAATTCTGCATTTGACCTAGAAGTATATACACGACGGGAGCGAAATAGAGGCTTCGAGCCACTGTTCATGCCACGAAGTGACTTTATGAATGTGCAGGGCTTTGCTGAGAGCAGTCGTGCTGCACTAGCTGAATCAGGGCTAGAAGTCGTTCCTGATGATGTGGCTACCCGAGGGGATCTCTCAACATCATCTACCGTTTCTCATTTGGTTGAATGGGTTAATACTCAAAAAAGTCTCATCTTAGGTGAGACGGCTTTTAAGTCATGGCAAGCAGACCGCAATCGACCATGTAACAGACTCATCGAGTTTTTCGGTAGTAAGCCAATAGGCCAAATCCAGAAGATTGATATGCGTAATTTCTTCAATTGGATCATTCAATGTCCCAGTAAGCCAACGCATGATGTCAGAGATCTCTCCTTTAAGATGCAAATTGAGATAGCAAATAAGCAAGGATTGACTCGGGTTAGCATCAATACAGCAGATAAGGAACTTAAGCTTATCTCAGGCTATTTTCAGCAAGCGGTGAAATTGGATATCTTGCCGAAAAACCCGTGTCACCAAGTCTCTCCGGGTAAAGAAGCTGTCAGGACAGTGAGAGATCCGGGTTATTCAAACACTGAGCTATCACAGATTTTTTCCTTACCACTTTTTCAAGCTCGAACAGATGCTCAGAAAGCAAGGTATGGTGAGGCACCTTACTGGTTACCTGTTATCCTAGCCTATACAGGAGCAAGGGCTGAAGAGATAGCTCAACTCTATGTGAAAGACATTAAGCAGGATAAGGACGACCCACAGCTATGGTTTTTCCATATCCAAGAGGTGAGGGACGACCAATCCGTTAAGACGGGTGAATCAAGGAAAGTGCCAGTATGTAGATCTCTCCTCGAGTTGGGATTGCTCGATTACCTTTACTCTTTGCCCATCGATGGCCGCTTGTTTCCGGTGCTCAAAGCAAACAATAAGGCTAAGTATCATCTAGCGGTTGCAAGGCACCTCAAAGAGGCGTTTATGACGCTCAATATCGAGCATTTTGACACACTCAAACCGCTACATGCGTTCCGCCATCGCTTCATTACAGAGGCAAGGAAGGTGATGCGTGAGGATATTCAAAACGCGATAACAGGACACTCTAATGCGGGGAATACGGGGCGAAACTATGGTATCTACTCAGAACTCCATCAGGCGATAGATAAGATGCCTGTTATAGTGATTCCTAAGTGGAATCACTAAGGTCGTGTATGTAATTCTATTTTTTGTGTTGAATAAACTTTAGCTTGACACTAGGATTTTGATATCAGAATTTAATAAGGCCATTTTAATGTCTAAGACTGTTGAGCAAGACACTATCCAGTTGTTTCTTCAAACGCTTCGAAATATGAACCATAACCGAACTGGCGATATATTCAGGTTAATCAATGTGATGTTTCGGAAGGAAATATGGTTAAGAGATACTAATCGTTGGTCGCTTGTATGTCAGGCTTTAAATTTCGAATATAAGTCTATTTATGGTGATAATCAGGTAAACAACCAAAATTATGCTTTGCAGTTCTTGGCATTAGCAAAACATCCTCATATGAAAATTTCAAGCGAGGCTTGTGAGTTCGCAGAATCTATACTTTTAAAATCGGTAAGTGAAGAGTCTGATATAGAAGCAATAAAAAGTGTTAATGCGGCAATGATAACTGATACTGGCAAAAACTTCATGAATAAACTCCGAACATTAAGGATGGAGAAGAAGCTTGATACGACGAATGGTGATATTGTTAAAATTGATGACATCCCACCAGATGTTGGGCAAGAACAGAAAATCAGCAAGAAGAAAAGCAAAATTCAACGCTGGGATCTTCTATTAACTGCTGTGCGAAGTGAACTTGAAGGTGTGTTTTATGGGGCACTGAAGAAAGTATTTCCTATGGACTATGTGTTCATTAATGTCTCAGTTAAGAACGTTTTCCCTGAGTCCGTTCTTGAAGACATGCAAAAAAAGCATCGTAATATTTGGATGACAGGTCTCATTGATTTCGTGATTTATGACCCGATAACTCTGTGTCCAAAGCACTTTTTTGAATGCGATAGCCGTGAGTATCACATGAGTGCAGAAGATAGAATTCGTGACCAATTAAAAAATGACATCTTTAATAAATACAATATCCCACTATACCGGATAATGCCAGAATATGACTCAAACACAGTTGAGCATGATCTTGTGGTCACGATACGGAAGATTATTGAGCAGGAAAGAGCCAGTACAACTTGGTAATTTGTACTAGCTCAGACACTCAGCCAGCAAACCGTTTTTCGGATTTATATGAACTTCTCTGCTAATGCACGTTTACCATTCGGATCTGTACATTGAATGAGATTTTTCTCAGGATAATAGAAGCCACTTACACATAAATCATAATCACCAATCACGATTTGAATCGAAAACTCTGAACCATTGCCCCAAGTATCGTTCATAGTCGCTTTACAGGTTTCACCTCTAAGTTCAAATTCGAATGACGTATCCGTTTCATTGAAACTACTCAAAGCTGCTTCTATGAGGGTTTCACTCAATAGTTTTCTTTTTTTAGACGAGAGCATTTCTAATGACCACTCTTTAATTGGTCCATAAACCCCACTATCATTCAGTACTTCTAAAATCTTCCTAATGTGTCCTCCAGTGTGTTGATTTACCAAGACTGATGAACGAGAACCATGTGGCTCACCAAGCAGAGACTTCCTCATGCTCCACCATGTTTCTGCTACTTCAGAGTTGAGAGCATTTTTGGCTAAGTATTGTAAATTCCATTTTAGACTATCACGACTACGTATTGTGCCATCTGCTTCAAGTTCAACATCTCTTGCAGTAATAACTACAGGATAGGCATTGTCACTGTACAGTGGTTCTTGTAAGCGATATGCATGAAGACCTGTTAAGCTATTTGCGAACTTTACAAGCTCATCAGCCTTGGCTTCAGAGTATGGGCATGTTACAAACCCCTTAACAAATTGTACAGTATGGTCAATCCCTTTATATAACTCAGATAAATATAAGTCAGTATTAGCAGACTGGCCTAATGGGATCGCTAAAATTGGATGCCATTTAGGGTATGTATCAACAGCATTACCTAGCTGTTGAATCAAGTTGTGAAATGTTTCTTCACCTTGACGACGATCGGTTAAGTGTTTTGTTAAGTAGGTTAGTGCACGTGCATTTGTTTCTGCTACAGCAGTAGGGTATCTGAATTCCATAATATCACCTTACGTAAAGTTGTGTGTTTACGTAAGATTACTATTAACGCAAAAATAATGCAATGCGTAAAATTGATAACTTTCTGAAAAAAGTAAGTGCTAGAATGCATCAACGGTTTTTTGATTGTTCCGTATGATAGTTAAATTGAATAAGTATTTGATTATGAATGTAAAATTAGAAGCTTACGGTGTTCGGGTGGTTACAAGGCCGAAGATCAAAGCGACCAAGCAGCTGGATTTATCGAATGACCTTGGACGACAAATCATTAAGTCTGAAACAAAATTAGTACTAAGGACTCACCCAAAAACGTTCCAAAAGTTGGCTGATATGTAATCTATTGCACTATGTATTGTGGCTCTAATGCGATTTACCTACGGGAAATATTAAGCCAATATCTTGGTATCATTGATAGTAAAAGAGAGGCTTAAAGCCTCTCTTTTCATTTGCCATGCTCAGGCACTTAAACAATATAACCTATAGAAGGGTCTGTTATGGCTGAGGTTTGCCTTAGCCCCATGTTCACTACTTGAACAGGCTCAGAGATATCATCAAATACTGATTTCAAGTTAATCCCTTTAATCATGGCTTTACTGTTGTGTCGGCCTTTCTCAAAGCCTTTCTCCACCAGCCGTTTGGTCATGATATTACGGGTCATCTTCCAGTCGCCATCACGCTCAGCCCACTTTCTAAAGGCATCATATAGCGTTTCTGTATAGGTAAAATCCCCCTTACAGGTACATTCCTCAAGGAATATCGCGAGTAAGTCTGACTCGTGACGATACTCTGCGATTTCTGACTTTATCGAATTGGGAATCGAGGCTTTAATGCCATCCTTTAGCCACATTTGAACGCCTTCTAGAGCCCAATTGAGGATACCTGAGAGTTCAGCATATAGCTTATCCATTAATCGTGGGTCCATCTGTTCCTGACTGAAACTCGCATTGAATGGAAGCATGATCATTCTTCGCCACATGCCGAGGCTCGTATCACGAATCACGGGCTTGTGGTTACCTATCATGATGAGTTTAAACTTCGGACGGTATTCTAGTTCTACCTTGGCATAAAGTTGACGAGTGACAATCACATCATCACCAGTCATAGATTTCACTAGGTTTTCATTCATCCTAGAGCCTTCAGGTAATTCATTAGCCACAACTACACGACTACCAGCAAGCTTAACTAAGGATGGGTTAGGGCCTGTATTACCGTTATTGGTTTGCAGCAAAACACTACTATCGATCTGATGATAATAACTTCCCATTAATCGCTGTATCACGTTCATAAAGGTGCTCTTACCATTACAGCCATGACCGTGGAGGAAGAACAGTACCTGTTCGTCTGTTCGCCCGGTTAGCATGTAACCGACTATGCGTTGTAAAAACTTAGCGTATTCTTTGTCGCCACAGGTGATTTCATCAATGAACTGTAACCAACGAGGGCAACCTGCTGAGCTATCGAAATGAACATCCCCACAGCGGCTGATGTACATTTCTTTCTGTGCAGGTAATAGTTTTCCGTTAGCTAAGTCTAATACGCCATTGTTTACTCCAAGCAGCATAGGATTAGCATCGAAGCGGTTCGAAGATATCTGATTGCCTGACTTGAAGATTTCTAGCATATCCATCATTTTTTTACGATTAAGCGTCATTCGGCCAAATTTTTGTAATTGCTCTGCTTCGGCTAACTTAGTCTTATTTTTGGTTTGTATTGCTTCTTCTAGCAAACTACAACCTTGATTGATAAGACGTTCTCCAACACAGCGGGTATATTCAAGCTCCTTTCCGCTTGATGGAGCCCAATGTTTGCCATTAAAGTTAACTATGTTGTTAAGTTCTGGTACATACTTCATGCTGTCGTTGGTGATCGCTTTTAATCGGTCAGCATTACCCACATCATTCAGTGTGTCTTCGTTGAAGTTAGTCCAGATCGCGGGGATAGTTTCATCTGGCACAGGCACAGGCACAGGGTCTGTCGAGGTGTTTTCGTGGTTTACAGCAGGTTCACAGATCACTTCAACAGACTGCTGGCTTACACCGTATTGATTAACCAGCTCCTCGAGTGATAAGGCATCTTCACGCCTTAAATAGTCGTCAATGTCCTTGCCTTGACCTTCAGGCAGACCCACTTGAGTGAGTGAGGATAACCCTAATTCTGCCAACTTCTCGCGATACTTATCACCCGCCGCATCACTATCAAAGAAGGTGATCACATCACGTTCTTGCAAGTTCTGCTTTACCCATGCCAGCTGTTCTTGACCCAGTTGCCCATTGGTTGCCAGAACAGGTCCCTCCCAGTTGTGATTTAGTAAGGCTAACAAGTCGTGTTCACCTTCAACGATAGCGACTGCCCCTGCGGTATTAATTAAATGTTGTCCATAAAACTGAATGTCATTTAACCAAAATTGCTTAGGCATTTGATATTGTTTCTCTTTCTTGGGATCTTTAAACGTGAAGCGGCAAAGATGTCCATCTTCATCATAATGAGGAAAGATATAGACATCCCTTGGGAAAAAGTCCGAAGGATTGGATTGACCTTCTTTAACCAATCCTGATGCGTACATCTCATTACGACTGAAGCCTTGAGCTTCTAAGGCACACCAAAGTTGACCTTGGGAATACCCTATGTCGCTATCAAACAGTACTTCTTGACTGAGTTCTCGCTTTTCCATAAGAGCAGCAAGAGGTTTACTTTTATCAGCAATCATAGGTTCAAAGTAGTATTCACATGCTGCATTCATAAGCTCTTGCCGACGAAGGAATTGCTCTTCGGTCAGTTCTAGCTTCTCTGGCTTAACTTTCTTAGCTTTGGGTTGAGTATTGATGGTTATCCCTTCAATCTCGCCAGCAAGTAACTTGTTGGCCGCATCATAGGGATTGTTTGCAAGGTCATAACAGGTCAGAAAACTATAAATATCACCGTGTTCCTCACATGAGTAGCAGTGATAGTTTTGGTCCGTTGGATCAGCATGATAAATTTTGAAACAGCCTGCATGCCCACAGAAGGGACAAACATCATCCTCTAACTGGCAATAGTCGCTTGATGTTGGCTTAATCTCACTACCGACGAGCTTAGCGATCAGCTCTGGCAAGTCATAAAGTGCTTTAACGCCCTCTAAGCCGATTTCATTCAATGTTTCATGGTTAAATCTGTTATTTGCGACTAAGAATTGAGTTGTCATGTGACATATCCTCTAAAACAGAGGCCAACAGACTAAAATATATATGGAAATAGTTTATCTGTAGTTTGGCCTTCGAGCTGGTTTTAGCTCTTCCCCTGTTTAAGTCGTCCTTCAACCTAAACAGGGGCATTCTTTCCTCTATTAATCGAACATACGACGATAAAGGTTTGTTGCCTGCATCCCTGTGGCATTAGTTGTTTGAGAGCATTCCAGAAGTCCCGAAGCCACCAGCCGACCGATATGGCGTTTAGCCGTTCTTAATGAATAACCGCAACGCTTCATCAAGGTATTCGCTAGACTCTCCCTACCACCCAACAGCACGCCATTACACACAGGCATCCGGCTTATCTCGTAGAGTGTTCGGCCTAATTGATCTTGGAATAGCTCAAAAGGCAGCTTGAACACGCTAGAGCTAACTGCGTTGCTTGCTGTTGCTATAGGGCTGTGGTTTAGGTCATGGTTCATCATCTCAATCTCCGGTGGGGTCATTCATGTCATGCCTCTCACATAATGTTTTAATCGATTGGAGTTAGAGTTGAACGCAGTAAATTGATGAGATTTCAACCAAATCGGTTCAAGAGGCGAATTGTTGCCTAAAAGGTTTTGGTATGACATTTTTTCATTAATACGGCTTTAGTTATGAATAAATGGAATAGTGCTAATTTATAAGGTTTTTATTGCTGGTTTACTTAGTGGAAGTCACAAAAGAAGATAAAAGATGGCATCAACTGTCTTAGACTGGTGATGCTAGAGTTCACGATAGTAACTCGTATGACGTGAACTCTAGTGTGCTGGTGGAGTGTTCAGCATGAAGGTTCCCACATCTATCAGGTCGATAATCACTTGTTCACTCGTCTTCACTCCACTCCCAATAAGCCTAAACCGCTTTACACCAACCTCAGCCGAAAATTCAGCAGACTGACTAAAGTATTTCTATTAACTTTTTTCTATAGCTATTTTTAGAAAATCAATTAAAAATCAGCAAGTAAAAACAATAAAACTGTCAAATAGGGCAATGTTACTTGCATTTGATGGAGAGTGAGTTGGCAGAAATCAGCAGCAAAATCGGCAGGGAGAAAAGGTGTTGTCCAAGCTGGTCGTTAGCAGCAAACTTTGAAATAACAACTGTTCAGCCTGATTGAGGGTTGGTACACTTCGGGATTATTAGTTATTGTTTTTAAAGAGTTGATTACGGCTCTCACCTTGACTAGCTGAAACTTGATGCTACTAATATTCTGATCGCAAAGCTGTAATATTGCTGACTAGTATCATGAAGAAATATCGCAGGTACTGAGGCAGAAGATATTTTATAACAATAGCTTATGATTTAATCGATAAGGATGCACACATGTCCATTGACCCTAAGCAATTACAATCATTGGCGGCAAGCCAACCTGAAGTCGCCGCACTATGGCTTTATGGTTCTCAGGCCAAAGGTAATGCTACAGAACAGAGTGATTGGGATTTGGCGGTCGCATTTGACCCTGTTAAGACTGATAACGTGCTCGATAATCGTCTAAGAGCAGAGTTGTTAGCGATGGACTGGCAGCGTGCACTGGGTTTGCCGGAAGGAAAGCTCTCAGTCGTCGACATTAATCTGGCTCCTATTCCACTAGCATTCGGTATTATTGATGCTAATAAGGTTCTATACAGTCGTGATGAAGGCCGAAGGATGCAGGAAGAAGCCCGTATTATGTCGTCGATGGAACTCGATTATGCAACGTCGCCAATGAGCAGAGGAACAACTAACTGATGTCTGATAATGCCTATATAACGTCTCTACGCCTTAGCCTCAACCGTTATCAGGCTGAGCTGGTTGAACTAAAGCTTATACTCAGCCAGCGTTCGCTATCGAATCTTGAATATCGTGCTGCTGAACGAACCTTGCAGGTTTCGATTGAAGCCTGTATCGGTATTGCTAAACATTGGGCTAAAGCATTGGCAGGACATAGCCCGCAGGATGCCTATCAAGCTTTTGAGATCCTCTGTCAGCGTGGAGCACAACCTGTTGAGGAACTTAGCGGTTGGCGTAAGGTGATAGGTCTTCGTAATGCACTGGTTCACGATTACCTTAATATTGATCCTGAGATTATTCGCAGCGTGATAGCTCAGGGCTATAGCGATAAATTGTTTGTCTTTGCAGAGCAAGGTCTTAACTGGCTTGCTCAGCAGCAGGATCACTAAATAGGTTCGTGATAACGATTGGTTGGGATCACGGAGAACGTTAACATAGATTCTGATCCTAGACTCACCTTAGCCACTTGATAGATGAGTCTAGCAACGACCCATAATGACTATTTGTCTGGATAATCTCTATACCAATAGTTAACCGCAAGCCATTCCCCAAAAGCCTGAAAATGGACTAGCAGCCTGACTATCCAGTGCATATATGGTAGATGTTCTCTAGGATGAGTCGCGTATAGATTACCATCTTTTGTGATTGAGATAGTCTCAGGGGTAAAACCTTTCTCAATGAGAAATGCTTTAATAGCACCTTGATCTCTAAAGCTCCCTGCACCCATTGCCACCTCTCCTTGAAGGTGCATCATCTTCTGATCTGTACCTCGTTTATCTGGGACAATCTCGACTGTAAAGAAGGGGCTGTGGTTTTTGATGGCTTCGTTAATCTGATGATCTCTTATTTCTGGCGTAAATCGGCCTTCAACAAGCAAAAGGGGGTAGGTTAAGACTAATTCGTCGTGCATGATTTTTTCTCCGATTGAACTTTCAATGGGGCAGTATTTGTCACCCCCCATATTTCTATTTTAATCGGTGGGAGATCGTTTCAACTGACTTATACCGTCATTTTTTACCATGAACTAAGGCATAAGAAACCTGATGTAAATCAACTACACAGGAAACATATATGCTTATTTCAACATTAACCCACCGTAATCAACTCGACTCTTCAGACTCTGTTATCAGGGAAGCCATTGCTATCTTGGAGAGTCGCTACACCCTGCAAGCTAATCCGCAGGCATTCACCTCTCCACAACTGGTAAAAGACTATCTTCGACTGAAAATGGCTGGATACGAGCGGGAGGTATTTGCGGTATTGCTACTGGATAGTCAGCACCGTTTGATTAGTTGTGAAGAACTCTTTTTCGGCACGATAGATGCCGCCTCAGTATATCCTCGTGAGGTGGTAAAAATAGTTCTGCATAGAAACGCCGCTGCCGTAATATTCGCCCACAACCATCCCTCAGGCATGCCTGAACCCTCAGAGGCCGATAAACGCATTACAGAGCGTTTAAAGACAGCCTTGGCAACTATTGATGTATCAGTGTTAGACCATTTTGTTGTTGGTCATCAAGATGTCGTTTCGTTTGCTGAAAGGGGATGGTTATGAATACACCAGCGGCAACTGAACAGCCTATTCAGATTGACCTTCAGTCAGGAAGGAAACTACTACCTATCACGCTTAGTTTGGCTCAGCTCCTCAAGCGATTGCTGGTGGATGCTAACAAACCAATCAATAGTAAAGCTGTTACGATTAACTTCCGTGATCCTAGCTATTCTGCTGAGTCTGGTGGCTTTCATCCGGTCGAAATCCGTTTGGAATATTCATCAACCACCAGCATGTGGCAATTCTGCTATATCACTGACTTTGCCTATCAGGGACGTTACTACCCAGAATTAGAGAAGGACATCGACTTCAACTTTGCAGAGGCTTCAGGGTATCAGGCTTATGTTGGTCATCATCCGTTAAGCCACTTCAGCGGCCTATACCGGCTATGGGAAGCCAACTTCAGAAGCTATCTGGTAGATGATTTCTACCAAATAACCATCAACTGGGATTAACCCGCAAACACCATTAAGACGGCCAGCGTTTCACTACATGGGTTCATGTGGTGGGCATTCGGCTGCCTGAACGACAATCAGGAAGGAGAAACATCATTAACGAGTTACTAAAAAAGGTCGCTAAAGCTGCACTGCTGACCATAGTGCCGATCCTCATCCAAGCCTTCGCTGAGCGTTATCTTTCAGATGAAGAACCTTGGGCAAACATTGATGTTGATGAAGATCAAGAATCTGAATAACACATTGTTTTCATAACCAATAAACCAAGGCCATGTGACACGGTCGTAAACACATCAATAACCGTGTCACATGGGTTGTTTTGGACCTTTTGAAGGGCTTGGTCAGTATACCTTGCCCTATTGAACAGGAGTCGTTCATGGCAGAAATCGGATATGCCCGTGTATCGACCACGGGACAAAGTCTCGATGCCCAACTGAAGGCATTAGCAAACTGCGACAAAGTGTTTCAAGAAAAGGTAAGTGGTGCAAAGGATGACCGTCCGCATCTGCAACTCATGCTGGAGTTTGTGAGGGAAGGTGACATCGTTATCGTCACCAAGCTGGATAGACTCGCAAGAAACACTCGTCACTTGCTTGAAATAGCTGAGTTTTTGGAACGCAAAAAGGTTTCACTGCAAATTCAAAACCTCGGGATTAATACAGCAACCCCTACAGGCAAACTTATGCTGACTATGGTTGGAGCCATCGCAACCTTTGAAAGAGAGTTGATGTTGGAAAGACAGGCTGAAGGAATAGCTCTCGCAAAACTGCGAGGGAAATATAAAGGACGTAAACCCACGGCAATCACTAAGGCCAAAGAAGCCGCCCCAATGCTTGCAGAGGGTATATCTAAACCGGAAGTCGCAAAGAGGCTAAATATCAGCTTATCAAGCGTCCAACGGATAGCAAAGAAATTAACATCTAAGGATAACTTATGAATAAAAGGCAGAAAAACCGCTTTGAGATGTACTTCGTTATATTGATTTCTCTAACAATATTGAGTGCTTTATCACTGATCGCCCTTGAGGATTCAATTGGCGGTTCACTAGATTATTTCATCCTCAGAATGTCACTCACATTTCAGGGCAATATCTCTGTTATCGTTATGGGAATTGGTTACATCGGGATGTGGTACATATCTGAGCAATTAGCTTGGTTGAAGGAAGATGTTGAAAATAACCCATCTGGTCAGGTGATTGATTATCGACAGAAAAAACTATTACTTAAAACGGGGATCGGTGGAGCTTTATATCTGTTGACCTACGGCATTATTCTTATGTTTTCAGTGGTTGGTTATCACAATGGCAATATCTCCAAGATCGTCACTTCTGGAGCTGGGTTGACAGGTTTATTACTCTGTATTCTGACAGGGATTGCCATTTGGCAATTAAGATTGAGGCTGGAATGGATGGCAGAAGAACAAGAGCAGTCAACAGCCAAACAATCAGATAGCAGCTCTCTGAGTAACTAATCGACAAGGCCATCAGATTCTATTGATGGCTTTTTTTTGGAGAATATATGCGTAAAACATGCAGTTTAGTTTTGTTTCTTGCCTTTATAGGGGCAGTGTTACCAACACAGGTCTCTGCCTCAATTGAGGATATCTTGAAGCATTACCAACAGGTTTACATGTGGGAACAAGTTGCCACATCATGTAAGAGTAAAGCACCTACTGAGTTACAGGAAGATTGGGATCTCATTGAGGGTATTTTGAAATATCAGGGTGGTTACTGGGGGCGAAGCAATCAATCAACTGCAATATGCAGGAAAAACCTTACCGCAAATTAAGGGAATATTTGCTTCTCTTCATAGTGGCAGTGAGGTTTTAGCTGAGCACTTAATTAGTAAAGCAGTGTGTGACAGCAGAGATAGAGATATTGTCCATAAATAAATTTCTGCTGATCCATCATATAGATCCGCAGTATATGTCCTAACAGGGAAATACCCTTAGTGCGTGGTAGAGTCTTTGTGTAAATTCAATTATTATTTATATGGTTGAATACGCACTACGACTCATCAATTAACAATAGTTGTTGTTTACAAATGTACAATTCATCTAATTTTATGGTTAGCCGTAATGGTCTCTATTGCCAATAGAGACCATTAGACTTAAAGGATACGATACGCTATGTTCAAATATAAGCATGGAAAAAACTTGGATTGGTGGGTTGCTGAGGAACTATTAACAAAAGAGGAGGCTGTCGTTTTTGAAAAGTTGGTAGTTACCTTACGTTCTGTTTTTCCTGATGTTGATGTCGTTGTTACTAAATTAAATCATCTATGGAGCAGAGAGGATCTGAGGATTCGACTTGGGCGAAAATCTAAGACTGATTCTGGGAGGCCTAGAGTTATGCTCTCTATTAATCCTCGTCGGAAAGATGAAGATGCGACTGTAAAATATGGAACTGATAAGCGTAAAGCAAAAACTATGAGGGCACTCACGGAAAAAGATGGTATTTTTTCAGTTGATAAACTTGTAAGCCTTGCAAGCATAACAGACTCAGAAATAAATATATGGAAGCAATTCCTCATTGGTCAAAGAGACGAGGCTAAGTTTATTAAGATAGTGACTGGTACTGGCGCTAATGATATCGCGTTAACAGGTGCTGCTCTATCAAGCTCTAAATCACATAATGGTGAAGAGCAGTCTCCTGATGCGGTGTGTGCGACAGGAAGTCAAGACCATATAAAATGGCTCAATGAAAAGTCTCAGCTACAAAAGCCATTAGTTAAATTTTTACAACAGAATCTTTCTAACTGCCAAATAGTTTCCGAGACATCTCTTGAAGAGCAACTTATAAGGCCTGACATATTGATTAAAGAGTCGGGTGATACAAGTGTAATACTAGAACTTAAATATTTATATCTTAACGACACATCTGGTGCTCGCTCAAAAGCAAGATATGCATATGGTCAACTTCTAGACTATAGCTTTAACTATGGGGTCGACTCCTTTGATTTACTAGAAAGATGGTTCGTTGTTAATCAACTTCCTGATGATTTAAGAGTTTATCTTGAGAATATCTGCCAGAAAGTTGATAAACAGTTTTCCGTTTGGGTTTTCGATGATAAATCTGATAAAAAGCTTATCAAAGTTATTGGTAATAGCGAGTTTACATTCTCTAAGAAAGCATAATTTTAATACCCCAGTTTAGGTATGCTTTATCAGGAGTCGACTTGAAAAGTGGTCTCCTCAATGCAATATGATTGTTCTTAATCTGCTTTTATTTAGTACAAAAAGCTAGTGCAATCAAAAAAACAAAGGCGCATAATACTATGATTTAATAGGTCTTATTGGGATTAATTGTGAGTCAAGGGTTCGACCCCTCTCTCCAAAATTCTAACAAAAGGAATCAGTATCTTACTGATTCCTTTTGTTGCTTTGGGGCAAAAGCTGGGCAAAATTGCCGTTTTGTTCTCCTTCAGTGTCCTTGGTAAAACCAAGCATTTCTGCCACTCGATTAGCTATTTTTTGCGAGTCCTTAGGTTTTTGCCACATTAGCTATATTATTCGTTGTCATTCTTTTACGCGCTTGAACTAAGGTATAGCCGCCACTTAATACTATGAGTAGGCTTCCCAGAATAGTCAGCAAATCTGGGGATTCTCCAAATATAAATATTCCTAAAGCTAAGGCAAAGAGTAAGCGCGTATAACGAAAGGGGCTTACCACCGATACATCTCCAGTGCGCATGGCGATTGTCAGCGCATTATAGGCCATTACACCAAAGACGATTGCTCCAATTATCTGTATCGCTGCGTTTGCACTAAACTGTATAGCTTCATTTTGGTACATCAGTATTGCTAAGCCAGTAGGAATCAACACAAAAAAACCATACACTCCAAGTTGCATATTAGATAACACGGGAGAGGCTGCGCGTGTTGCTAAATCGCGTCCTGCAAAACCTAAGGTAGCGATAACGGCGAATAAAGATGTGGCCTCAAAACCATCAAGTCCTGGACGAATGATCATCAGTACGCCCATAAAACCAATCAATACTGCAAGCCATCTCTTATGACCCACTTGTTCACCGAACAACAATGCCGCGCCAAGCATGGCGATTAAAGGTGTGGCTTGCAAAATAGCGGATGCACTTGAGAGTGGCGTTAACGTGATGGCTAAAGCAAAACAGAATCGGCCGACGATTTCACATAGTGCACGTACTAATATGGGGGTAGACAAGACGGCAGGATGAAGCACAGTTTCACCCTTTCGCCAGGTTAACAGTATAAAAATCAACATTCCACCTAGGCCAAATAGCGCTAAAATGAGGCCGATAGAGGTGGTTTCTGCTGCGGATTTGATCAGCATGTCTTCAATAGAAAATGCTGCCATCGCAGCAACCATAAACAGACTACCTTTTTTATTATTCAAAATAAATTCCCTAAATGCTTAGACGCTATCTCTAGTCAAAAAGTTTTGTCATGAGAGTTCTGGTTTCATCAACAAAGGCACAGAAGTTACGATATAGCTTATTAGAATCCAATAGAAACATCATTTTCTGATCACTATAGCAAGCTTTCTCTGCTTATCTGAATAGGGTTTGTAGCTTAAGTTAACAATGATTCTTACTTAAAAATAAATAGGGATAATAAGCATTAGCAAGAAACGTTAATAGATACAGAAATGGTTTTTTTATCTATATCAGATGGAAAATTAAGTCTCTTTTACCATAAGGAATATGGCTAACATATTGTTTTTGATATTATCAACTTGTGCGGCTAGTCTAAGATATAGCACATCAGGGATGTGCTGCTTTTTTTCAGCCTTTATGATTAATAACATTGTTTGAAAGAGGTCTATATTGTTTGAAAGAAGCCTATATTGTGAGGTTAATTTTATATTTAGTAGTCTTAAGTCAATAATGGGAACGATTAAATAATCCATCAGTTGATTTTACACTAAGTGATTTTGTATTGGGGATTTAGTGTTTTTAGGTTTATATAAAATGAATTTGCGTTGAATAGTACGGGAAAGTTAACTAAATAACTTTGGGGAAATGATTAATCGCTCAACTAAAACTGAGCGATTAATCATATTAACGAAAAAATATTATTGTTTTAAAAATTAACTTTGGATATTAATCGTTACTTTCTCGATGACGATAGGTTCACGGGGCACGTCTTCGTGGCCAGCGACCGTGGAGGTTTTGACTTTCTCAATTTGCTGGATAATGTCCATTCCCGCCGTAACCTTACCAAATACCGCGTAGCCCCAACCGTTATTGGTGGTGGCAGTATGGTCTAAAAAGTCATTATTGGCTGTGTTGATGAAGAATTGCGCGGTGGCCGAGTGAGGCGCATCGGTGCGAGCCATAGCGATTGTGCCTATGGTGTTACTTAGGCCTTTGTTGGCTTCGTTAACGATAGGCTCGTGGGTTGGTTTTTCCTTCATTTTTGCGGTAAACCCGCCGCCTTGGATCATAAAGCCTTTGATCACTCGGTGAAAAATCGTGTGTTCAAAGAAGCCTTCTTCACAATAGCGGACAAAGTTTTTTGAACTGACAGGCGCATGTTCAAAATCGAGTTCTATAGTGATGTCGCCTAGATTGGTGCTAAATGTAATCATGCTAATATCTTCTATCTTAATGAGTTTTTATATCTAATAAGTCACGACTTGTACTGAGTTATTACTTAGTTTTAGGGCCGCTATTCCACGGATTAAAGGGCGCGCTGTGACCTGTTGTCTCGTTACCATTGTCAGTCTGAATAGATTGCGGCCGTGTTACATTGGCTTTAACCTCTGGCTTTGATTTCGCGCTGCGATGCTTTTTCGCATGGGTGGTTTCAAAGGAGCCTTCTTTCGCGGGGCGCGAGGCTCTGGCCTCAGGTGCCCGAGCTTTAAAGGTTTTTGGCGTAGTATTTTTGGGCACAAAATCGAGAATAGACACTGGCACTTCTTTGTTCGGCACAAAGCCTTCAATTTCTTTACGCACTATGAGGTGACCTAGACGGCGCTCGATAGCACATAGATTCCTAAAATCATCTTTAGAAACAAAGGAGATAGCTTCGCCGCAGGCGCCAGCACGACCGGTTCGGCCGATGCGGTGAATATAATCATCGGCTTCATCGGGCAAATCATAATTGACCACACGGGTGAGGGCGTCGATATCGATACCGCGGGAAGCAACGCCAGTCGCGACTAAAAAGCGTAGTTTGCCAGATTTGAAATCCACTAATAATTGCTCGCGTACCGCTTGGCTGCGACCGCTGTGAATGGCTTCGGCGGCAATGCCACGTTTTTCGAGTTGGCTAACCAGTTTGGCGGCGCCTTGTTTCGTCTGGATAAAGATCAGTGCCTGTTCCCACGCTTGCTCAGTGATGAGTTTGCTTAACAGGGCCGACTTTTTATCTTTATCGACAGTGATCAACCATTGGTCGATTTGTGGTGCGTTTGCGCTGTCGCGGGCAATTTCAATTTCGACAGGGTTTTCAACCGCTGTTTTCGCTAAAAAGCGCACTTGCTTAGATAAGGTTGCCGAAAACAACAGATTTTGGCGTTCTGTTGGCAGACGTTCAATAATCTTATTGATGTCTTCGATAAATCCCATATCGAGCATTCTATCGGCTTCATCTAGGACTAATATCGAGATTTCATCGAAATGAATCGCTCTTTGGGTGTACATATCGAGCAATCTACCGGGTGTTGCCACCAGAATATCGACGCCTTCAATAAGACGTTGTTTCTGCGGTGCGGCATCCATGCCACCATACATGGCCATAGACGTCAGCGGCAGGTATTTTGCGTACTTGGCAATATTATCTTCTACCTGAACGGCCAATTCACGGGTTGGCGTTAAGATTAATGCACGAACGCGTTTAGCACGGATTTTCGGCATGTCGGCGAACATTTGCAGTATTGGCAACACAAAACTGGCGGTTTTACCTGTACCTGTTTGCGCGCCAGCAAGCAGGTTTTTGCCTTTCAAGATCACCGGAATGGCTTTTTCTTGGATCGGAGTAGGTTGTGAATAGCCGAGCTCAGTGATGGCTCTTAAAATCGGATCGCTTAATCCAAGTTTGGAAAATGGCATTGAATGTCTCAGGTAAAGGGTCAGGTCAATAATGTATAAGCAAACTGTTACGCTAAAGCATGAACAGTGGAGCAGGGCGATATTATAGCAGGAGGTGAAACAGAATAGGCGATTATCATTATTTGTGTGTGTGTTTGGTAAAGAGGGGCTTATACGTCGAATAGGCGAATGATAGGCGGTAAAATATTGAGAACTTACAATTTTGTAACCGCGCATGTATTCATGGCTAACATAGCTGCAATTATTGGGGCAATATGATTAACTGAGGTAATTTTTATATGCCTGATAAATCTTAACAAAGGACCCATAATAATGAAAAAAAACGCTATTTCCCTTGCGATAGTGCTATCGCTGGCCAGCCTTGCTGGTTGTCAGTCCCATACGAGTCAAATCGCGCCCGTGGTCGCACCTGAAATTAAAGCCCACTCATTTGAGCAATTTTCAGCATCCTTTATTGATTCATTGTGGGAATTGTCACCGACTTGGGCCTTATACAGTGGCAAGCATGTTAACGATGGTTACCTTGAAATCCCCGATGCAGCAGGTCGAGCAAAGACCTTAGCGTTTGTGAAAGCTCAGCAAGCGCAATTGACTCAGTTCGAGCAAAAGTCGCTAACGCCGAATGAACTGATTGATTACCATCTGATCGACAATTTACTCGGTAGTATGGCATGGGAAATTGACAGTTTTAAATCTTGGCAGTGGGATCCTTCAAGTTACAACGTATCGGGCGGTTTTGCCCAAATCATCAATGAAAATTTCGCTCCATTAGATGACAGATTACGTTCGGTATTAGCGCGTTTAGAAAATGTGCCAGCTTATTATGCTGCTGCGCAGGCGAACATTAGCAAACCAACATTGGAGCACTCTGAGTTAGCAGTGCTGCAGAATCAAGGTGCATTTTCGGTTTTTTCCGATGACTTATTAAAACAGGTCGCCGACTCTGGTTTGACTGATGTGGAAAAAGCGTTATTTAAAACGCGTTTCGATGCGGCCACTGCGGCGATTAACGGCCATATCGCTTGGTTAGACAAATTAGTGGTTCAACTTAAAAAAGATGGAGCACGTAGTTTTAGAATTGGCGAGGCGTTATATGAGCAAAAATTTGCCTTTGATATCCAAGCGGGGATGACGGCGAAACAGCTATATCAAAAAGCCGTAGCCGATAAAGAGCGTGTTCAAGGAGAAATGGCTAAAATTACCGATAAGTTATGGCCTAAATATTTTACTACGCCAAAGCCTGCTGACAGTAAGCTCGCCATTCGCCAATTAATCGATAAATTATCGACTCAGCATGTTCAGCGCGATGAATTCGTGAATGAAGTGCGTAAGCAAATTCCAGAGCTGATTGAATTTGTAAATAAGAAAAAACTAGTCACATTAGATCCTAAAAAACCACTCGTTGTCCGTGAAACGCCCGAATATATGCGTGGTTATGCCGGTGCATCAATTAGTGCACCTGGACCCTATGAGAAGTCAGGCAATACTTATTATAACGTGACGCCGCTCGATGGCATGAGTGATGAGTCCGCCGAGAGTTACTTGCGTGAATATAATCACTGGATCCTGCAAATCCTCAATATTCATGAAGCCATCCCAGGGCACTACACTCAACTCGTTTACTCTAATCAATCTCCGAGTTTAGTGAAAAGTTTATTTGGTAATGGTGCTATGGTCGAAGGTTGGGCGGTTTATGCAGAGCGTATGATGTTAGAAGAAGGCTATGGCAATTTTGAGCCTGAAATGTGGTTGATGTACTACAAGTGGAATTTACGTGTTATCTCTAACACTATTTTAGATTACAGTATTCATGTGAAAGGCATGACCGAAGACCAAGCTATTGCCCTGATGATGAATGAAGCCTTCCAACAGCAAGCTGAAGCTGAAGGCAAGTGGCGCCGTGCGACACTTAGTCAAGTGCAACTGACGAGTTACTATTCAGGTTATCGAGAAATCTATGATTTCCGTGAAGAATACAAAAAATCGCAAGGTAAAGATTTTGACCTTAAAACTTTCCACGAAACATTCTTGAGTTATGGTAGTGCACCAGTGAAATATATTCGCCAATTAATGCAGAGCAAATAAGTTCGCATATTGATATAAATCAGCAGAGCTTAGGCTCTGCTTTTTTATGCCAAATAGCTAGACAGGTATAGTGTGAGCTTAACATAAGTTGGCATTGTTACTTATGAAATGAAATCGTTAACACTGTGCGAATAATGAAAAGCCAAAAATTCTGCCATATAACCGAAAAAGTATATATTTCGTTATATGGCATATGCAGATGTTAATCAAACAATTTCACTGCGTGGTGATAGAGCACAATGGCGATAAACTTACTTCTTAGATTTAGATGATGCCATCAGCGCTAATACTTCATCGTAAGAAATGTTAAATTCTCTAGACAAGTTAATGATTTTTGTTTTGTAGGTTTGAATATTCTCTTGCTGAGCTAATTGATGTTTCTTTTCTTCAACTAACTCATTAACGGTTTCTTGTAATATCAATAATCGACGTAAACTATAGTCGAGAGATTTAATATATTTACCCATTTGTTGCTTGTTACGTGCTTGCTCAAGATCCGTTGAGACTTTCTTATCATATCCATACTCATCAAGAGCTGCGATTGCGCTCTGTAAATCAAGATCAGTTGTCATTTGGTTTTCGCTTTATAACAAAGAGGTGTGGGAACAAATGTATGAAACTTTAAAGAGTGTCATAGGACGTTAACTATCGCAGATTATAATGCTTATGCCAATATACACCAAGCCTTTGCACGTTAAAATGAAATAAAAAATTCCGCTGATTTTTGCTTTGACCTTGTCGGGGTCTACAATAATGAGTAGTCTAAAGTTATAGACTATCATGGAGATTCAAATGCTTGATCTACTACCAGATTTATTCGACCACTATCCGTCTAAATTACAGTTACTTCCCCTTGCATTTAAACCCTTTGGTGGTAAACGGCTCTTCTGGGGCGAGATAGTCACAGTAAAGTGCTTCGAGGATAATTCAAAGGTAAAAGAGATACTTGCACAGGATGGGCATGGAAAAGTGCTCGTTGTCGATGGCGGCGGTTCTCTGCGCCGCGCATTGTTAGGTGACCTCATAGCGCAGAGCGCCTTAGATAATGGTTGGCAAGGGATAGTGATTAATGGTTGTGTTCGCGATGTGGCGAGATTAAATACTTTCAGCTTAGGTGTCTTTGCCTTAGGGGCTATGCCGATAAAAACCGAAAAGTTAGGTCAAGGCCAAATTAATGTGGCTGTCGATATGGGGGGCGTGACGGTTAAGCCCGGTATGATGCTCTATGCCGATGAAAATGGTATTGCAGTAAGTGATGAAATGTTGAACTTTGCATTTTTAAATTAACATTTCTAAATGCATTAGTTGCTATAAATTCAAGTTGTTTTTGATAAGGATATTTATATGAAATTCATTAAGTGGCTCTTAGCCTTAATGGTGACGCTCATTCTTTTAGTCACCGTTTATCTCACCGTCTTTTTCGACCCTAATGATTTTAAACCTGAAATAGTCGATGCCGTAAAAAAACAAACGGGTCGTGAATTAGTCATTACTGACGATTTATCTTGGACATTTTTCCCTGTTATAGGTATTAATTTAGGGGGAGTGTCTTTATCTAACCCTGAAGGTTTTACGCCTAAGGCTATGTTAGAAGTCAAAAAAGCCGTTGCTGAAGTGGCGCTAATGCCGTTGTTTAGTCAGAAAATTGAAATTGCAGAATTGAGTCTCGATGGCGCAACGATCAATTTAGTCACCCGTAAAAATGGCACTAGCAGTTTCGATGGGTTGAGTGGCGATAATAGCCCAAAAACTGCGTCTCCAGCTGCCGCCGAATCCTCATCGAATGCCAAACTTAACGACATTAATATTGGTGGCATTTCTATCACCAATACCCAAATTAATATGATTGACGAAGCTAATAAGCAGACTCAAGTCTTTACCTTAAGTAGCTTCACCCTAGGTGAGTTCTCCTTAGATAAATTTGCGCCTATCGCCTTTGAATTCAGTGCAACTATGCCGGATATGACGATAAGTAGCGAAGCTAAAGGTGAACTAAAACTCAGTCGAGACTTTAAACAACTCGTTATCAATGGGCTGAAAATTGATACTGTGGTGGAAGGTGAGAGTATTCCGAACAAGAAACTCGAAACATCTGTCAGCTTAGCAACTCAAATCGCCCTTGATAAACAGCAATTGTCCGTCGATATTGCGCAGCTTACCGCGGCGAGCATTACCGCTGCGGGTAAAGTGGGTGTTAATTATGGTACGAAAATTCCACAAATTAATGCTGATTTTCAAGTTGGCGATATTGATTTAGATACACTGTTACCTAAAACAGAGGCCACCGCCACCGCTGAACAAGCGCCAGCAGCAAACCCTCAGGCAGTTGAGCCTGATCTCTCAGCCCTTAAGCAGCTTGATGTAAAACTCAAGTTGACTGTTAAGTCTATTAAGGTCGCGAATCTGTCGACTCAAAATTGGTTAATGGATGTGGGCATTAAAAATGGCGTGTTAGATTTGACGAAACTGAATGCGGATTTATATCAAGGTCAGTTGCTGGTGAGCGCTCAGGTTGATGCTCGTCAAGCTGTGGCGAGTTATCAATTTGATAAAAAAGTGACGGGCGTACAAATTCGTCCTTTGCTGAAAGATGCGGCGGATGTGGATTTATTGGCCGGTACAGCCAACTTTGATGTGAAGGGGAAAGGTCAGAGTTTGATCCCTGAGCAGTTAAAGAAAAACCTGTTAGCGAATGGTCATTTTGATATTAATGACGGTGCTCTGTACGGGGTAAATATTCCACAGATGATCCGCAGCGCACAAGCTAAGTTAAAGGGCGACTTATCGCCAGAAACGAAGGCGGAGCGCAAAACTGACTTCTCGAGTCTGACGGGCAGTTTCTCGTTGGATAATGGCGTTGCCACGAATCCAGATCTTGCCTTGTCTTCGCCTTTACTGCGTTTGGATGGTAAAGGCACTGCGAATTTATTGACTGAAGCCTTGGACTACAGACTAACCGCTAGCCTAGTGAATTCATTGAAGGGTCAGGGTGGTAGCGACAAGGATGCGCTGGCTGGAGTTGACATTCCGTTGGCGATTACAGGCACTTTCCAAAAACCTGAATATGCTTTGGATACTAAAGCCTTACTGAATAATCAGCTAAAGGAAGAAACCGACAAAGCTAAGGAAAAATTAAAAGACTCCTTATTGAAAAAACTAGGCGGTTTTTAATGGTTGCTTCAACGCGTTACGCATTACTTGTTTGTGCGAGTGCTTTTGTCGGCGGGCAACTTGTTGGGTGCTCGGCGCCCGAAGCCGCTGACACGAGTCAGTCAACCAAGGGGGAGACTACAACAGCTGCGGCCGTTCAGCCTGAGATTATTCGCGCTGCCGATCTGGCGCTCGATGTTTCTGGGCTTAAAAGCACTCCGACATTAAAGGCTGAACCTGTGATAGCAGAAAAGACACAAGGCCTGCTTCGCGGCGAATTAACTCTAGAACCTTTTATCGATTTTAAGCAGTCGGTTAAGGCGACATTGACTGTGACAAATCCACAAACCTATGCTGTCGGCCTACGTTATAACTCTGGGATGACGGCGGATTTGTGGTTGGTAACGCAAGAGGGCAAACGTCTGTGGGCTTGGTCGGATGATATGATGTTTACCCAAGCATTACGTGATAGCCAATTGGCGGCAGGGAAAGTGATCACGACTTCATTTAGTATTCCGCCCAAAGCATTTGCAGGAATACCTGCAAATGGTGCTCGCTTAGAAGCGCATTTTGCTGCTAAAGCGTTAGAGTATGATGCCGTTGTTATGGCGCCCGTTGTCTTATTACTGACGATGGAATAACGTCGCCTCTCATAATAGAGAAAGCCCGTAATAGAAAAAGGCAGCAATCCGATAGGGTTGCTGCCTTTTTCTTATCTATGGCTCAATTTTGCTTAGGATTTATAGTACTAATCCGTTCGAACTATGTGCTAGTTTAGTCCTTACGCACTCAACTTAGTTTCATCAACCACTAATTTGATCACTTGGCCTGGTTGTAAATACTGTGATTGCGCTAGGCTATTCCACTCGAGTAGCTCGGCAACAGTTACGTTAAATTTATTGGCGATACGGGCAAGTGAATCACCGGATTTTACCTTGTAACTAACAGTACGAATTTGTGCGGTTTGCTCAAGCTCCTTTGGTGCTAAGATCACTAACTGCTGACCGTTTTGTAGCTTGCTATTCTTAGCCAATTTGTTCCAAGTGCTGAGTTGTTTCACCGTCACTTTATGGGCTTGGGCTATTTCTGAGAGTGTGTCTCCTGACTTAACCTGATAAGCAATTTTTGTTGATTCAACTGCAGCATGTGATTTTTTCGGCAATTGCTGCTTAGTTGACAGGGCATAAAGCTGCTTGTCTTGCGCATCGACAGGAATAATCAAATGCTTGCCTGCGACGATCGTGTTGCTTTTCATGCCGTTGGCGGCGCGAATAGCGGCAACGGTCGTATGGTGCTGCGTAGCAATCTTGCCAATGCTATCGCCAGATTTGATCGTGTAACGTAACCAGCTGATCCTATCTTCGGTTTCTGTTTCAGCGAGCGCTTTTTTAAATTCTTCCGATTTATCAATTGGTAGCACTAAGGTGTGCGGACCAAGTGGCGATGTAGCCCAGCGGTTATAACCTGGGTTGAGTTTTTGTAACTCAAGCGTGGTCATATTGGCAAAACCTGCCGCCATGGCTAAATCAATTTGGCTATCAATATCAACCACTTCAATTGTCGGATTGTTGTCAATTGGCGCTAAAGAAATACCATATTCATCAGCGTGTTTAATGACTTCTGCCAGTGCGAGCAGTTGCGGCACATAGCGTTCTGTCTCTCTGGGCAAATCCAATGACCAAAAATCCGTTTTTAAGCCTTTTTTCTCGTTACGTTTGATTGCATTGAGCACCCGTGATTCACCCGAGTTATAGGCAGCAATAGCATAAAGCCAATTGTTATTGGTTTTATCGTAGAGGTATTCCAGCATATCGAGCGCCGCAGTCGTTGATGCGGGGACATCACGACGACCGTCATACCACCAGTTCATTTCTAAACCGAAATGACTGGCCATAGGTGTGGTAAATTGCCACAGACCCGATGCCGCGCCAGTCGATGATGCGGAAGGATCAAAGGCGCTTTCAATTATGGGTAACAAAGCTATCTCAATAGGAAGATGACGCTTTTCAAGTTCTTCTACAATCATGTACATATAAGGTGCAGCACGTTCCGAGATGATCGCCAGATGCTGTGGATTTTTGATGTACCAATCACGGTATTGATTCACCAATTTTTGATCTGGAACCGGTAACTGCATGCCTTGACGAATTCGCTCCCACACATCGGTAATTTGCGCCGACGGAGCCTCAGTTGCGAGGTAATATTCTGGGACTGTATTTTCGGTTGTGACGGCTTCAACTTCTGTCTGATTAACGCCATGGTTGTCTAATGTCTGACAACCTGTGAGTAGGGCAAATCCCCCTACAACAACATAAAGTGATACTCTCATTGAAAACGGTAGTCCTCTGTTAGTGCATAGCTTTTCTTTATAGTAACAATATGTTTTATATGAAGATAAAGACGACGCAGCGCGCAAAGTTTTCACGCAAAACGAGCCATTCTATGGGATCTTTTCGATCTTGTCCCTTAATTATCGTACATAATGTAAGGCCATTTTTGATTTACATCATCAAAAATGGAAAAAACTGTTTAAATTTCAATCTATAATATTGCTTTTGTGATCAAAAATTATCTTTCCACTGTCTGAGCAGGGTAAAACCGCCAAGTTCGTCTAAATTGGCATGATTTAGATCGCTAAAATGCTGTTTTATGCTGTCAACAATCTCAGTGTCGCTAGGGCGTAAAAAGGGATTGATGGCGCGCTCTAAAGCGATGGTGGAGGGGATAGTCGCTTTGTCTTGGCGACGCAATGCTATGGCGCGTTCGTTATAGTCTTGCAGCGCGCGATTGTTGGGATTGACCGCGAGGGCAAATTTGAGGTTTGAAAGTGTGTACTCATGGGCACAATACACCCGAGTGTCGGCGGGAAGCTGGGCAAGTTGCTGTAGTGAGTTGAGCATTTGCGCTGGCGTACCTTCAAATAAGCGTCCGCAGCCACCGCTAAATAAGGTATCACCGCAAAATAAGGCATCTGCAATAACGTAGGCGATATGTCCTGCAGTGTGCCCCGGTACATCTAAGACTTGCAGCTCAGCGCTGAGATACTCCAGTGTGAATTTGGGCTTGGCTTTTGCGTGCAGTGGATGTGTGATGCCTTCAATCTTCTCATTATCTGGGCCATACACTGTGAGTCGGTCTTGACTGTAGGCTTGAAGTTCAGCTACGCCACCCGTATGGTCATTGTGGTGGTGGGTCAGTAAAATACCCGCTAGCGTGAGTTGATTGGCTTGCAGGTAGTCAATGACTACACTTGCATCGCCGGGATCGACAACATAAACCTGAGTATGGGGCTGTTGTTGTAACACCCAGATATAATTGTCATTAAAGGCTTTGATCGCTGTTATAGTGAGCATAGAACTGCCTATGTCTGTATTTCAATTTGAAGATAAAGGTATTATCCATGAGTGAACGGCCCTTGGCGACCTTTGCCGCTTTTGCCCTGTGGCAGAATGTTGGTCATCTTTGACCCCATTGGATACTTGTCTACCCAGCTAACGGAGGAACTCTGTGTCGCATTTTAGTACTGAGCTCAAGCCCGAACAATGGAGTGACCTACCCAATGGTGAGGCACTACAGCAAGCCGTCGCTAAACAGCTTGAAGATTGGTGGCCAAGAGTCTTTGGTTATCATTTATTAAAGTTAGGGCCTTTGAGTGCCGAATTGTCGAGCATGGAATCGCCAGTCGCCCATCATTTTTCACTCTCGCCATCTAAAGGCACCTCTATTGAAGGCGATTTTTGCCATCTACCCCTGCAGAATGCGGCGATAGATGCGGTGGTGATGAGTTTATTGCTCGAATTTGAACCCGATCCTTACCGTATTCTTCGCGAAACCGATAGGGTACTCATCGCTGGAGGCTATCTTTTTATCGTCGGTTTTAATCCCTTGAGTCCGGTATTTTTGGGTAAGTTATGGCCTAAATATCAGGATTGTCTTCCTTGGAATGGCCGTTTTTTTATGCCTTCGAGGGTGCGAGATTGGTTAGGTTTATTAGGTTATCAAGTGGTGGGGGATGAGCGTTTGGTCTACCACCCATTAATGGGCGAGTTTACCCAAGGTAGATTTTTTCAACAGAGTTTAGCGTCATGGCTTCCTAGCGCGGGCAGTTTGTATTTGATTGTGGCACGTAAACTCGAGTCGCCACTCACACCTATTCGCGATAAACGTAAGGTGCGGCAGACAAATTGGACCACGGCACCGACTGCGGGTCGTTCGGGGCATTTATCAGAGCATTCGGAAAACTGATAAGCCATTTCCATTTTTAGTACAGGTTTTTATATGCGGATCACCTTAAGACAACTGGCAGTATTTGAGGCCGTGGCACGTAGCGGCCAAGTCGCGAAGGCGGCTGAACAAGTGAATTTATCACCACCGGCGACATCTATGGCCTTGGCTGAATTAGAAAAGCAGCTCAATGCCCGCCTATTTGAACGTATTGGCAATCGATTACAGCTTAACTCGCAGGGTAATTTACTGCTGCCATTGGCAACGGATCTATTACACCGTGTTGAACAAATTGAGCAGGCATTTACTTATCATGGTGGTGATCTGGTTGGGCGTTTAAGCATCAGTGCCAGTTCGACAATTGGCAATTATCTGATGGCGAAAGCCGCAGTGGCATTTTGTCAGCAACATACTCAAACCCATGTGGATGTGGCGATTACTAATACTCAAGATGTGATCCAAGCGGTTGCTCAGTTCCGCTCTGAAATGGGTTTTATTGAAGGCCATTGCACTGACAATCGTTTGAGTGTCGAGGCATGGCATAAGGATAGGCTGCTGGTGTTTTGTCATCCGGCGCATCCTCTGGCGGGGAAAGTGGTTAAACCTGCGGCGGTTAAAGGCCTGTCTTGGGTGCTACGTGAGGAAGGATCGGGCACTCGCGAATATTTTGTAAATGCCGCCAATGAGTTGGATATGCAGCCAGAGGCTAAATTCTGCTTTACTACGCCGGATGCGATTAAATTGGCCGTAAAACAAGGTGCTGGGCTTGGTGTGTTATCTGAGTTGGCGCTGGAGAAAGAAATCAGTCGTAAAGAGTTGGCGTTAGTCACGATTGAGGGACTCGTACTCGAGCGGCAGTTTTATCGCATCACCCATAAGAGCCGTCAGGCGACATCCCTAGGTCAAGCTTTTGTGCAGTTCTGTGAGAATTTTTTCAATATCGCAGGCGTGGAACCAAATAAGCCGTTTGATAGCAATGGCCATATGCAGTGAGCTTAAGTGGTTAATTTGAACTGTGGGTTTACGGTGAGATGAATAGTGAAATAAATCATCAAGCCTAAGTGTTTAGCTTAGGCGTGATGGGAGCGAACTTACTTGTTCGAATTTAGCTTGTATGAACTTAGTTTTTTGAATTTAGCTTGTATGAACTTTTGCTGTTCAAACTTAGCTCGTTTAAGTAAGGGCCACAGGGTTAAGGCTGGTAGCCTAAGTCGGGTTGGGTCGGTTTTGATTCAGCCGCAGTGCGAGCTAATACATCGCAACGTTCGTTTTCGGCGTGTCCTGCGTGACCTTTAACCCATTGCCAGTCGATAGTGTGCATCTGTGAGGCTTTATCTAAACGTTTCCACAGGTCAACGTTTTTGACTGGGGTACGGTTTGATGTCATCCAACCTTTTTTCTTCCAGCCATGGATCCATGTCATTATGCCTTGGCGCATATATTGGCTGTCGCTGGTGAGCACGACTTGGCAAGGCTCTTTCAAGCTTTCTAACGCTATGATTGGGGCTAACAATTCCATGCGATTATTGGTCGTGAGCGCAAAACCGTCGGACATCTCCTTTGTATGGCCTTTATAATTCATTACAATGCCATAGCCGCCAGGACCGGGATTGCCTAAGCAAGAGCCGTCGGTGAAGATGTGGATCAGTTTTAGTTCAGTCATCAAATTGTTACCATAGCCGGGAATTTCGGCCGAGTATAACTAAAAATTGTCATAAGAAGCGCATAAAAACATGAATATTATCTCTAATGCTAGCCGTCAGGTTATTTTAGATACCGAAACCACAGGTATGAACCAGGGCAGCGGCGCCATCTATTTAGGCCATAGGATCATCGAGATTGGTTGTGTGGAAGTGGTGAACCGTCGTTTGACGGGGCGTTATTACCATCAATATATCAATCCTGGTCAAGCAATTGATCCCGAAGCAATCGCCGTTCACGGTATTACCGATGAGCGCGTTTCCAAAGAGCCGCGTTTCCATCAAATTGCTCAAGAGTTTATCAACTTTATCGACGGTGCTGAAATCGTCGCACATAACGCGAGCTTCGACGTGAACTTCATGGATCATGAGTTTTCACTGCTGCAGCCGCGTGGTCCGAAAACTGCTGATATTTGTCAGATCCTCGATACCTTAGAGATTGCTAAGTTTTTACATCCCGGCCAGAAAAACAATCTCGACGCGCTCTGTAAGCGTTACGGCGTCGATACGTCTCGCCGCGAGTACCACGGCGCATTACTCGATGCCGAGATCCTCGCTGATGTTTATCTGATCATGACTGGCGGGCAGACAAAGTTTAATTTGTCTAACGAAGAAGCGGGGCAGGAAGCGGGGGGGATTCAACGTTTTGATCCACAATCACTTAATCTTAAAGTGATTGGCGCATCGGCCGATGAACTGACAATGCATGAACAACGCCTTGATTTAGTCGCAAAATCAGGTAAATGCCTCTGGAGAGGATAGAAGAATTACTATGCCTATGTCGCGCCATAAACCCATTTTAGCTTTTTGCCTGCTTGTCACTACGCTGTTATTAAGTGTGGCGTGTGTATTGGCCGCTGACCTAGATCCAGCACAAAAAGTCGTCAAGCCGCCCAAGGCTACGCCGATTGTAGGATTGGAGACGGCTTCCGAGCTTAAAAACCGTTTTCGTATTGATCATATGGTCGATAATATGACCTTATTAGTGGAGCGTGAATATGGCTCTGCGCCCGTGGTCATAGTGTTACCCGATGGCAGTAAATGGTATGCCAATCGTCATCCTGCAACCGTTAAGTGGGTTGATGGTATAACGGGCGATATTATTTACATTGAGTCACCACAGCCCGGACCTTGGCAGTTGGTGGGCAAGGTTGTCTCAGGTTCAACCCTTAAAAAGCTCTCAAAACTCGAAATCGAAGTCCAGCCTTTACCACAGCCAATCTTCCAAGGTGAGCAAGTTAAAATTGTCGCGCAGTTAATGGGTGACGAGCAGCGTGTGCGTATGCCTGGGTTAGATTATTTAGTCGAATGGACGGCACATTTTGTGAGTAAACATAAGGCGGGCGATGAAAACTTTGCCGCGGGTGACATTATTGTTGGTTCCTATAAAGACAATGGTGAAGATTACGATGAAAAACCCGACGATGGTGTATTTACCAGCAATATCAATATAAAGCAGCCTTGGGGTGATTATGAGTTTGTCGTGCAGGCACGTAATAATGTGTTTGAACGGCAGGTTTCATTCCCGTTTAAATTGTCACCTCGGCCAATTAATCTAGAAGTTATTACCCCTGACGATCCGCTAACAGGGCAATGGAAAGTCATGTTACACGTGGATAAGACAGTGTTGCAGCTGGCTGAGACGCATTTTTCCTTTGAGTTAGTCGGTCCTGCTGGCTTGCAACTGCCTTTGGTTGTTAATGGTCTCACTGAGCCTGACTCTGAATTAGATTTACCTACAGTGACAGAGTTTGGTAGTTATCGAATTAAAGGTTTTGTGGCTACGACGACTGTCACTGGTCGTGAAATCGTGCTGGATTTACCTGAGCTTTTCTTTAACTTAATTGAACCACCAGAACCACCACCAAGTGCCGAAGAGTTGGCTGCTGTTGCTGCACAAAAAGCGGCAGAGGAAGAAGAGCTTGCGAAGAAAGATGCGATGTTCTGGATCATTACAGTCAACGCTATCTTATTAGTCTTAGGCGTGGTGGGATTAATTGTGTGGCGTAAGCGCCAAAGTTTGGCGCAGGCCTTAGCTGCCGCGGAGTTACGTTTATTGAATGAAGCATCTGCAAATCCACCCGCAGCGCCTTCATTAGATGAAATCGATCTCACTATGCCAGATGAGGCAGATAAAGACCGTTAGCCAAGCGTTGCTTAATGTGTTTGATTTATGACTTTGAACTGGAACGTTGCAGCGATATTTGGGATATAAATCAAGGTCTGCAATTGACTTGGCTTTTTTTTAGTCAAATGATAAATCGAAGTAAAAAAACGGTTGACGCCTGCAGGGCTCAACCGTATTATTCTTCGCATCTTAAGCAGAGCCTTGATAAGTGTGTTGAATTATCGTTCTGTTTTAACATCAGCGGCCTGTCACGCTGGGGTTAGCGGGTTAGATACCTGTGAAATACTTGGATATGGAAAAATTTGGAGCGGTAGTTCAGTTGGTTAGACTATCGTTTTAACATCAGCGGCCTGTCACGCTGGGGTTAGTGGGTCAGATACCCGTCAAATATTTGGATATGGAAGAATTTGGAGCGGTAGTTCAGTTGGTTAGAATACCGGCCTGTCACGCCGGGGGTCGCGGGTTCGAGTCCCGTCCGCTCCGCCAACATTCATGAAGCCCAAGCTATTAAATAGCTTGGGCTTTTTGATTTTAATTCATCCAATATTCCTATTTCTCTCTTCGTGACTGTGACCAAAACGTGACCATTTTGTGACCTCAACTCAATTTTAACCGAGGGTCAATTTTTAGCATTTTGCCACGAAATACTATTTATATTTATTTAGTGAAATCGGAGAAGAGCGCACGTAAACGTATGCGGTATCTTGCCTTGCTCTATTTCAGCGAAGGTCATTCTCGTACCGCTATCGCAAGCATGCTCAAGGTCAGTAGAACCAGTGTCAATCGATGGATATCCACCTATTTAGCTCAAGGTTTGAGTGGTCTAGACGATACGCCTAATCCAGGCCGTCCTGCGACATTGTCCATTGCACAGCAAGCCAAGCTCAAAGCGTTCGTACAGCACCAAAGCCTATCTGAACTGGGTGGCAGGGTGAGGTCGCGAACAATTTTCAGCCATTCAAACGGGCAATACTTCTCAATTTGACGGCTTTGTGATCTTATATTCTCTTTTGCCGAGACACGATCATGAGCCTTCTTTCTCTTACCAAACACTTTGAACTTATTGAAGACCACCGACAGGCCGCCAAAGTGACTTATCCCTTGTTCGATGTGTTGTTCCTAACCGTGGTGGCGGTCATCGGTGGCTCTGAGGGCTGGGAAGATATTGAAGACTTTGGCCATTGCCACTTGGAAATACTGAAGAGGTATGGTTATTTCAGCAAAAGTATTCCTGTTCATGACACTATCGCACGAATTATCAGCAAAGTTGATCCAGAAGTGTTGCGACAAGCTTTTATTTCATGGATGCAGGCAACCCAACAATTGATCCAAGGCAAGTCATTGCCATTGATGGCAAAACCTTACGCGGTTCTTATAACTGAGAAGAGCGTCAATCCGCTATTCATATGGTGAATGCTTTCTCTGTCACCAATGGTGTGGTGATGGGACAACTTAAAACTGATGCGAAGTCCAATGAGATCCCTGAATTATTAGCTTTATTGAATATTAAAGGCACACAGGTCACCATTGATGCTATGGGTACTCAAGCAGATATTGCGCATACCATAAGGTGCCGACTTCCTGTTAGCCGTAAAAGGTAATCAAAGTGCTTTACATCAGCGCGTAAAAGAGGCCTTTGCCGTTCAGTCAGAGGATGTCGAAAACACCACTGAAATCGAGGCGCAGCATGGCCGAAAAGAATATCGGGAACACCAAATTATAGATGCACCCACGGAGCTAATTGATGCCAAGTTGCCGACCATACGCAGCTTTGGCAAAGTTATTAGTTGTCGGGTAAACAAAGGCAAAGGAACGCTGCAGACACGTTACTACATCAGTTCCGCCAATTATCGGCTGAAGAATTAGCCTCCGCCGCACGCGGTCATTGGGCTGTTGAAAATCAGCTTCATTGGGGACTGGATGTGATCATGAATGAGGATGCATGTCAGATATCCCGAGGCGATGGTGCAGAAAATCTCGCAAGGCTGCAGCAGGTTACCGTCAACATTCTCAAAAAAGAACCGAGTAAATTAAGTCTTCGCCGCATGAGACGCCTAGCTGCAATGAATTCAGCGTATTTGGATAAAATAATAAATGCTTAAAAAACATTCACGCTCTTTCCCTGGTTTGCAGGCCGCTTATGCCAATCGTAATATCCTGATTGACTGACACTCATTACTCGACATAACAGTGCTAAGGGAAACAGGTTGGATTGCAGTTTGATGAAACGAAATTTTACTTCATTTCTCTCGTAAAGAAGGCGCTGGCCTCGGCGTGCCCCTTGGGTATTTTTAGAATTTCTTTCTCCATACGTTATTCTTTGTTTTCTCTACGCAATCGCTTCAACTCATCACGCTCAGACTCTTCTAAGGTGATGCTTTGTTGCAGGGCTTGGTGTTTTCCTTCCTATTGTAAAGCGGAGTAGTGCTAACTCCAAGAGACTTTGCCGCATCGGCAACGCTATAACTTTGTTCTCGCATCATCAAGACGGCTTCATCTTTAAATGCCTGCGGATAACTCTTATGTTATTTTTTCAGACTCATATTAACCTCATAATTTATTGACTATACTGTCTCAAAATTAAATGTACGATGGGATTAGACCAGAACAGTGCACATTTTTTCGAATCAGTGATGTTGGCAATGTTATCCACATAGCGCTATGAAGTTAGCTAAATATTTCATTTATTTTCATAGTTGGACCCGTTATCTTTCTGATGAATTTTAATTACTACCTATTATATCTTTGTCCATTGCAAGGCCGATTAAAAGTGGATGATTCCATGTCATTATCCAAGTCTTGAATGGAGTATTCTTGTAGCGGTCATCTAAAACTGATATTCCCCCGCCTTAGTGCGCAGTATCTGGGATTGATTATCTAGGCTAATAGAGGTCGATTCTATCTGTTCGATAATCTGTGATACTTCACGGGAATTATCGCGGATCACCATCATACTCGAAGCGATTTCTTTAGAAACCAAGGACTGTTCCTCAGTCGAAGCGGCAACCTGAGTATTGATCCCATGAATCGCTTCCGTACTGTGGCGAATATCCTCAAATACAGCTACGATACGTTGCAACTCTACCCCCGCCTTTTGCATAAGCGTCGCCGCTTGAGTCACAGATGTACCCACTTGATTCGTACGATTTTGAAGGCTTGCGACAATATCATCGATTTCCTTAGTGGAATCTTGGGTGCGCTGGGCTAATGATCGAACCTCATCGGCCACCACAGCGAAGCCTCGCCCTTGCTCACCGGCCCTTGCGGCTTCAATCGCGGCATTCAGTGCCAGCAAATTCGTCTGCTCTGCAATCGCCTTAATCACACTCAACACATTACTGACTTGGGTGCTTTCGTTCACTAGATGCGACATAGAATCTTGAGTGTTGGTAAACTCAGTTTCTAATACCGACATGGCTTTCAACGCTTCCGATACCGTCTGTTTACCCACAGTGACATGCGCTTCATTTTCAGCGGCGCGGCTTTCAGCGTTTGACGTACTCTCACTTACATGCACCAACGTCGTGGTCATTTCTTCCATCGCACTGGCACTGGCATCCAGTTCTCTGGCCACTCGATTGGAACTTTCACGCGAAACTTGAATGGATGCTTTAGTTTGCTTCGCTAAATCAGCCACCTCTTTAGCAATGCCATCCGTTGTCGATAAGGAACTGGCAAGGGAAGAGATAAACAAGTTGATTTGATTAACGATTTCGCCAATCTCTCCCTCGGTGGTAACAGAAATCCGCCGCGCAAGATTTTTAGAGCGCTGAATGTCGAGCAACTCACTACAGGTCTGCACTAAGGGAGTCACAATCCGGCTCTTAACGATAATGAAACCACCAACGGCCGCTAAAATCACGATAAATAACACGAACTGAGACCAGTTTAATGCCGCATGTAAGGAGTCGAGACGACCATTAACTTCACCATCGGTACGTTTATCCAACGCCGTAAAGAACTCATCAATCGGCTGCATGATCTTGGCTTTTTCTCTATGGTATTGGTCGCTATGCAATAACTCCCGCGCCATGGCTAAGTTAGGCTCGCCTTTGATCGTGTAAGTTTGGGTGTTGGGGTCCATAAAGATACCTTTGACGGCATTCATGGCTTTCACTTCGAGGGCAACTAACGCATCTGAGTTTTGTTGGGCTTGTTCGAGATAATGAAATTCTTCATCGGAAAAACCGAGGGACTGCATTTGTGCTTTAATTGCAATTCTCGCACCGTCTGGCTTAGGTTTATCGCCATAATTCAGCACTAAATCCCAATAAATCTGATGATATTTTTCGGGTCTGGATTTCTCACCATTACGGATAGCTAAAATATCCATATACATTTTTTCGTATTTTTCATCGCCTGTGACAGCGTAGGTGCGAGCGAGACGCGTTAAGTCATCGGAACTTTGCCTTAACTCATCGGCGACTTGATAGGACTGATATCGGATGCTGGCAGCATCATTAAAGAGATCGATTTTAGACTTAACATTGAAGCTCAGTGCCGCAGAAATCACGGCACTCGCGACTATGGTCGAAAATACCACACTCATCATGGTTTTTGTTTTCATACTTACCCCAATAGACAGAAGAACTGCTTTAAGTCTAGAAGGAAAACCAGAAAACATGGGTAAAAGTGGAACAATCAACGGAAATAATCGTTTGATTTGCGAGTGATTATCGCTCACAAATCAAACAGTTCTTAATGACGTGACACTTAGAGTAAAAGTTGGTCCGCGACAAAGGGATTATGCTCGCGCTCTTCACCAAAGGTCGACATAGGACCGTGCTCAGGAATGAAATATTAGTTATAATGAAAACCCGTTTTGCAATATTCTACAGAGCATTCTCCGGCTCAGTTTGTCTTGGCTGACAAGTTGAAACCCGTCATTTTTTCTGGTCAACCCAAATTGGACAACTATTTGTTGAGAATGTTCAAACGCTGTAGGTGAGGTTTTGGATGATTAGCTATCTCCAAACTATAAAATCAGTGAGGATGTTGCGCCACGTAATGTTTAACATTGAGCTGTAGATTATCCCCTGATTTTACTTTCTCTAATACTGGATGGTATCCGAGCACTTAGTGATTTACTAATGATGCTGTATGTGCAAGTGGAGTCATTGATATGAGATTAAATGTTGGAATTGATGTAAGCAAAGAAACGCTCGATCTCTGTTTATTGCTAAATCAAGCCAAGAGCGGCAGCAAATTTAAATGTTTCAAAAACAGAAAGATTGACTATTTAGCCATCAATGATTGGAACTCGAAGCTATCTAAATGTCAGCGTAATGACATTGTCATTACGATGGAATCCACAGGGGTTTATCATGAAGCAATAGCACTGTATTTATACTCTATGGGCTTCCAAATCTGAATGAAAATTAGGTGCACTTTGACCATCTTGCTCCCTCTAAGTTTATCTCATAAAAATACAGGCCTTAATAGTTAATAGGCCTGTATTTTGACCGAGAGATGATCGTTCATATCTCACTTTATTTCAAATGTACCTCTTTACCAGAAGCGCTAAATACGCCTTTAAAGACCTGCAAAGTGACTGCTAGTGCCCCAACAATGAATACGACATCACCGATTGTACGTATCCAGCGTAATGTTACCAGTGTATCGCTCTGTAGTAGTGCTTCGCTACGCGCATACCAAAGACCTTCAGATGCGCTGGCAATAAATTGGATAATGCCAACAGGTAAAAGGCTGGTAAATAACATTAAGGCTAAGCCGATATTCATCCACCAAAATGATGTTTTCATTAAACGTTCATTAAGTATCAAGTGTGGTCGAATATACCTCAATATCAGTAATGTAAAGCCAAGTGCTAAGAAACCATACACACCAAACAGTGCAGCATGTGCATGCGTTGCCGTCGTGTTAAGACCTTGAATGTAATATAGAGAAATAGGTGGGTTGATCATAAAACCTAATACACCGGCACCCAACATGTTCCAAAAAGCAACAGCAACAAAATACATGATCGGCCATTTAACATTTGCCATCCAAGGAGCTCTATTCTTTAATTTATAGTGTTCCCACGCTTCGTAACCGAGCACGATTAGAGGTACAACTTCAAGTGCACTAAACGTTGCACCTACAGCCATTACTGGGGTTGTTGTACCCGAAAAATATAAGTGATGAAACGTTCCAGGGATGCCTCCTAACAGAAATAATGAGGCTGATGCTAACGAAGCAACTGTTGCCATGCGTTTGGTAACTAATCCCATGTTAAAGAAGATAAATGCCAATGCAGTTGTTGCAAATACTTCAAAGAAGCCCTCTACCCATAAATGAACAATCCACCATCGCCAGTATTCCATAACAGAAATGTGAGTACGTTCACCATAGAAGAATCCAGCACCGTAAAATAAACCTATCGCAATCACCGACAGCATAAATAATACTAAAAGGTTTTTATCGCCTTTTTGCTGTAATGCTGGGGTAATACATCGCATCATTAACACTAACCATAAAACGATCCCAGTAAATTTACCAATTTGCCAAATACGACCTAAATCAACGTATTCATAACCTTGGTGTCCTAGCCAGAAACTCAAGTTCGCAGGCATGATTTGTGCAATTGCTAAATAATTACCGATGAACGAACCAACAACAACAATAACTAATGCCCAGAATAATATATCAACACCCATTTTCTGGAATTTAGGGTCTTTGCCGCCATTAATCACAGGTGCAAGAAACAGCCCAGCAGCAAGAAACCCAGATGCAATCCAGAACAGTGCAGATTGAATATGCCAAGTACGGACTAAACTATAAGGAAACCACTCTGAGGTTTTGATACCGTAGAAACTTTGCCCTTCGATCGTGTAATGTGCGGTAAATCCACCAATAAACACTTGAAATGTAAATAAAGACACAATGAGTAATAGATACTTAGCTAAGGCTTTTTGTGATGCCGTTAAGCTAAACGACAAGATAGGATCATGCTCTGGAGCGACAGGCTCGCCATCTTCTTTACGTAAAAAAGCCCATGCCCAAACAAGTGCACCGATGCCAGCGACTAAAATAACCACACTGATGATGGACCAAACGATATTCTCAGTGGTAGGTTCATTGTCGATTAATGGCTCATGAGGCCAGTTATTCGTGTACGTTGCCTTTCCGTCGGTACGCTCAGTGGCAGCCGCCCAAGCGGTCCAAAAAAAGAACTCCGATAAGCGTGCTCGTCGCTCAGGATTGGGCAGCGTAACTTCTTTCATCGCATAGCTTTCGCGTGTTTTTTGCAGTTCAGGTGCCCCACCAAAAAGTGCACTATAGTAAGCGCCGGTTTGTTCAATTGCTTTAATACGCCTTGGCGATAACGTTACTGTGTTCATTTCAACGTCATATGTATTCGTTCTGTATTCATGCTTGAGCTCGTAACGCAACATATTTTGCTGCTGACCAGTGAGTTCAGCATATGGACGATGAAATTCATCATTGGCAGCTAAATCCAACCAAACAAGAAGTTCTCGATGTAGCCAATCAGCTGTCCAATCCGGTGCTTGGTACGCCCCATGCCCCCATACTGAGCCCAATTGCATGCCCCCAACAGATTGCCAAGCCGTTTGTCCATCCAATATTTGTTCTTCGGTTGTTAAAACATTTCCATTTGCCGAGACAAATGATGCGGGAATTGGCGGGGCACTTCGGTATATTTCAGTGCCAAAATAACCTAATATCGAAAATGTCACGGCGAAGACACTTAATAAGGTCCACCACAACTTTCTATACTCACCCATAATATTTCTCCTGCGAATACGCATGTATTGTTTAAAATAATATTGCACTCTACATAAGTATAAGTATAAGTATCAGTACTCACGTCTTTAAGTTAACTATAGATGTTGCAGTGATTTATGCATTTAAACTTTCGAGTTAATTTTATTTGAAATTAATGTGGAAATTACTTTAACAAAAAGACAGCGGATAGAAGGTTTATTCATGTCTATCCACTCAGCATTACTTATGGGTACAGAAGGGCTTTGTTTCCTAAAAGCAGAAATAACTACAGAGTGCTTCCTGATCGCCAGTATGGCGCATAAAACCCTTGTTTCATCGTCAGTCGTTTATCTGTAATCAGAATATTATTTTGATTTAAACCCGACAAACATTGGATTTCACTATTAGGAAACAAAGCCGTACAGAAGCCTAAATTGCGTTTTTTAAACGAGTACGGCGGTGACTTTCACTCCATACATTCCATATTCATCCTGCTAGCCCATTTTCAATATCATTGGTATGTGAATGATTGACGTCGGTCACACAAAGCCTGACTGTTAATTAGCTTTGAATATAAAAGTACCTCAGTTACCATTCATATGCCCATTTTTACACCATAGCATAAACTGCCAAAATGTTGCTCAACTCTTTAACATGTCCGAAGCAATGATCAGGCTTAATGCTACAAGTCAGTATTGAACGGCGTTGTTGATTAAATCATTTCAAGGCTTCTGGCCGATTAAGTAACTTGCTGGCGAACGGGCATACCCAGTCTAATGACGTTGTTCATTGCCTTCACACCAGCCAATGCCTCTACAACTTGCCCATTGTAATCACTTAAACTTAGCATTGGACTATTCAACTGTTTATATCGGCCCATGGTGGCCTCTGCTAGAGAGTGTTGGTGATAGCCGTTATCGATTTTCCATTGTTTAAGCTGATCCGCTTTCAGTGCATCAACAGCTTCATTGCGTGTATGCTCTTTTTCCCCATAACCCCGCATTCGAGCGAGGTAGGATGGTAGTTTTGCAGCCTTTACGTCGCAGTAATTGATAACAACCTTTTGTATCATAAGCCCCATCTGCCGATACCTGCATTATCTTTCGCCGTAAAGGATTGAGCAAAGTCGGCAGTACTTCATTATCGCCAACTGACACAAGACTGACTTTAGCTGTAACAACTTTGTGAGTGCTTGCATCTATGGCTGAGTGCAACTTGCGCCACGTGCGGCGTTTTTCGCTGCCATGCTTGCGCGTTTTCTATTCCCCTTTACCGAAGACTTTTAGCCCTGTGGCACTACAAAGGAATAAGATACTCCTTCTTATAAATTCGTAACGAAAGTTTGCATTTTAAAAAAAAGATGCAGACTTTCCTAAATAAGGCTGAAGAATTCATCTGCACATCTCCCATCGGACACTTCATTTTGAGACATTAAGACGGCGTAAATTGCCGATGGACGCGATGATTTGGGCCGTTATCGGAATGGCTTTGTTCCGAGGGGAGTCTGTGCGGTCACTCATCAACAAACTCGACATTGTTTTGCCGCAAGAGATTGATTATGTTGCACGCAGCGCCGTGACTCAGGCGCGTAAACGATTGGGCAGTGAGGTTATTCGAGAAGTGTTTAGTCGCAGCGCCAATACCTGGCACGCGAGAGCTGAACACCCTCATTGGTGCGGTCTTAACTTGTATGGTGTTGACGGTGTAGTGTGGCGGACACCCGATAGTGTCCAAAATCAAGCCGCCTTTGCGCGTACCGCAAACGCTTCAGGCGAAGCGGCTTATCCGCAAATTCGCATGGTTTGCTTGATGGAGTTAAGCAGCCATTTGTTGGTCAACAGCGCCTTTGATTCGGTTGCCGAAAATGAAATGAACTTAGCATCTCAACTCATTCCTAGCATTCCCAATCACAGCCTAACCCTATTTGACCGAGGATTTTACTCGCTAGGCCTGTTACATGCTTGGCAGCAAGCGCAACCTGACAGCCACTGGTTGTTACCATTGAAGAAAGGCACTCAATATGAGGTGGTGCGAACGCTGGGAAAACATGACCAGTGGGTGAAACTCACCACCACGCCTCAAGCCAGAAAGAAATGGCCGCAGATCCCAGATACCCTTGAAGCGCGTTTACTCACTAAGACAGTGAAAGGTAAGTCAGTTACCATTTTGACCTCGTTGACTGACCCGATGCGTTACCCCAGCGAAGACATCGTCGACTTATATGCCCATCGATGGGAAATCGAACTGGGCTACAGAGAGATGAAACAACATCTGTTGGAGAGTCGTTTTACGCTACGCAGTCAACTACCGGAGCTGGTGACTCAAGAGCTGTGGGGCGTGCTACTGGCCTACAATCTCATTAGATATAAGATGTTGCTGATGGCTAAAAGCTTGCCATCGGTCCATCCTAATCAACTGAGTTTTAGGGATGCGGCGAGTTATATCATCTTTAAGTTGACGCAACTGCCATCACAAACGCCGGGGAATGTCCCGAGAGACGTATTGGATATAGAACGAAATGCACGGCAATTTAAATTGGATGGTAAACGGGAAAGGGCATATCCAAGAGTCCTTAAAATGAGCAAAAACAAGTTTCCGGTTAGACCAAAGAAAAATGCCGTTCACTCTTAAGTGAACGGCATAAGGTGAAGGCTGGATGTATTTGGCTGTGGTGATGGATTTATATTCACGCAGGATTGGGTGGTACATAGACAAACGCATGACCACGGATTTGATATTCAAGGCATTAATGAAAGCCTACAACCTGCGACAACCTGCGCGAGGGTTGGTATTTCACAGTGACCGAGGCTCGCAATATACCAGTAAGCAATTCGGTTGGTTGCTATTGAGCTATGGTATCCGAGCCAGCATGGGTGATGTGGGTGCGTGTTGGGATAATGCCGTTGTTGAGCGTTTCTTTGGTAGCTTGAAACACGATTGGATTTTTAACGTTAATCAACCAACAAGGGAGTTTATGAAGCAAGATGTGACGGCTTAAATGAAATATTACAACTTGGAGCGACTTCATTCTGCTAATAACGATCAGTCACCTGTAGAGTTTGAGAATTCTCAACTAAAAGTGTCCAATTTGGGTTGACCAGTACATATCTGATCTTAAACTTTTTCACGGAGATTTTTAGGCTTAATCTGACAGGCAACTATGAGCGAAAGCGTAAGTTGCTGACTTGCCGATAAACAACGAAAACAGCAACTAAACACTCATGGAAACTGACTAATTTTGGGCAATTCAATTAAATTGTTTGTCGTAGAGCAGAACAAACATCTTCAATCTGTCTGCCAATTCATGAATAGTGGTATCAAAAGCTTTGATTGTCTTGCCGGTTTTCGGATCAGGGAAATCCCAACTTAATATATGCTTAGCGATTAAGCCCTGAGCACATTCTTGCTTCGCTTTGTCGCACAAAATGATGGTGTAATCGATATCAATATTCTCTAACGCGGCAAATGACTTAGAACAGAGACCTTCTGTTATAAAACCATGCTGTTGCAGCGCCTTTATCGCACGCTCATCAGGCACAGTTGGTGCCGTGCCTACGCTGAAAACGTTAAATCTGTCGCTGTACTTTTGGCGGGCAATAGCTTCAGCCATCAATGAACGGGCTGAATTCTCGGTACATACAAAAACTAAGTTTGGCTTATTCATCACGATACTCCGTTTTAGTTAAGCACCAAGAACATTATTGGTGCAATTCAGTCCTGCCTGATAGCTGCAAAATCAGCCGTTAAACGTTGCAAAATAACCTTGATGAACCGTATGGCACAACGCTTTGGGCCTAAGCTGCTGCACTAAGGTTTGCGCTTCGCTTTTACTGTAACCAAGCTGAGTCATTAATATCGCCGCCATTAATCCCGTGCGGCCAGAGCCACCTTTACAGTGAATAGCCACTTTCTTGCCATCTTGCAGCAGAGCCATTATGGCCGCTTTATATTCGGCAAATGCCGTCTCAAATTCATGCTCTGGCGCACAGTCATCTTCAACGGGCAACTGATACCACTCTAAGCCTAATTCTTTACAGATATCGCCGATGCCCTCTGCGTCGTTCTGCTGTAGCTCATGTGTTGGCATCAACGTGATGATAGCTGCTGCACTGGCAGTTTTAAGCTGACTGATGCTCTCAGACAAACTTACACCTTTGGTGCCAGGACAAGGCGTAAATATCAATGTACCAGTACTTAGTTCCAAATAATCAAACGGGTGCTTCATAAGATTTCCTGTGTTAGTTAAACCAGTGCCGAGTGCGATTAGCAAACCACACCAAGGACAGCATTACCGGCACTTCTACCAGTACGCCAACAACGGTTGCTAAGGCTGCGCCACTATTTAAGCCAAATAAAGCGATGGCTACGGCTACGGCCAGTTCAAAGAAATTTGACGTGCTGATCATGCAGGCCGGAGCGGCAATGTTGTGCGGCAAGCGCATTTTTTTCGCCACAGCATAGGTAATAGCAAAAATACCGTAGGTTTGAATAAGCAAGGGAATCGCAATCAGTAAAATAATCAGTGGCTTGGCAACTATAGTTTGCGCCTGAAAACCAAACAGCAGCACAACTGTTGCTAATAAACCAATCATCGACCACGGTTTAGCCTTGGCCAAAAACGCCGTGACACGCTGCTCTGTTCCGCCTTTGTTAAGCTGTTTACGCGTAAGCACACCGGCTATTAAAGGCAACAGCACATACAGCAGCACTGACAATAAAAGCGTCTGCCACGGAATAACAATATCGCTGACGCCCAACAACAAAGCTGCGATGGGTGCAAAGGCGAAAATCATAATGATGTCATTCACCGACACCTGAACCAGCGTGTAATTGGCATCGCCTTTTATCAGTTGACTCCAGACAAACACCATTGCTGTACACGGCGCAACGCCGAGCAATATCATACCGGCGATATATTCATTCGCACTTTGTGGGTCAACCAAACCAGCAAAGAACACTTTAAAAAATAACCACCCCAGTGCAGCCATCGTAAAAGGCTTAACTAACCAGTTCATGACAAGCGTAAGCACGATGCCTTTGGGCTTTTTACCTACATCTTTAATCGCGCCAAAGTCTATCTGCACCATCATTGGATAAATCATTAACCAAATCAGCAGCGCCACCACTAAGTTAATCTGGCCGTACTCAATAGCCGCTATCGCTTGAAATACACTAGGCATCAGGTTGCCGAGTACAACACCGGCAACTATACATAATGCAACCCAAACAGATAAATAACGCTCAAATATACCCATATATAATCCACTACCTTTAGTGCAGAACTTTATTCAAAGACAAAAATCTACAATGATGCAGCTAACGTTAGAACATGCTGCTTAATCTCATCTCTGGCGATACGAAAACCTTGTAATAGTTGCTCTGGTGTTTCACGACCAGCAGAAGGCTCATTAATCGGCCAGTGTAAGCGTTGCACTTTGCCCAGAAATACCGGACACACTTCCTCTGCGCACAATGTAATAACAGTATCCACCTCACTGCTGTTGATATCCTCAACTGCTTTTGAGTAATGCTCGTTGATATCGATACCCAGCTCTGCCATCGCCTTAACCGCATAAGGGTTAAGTGTTGAAGGTTGAGATCCAGCACTTTGCACTACAATATCCGCAGGCAAATATTGTTTTGCTAATCCCTCAGCCATCTGGCTACGAGCCGAATTAGCTACACATAAAAAGAGTATGTTCTTCATTGTCTCACCGTTATTTACACATCATCGTGTCATTCGCCGCATTAGCAGCACGCATCATCATTACTAACCTGGCTACTGGCAATTTGCTGTAACAAGTCCAGCAGCGGTAATAATTGTTGACGATTAAGGCTGTAACACACTCGCGGGTGCTCAATCTCACCGGTGACAATTTCCGCAGCTTTTAATATTCGTAAGTGTTCCGACACGGTTGATTGAGCAAGGCCAACCTCGTTGGTGATCTCACCACCAATACAGGAAGGCTTGGTCAGTAGCAGGCGGATAATTTGAATACGGGCAGGATGCGCAATCGCTTTGGCGATCGCGGCCAGTTGTTCATTGGAGGGTGAGTTGATAGCGTTCATAAATACCATTATCGTTAATCGACGATATACGAATATAAAGCCAATTTCTGCGAAGGTCAAATAGAAAATAGCGGCAATGTGTTGCTTGTTAGCTTTAACGCTGGGGATGTAAGGCAGGATTGGTCGGCTTTGGCACTTGCTGACAGTCTGCTCAGGTCTGATTCTTCTGTGCGAATTGCCATATAGAATCCAGTCTAATTCATTTGAGTGTTTCGTTAAGGGGATCATCGGTATTATGGAGGCGAAGTTTTAATTTTTAACAAAAAACAGATCAACGATCTACACTGAAAAATGCTACTCTTTAAACGGCATGGTAATGGAGATAGCTCAGCCCTAGCCGCAGCTTTCTCTCATTACAAAAATTAGGTCAGTATGGCAGGTGACATCTACTACATTACAGGCCGTTGATTAAATCATTTAATAGAACGTAATCTTTCCAAGGCTTCTGGCCGATTAAGCAACTTGCTGGCGAACGGGCATACCCAGTCTAATGACTTCGTTCATCGCCTTCACACCAGCCAATGCCTCTGCAACTTGCCCATTGTAATCACGTAAACTTAGCATTGACTATTCAACTATTTATATCGGTCCATGGCGGTTCCATTCACCACCCAAAATAAAACACAACTCACCAGTCCCTGATAGCGTATTAGATAATGCTGAAAATTATCATTATTTAACTGAATACCTGTTTCTGGCTCCCAAGTATCTTGGTTATGGCACCCTTGGCACCCTTGGCACCCTTGGCAACACAGTGGCAACCGGTGATGATAAATGCTAACGACACTTCATCAGGAAACTCTTGAAAACAGATCTGTGGCACAAAGCTATTAAATGTCACGGTTACCATATTTTGTGTTTGTTTTACCATGGCGCACTATATGCTGTGTTTTATGATGTCGAGATGGACAAATAATAGTTTGTTCAAGATCAAACTATTGAGGGTTAATCTTGGGGAAGTGAAGCAGGTAACACAGGTGGATGGCTATAAATAAGTATGTGTTTAAGCTGTATTAAACTTGGCTTATTTACAATAGGTTCCAGAACTTAAATAGAACAGCGGTAGTGTAAATAATGGTTAGACTAATTAAGTTTACATTGAGGAATATGAATAATTTTTTGATGGATATGTTGTAACAAACGGTAACTATCAGCCAGATCGCAATCAATTTGCTGTTGTTTTTTATAGCCCAATTGGGTGAGCTCTATGTGCCAGGTGGGTACAATTTGCTGTAGCGCTAAACTATTTTTAACGCAATTGAGCTTACAACCATCAAGTGCCAATATGGGGCGGCCAGATTTGGCCAGTCTGACAATGGATTTGATATTTCCACCAATGCCTGCGATGCACGACATTTGCATCACGCCGGAGCGATCAAGGGTCAGTGCGGCATCATTAGCTAATTGTGCGACATTTGAACAGCCAGAACAGGCATAAACCAAGGGTTTACCAGTCGATAACTTTGTCATATCAGCGCCTTTTATAAAAAGTTAATGTAGATTGTAGGCACCCCAAATCGGCGTACCTACAACTGTTTAGCTAACGGTTAGCAAGGGATCTCGGCGTTACGCCTAGCGTAAAACCACCAAGTGATAACCACACAACTGGCGTAAAACAGGATAAATCCATAGAGCGCGGAATCTACTGCTCCAGTTAAGTTCATTGCGGTGCCATAGGATTTAGGGATGAAAAATCCCCCATATGCAGCAATGGCAGAAATAAAGCCTAATACCGCCGCGGACTCTCGGTTTCCTTCAATTTCTGCTTGTTTTTCCATGCCTTTACCTAATGCTTTTTGCCTCAGGGTTAAAAACATCACAGGTACCATGCGGAAGGTTGAGCCATTGCCAATACCTGTGGTGATAAAGAGCAAAACAAACATACCAAAGAAGCCGCCAAAATTACCCGCAACACCGTTATGCGGTAAGAAATACAGTACGCCGACAACGCCTATCGCCATGAAGAAAAAATTCCATAGCGTGACTTGGGCGCCGCCAAATCTATCGGCTAATTTACCACCGATGGGTCTGGCTAATGCACCTGCAAGCGGGCCGATAAAAGCAAACTTAACGGGGTCGACATATGGGAATAACATACCCGATAACAATGGGAAACCTGCGGCAAAACCAATAAAGCTGCCGAAAGTACCTAAATAAAGCCAGCACATCAGCCAAGTATGATGACGTTTAAAGACAACGGCTTGTTCCTTAAAGGAAGATTTAGCATCAGTAATATCATTCATGCCAAACCACGCCGCAATGGCGCCAATAATGATAAATGGCACCCAGATAAACGCCGCGTTTTGCAACCACACCGAATGTGTTTCACTGTTTTGCAGTACGAGGGTGAGGGGGTCTCCTTCTAAACCGCCAAACACACTGGCAGATATCACTAAAGGGGCAATCAATTGCATGCCCGATACGCCTAAGTTACCCAGTCCGGCATTAAGCCCTAGTGCAGTACCTTTTTCCGCTCTAGGATAGAAAAAGCTGATGTTTGCCATACTCGATGAGAAGTTAGCGCCACCTAAACCACAGAGTAAGGCTAAAATCAGCATGATGAGGTAGGGGGTTTCGATATTTTGCAGCGCAAAACCCATCCATAAACAAGGGATTAAAAGTGATGCGGTTGACAAGGCTGTCCAACGGCGGCCACCGAATATGGGGATCATAAAACCATAGAAAATTCGCAGTGTAGCACCCGATAATGCGGGTAGCGCAGCCAACCAAAACAGTTCATTTGGGCTGTAGTTAAAGCCTAATGTCGGCATTTTAACCACCATAATGCTCCAAATAGACCATACAGCAAACGCAAGGAAGAGGTTTGGTATAGAGATCCATAAATTGCGTGTGGCAATTTTTTTACCTTTAGTGTCCCAGAACTGTTTATTTTCAGGTTGCCAATCGTTAAGTACAAAGGCGTCGGGTGTGGTCATTTCGGGTAAGTTTTTTACCGTTTGACCACTGGCCCATTCCATTCTCTCGGCTCGGCGAATTGAATAATGCATCCACATTAATGAGATAGAACTAATAACAAACAACAGCATAAAACAGCTTTGCCAGATGCCAATAACGTCATTGAGCATCCCAAATGTGACGGGTAATAAGAAGCCGCCAATACCGCCGACCATACTCACAAGGCCGCCCACTACGCCGACATTATTCGGGAAATAAGTCGGTATATGCTTAAATACCGCCGCTTTACCTAAAGACATGAAAAAACCTAAGGTAAAAATAAGCAGCACAAAAACGGGCAAGGATAGGTGGAAGTTAAATTCAAAAACGTGTTCAACCCCTTTTACACTGTAGTGGGTTGGGGGATAACTGAGTAAAAAGGTACAAATGGTACTGATGCCTAACGTCCAATACATGATGCGACGGGCGCCGTATTTGTCGGACCAAAAGCCGCCTAAAATACGAAATAAAGAACCTGGGATAATATAAAACGAGGTAAGAATACCGGCGGTGACTAATGACACACCATAAACATCAATAAGGTAGTGGGGTAGCCATAGGGCGAGTGCCACAAAGGCGCCAAACACGAAAAAATAATATAATGCGAAGCGCCAAATACGAATGTCGCTGAGTAAGCTTAGTTGTTCACTGAATTTGGGCGGTTTGAAATTAGTTAATCGGCGGGGTTCTGTTTTGGCAAAGACCAAATATGTGGTTGCCGAAATCGCAATGATTAAAGCATAAATTTGAGCGGTTTCTTGCCAACTGAAGTACTTTAATAAAAAGGGTGCGCCAAAGGTTGTTAGCGCAGCACCCACGTTGCCCGCACCAAAAATACCGAGTGCAGTACCTTGTTTTTGTGTTTCAAACCAAGATGCGACATAGGTCGCACCGACAATAAAGCCACCGCCAGCTAAACCCAGCCCAATACCTGCAACTAATAGCATATCGTAACTATCAGCAAGACTGAGCAGATAGGTCGCAATGGCAGCAATGTACATTAACGTACTAAATACAAGGCGCCCACCCCAGCGCTCCGTAAACATACCTAGGGCAATGCGGCTCAACGAGCCGCTTAAAATGGGCAGCGCCATTAATAACGCCATTTGCGTATCGGTTAAGGCTAAATCCGCTTTTATTTTTATCCCTAAAATTGAAAATATCGTCCAAACGGCGAAACAGAGCGTAAAAGCAGCGGTGGTAAGCCACAATGCGCGGTATTGTCCACTCTTAATGTGTAGCGGTAGACTACTCATTTGAAAACTCCGACAAATTAGCAAAATGTAACGTTAAAAAACATTAGCTTTTTAATGGGTTACTGCAGTAATGGCTCATTATTGGTGTCAAAATCAAAACCTTCTATATGGGCTTCGTCTATTAACACTTGGATATATTGAGCAATGGATTTTTGACGCACTTTTTCATTAAGGTATAAGCTAATCCTGTCGCTAACCGCTTCAAATGGGAGAGGGTTACCGGCAATTTTGTGTTTGATATCGACAATATGAAATCCATAACGACTTTCTATCGGGTAGGGTTGCAAGCCTATTTCGGCGGTTAATAGCTGTCGTTCAAATTCCGGCACGGTTTGCCCACGGCTGAGCTGACCTAAATTTCCCCCTACGGATTTTGAAGGGCAGGCAGAAAACTCCTGTGCTAAAGCGGCAAAATTGGCTTTTTGATGCAATTGTTCAATCAGTTGCTCGGCGATGATTTTACCCTCTGCTCTGGCTTTTAAATCATCGGGCGCAGCGGCAATCAGGATATGGTTAGCCTCAACCAATGGCGAGGTTGTAAATCGATGTGGGTTTTGTTCAAAATACTGTAAACACTCTTCGGGAGTCGCTTGAGGAATAGGTACTTCAGATTCAATGAGTTGCTCTAAATAATCCTCTTTATTACAGATCTCATCATTAGGGCGAGATAGCGATAATGCTTTTGCACGTTGAAGTAGCAATTCGCCAATGATTAAACTCTGGGCGGCTTCTAACATCGCTTTACGTTGGGTTGGGGCCGGGAAATACTGCATTTCACTGAGAACTTGCTCTTCGGTAATGCTGGCTTGGTTGACTGTGATCATAATATGGCTCTCTATAAAATAAATGCGGGCGAGCAAAGATCCCCTGATAGGCCAATATCAAGGGGATTTAGCACTAACGGCTGACTTTACGACGTACTATTTGTGGTGCGCGTGTCAGATACTGCAGTGGTGCACTGAGCATGTGAACCAAGCGGCTGAATGGGAATACTACAAACAGCGTCATACCTAGAATGACGTGCAATTTGAAGACGATATTTACATCGCTAATGGCTTCAACGGCGGCAACACTATTAAAGGTCATAATGTTTTGTGCCCAAGCCATTAACTTAAGCATTTCAGCGCCATCTAAGTGTCCACCTGATACCGGAATAGAAATAAGTCCGAGGATCAGTTGTCCATAGAGCATTAAGAGGATGATGATATCCATCTTTTTGCTAGTGGCACGAACGCGAGGGTTTGTTAGGCGACGACGGATCAAAATGGTTAATCCCGCAAAGCAAATTACCCCAAATAATCCACCCGCACCCATAGCAAGTAACTGTTTAAACTCGGCAGTCACGCCCAGCGCGTGCCAAACGGCTAATGGTGTGAGTAATCCCACAAAATGACCGAAGAAAATCCCGATCACCCCAACGTGAAACAATACGCTACCAATATGCAGTTGGCGTTTTTCCAGCATTTGGCTGGAGCTCGCTTTCCACGTGTATTGTTCACGGTCATAGCGGATCCAGCTGCCGATAAACATCACCGCCATAGCGATATAGGGGTAGATGCCAAAGGCAAATATTGAGAAATGGCTCATCAATGCTCTCCTTACAACCGTTGGCTATTGCTTTTAGGCTGCAATAGTTCGGTATTGAGTGGAATGTGTTGGTCCCGACGCTGCGTTTCACTGGGTTTATTGCTGCTATTACAGCCCGTTTGCGCGTTGTCCATAAAGCTCACCATTTCTTCTTCCCACACTTTATCGAGCTCTTTGGGGGTGTTGTCGGGTTGTTCGTCAACGATTTGTTCACGTAAATCCTTAAGATCGACATCAACCTTGCTTAAGCTCAATAGTGCATGGAGTAAGTTGGCATAATTTGATTGGTGCTTTTCAAGTCTGCATGCCAGTAGCGCTAAAATCGGCGCCACTTCTTCTAATCCATAACGGCCGTTTTCGCTGCCTTGGGTTGACATAAACTCAAGATATAGCGGGATATAATCTGGCAACTCTTTAGCACTAATATCTAGACCTGCTTGGTGATATTGATCTAAAAGGTTGACCATGGCTTGCCCGCGGTCACGTGATTCACCGTGAACGTGTTCAAATAACAGTAAGGACAAAGAACGTCCTCGCTCGAATAAGCCGTCATATTCGGCTTGCCAGTCCATGGTATCCATCGCAAAACGCTCGGCGATAAACTGCAGTACAAGGGCTTGATGCGCGGCATCAAGTTCAGATCCCGTGACAATGGCCTCTAACTCTGCCCGCGCGTCGAGTAGTTCAGCGTGCGGGTAATCGAGTAGTATTGAAATAACACTCAGTACTTTCATGTTTACTTCTCCAATGTGACAGGAATGACTTGGCGTACACCGGTCGCTTTGCTGCCAAATAAGTTGACGCCGTTGTTACCATCGCCACAGCCATTTCCAAAACTAAAGCCGCAACTGCTTTTCATGTCGTAGGCATTTTCTGCGTAGGCTTTATGGCTCGTTGGCACTACGAATCTGTCTTCGTAGTTAGCAATGGCCATGTAGCGATACATTTCTTCGACTTCGACTGCGGTGAGGCCAACTTGCTTTAGCACCTCTAAGTCTTCAACTTTGTCGACCTGTTGTGAGCGTTTATAGGCACGCATCGCGATCATGCGCTCAAGTGCACGCTCAACTGGTTTTTCATCGCCAGCAGTTAACAGGTTTGCAAGGTAACGTAGCGGTATACGCAATGATTTCAGATCGGGGATTTCACCGTTCATGCCGACATGACCTGCTTCTACTGCCGTTTGGATTGGCGATAGTGGCGGCACATACCACACCATAGGTAAGGTGCGATATTCAGGGTGTAAAGGCAGCGCGACTTTCCAGTCGATTGCCATTTTGTATACCGGTGAGCGCTGGGCCGCAGTGATCCAGTTATCACTGATGCCTTCTTTACGCGCCGCTTCAATTACCGCCGGATCGTTAGGGTCGAGGAAAACATCGAGCTGTGCTTGATATAGATCTTTTTCATTTGGAGTATTTGCCGCAATTTCAATTTGATCGGCGTCGTACAGCAATACGCCCAGATAGCGGATACGGCCTACGCAGGTTTCAGAGCAAACCGTAGGTTGACCCGCTTCAATGCGAGGGAAACAGAAAGTACATTTTTCTGATTTACCTGATTTCCAGTTGAAGTAGATTTTTTTGTAAGGGCAGGCAGAAACACACATGCGCCAGCCGCGACATTTATCTTGGTCAATCAGTACGATACCGTCTTCTTCACGCTTGTAAATCGAGCCTGAAGGGCAAGAGGCAACACATGCTGGGTTTAAGCAGTGCTCACACAGGCGAGGTAAATACATCATGAAGGTTTTTTCAAATTGACCATAAATGTCTTTTTGAATCACATTATCGAAGTTGATGTCTTTTTTACGCTTTTCGAACTCAGTCCCGAGAATTTCTTCCCAGTTTGGACCCCATTCAATTTTCTCCATACGCTGACCTGTGATCAGCGAGCGGGGTCTAGCAACCGGTTGATGTTGGCTATCAGGCGCTGTGTGTAAATACTCGTAGTCAAAATCAAAGGGTTCGTAGTAATCGTCAATTTCAGGTAAATCAGGGTTAGCAAAAATTTTTGCCAGCAATCTGATTTTGCCACCGATTTTGAGTTCTAACTTACCGGCGTCAGTGCGTTTCCAGCCGCCGTTCCATTTCTTTTGGTTTTCCCATTCTTTTGGAAAGCCAATACCGGGTTTAGTTTCTACGTTATTGAACCACGCGTATTCGACGCCTTCGCGTGAGGTCCAAACGTTTTTACACGTGATGGAGCAAGTGTGGCAACCGATGCATTTATCTAAATTTAGCACCATGCCGATTTGGGCTCTAACTTTCATATTGTATTCCTCGCTCCACGCTTATTTAGTATCTAACCAGTCGACGTTGTGCATTTTGCGTACAACAACAAATTCGTCGCGGTTACAACCGACAGTACCGTAATAGTTAAAACCATAGGATTGTTGCGCATAGGCACCAATCATATGAGTGGGTTTCATCACTGCGCGGGTGACTGAGTTATGGATCCCGCCACGGGTGCCGGTCATTTCTGACCCTGGTATATTTACGATACGTTCTTGGGCGTGGTACATCATGCTCATGCCTTCTGGCACACGTTGTGACACCACAGCGCGGCACGCTATTGCACCGTTGACGTTGAAGACTTCAATCCAATCGTTATCTTCAATACCCGCGGTTTTAGCATCGGTCTCACTCATCCACACGATAGGGCCACCGCGTGATAGTGTGAGCATCAACAGGTTGTCGGAGTAAGTGCTATGAATGCCCCACTTTTGGTGTGGGGTGATCCAGTTCAGAACAATTTCTTTATTGCCGTTAGGCTTTTTGTTCAATACTGGGGCAACGGTTTTTAAGTTAATGGGCGGTTTATAGGCACAGAGCTGCTCGCCAAAGTCACGCATCCACTGGTGATCTTGGTAAAACTGTTGACGGCCAGTAATGGTGCGCCACGGTATCTGCTCATGTACGTTGGTATAGCCCGCGTTATAGGACACATGCTCATCTTCTAAACCAGACCAAGTCGGTGAAGAGATAATTTTGCGCGGCTGGGCAACAATATCGCGCCAACGAATTTTTTCATCCTCTTTGGGTTTGGCTAAGTGGGTGTGATCTATGCCAGTCATCTCGCCCAATGCTTCCCATGCTTTAACGGCAACTTGACCATTGGTTTCAGGGGCGAGGGTGAGGATCATTTCGCAGGCATCAATGGCAGTATCTAGCTTTGCCATGCCTTTGTTGATGCCTTCTGTGGTATGGGTATAGTTGAGTTGAGTTAATAACTTAACTTCATCTTTAGTGTCCCAACTAATGCCTTTACCACCATTGCCGATTTTTTCAAGTAGGGGGCCTACCGAAGTAAAACGAGCATAGGTATTAGGGTAGTCGCGCTCAACCATAGTTAAATGCGGCATGGTTTTACCCGGAATAGCTTCACATTCGCCTTTCCACCATGCTTTAACATCATAGGGTTGAGCTAATTCAGCTGGGGTATCGTGGTGCATTGGAATGGTCACCAGATCTTGTTCTACCCCTAAGTGCCCCACACACACGCGGGAAAACTCTTTGGCGATGCCTTTAAAGATTTCCCAGTCAGAGCGCGCTTCCCATACGGGATCGATTGCGGCTGATAAAGGATGAATAAACGGATGCATATCCGAGGTATTCATATCATCTTTTTCATACCAAGTTGCAGTAGGTAAAACAATATCTGAATATAAACAAGTGGTTGACATACGGAAATCTAAGGTGACCCATAAGTCGACCTTGCCTTCGGCGCCTTCATCTTTCCATTCGACGTCTTCGGGTTTATTGCCGCCAAAATCACCGAGATCTTTACCTAATAGCCCATGCTTAGTGCCGAGGAAGTGGCGCAACATGTATTCGTGGCCTTTGCCGGATGAACCCAGCAGATTAGAGCGCCAAATGAACATATTACGTGGGAAGTTTTTCGGATCGTCTGGCTGCTCACAGGCAAATTTTAGGTCGCCGCTTTTCAGTTGTGATACCACGTAGTCTTCAACGTTTTGTCCAGCCGCTTTAGCACTGGCGGACAAATGCAGTGGGTTAGTGCTTAATTGTGGTGCAGAGGGTAACCAGCCCATACGTTCAGCACGACTATTGAAATCGATAATGCTGCCAGTCCAGTTTTCTTTTGGCGCGAGCGGCGAAATAATTTCAGACATGTTCAATTTTTCATAACGCCACTGACTAGAGTGGTTGTAGAAGAATGAAGTGCCGTTCATGTGACGTGGTGGGCGCTGCCAGTCAAGTGCAAACGCCAGTGGTGTCCAACCCGTTTGTGGACGAAGTTTTTCTTGTCCTACATAGTGAGCCCAGCCACCGCCAGATTGACCGATACAACCACACATCATTAACATGTTAATGAGGCCGCGGTAGTTCATGTCCATGTGATACCAGTGGTTTAGTGCAGCGCCCACAATTACCATAGAGCGACCATTGGTTTTATCAGCATTACGCGCAAACTCAGTGGCAACACGGATAACATCGGCACGTTTTACACCGGTGATCACTTCTTGCCAAGCTGGCGTGTAGGGGATGTTATCGTCAAACGAGCTAGCACGATTGCTGTCGTTAACGCCGTTATCCACCCCATAATGCGCCAGCATTAAGTCAAATACGCTCGCTACTTTTGCCTGTTTACCGTCGGCAAGCGTAATGGTTTTAACTGGCACATTACGCAACTGAATATCACTGTGATCTGTGTGTTGAAAGTATTCATATTCGTGCGGCGCGCCGCCAAAGTAAGGGAAAGCGACTTCGGTCAGTTCAGTGTGATCTTTAAGAGATAGTAAAAGATCAATATCGCCTTTACTGTCTTTAGATTCTAAGTTCCATTTGCCTTTTTCACCCCAACGATAACCGATAGAGCCGTTAGGGCTAGTGAGGTTACCATCATGGTTAAATGCAATCGTTTTCCAATCTGGATTATTCTCTTCACCCAAATTATCAACTAAATCAGCCGCACGTAAAAAACGTCCACTGGTAAGGTGGCCATTAACTTCTTCAAGCATGACCAACATCGGCATGTCGGTGTAGCGTTTAGCGTAGTTAATGAAATACGCACTTGGGGTATTGACGTAAAACTCTTTTAAAATCACATGACCAAAAGCCATTGCCAAGGCGGCATCAGTGCCTTGACGTGGCGCTAACCAAGTATCACCAAACTTAGAAGCTTCAGAGTAATCGGAGGTAATAACGCAGGTTTTGGTGCCCTTGTAACGGACCTCACTTAAAAAGTGCGCATCGGGAGTACGGGTTTGCGGTACGTTTGAGCCCCAAACAATAATGTAATTTGAGTTATACCAATCTGCAGATTCTGGAACGTCAGTCTGCTCACCCCAAACCTGTGGTGAGGCGGGGGGCAAATCACAATACCAATCGTAGAAACTTAGGCAGTTAGCACCAATTAATGATAAATAACGCGCGCCAGCGGCATAGGACACCATCGACATTGCCGGAATAGGGGAGAAACCGGATACGCGATCTGGGCCGTACTCTTTAGTGGTATACACGTTAGATGCAGCAATGATTTCATTGACTTCATCCCAACTCGCACGGATGAAACCTCCTAATCCCCGTCGTTCTTTGTAGCTTTTGGCTTTAACCGGATCGCTCACAATCGACGCCCATGCATCGACAGGATCAGCATGTTGTTGCTTAGCTTCGCGCCATAGTTTCATTAATTGTTGACGAACTTTAGGATATTTCAGGCGATTTGCGCTGTAGATATACCATGAATAACTCGCGCCTCGTGGGCAGCCTCTGGGTTCATGGTTAGGTAAGTCGGGTCGAGTACGAGGGTAATCGGTTTGTTGGGTTTCCCACGTAACTAAGCCATTTTTAACATAAATTTTCCAACTACAGGAGCCGGTACAGTTTACTCCGTGGGTAGAACGGACAATTTTATCGTGTTGCCAACGTTGACGATAACCCTGTTCCCAACTTCTATCCTTATCAGTTGTAATGCCATGCCCATCTGCAAAGGGTTCTTGGTGGGTTTTAAAAAAACGCAATTTATCGAGTAAGTGGCTCATTATATTTATAGACTCCTGATACGACATTGCTAACAACCTCGAATGTTGTACTACACAGCATTAATTGATGGTTGCTTCGTGGTATTTACTTGACAGCTGTTCTTAATTCTTATGAAGAGGTTAGATGCTAATCAGTCTGTATGGAGCAGGAGCACGCAATGTTGATCGCGATCAATAAATTACCACTTATGTGACAAATATCTCTTTAGGGTGGGGTGGTGGAGGTGTTATTTAAAAATACTATAACAATTTACATTTGTTTATTTTTTGATTTTGAAAATGATAAATTCAATTTTATCATACGGTTATTTAGATTTGTGCTTGGAATGTATTTCCTTCTTTGGAGTAAAGACCAAGATGTGTTTAATGTTGAATACTTAATTAGAGGTATGATAAGAAGATGTGTGCTTACTGAACACGGTTGGACATGATTTTTTTTAGATAACTGATTAAGTATTAAACTAGTAATCAGTATGGAATATATCAAAATCTGTTAAACAGTAATTAGTCATCTATTTTGATTTGATTGAAATAATTTATAATAACAATGATATGTTTTACAAAGACGTTTAGTGTTTTAAATAGTACATAAAGTCAATTATTGGATATAAAAAAGCTAACCATACCAAAAAATAACTCAAAAAATTAATAGTTCAAGATTAAATAATTTATTTTTCACTAAAATAATTAGCTTATTTTAAGCTCAGGCGTTTCATTAAACGGTGTAAATTTCCCGGATTGACTTTCAGTTGCTTAGCAGTTGCACTCAAGTTTTCATTGTTTTCTAAGTAGGTGTTTTGCACCAGTTGGGTCAGGAATAGATCTATGGCGTCTTTTAGTCCGAGTTGTTGGTACTTGGTAATGTTAGTTTCTGGAGTATCTACGGGTATGTGTTCGGGAGATTGTTGGAGTATTGGTATCCCTGAAAGATTGAAGTGACGTGGAAGTAGGATTATTTGTTCCGACTGAGCGTTGAATTTTGCAATCACTGATGCTCTGTTAATAGCATGTTCCAGTTCACGGACGTTACCTGGCCAATGATAGTCTTGGACAACGCTAAGCGTTGTTGTATCGAGGCTGATATTTGCAACACCTAATTTATGTGCGCATTGTTCTGCAAAAAATCCGGCGAGCAGTACTATATCTTTTTCGCGATCGCGTAATGGAGGGACAAAGATGGGGAAAACACTTAAACGATGATATAGGTCTGATCGGAAATTACCTAGTTTTACTTCATCATGCATCACTCGGTTAGTAGCCGCAATAATTCGAACATTTACCTTGATATTTCTATCGTCACCAACCCGTTGTACATCCCCATATTGGAGTGCACGGAGTAATTTTGCCTGTAGTGGAAGTGACAGCTCACCTATCTCATCTAAAAATAGGGTGCTATTATCCGCCAGCTCAAATTTACCTTTACGATTACTTATTGCTCCAGTAAAGGCCCCTTTTACATGTCCAAATAGCTCACTTTCTGCTACTGATTCAGGAAGTGCTGCACAATTCAGATAAATTAGCGGTTTTTTTGAACGACAGGATTGGGCATGGAGTGCTGTCGCTACAAGCTCTTTACCTACACCCGTTTCACCCATAATGAGTACTGATAGCTCTGTATCAGCGACTGCATCAATTTGTGATTTGAGCTCCCGCATTGGTAGAGATTGACCAATCATATCTCCTTGCTGATTTAATTTGCGAGACAGTGTTTGGGTATTTGTATTAACCCCTGAAGTTCTTTCAAGTTGTTCCATTAGTAAGGCTGTATTTAGGCTACCTGCTGCCAATGCACTTACTATTCGAAGATCGTCATTTTTTAAGTTTTTAAACTGAGTGGGGTCAAAAGCATCGATAGTCACTGCTCCTATCAGACGTCCTTCCAACATAAGTGGCAAACCTATACAAGAGTGTACTTTTAGATCCCCCTCACGGTTGGGGATAAGGCCGTCATATGGGTCGGGTAAATCACTATCAGAAGGGAAACGAACAATATCTCCCGCTCTTGCTATAGCCTCAAAACGAGGATGTTGGTTAACATTAAACCGACGTCCAAGTACGTCAGCACTCAGACCATTAGTTGCCAATGGGACAAACTGTTGGTTACTGTAAAGTAATAGAGCGGAAGCATCGCATTTTAGTGTTTGTCTGATGGTAGAAAGTAACCTATCGAACCTGTCTTGATCGGAAATACCGGAGGTAATATCTAACGCAACTTGTATCCACTCATTTCCAATCTGGTTGGTAACCATCATTTAAATCCTGATGAATTGTTTATATGACAATAACCTTATCATAAAGATAATTATTCTTCTTTATGCAAGATAATCTAATAAATTATTGAATTAATTTATTAAAATAAAACCGATTCTAGATAAAATGGCTTCATTCAAGCTTTTTCTGCTTCGGTGGAATACTCTGCCCTGAGTGATATTTGTTGAAGCATTGCCGAGTTTTCAGCCCCATAATTTTGATAGATCTGGCAGCTATCTTCTTTCATTGATGCATCTAACATTCAGTGGAAACTGTTCTCAATTTCCCAATGGGAACGAATTGAGTAGGCGAGCGCTTGCTCATCTCAAGTTTGGCTGAACTGAGGTAGTAGCGTTAGGTCGATGTTGCCTTTCCTTTTCCCTGCCAATAACTCAAACACATACTTGAGTGGACTTTTATTAAGCCAAATACCGAGTTTATGAAACCTTTCTTTACCCGTAAAAGGAGATTTAACAGGCCTTTGAGCTGTTTAAATTGCCGTGTTGCAGTACAGGCATTCCCAGCCGAGAGCATCATGATATGCACATTAGCATGAAAATTGTCATTTAGATAATAAATGGTATCAAAATGACAGTGATTTTGGCTTTGTCATTTTAACAATGCTATTAAGGTGTTGGATCAAGCTGTTGATATTTAATTGTTTGCACTGTTGGCGCATATAATGCATTGGTGATGGGAGGTAACTATCTTAAGGTAAGACAAAATGACTAAAGGAACGAGTTACAACAGTTATCTAATCTGTGAAGAAAAAACGGTGTTGATAGATAATGTGGACCATAGCTTTAGTTACCAGTTCATCCAGAATCTAGAGATAGAGATTAATCTGAGTGATATCGATTTTATTATCGTTAACCATGCTAAAGAAGACCACTCTGGTGCGTTGTCTGCTCTGATGGAGAAAATACAGGGAACACCAATTTACTGTACTAAAGCAGCAATAGACTCAATTGTTGGTTGCCACCATCATCCTGAATGGAACTTTAAAGCTGTCAAAACGGACGATACTATTGATATAGGGAACGGTAAGCAGCTTATTTTCATTGAAGCTCCAATGCTGCATTGGCCAGATAGTATGATGACCTATCTGACAGGTGACGCAGTACTATACAGTAATGATGCATTTGGTCAGCATTACTGTGATGAGCACTTATTTAATAATGAAGTAGATCAAAATGAACTAATGGAACAGTGTCTTCGCTATTTCGCTAATATCCTCACGTCTTTTAGTAGCTTGGTGAGAGCAAAGATTAAGGAAGTTCTGAGTTTTAATGTTTCAGTCGAAATGATTGCAACTTCTCACTGTATTGTTTGGCGTGATATCCCAACCCAGATTGTGCATCAGTATCTTGAGTGGGCAGACAACTATCAGGAAGACCGAATTACGAACTTCTATGACACTATGTCTAACAACACTCACATGATGGCGGATACCATCGCTCAGGGCATTCACAATATAGATCCAAAAGTTGCTGTGAAGGTGTTTAAGGTCTCTAAGCACGACAAAAATGAGATTCTTACCAATGTGTTTCGTTCTAAAGGATTATTCGTCGGTTCTTCTACTATGAACAATGTGATGATACCTAAGATCGCAGGGATGCTGGAAGAGATCACCGGTCTTAGGTTTAAAAATAAGAAGGCTGGCGCATTTGGGAGCGATGGCTGGAACGGGGGAGCTTTAGACCGTATACATGCTCGCTTAACAGATGTTGGATTTGAAACGATATTAAGCTTAAAAACAAAATGGCGGCCTGATGAAAGATCCCTTAATAATTATCGGTAGCGGCTTTGCTGCTTACTAATTAGTTAAATCACTACGGCGTAAAAACAGCATTATGCAGATTCAATTGTTTATTGCAGATAATGGCGATGAATACAACAAACCAGATCTGAGCCATGTATTCACACGCCGACAGAATGTTAATGATCTTATCTCTATGACGGGATAAGCCTTTGCTGCAAAGTATGACATTGAGCTTTTTACTAACATTAGGGGAAAAATATTAACACTCAGGATCACACCATTCCTTCGGCCAATGGTAATTGTTACCGCTACTCTAGACTTGTATTTGCTACGGGTGCTAGAACCTTTATACCTGCGTTGAGTGGTGATGCTGTTGGTGAATTGGTCACACTTAATAGCTTGGAAGATTATCGTGCCTACCAACAACGGATTACGAATGCGAAACGTATTCTAATCATGGGTGGCGGGCTTATTGGTACTGAATTGGCGATGGATCACGTAACGAGTGGTAAGGAAGTACAAATACTAGAACCCAGTGTCCATCTGATGTCCAACTTGATGCCTCACTTTGTTGTTACCGAGCAGGAAAAACAGTTGCGTAGTGATGGTGTTCAAATTGAATGTTTAGATTATGCGACTGCGATTGAGCATGATGGTACTAGCCTAATAGTGACGACTAAAAAAGGCACACAGTACCAAGCGGACTGAGTAATTTCTGCTGCTGATCTCGTGCCTAATACGGAGTTAGCTAAATAGTCGGAGCTCAGGTGGGTCGTGGAATTGTCGTTGATAAGCAGCTAAAAACCTCTATAGCGGATGTCTATGCTTTAGGTGATTGTGCTGAGATTGATGGCAAAGTATTGGCATTTCTTCAACCAATTGTCCTTAGCGCAAACACACTGCCAAATGTGCTGCTATTTGATCCAACTTTGCTAAATATACCAGCCTTGATGATAAGGATTAAAACACTGAATTATCCAATACAACTTGGCGGACATTATGATCTAAGTTCAAGTTGGCAAGTCAATTTTACTGAGCAGGGGATGATTGCTAAGGCATATAACCAAAACCAGCGCATGACTGGGTTTGTTGTTACACAGGATAACCTGAATCAGGCATTTCCATTATTAAGAGAAATCCAGATCAACTAGGTTTAAAAGTACGTCAAAAACCATTACGGATAGGAAACTAGCTTATGAGCCATCAAAGAATTCCCAAAAACTGGACGATTCAACGTTCTACTCCATTTTTCACTAAAGAAAATGTGCCTGCTGCGCTGCTTTCACACCATAATACTGCAGAGGATGTTTTCGGCCAACTCTGTGTGATGGAAGGTGTTGTTATCTATTATGGTTTTGCTAATGAGAATGCGACAGAACCAGAAATCAAAGTCGTTATTCCTGCTGGTAGTTTTGCTACCAGTCCACCACAATATTGGCACAGGGTTGAGCTAAGTGATGATGCTCAGTTCAATATTAACTTTTGGTCTAATTCAGAACAGAAAGATAAAAAAATGTTCAATACAAAATCATAATTTCAAATTAAGCTCGATGCTATTCATAAAGGTGCTATATGCCTCTTTATGGGTAGCTGAAATAATGCAGGAGAAATTAAATCTATACTTTCGTAGACAGGCTTACGCTCTAATGTAATGATAAGAATTACCCAAATATGGGTTTAGATAGGATTAGGCAGGCACATGGAAAGAGACTATGAAAATATCAGCTTTCGTGAAGCCAGTCAGCAATATGCTGCAACCTGGTCAGGAATATTGATTAAACAACATCTTCAATTAATACAAGAAATTGAAAATGTTTCAAGTTTACTCCCACAAACAATACTTAATTGGTTTTTGCTTGATGCAAAAATAAAGCGTTTGATTAAAGGGGTTAAGGTCCATTTAGAACTAGAGAATACATTTCTTAGTACTGCATTATCGAGTGTAGATATCTCACAAGTACAAAAAAAACAGCTGATAGAGGGTTATAATTCCTTGCAAAACACTTGTGATAAAACGATGACATTGGTCCGAACGCTAATGCTATTTCCCGATAAAGAGAAGGCTAGAGAGGAATATGTATTACAAGTCAGGCAGTTACTGGATGAGTTGTCATCCCGTCTTAAAGAAGAGGATGTGATCTATTCATTCCTGAACTTGACTGGAGTTAATAATGTTTGAGTTCGCTTTTTATGGACAAACCGCACAATTAGACTGGTATGTTCAGGATTTGATAACGTCTTCTCTTAGTTCCGTTTATGGTCAGGAATTATTAACACGAGGTTTTATTAAAGGTAGTAATTTGCCGATCCCTACTCATAAGCTATTTGATTTTTTAGGGGAAAATAAAGAAATCATGTTTGCAATGACTTGTCAGCAACTAGCAGACCTTTTTATAAATAAAAATTTACATCATAAAATAAATAATAGCATATGGATAAATATATCAGGTAAAATTATTTCAGATGATCTATTTTTGCGTTTATGGAATGAAATATTAATACATATAAATGCTGAAGATAAACAGAAACTAGTGCTTGAGATTTGTGAAGATAGCATTAATGACTCACTTGTTGTTGGAAAAATTTCTTATTTACAAAAGTTGGGGTTTAAGATTGCGATGGATGATTTTGGTGCTGGCCACTCTAATCTTATCCGATTGAGTCAAGTTAATTTTGATTTCATAAAATTAGATCTACAGCTAATAAAAAATACTCCCGAAGATTTATGGGCAACGAGTCTTTACAGGGAAATAATCGAGTTATGTTCCTCAAAAGGGGCTTTGATTGTTGCTGAGGGAATCGAGACTAAAGCACAGTCGGACTTTGTTCGCTGGGCAGGAGTTGATATAATTCAAGGTTTTTTTTATTCAAAACCATATCCGCTTATGTAAACATTAAAATGTTGCATTGCATACAATTGATAGTCTGAATTTTAAGTATTTATTTTTAGATGGTTATCTTATTAAAGTGTTTGGGTTTACAGAGGAAATATATGCGTTCACTATTTATTCGGATGAGGGTTATCCACTGGCTAGGTGCTATTATACTTTTTGTTAATGCTACATTTTTAACTGAAGTTTTACTTTCGCAAATAATCCAATACGTTATAACAGTTTTTCTAATTATTCATGATATAGACGAAAAGGTTTGGGGAGTAGATTCGTTGAAAAATGTTACTGTTTATTTGAAAAACTTTGAAAGGAAAGATCTTTCTGTACCCTGTAAAATTGACAGCCAATACAACAGTGAAATTGATAAAGTTCTTCGTGTAATTAATACATTTAGAGAAAATGTAAAAGGTGCTTTAATCGATATTCAACATCAGGCCATAGCCTCTGATGAAATATCTGTTCTTCTAAAATTAAAGGCTCAAAATATTTCTGGTCGTATCAAAGAGCAGGATAATCGAGTAAGTATTTTGACCGCTCAGATCGAAACCTTAGATAAGACCTCATTAGCTCTACAGTCTAAAGCTGATGAGACGCGTTTGCAGGTAGAAAACACACAAATTGGCCTCCTGCGGTCTAACCAAAATATGGGGGCCATGGTTAATGATTTAGGTTCATTCATTGCAAGTAATGAACAGCTTGAACGGAAGTTCAATCAACTTTCGGAACAAACAATGACTATTGAAGGAGTCGTATCAGCCATCGATAAGCTCGCAGATCAAACAAATCTTTTAGCATTAAATGCAGCTATTGAAGCGGCACGAGCAGGAGAGCACGGTCGTGGCTTTGCAGTTGTTGCGGATGAGGTAAGAAATCTCGCCAAATCAACACAAGACAGCCTAAATGAAATTAACCAAATTATTTCTGGGATATCGAAAGCTGTGCTCGATGCGGGCAGCCAGATGAAATCGCAAACTTCCGCAATTATTTTACTTTCAGATTATACCGCCACTAGCCAGTTAGAACTGAATATTGCTTGTGAAAATATAAGTGAAATTCTGACACTGATTGGGCAAGAGCAAGGCAATGGAAACGTAGATATTAGCTATGTGAACAGATTAGTTGGTGATGTAAGTAAGGAGATAGAAATTCTTAAGATACTCTCAGGATCTAACTCGAGCGATTGTGCTGATCTAGAACAACAAGGAGATTATTTAAATCAAGTTACAGAGAAAATTGTACAACAATTAGGAATGTTCAAAACAAGATAACTGATCTGTACCTGCACTTTTGGATATCTTGGATAAATAAGGAAAATAATTTAACGTGGTGAAACAACATCAACGACACTGCAAATTTGTAAAATCCATACCGCTGAATTTAAAGGACGTTGTTGATTAAATCATTCCATAGAACGTAATCGTTCCAAGACTTCTGCCTATTAAGCAACTTGCTGGCGAACGGGCATACCCAGTCTAATGACTTTGTTCATCGCCTTCACACCAGCCAACGCCTCTGCAACTTGCCCATTGTAATCACGTAAACTTAGCATTGGACTATTCAACTGTTTATATCGGCCCATGGCGGTCTCTGCTAGAGAGCGCTGGTGATAGCCGTTATCGATTTTCCATTGTTTCAGTTGACCCGCTTTCAGTGCTTCTACCGCTTCATTACGTGGATGCCCCTTTTCCCATAACCCCGCATTTGAGCGCGGTGGGATGGTAGCTTTACAGCCTTTACGTCGCAGTAATTGATAACAACCCTTTGTATCATAAGCCCCATCTGCCGATACCTGCGTTATCTTTCGCCGTAAAGGATTGAGCAAGGTCGGCAATACTTCATTATCGCCTACTGACACAAAACTGACTTCAGCTGCAACGACTTCGTGAGTGCTTGTATCGATGGCTAAGTGCAACTTGCGCCATGTGCGGCGTTTTTCGCTGCCATGCTTGCGCGTTTTCCATTCGCCTTCACCAAACACTTTCAAGCCCGTGGCATCGACAACAACATGCGCTATCGGTCCGCGACTAGGGTTGCGGTACTTGATATTGACTGTCTTAGCGCGTTTACTGATAGAAGTGTAATCAGGTGATGTTAGTGGAACATTCATCAATGTAAATAATGAGTTGAGAAAGCCTTCTAGCGCACGCAATGATAAATTAAAGATGCCTTTGACCATCAACGCGGTTTCAATCGCCACATCACTATAGCTAAACCCGCGTCCACGCCCGCCATGATGCTCATGGCAGTACCACGCTTTTACTGCAGCTTCATCCACCCAGAAGGTGAGCGAACCACGGTTCACTAACGCTTGGTTGTATTGCTTCCAATTAACGATTTTACGTATTGATTTGCCCATGTTGCCGTCCTGAAGGTGAGTCAGGAGATCTGATCATGGCAACACCAATTAGTTCACTGATTTGTTCAATAGTGCCCATTAGTGATATCAAATCGACAGCGTAATTGTAGTCAATTTGACTCGTCCTAATTACTATCTAATGTAACAAGCTAGTTTTTATATAAAAATCAATTTGTTAAAGGTTGGCGCGATAATTGCTTTTCAAAATTGCAATTGTAGTTTGAATTACAAATCAAGGAGTCGTTAATGGCTGAAAAATTTACAAAAAGTATGGCTCGTAATATTTATTACGGCGGCAGCTTTTTCTTTTTGTTATTGTTATTGGGGTTGTCGGTAGATACTGTCCGTCAATTACCAAAGCGAGAGCATAGGGAAGCGCTGACAGAGCATGTCATTGCAGGTAAAGGTTTATGGGAAACCAACAACTGTATCGGATGCCACAGTTTGATGGGTGAGGGAGCTTATTATGCTCCAGAGCTTGCTAACGTGTTTGATCGCCGTGGTGCGGGTAACGAAGCTGCGTTTAAAAGTTATCTACGTGGATGGGTTAATGCTCAACCTCTCGCTATTCCTGAACGTCGTAAGATGCCGCAATTTAACTTAACCGATGCTGAAATCGATGACTTGGCAGATTTTTTAATCTGGACATCCAGGATCGACGATAACAATTGGCCACCGAATGTCGAAGGTTAAGGAGAGGAGCGAATTATGAAGTATGAATCTCAACGAATTGCAAAACCGTATTTTGTTTTTGCAATGATGTTATTTGCTGGCCAAATTTTGTTTGGTTTATTAATGGGGTTGCAGTACATCAATGGTGATGTCGGTTTTCCTTATATTCCTTTTAATGCAGCGCGAATGGTGCACACCAATCTCCTGATTGTTTGGATGTTATTTGGATTCATGGGAGCAAGTTATTTTTTAGTCCCTGAAGAAGCTGAAACAGAGCTATACAGTCCATTACTCGCTAAAATTACTTTTTGGGTTTTTGTGGTAGCGGGCGTAGCAACTATTTTAGGTTACTTACTTGTTCCTTACGCTGAACTGGCTCGGATCACTAAAAATGAACTCTTTCCGACAATGGGCCGTGAGTTTTTAGAACAACCCACCATTACCAAAGTTGGTATTGTATTAGTCTGTTTGTCCTTTGTTTTTAATATTGGTATGACCATATTGAGAGGCCGGAAGACGGTTATTAATATGGTGCTGATTACGGGGCTTATTGGCTTAGCCGTTTTCTATTTATTCTCTTTCTATAATCCTGACAGCTTAACATTAGATAAATATTTCTGGTGGTTTGTGGTGCATTTGTGGGTTGAAGGCGTATGGGAGCTTATTTTAGGTGCTCTATTAGCTTTCGTACTCATTAAAGTCACAGGTGTCGACCGCGAGCACATTGAAAAATGGCTTTATGTGATTATTGCGATGGCGCTGATCTCTGGGCTTATCGGTATGGGGCACCATTATTTTTGGGTTGGCCCACCTAAGTACTGGTTATGGATGGGATCTTTCTTCTCCGCGTTAGAGCCTGTGCCTTTCTTTATGATGGTGTTATTTGCCTTTAAAATGGTTAAAGAGCGCCGTAGAGAACACAATAATAAGATCGCCACCACATGGGCTAAAGGCACTGCGGTTATGGCTTTCTTAGGTGCGGGTGTATGGGGATTCTTGCATACGCTAGCCCCCGTTAACTACTACACACATGGCTCACAACTTACTGCTGCACACGGTCACTTAGCTTTCTTTGGTGCCTATGCGATGGTAGTGATGTGCATGATTTCATACTCTATGCCAGTAATGAACGGTCGCCCACAAGGCAACAGTGTGCAGGCACAAAAAGTCGAGCGAATTGGTTTTTGGTTAATGTGTATCGGCATGCTAGGTATTACCTTTGCGTTAACAGCAGCGGGAATTTGGCAAGTTGCATTACAACGCATCCCAGAAGCCGGTAAAGCATTAAGCTTTATGGCAACACAAGAGATGCTTAAACCTTTCTATATTGCGCGTCTTGGGTTTGGTTTACTCTTTACTGTGGGCGTTGCTGCTTATTTTGCAAGCTTTGTAGTCGCCAATAAAAATGGCAAACAATATCCTGATGCTAATGCGACGTTAGCTGAATAAAGGATTTGATAGTGAATGTGGCTGCGGCCTTTAGGTTGCAGCCACATTTATCGATATTTAACGCTATTCATATCAATCAATATTTTTATCAGACTCTTAATGTTGATTTATTAGGTTTCATTTATATCAATTTTAATGAATGTTACTTAAAATCGAATAGTAAAAACTATAAAATCTGAGTGTGCATTTTCGTTGTTTATTGATAACGAATTAATTATAAATATCAGCATTCGTCATTATATTATTGAGGTAGAAATGGAAGAAGTCGTCGGCAAAATATGGGATAAATGGTTAACATCCCAAGTGACCACCGACCATGTCGCTGCTAAGGTCCATTTCAGTGAATTACAAACTCAACTATTAATTTATTACCGTGCTATGGGCGGTGATGGAGCTAAAAGCCTTGAAATAGCCGAAAAGCGTGATCTTAATATCCGTCGCAGTACGATGCAGAAAATCGCCGGCAGTCATAAACAGTTTTATTTAAGTTGGCAAGACGAACGCAGTGTAAGACTCCCGCCATTTATTGCGCTATTTGCTGAAAAAGATCTTAATCAATCATTATATTTTTGGCTAACTGCTTTAGCTGCCCAGTTAGATAAACAGAGCCGCAGTGGCCTGTTTTATAAAGACATGACCGATTGGTTTAATGACAATCAACAAGCCACTCGACACTTAATTACTCAATACGCTGGACTGAGGCGTATATACAGTCAGTTAGCTCATGAAGTGTTAGGGCTGCGAAACCTTGAGCTTGAAACTTTACTTGCTAAAGAGGCGACTAAAACAAAAGCGACTGAGTTTTTTAACCGTGATTTCTTCAATCAAAAGGATGGGTTAACGCTAGCAGAAAAAGCCATTGCAACAGTAATCGAAATCCCCGGAGCTATGGATAAATACCCCCATAGCCATAAAGATGTGTTGCCTGTGCCACTGTGGCTTTATCCACCGCTAATAACTCAAGGCGCAGGTGCGGATTTTGAGCCAGCGGATGAAAAAAATAAAACCCAACCCAAGCGTAAAGCGGGTGAAGTGCAGGAAATTGATCAACGTAAAAAAGCACAATATGTTGATGATAATCGTAAAACCGATGGACTACTGATTTTTCAAGCTGAAGCTTTGATGACGTGGACTGAGCAAATCAATCTAGATCGTTGTCAAAGTGATGAGGATGACGATACCGATATTACCGAAATTGCAAAAGATCTCGATATTATTAGTTTATCGCGACACCGTAAGGCGAGTGCTGCCCGGATCCGTTTTGACTTAGATTTACCCGCAGCCGCCCAAGATGATTTACGTTTAGGCGAAGGTATTTTATTACCCGAATGGGACTATAAACAGCAACGCTTGGTTGATGACGCGTGCGTGCTGCAAACTATGATTAGTGATGAGGTTGAACCCATTGCGTTATCCAGCGAATATAAAAAGTTAAGCCAAGATATATTGGCGCTTTTTGCGCATTTAGGGTTAACGCCATACCGCAGAAAAGCTCAAAAAAGTGGTGACGAAATTGATCTCGACGCTTGGCTAGATGACTATGCTTTGCCTGTAAAAGATACCAGCAAACAAGCTTTTTATATTGATACCCAGCGACAGAATCGAGATGTGAATTGTTTAATTTTGGCTGATTTATCTCTATCAACAGAAGCCTATATTGATGATAAGCAAAGGGTAATTGATGTTATCCGTGACAGCTTAATAGTTTTTAGCGAGGCGCTGGCTCGCCTTGGTGATGAGTTTGCATTATATGGTTTCTCATCAGTGCGTAGCCAACATGTGCGCTATCACATCCTTAAAAATTTCGATATGCCGCATTGTGATCATGTCCGAGGCCGTATTGCCCGTATCGAACCTGGCTACTACACCCGTATGGGCGCCGCGATTCGACAATCTAGCCAATTACTGGCAGAACGAGGCGGAGCCAATAAAATATTGTTAATTATTACAGACGGTAAACCTAACGATTTAGACAAATACGAAGGTCGTTATGGTATTGAAGATACTTGCCAAGCCATTGTTGAAGCTAAACTTTTAGGCTTAGTGCCTTATTGTGTCACTATTGATAAAAAAGGCCATGATTATCTCCCATATCTTTTTGGGCATCATGGGTTTTCTATTGTGAGCAATGCCAGCGAGTTACCGCGAGTACTACCTAAAATTTATCTACATCTTACTGCGATGCACTAATTCCCTTTGATTTAATTTATCTATTTTTGCGTGATAAGAGAGCCTGTTATGACCGAAGATACCAACAGTTGTTACTACCAAGTTCAAGATAACGAAGTCGAGATTTTTAATTTTGCCAAAGAACATAACTTACCGGTACTCATCAAGGGTCCTACCGGCTGCGGTAAAACCCGCTTTGTGGAATATATGGCACATAACCTTGGTCGTGAATTAGTGACCGTATCTTGCCATGATGATTTAACCGCAGCAGATTTGCTTGGGCGTCATTTAGTCAGTTTTGACGGCACTTTTTGGCAAGATGGTCCGTTAACACGGGCCGTACGCCATGGCGGAATTTGTTACTTAGACGAAATTATTGAAGCCCGCAAAGACACTACGGTAGTACTGCATTCGCTATCGGATCACCGCCGCGAGCTTCATCTTGAGCGCACTGGAGAAGTCATTAAAGCCCATAAAGATTTTATGTTAGTGGTGTCCTATAACCCAGGTTATCAAAATATGATGAAAGGGCTTAAACCCAGCACTCGTCAGCGTTTTGTTGCTATGTCTTTTGATTATCCAAACCCAGAAAACGAAGCAAATATTCTGGTGCATGAAGCCGGAATTAAGCTTGAACTTGCGAACACTTTAGTCAAATTAGGCGCTGATATTCGTCGCTTAAGTGATATTGATTTAAAGGCAGCGGTATCTACACGGTTATTGATTTATGCCGCGAAAATGATGTCCAGTGGATGTCATGCACAAATAGCCTGTTTGCATTGTATTATCGAGCCACTAACTGATGAGCCTGAAACAATTAAGGCTTTATCAAAGCTTGTTAATGCACATTTTTAAGTCGATAGCATGACTAACACTATGGCTAAATTTGATTTAAGTGTTGAATCCGAAGGTTTGGCTAATCAATATGATGCTGAGATTAGTCAAAACTCGATAGTCACACACACAAGCGAACGTAAGGCTCCTGGCTTGCTTGCGGTATGGGTATTTATTTACGCTGAGCTAACCGAGTTTGGCTTATTTTTTGTGTTATTTTTGGTTGCCAAAGCTTATTTCCCTGCGGATTTTAGCCAAGGGCCGCAAAAGCTCAGCACTCTTGCTGGCCTTAGTAATACCCTTATTTTACTCAGCAGTAGTTTATGTATTGTTAAAGCGATGGCGGCTATCAAAATAGGCAATATCAAGCGCACTATTCATTGGTTGCTTTTAACCATAGTCGCAGGCGGCTTGTATTGTGTGGTGAAATTTTTGGAGTATCACCGCAATGGCGCGCTCGGTATTAATCTAAGGGATGATTACTTTATTGCGGGTTACTATTACATTGGTTTCAATCATTTACTACATGTATTGATTGGTATGGCTACCATAAGTGTGGTGACGATATTTACCGCACTGGGTTTTTATGATGCGAATAATCACGAGGGGTTAGAAAGTGCGGCGACCTACTGGCATATGATTGATTTAGTCTGGATTGTCATCTTTCCGCTCTTATACGTTTTACATTGATTGCATAGTGATGATAGAAAAATGCCATATAATTAACTTGCGTTTTGGATAAGCAGCGTAATTAACAGTATTCGTTCAACACTGATTATCTTGAGTTTATTTGAGGCTAATTGTATGGCAAACCGTTTTATTAAGCGCCTTAATCTCCGACTAGCCTCGGTTTTTAAGGGTAACCATTGGCCTGTAATGGTGTGGTTGACCTTGGTGGTATTAACGCTTTTTAGTACTTTACTGGCAGAAGGGCCGCAGCAAAAGGTGGAGGGTGAACACTTAGTGCATATCAACCAACTCAGTGTATTGCTGGTAGCAGGGATAGTGCTTAGCAAGGGGACTTTAGTTATCGATTATTTTATGGGACTTAAGCACACTCAAGGTTGGCCCGTGAGAATAATGAAAGGCTTTTTAGTGCTCATGCTTGGGCTGATTACACTGAGTTGTTTTTATTATTAACAAATAGATTGTTGATAGTTTAGTTATTGATAATATTTAGACTATTTAACAGTCTTTACTTATTTATATTTGAGTAAAGTAAAGACCATATGTAAATTGAGTTAGTGTGCGTTTACGTTATCGCCATGCATTTATGTTACCGTCGTGCATTATACGATTAGCCCTAGACGTTTAGCTTGACGATGTAAGTTTCCTCTATCAAGTTGTAGTTGCCGCGCGGCTTTAGCCCAGACTTGATCATTATCCTCAAGACTTTGGCGTATAACTTGGCGTTGAAAATCTGCTACTAAATCATTAAAGGAATGCGTTGTATCCACGCGTGGCGAGAGTTGCGTCTCGTTAGTGAACGATGCTGTATCTAATATCGTACTTGCAGCAGTTGATGACACTTCATCAGGTGAGCTTATTAAGGGTGACGATACATCGTTATTGGATGTTTTTGGCGATGTGCTGGAAGTTACCATTGATGCCGCATTGAAAGTTGCTGTTGAGTTAAATCGCTCCCTTGTAAAACTTAAATGATGACGTTGAACAATGATAACTCCTTTACTTTCAGCGCTGGCTTTAAGCGCTGCGCGCATCAATACATGCTGTAATTCCCTGACATTTCCTGGCCATGAATAGGCAAGTAAAGTTTGCATTGCTTCTGCACTAAGGCGGATGCTTTTGGCATGGCTTAAGCCAATTTTGTGTTTAAAATGGGTTAAAATATTACCGCAAAGTAGAGGAATGTCATCTGGACGTTCGCGAAGTGGCGGTACATGGAGTGGATAAACACAAAGTCTATAATACAAGTCTTCACGAAAACGTCCTTCATCAACCGCATTCAGTAAATTACGATTACTGGCAGCAATAATGCGCACATCTACATGGATATTTCGATCTAGCCCTAAGCGTTGGATTTCGCCCTCTTGGATAAATCGTAATAATTTAGCTTGTAATCCGAGGGATAATTCCCCAACTTCATCTAAAAATAGTGTGCCCTGGTGGGCTAATTCAAACTTGCCCATTCTGTCTTTAGTGGCTCCGGTGAAGGCGCCTTTAATATGACCAAATAGCTCACTCTCTGCCAATGTTTCAGGCAAGGCTGCACAGTTTAATTGTACAAAAATTTGCTGCTTACGTTTAGATTGCGCGTGCAGGCTGCGAGCGGCAACTTCTTTACCTACCCCCGTTTCGCCACTGATTAATACACACAGGTCTGAATTAGCGACAATCCGAATATCATCTTTAAGGGCCATCATACAGGGCGTTTCACCAATAAAGTCGGACTTCTTTAATGGCTTTTGATTAAAGGAGGTTTCTCTTTCTTTGAGTCGATATTCTTCTTGGGACTCTAGTCTCGTGAGTAAATTAACATTACGTATCGTCGCGGCGGCAAGTGCAGCTAAAGTGGCGATGCTAATATCACTGATGCTATCAAACGCTCCAACGTTGAGGGAATCTAAAGTGAGTACCCCTACGAGTGAATCTTCCACGTACAGACCACAACCTATGCAAGCATGAACATCAAGCACTCTTTTGGGGTCAATCACTAAGAAACCATCATAGGGATCGGCAAGCTCTGAATCGGCATTAAAACGAATAGGGTGCCTTGAGCCCATAATAGTCTCAAGTCGAGGATGTTCATGGGGAGCAAAACCCATTCCGAGCACTTCTGGTAGTAACCCATCAACGGCGACAGGGACTAATTCATTACCTTGATATTCTAGTAGCGCTACGGCATCGCAGGGCATCACTTGATTGACCGCGGTCATAAAGCGTTGATAAAGGGCTTTTTGGGGTATGCTTTGGCTGAGATCTAAGGCGATATCCAGTAAAGTTTGCTCTAACATGACGGGCTCCAACGGGGAATATTGACAACAAATTAGGCAAAAGCTAAATTAATGTTGTCAATATATCAACATTGGTGTTTTTGTCTTGTTAGTACCGAATAAACTGTGAGGAGTTGCACAAATATATTTGTAGCGACTTAACGGCGAACTGAGTTTATCTTTCAAATCTCGAATATCAAACCTATGCTAGCCTTTTAAAGATAGAGGATTAAAGCGAGCACAAGCGGGATAATAATGGGATAACTTAAGGCAAATCGGCGCCATTGTTTCGGCGTATCTCGCATCTCCATAAACACATCAACAATCTTTATGCCCTTAATCATGGTCATTAAAACAATAATAATGATGCTGAACAATCGTACCGAAGGGTTGATGTCTATTAATGAGAGTGGGCTGGAAAACCTAAGAATGACGGGGGAGTAACTGATTGCCGTCGTTAGGCAAGTTAATCCAATTAAGATAATGGCAGCTAAGTGTATCGATTTAATATTTTTTTGAAATAACGGCATAAGTTCCCGTCCTCTAATCATCATAAATGGATAACTATTACCCTTAGTGGGCAATGTAAATTAAGAAAAATACTAAAACCCACACTAAATCAACCATATGCCAGTAAGCAGCAGCGGCTTCAAACCCTTGATGCTCATTCAGTCCGTAAAATTGCTTGCGGCTTTGTTGAAGTAAATAAAATAAAATGCCACAACCTAATATCACATGCATAAAGTGGAATGCAGTGATCAAGAAATACAAGGTAAAAAAGTCATTGGTAGATAGATCAAAACCATCATTAATCAACAAGGTATATTCATAACTTTTAGCTATAAGGTAAACAAAAGCCAAACATAAACTGCCACGGAGTAACTTGGCTACTTTAGCGTTATTGCCTCGTTTTGCTTCATTAAGTGCCAAGGCCACCAAATAGCTACTGAGCAATAGGCTCAAGGTACAACCTAGGCCGATGGTGATGTGGATTGTGTGTTGGCCTTGTAGAAACATATCTGGTTCTAAACGCTTCATTACTGCAAAGCCGATAAAAAATAATGCAAATACAGTCAGCTCCATCATGATCACTAGCCACATGGCTATGTCACCGGGTAATTTACTTTGTGAAAGTTCGGACGGTTGTTGGCTGGGTTCATCAATAAGTTCGAGTTGGTGCATATGCCACCTTTAAGTCAGAGCAGTAAGTTTGACTGTTAATATACAAAATATATGCCGTTATAGTTTTTTGTTTATCCAATTGAAATACAATGAGAATATTCTTTCGAGTTGTAAGTTGGGCCATTATGTGTGTTAAATTGACACCTTTCTACGAAGTTTGCTAGCGAATCCCCAGATAAATTCGATGGGATTCAAATAAGTAGACACGCATGATGCTGTTTGATCTAATCAATTTCGCCAAAAACCTACTAGATCCAACATCATGCGTGATATCGACATATTACACGATTTACTCAAAAAACAATGCCCTCAAATACACCAAAAACGCCTTAATTCTCTGATGGTTGCTACTGAGTCTTTACTCGATGGCAATCAACTCTCGTTAACCCAGTTAGGACGGAACATAACGGGTAACGTTGCACCAAAACACAATATCAAGCGTATTGACCGACTGCTCGGAAATCTACATGTTGTCAAAGATAAGTTCGCTATTTATCAATGGCATGCACAGTATCTCTGCGGCTCAAATCCGATGCCCATTATTCTTGTGGATTGGTCTGATGTGCGCGAACAACTGCGAATGATGACCTTACGCGCATCAATCAGTGTTAAAGGTCGCTCCATTACGTTGTACGAACGCACTTTTCTGTTTGAAGATTACAATGCCCCACGCAGTCATAACGCTTTCTTAGCTGAGCTTGCTAACGTATTGCCACCAGGATGCTGCCCGCTCATCGTCACCGATGCAGGTTATCGCAATACTTGGTTTAGGGAAGTCGAGCGCCATGGCTGGTTTTGGCTAGGTCGAGTTCGCGGTGATGTCAGTTTTATGCTCAAGGGCCAAACATCATGGCAGTCAAATAAATCCCTCTACCCTAAAGCGAATTAAACCGCGAAATACATAGGTAGCGTCAAGTTAGCGCGCAAGTCTCCGTTACAATGTTGCCTGCACTTGTTTAAAGCTAAACCTAAGCTGCGTAAGGATAAACGTTCTTCTAAGGCTGGGCGAAATCACACTGCACAAAAGAGTTACAGCTTAGGGAGTAAAGAGCCTTGGCTACTCGCAACAAATTTACCGCCAGACTACTTTGGCCCTTCAAAGGTCGTCGATTTATATGCTAAGCTAATGCAAATTGAAGAAACCTTCCGCGATTTAAAAAGTCCGCAATATGGCATGGGCCTCAGACAAAGCCGCAGCCGTTGTCCAAAGCGATATGATGTATTGTTGCTCATCTCTATGCTGGCTGAAATCGTGTTGTGGTGTATTGGGTTAGCGGCACAACACCTTGGATGGCAAAGATATTTTCAAGCCAATACGGTGAGAAAGCGGACAGTGCTATCAATTGTTAGACTTGGAAAGGAAGTACGCAAAAGAGACAAATATCCGGTAAAGGAGACAATTTTTCGCTGGGCATTAATCGAATAGGTTGTTCTGGTCTAATCCCATCGGACACTTAATTTTGAGACAGTATGGTCAATAAATTAAGAGGTCTATATGAGTCTGAAAAAATCACATAAGAGTTATCCGCAGGCATTTAAAGATGAAGCCGTCTTGATGGTGCTAGAGCAAGGTTATAGCGTTGCCGATGCGGCAAAGTCTCTTGGAGTTAGCACGAGCCTGCTTTAAAACTGGAAAGAAAAACACCAAGCCCTGCAACAAGGTATCACCTTAGAAGAGTCTGAGCGTGATGAGCTAAAGTGATTGCGTAGAGAAAACAAAGAATTACGCATGGAGAAAGAAATTCTAAAAATACCCAAGGGGCACGCCGAGGCAAGCGCCTTCTTTGCGAGAGAAATGAAGTAAGATTTCGTTTCATCAAACTGCAATCTCACCTGCTTCCCATAGCACTGTTATGTCGAGTAATGAGTGTAAGTAAATCAGGCTATTACGATTGGCATAAACGCCCTGCAAACGTGATAAGCCTTGAAACACTGAAGCTTTATCGCCTTGTTCGACAGTTATTTAAGCAAAGTCGAGGCAGCTTAGGGAATCGTGAAATGGTGAAAAATTGCGCAAGGAAGGCTACCAGGTTGGTCGCTATTTCGTTCGTAAAATTATGCACCGCCTTCGACTCAAAGCAGCCCAGCGACGTGCTTACAAGGTGACTACGCAGCGGAAACACTCAGATGCAGTGGCAGATAACCTGTTAAACATGAACTTTAATCCAGTATCGGCTAATCAGGTTTGGGCGGGTGACGTGACCTATTTAAAGACGGGTGAAGGCTGGATGTATTTGGCTGTGGTGATGGATTTATATTCACGCCGGATTGTGGGATGGCACATAGATAAACGCATGACCACAGATTTGATATCTAAGGCATTAATAAAAGCCTACAACCTGCGACAACCAGCGCGAGGGCTGGTATTCCACAGTGACCGAGGCTCGCAATATACCAGTAAGCAATTCGGTAGGCTGCTATTGAGCTATGGTATCCGAGCCAGCATGGGTGATGTGGGTGCGTGTTGGGATAATGCTGTTGTTGAGCGTTTCTTTGGTAGCTTGAAACACGATTAGATTTTTAAAGTTAATCAACCAACAAGGGAGTTTATGAAGCAAGATGTGACGGTTTACATGAAATATTACAACTTGGAGCGGCTTCATTCTGCTAATGACGCTCTGTCACCTGTAGAGTTTGAAAATTCTCAACTAAAAGTGTCCAGTTTGGGTGGCCTTGTTTCCTAAATAGGTTGAACTAAAACCGTAGCCGTAGCCGTAGCCGTAGATCTGATCGGCATCGCCTATCAACTTACCCATCAACCGTGTCAAAACCTCACTATAAAACAACCAACTGGAAGCAATACAACCAAGCCTTAATCAACCGCGGTTCACTTACCTTCTGGATTGATGAGGATGCAATTGCTAAGTGGAAAGCCAAAGTCGAGCAGCCCAAGAAAGGTCGCCCTCAAGTGTTTAGCGACTTAGCCATTACCACTGCGTTGATGGTTAAGCGTATTTTCTCTATGCCACTGCGAGCCTTACAGGGCTTCATCAATTCGGTGCTTAAACTGGGTGACATCCCATTATCTTGCCCGCACACCTGCATCAGTAAACGCGCGAAAACGGTCAATATTGCTTTTAAAACCAAGACTCGCGACGCCATTGAGCACTTAGCTATCGACTCGACAGGCTTGAAGGTCTATGGCGAAGGTGAGTGGAAAGTGAAGAAACATGGTACAGATGGACAGCGCCGAGTGTGGCGTAAACTGCATATTGCCGTAGATACACATAGCCATGAAATTATTGCCGCAGAACTCAGTTTATCAGGTGTAACAGACGCTGAAGTGATGCCCAATTTACTTAAGCAAACCCATCGAAAAATCCGCAATATCTCGGGTAATGGTGCTTACGACACGAAAGCCTGTCACGAAGCCGTTCGTCGAAAACGCGCTTTAGTGCTCATTCCACCTAGGGAAGGTGCTGCACTATGGGAACAAGGGCATCCACGAAACTTAGCCGTCAGTTGGCAACAGCTTCATGGCTCAAATAAGCAATGGAAAAAACGGTATGGTTATCATCGCCGTTCAATCTCAGAAACCGCCATGTACAGGATAAAACAACTGCTAGACGTTGAGCATGCGGAATTATAACGCTCAGGTGGGAGAAACTTACGCGATGATTAGGGCTTTGAACAAGCTTACTGGGCTAGGTATGCCTGAAACCCACTATGTAGCTTGATATTTGAACAATGATGAGAGTTTTGTTCGCTGACTCGATTTAGGAAACAAAGCCAGTTTGGGTTGACCAGTACACATGAACAGGAATATCTTTACTGAAATCACCATACTTCTTCAGTAATTCCAAGTGGCAATGGCCAAAGTCTTCAATATCTTCCCAGCCCTCAGAGCCACTGATGACCGCCACCACGGTTAGGAACAACACATCGAACAAGGGATAAGTCACTTTGGCGGCCTGTCGGTGGTCTTCAATAAGTTCAAAGTGCTTGGTAAGGGAATGAAGGCTCATGATCGTGTCTCGGCAAAAGAGAATATAAGCTCACAAAGCCGTTAAATTGAGAAGTATGCCCGTTTTAATGGCTGAAAATTGTTCGCGATCTCACCCTGATGTGTAAAGGGATGAAAACTTGCTTGCAATTGATTTGAGAAACAAAACCGTTTAGTAAATAAATAAGTGGGTCATGATATTGGGTGTACAGGGCGGGATTAAGCTTTGTTAAATCTCTTAACCAAAGAAAATCTCGCTCCTAAAATCGCCATTCCATGCAGCCTTTCTCATCTTGGTTGGTTTGCTGGCTTTTAGCGGATGTTGCTCTAAAAGGTTCAGCACGATACGACGAAATAGCGCCATCTTCTTCGCGTTTTCACGGTCACCAATCCTTGAACAGTCTTCCCTAAAAGTGACGTCAAGCACCCAGTGTTGCAGGTTCTCGATGTGCCAATGC